>PLCO01000052.1 GCA_003134815.1 Acidobacteriaceae bacterium | reverse complement strand
CCTTCTACCGGCCGCCCGCCGAAGCCCGCCGCGCATTCACCATCTTCACTTCGTCCGCTTTCATGAAAGAGGCGGCCAACAGCCTGCTCAAGCTGCTCGAAGAACCGCCCGACCATACCTCACTCATTTTGCTCACCGAGAATCCGCAGGAGCTGCTGCCCACCATCCGCTCCCGCGCCGTCATTCATCGTCTCGGCGCTCTGCCGGCCGCCGACCTCGATTCGCTCCTCGCTCGCCGCCGCCCCGAGCTGAATCCAAAAGATCGCTCACTCGCCGCACGCCTCGCCATGGGCGCAGTTGGCCGCGCGCTCTCGCTCGATCTCAGCGCCTACCTAACCAGCCGCGAAGACGCGCTCATTATTCTGCGCACGGCAATTCGCGAACCCGATTATTCCGCTCTCTTCCACGCCACAGAAACCTACCGTGCAGGCGCCGACGGCCAGGAAAAAACCGTCAGTCTCCTCCGCGCCCTCTCCAGTCTCGTTGAAGATCTCCTCCTCATCGTGGCCGGCGCCCCCGCCCTCATTCGCAATATCGACATCGCCGCCGAGCTCACCCGCCTCGCCGAGGGCCTCACCGTCGACTGGATTGACTCCGCCGCCCGCGCCCTCGTCCAGGTCGAGCAGGGAATGCGCCGCAACCTCCTGCGTTCGCTCTCGCTTGACGCCATGGCCGTCGGTCTCGCTGCCGGCAGCGCCCTCTAGTCGCTATTCGCTGCTCGCAGTTCACGCCCTCCCTTCCACTGCCCTTTCTGCGCGCCCGTTGCCGTCTGTTCCCTGTTCAAGGCCCACCGGTTACTTTCCGCTGCGAACTGGCCTCTGCCCGCCGCTTCAACGCTTGACGCTCCGCCTGAATCGCAGCAGAATGAAAGAGCAACCCCCATTCGACCCAAGGCATCTTTTCGATTAGCGAGTACTCCCACTAAGCCCAGCGACGCAGTGACAGGCGCCTCCCGCTAGCGGGGAGCTGTTCTCTGCTTTACTTTGCCTTGAGACGGAAGCCTTTGAGTTTCGTCGGGATTGCAACCCGGTCCGCGTCAGCGTCCTGGTAGTTGAGTCTTACAGGGCCCATGCAACAACTGCCGCCCGTGCCGTTCGGATTTGTATTCGGTTCGAATTCTGCCCGGTTCGGATTTGTATGCGGTTCAAAACTCTTTTTTGCGGAGGGTCTTCCCCTTGAGCTTGCCATCGATCTTGACCGAATCTCACATGTCTGGATCGCCCATGTCCATATCGGACACGTCGCGATCGCCATCGCCCGAATCGCCTGAAGTCGAACCCGGTCAAGCCCCGCCGCGAAAAAGAAAGAATCTCGCCACCCCGCTCCCCTTTCGCTTCCCGGCGCAAACCGCCGATAGAGACGCGACCAACCGCCAC
Organism: Acidobacteriaceae bacterium; assembly: GCA_003134815.1. Taxonomy (GTDB): domain Bacteria; phylum Acidobacteriota; class Terriglobia; order Terriglobales; family Acidobacteriaceae; genus Telmatobacter. Next base: position 25,050 of record PLCO01000052.1, on the reverse strand, counting down.
GCTGAGCTCTTCTATCTGCAAAAGCAGATTCATTCGCAGACTCCGATGGTGATTGTGCTTGAAGATGGCGAGCGCGTCGACGGCTGCATCGAATGGTACGACCGCAATTCTCTCAAGATCCGCGGCCGCAATAAAACTCTCATCTACAAATCCGCAATCAAATACATGTACAAGCTCGGCGACAACGGCTAGTCCCTACTCCCTGCTTTTAACAGCCTGTCCCGGATCGCCGCGCCAATCCCCTCCATCTGCGGAAGCGGGCACAGAATCACCGTGCATCCGGCTGCATCAAGCGCGCGCAATCCCGCATAAAGTCCTTGCGCCAGCGTCTCCGGCTCATCCCACCTGCCCCACGCATAAATCTCTGCCCCCGCAATCTCCTGCGCTGCCGCAATCCCGTCCGGCAGCATCACGCCCAGCCGTTCACCGCGCTCCGTGCAAGCCGCCTCAGCCAGGCGCTTTCCAATCTCCTCTCTTCGCCCCTCCACCAGCACCAGCCGTGCTCGCGGCGCGTAGTGCTTGATTCCCACGCCCGGTGAAGGCAGCCCCTCCGTCGGAGTCTCACAGATCTCAGGGATCGGCCCGCTCCGAAATACTTCCACCGGCCCCACAATCTCCATAATCTGCTCCGCCGTCACCGCGCCGGGCCTGTAGATCATCATCGGTCTCGCCATCGCATCGAGCACCGTCGATTCCACGCCGCGCATCGTCGGTCCCGCATCTACAATTGCGTCAATCCGCCCATCCAAATCGTCGAGCACATGCCCCGCCGTCGTCGGGCTTACATGCCCGAACCGGTTCGCGCTCGGTGCGGCCACCGGAACCCCCGCGCGCCGAATCAACTCCAGCGCCACCGGATGCGCCGGCATGCGCACGCCCACCAGCGGCCTTCCCGCCGTCACTGCGTCCGGCACTGCCTGCGTCCGCTTCAGCAGCAGCGTCAGCGGCCCCGGCCAAAAAGCCTCCATCAGCTTGAGCGCCGTCTCCGGAATCTGTTTAACCAGCCCATCGAGCATCGCCTGCGACGCCACATGCACAATCACGGGATCCCATGCCGGCCTCGACTTCGCTTCAAAAATCCGCTCCACCGCTGCCTTGTCCAGTGCATTCGCTCCCAGCCCGTACACTGTCTCCGTTGGGAAGGCCACCAGCCCTCCGCCGCGCAGAATCTCCGCCGCGCGCGCCAGCGCCTCCAGCGCCTCAGGCGTTCCCAAATTCTCCGCGTCCACCTTAAGCCGCAGTGTCTTCAATCCGTGCCTCTCATTGCATTTCTATTCCCTATTCCCTATTCCCTGTTCCCTGTCTTTCTCCCATTCTCGCCTCCCGCAGCCATCCCATGCCACCGCCGTCAAACTCGTCCTGATACTCGAACCCTTATACTCGAGCCTGAAACTGAAATTGCCTTCATGCCCCTCGAAACCGAGATCAAATTCCGCGTCGCCGATCTCCCCGCTCTCACCAGGCGTCTTGAGTCCGCCGGCTTCCGCCTGGAAACTCCGCGCAGCTTCGAGAGCAACATTCTCTACGACACGCCCGATCGCCAACTGCGCGCCCGCACTGAGATTCTCCGCATCCGCAGCTACGCGGGCCGCTGGACGCTCACCCATAAGCGCCTCCCCGGCCCGGGAACTCCTGGCCCCCGTTTTTCGAATGCAGCTTTGCCGAATATTGACCGCCATAAGCATCGCGTCGAAACCGAAACCCAAATCGCGCATGGCGCAGCCCTTGCCGAGATCTTTCTTTCCCTCGGCCTCGTCGCCGCCTTCCGCTACGAAAAGTGGCGCACCGAGTGGGCCGACCCCAGCGGACACGGCGTGGAAGGCCACTGCGTCATCGACGAAACCCCCATCGGCAACTACGCAGAGCTCGAAGGCCCGCCCGCGTGGATCGACCGCGCGGCCATTCGTCTCGGCGTCGATCCCGCGGACTACATCACCCTCAGCTACGGTCGCCTCTTCGAGCAGTGGCGTCAGCAGCACCGCAGCGCCGCCCAGGACCTTACCTTTGCCGCAGTCGCATCCTGACTTGCTCGCGGGCCGCTTCGCCCCTCCCGGAGGGAGGATCGAGAATAGCCCAGGGTGAAACCCTGGGAAAGCGAGAAGGTCCAAAGCCCCGCCCCGTAGGGCCGGGCGACCCGATTGTGTTACTTCTAAGTCAACAATCTCGCCTCCGGACTCACGCCCGCCATTTCTTGCCCCATCGCCCTCAAACCCTTAGCTTTTCTCCCCGCGTCCATGCTTTCTCACTCCCCCGAAAGGGCCATAGCAAGTCCCATATCAGCAACGAGATCGAATATCATAGTTAATTGGTAGTAGCTTGTTTGGGAGTAGCTTACTCGATGACGTCGTCAGCCACAGGGGATAAAGCCATCCCGGATGAGACCATTTTAAGCGTCGCGCTTCTCGGACCCGACGAACAACGCCGCAAAGTTGTCGCCTTTGCTGTCTCCAAGATCGCCGGCCTGAAGCTCTATGAGTTCTCCTCGTTCCCTCCCCGGCTTGAAGATCTTCCCCGGATGCTCGCGCACGCCTATGAAGTCGTCATCATAGACATGGACAGCGATCCGGACTATGCGTTCGCGCTCGTCGAAAACCTCTGCGCCAGCGGCAGCACCTACGTCATGGCCTACTCGGCAGACGCCGACATGAAGCGGGCCGTCAAATTCATGCGCGCCGGCGTGCGGGAGTTCTTCACTCTTCCTCTGGATGAGGCAGAGGTCTCCGCCGCTCTCATGCGCGCCGCCTCGTCCCACCTCGAGCCGCCCAAGACCGAATCCCAGCAGGACAAAAAGACCGGCAAATTGTTTGTCTTTCTCGGCACGAAAGGCGGTTGCGGCGTCACCACGCTGGCTTCCAATTTCGCCCTCGCGCTCGCCCAGGAGAGTGACAGCAGCACGCTTCTCATGGATCTCGGCCTGCCTCTCGGCGATGTTGCCATCAACCTCGGCATCGTCACGGAATATTCCATTGCCACGGCGCTCGAAAACCCCAACCGCGTGGATTCCAGCCTGCTCTCTAAGCTTGTGGCCAAGCACAGCTCAGGGTTATCCGTGCTTCCCGCGCCCACCATCTTACCGGAGTCTCAGGCAAACAAGGAGGGCGTCGACAAGCTCCTGAAAGTTGCCCGCGATATTTATGACTATGTCGTGGTTGACGCCGGATCGAGAATCGATCTGATGGATTCCAATTTGTTTGAAGATTCCGCCACCATCTATCTCGTCACCCAGGTGGGAATCTCGGAGATGCGCACCGCCAACCGCATGATCGTGAAATACTTTGCGCAGCGCGGCGAGAACCTGCAGATTGTCATCAATCGTTACAAGACCAGCGACGCCGTCTTTGACGAAAACCAGATCACCAAAACGCTCACCCGGCCATCGCAGTGGAAGATTCCCGATGACTATGCGGCAGCGCGCAGAACCCGCGAGACCGCCAGTCCAATGGTGATGACCGACTCCGAGATCTCGCGGGAAATCCGTCTCATGGCAAAAACAGCCGCCGGCCTGCTCGCCGAGAAGAGCAGTAAGAGGGGCTTCTTCAGCTTCCTGCGTTAATATCCCCTGCGAGCTTCAAGCTTCGCTACGCTCCATGGCACTTCTTGTACTTCTTGCCGCTGCCGCACGGGCACGGATCGTTGCGGCCTACCTTATCGCCTGTCTTGCGCTGCGAAGGCTCGCTTGAATCCCCGCCGCCCTGCCTGCTGGCCGCCGCAAGCTCTTTCTCCTTCTTGCGGTGAAATTCCTTTTCCAGCGCGTCGATCGTCGTCGATGGCTGCCGCGTCGGAATCGCAATCTCGCGCGGCGGTCCGTCGCCATTCGTCGGCTGCGCGGCGCTGGCCACCGGCGGAGCCTTGGGCACGATTCCCTGCGGTCGCGGCGCCGCGTCCATGGGCTGCCCATCCGGCCCCAGAATCTGCATCCGGAACAGAAACCGCGTCGTGTCTTCCTGGAACTTCAGCATCATCGCTTCGAACAAATCGAACGACTCGCGCTTGTACTCCACCAGCGGATCTCTCTGCGCATATCCGCGCAGATTGATTCCTTCCTTCAGGTGGTCCATCGAAAGCAGGTGATCCTTCCACAACCCATCGATCACGCTCAGCATCACCATCCGCTCGTGGTAACGCATCGTGGCCGCGCCCAGAATCTTTTCCTTCGCCTCGTATGCTTCTGTCAGCTTGGCGAAAATCTCCTCGCCCAACTCATGCCGGTTCAGCGTTTCGGGCTTGATTACGGAAGCGCCAAGATTAAATCCAAAATGATCGACCAGCTTCTCTCCCAGCCCTTTGAAGTCCCACTGATCCTGGCGCGTGCGCTCATTGGCAAACTCATCGAGAAGGGTGGAAAGAATTCCGCCCGCATAATCTTCCAGAATCATCTCCCGCTGCTCGACGCCCTCCAGCAGTTGCCGCCGCAGTCCATAAACGGCCTCGCGCTGCTTGTTCATCACGTCGTCGTATTCCAGCAGGTGTTTGCGCGACTCGAAGTGCTGCGCCTCCACCGCTTTCTGCGCGCCCTCGATGCGTCTCGAAATCATCTTCGACTCGATGGCCTCGTCTTCCACCATCACTTTTTGCATCACCGTGTTTGCAAATCCGCGTGCAAAAATCCGCACCAGGTCGTCTTCGAGCGAAAGAAAAAATCGCGACTCGCCGGGATCGCCCTGCCGCCCGGCGCGTCCGCGAAGCTGGTTGTCGATGCGCCGCGATTCGTGCCGCTCCGTGCCCAGAATGAACAACCCGCCCGCAGCGATCACCGCTTCGTGCTCCTGCTGCGCCGCCGCCGCGTGTACCGCATTGCTCTCCGCCCATTCAGCGTCGGAGACTTCGAACTCCTGCCCCTGATAGTAGAAGCGCAAAAATCCTGCCGGCGCCATGGGACTGATCGCGCCCTCCGCCGTGCTGATCGCCCGCGCCTTTTTCTTGTCCACCAGCTCCTTGCGCGTCATAAATTCGGCATTGCCGCCCAGTAGAATATCCGTTCCGCGGCCGGCCATGTTGGTGGCGATCGTCACCATCCCCGACCGCCCCGCCTGCGCCACAATCTCCGCCTCGCGCTCGTGGAACTTTGCGTTCAGCACCACATGCTTCACGCCATTCCGCTGCAGAATCGCGGACAGGCGCTCTGACTTCTCAATCGACGTCGTTCCCACCAGCGCCGGCTGACCTTTCGCGTGCAGTTCCTCAATATTCTCCGCCACGGCCTTGTATTTTTCCTTCTCCGTGCGGAAAACCACGTCCGCATTTTCCAGCCGCTGCATCTGCTTGTTCGTCGGGATCACTACGATCTCGAGCTTGTAAATCTTCTCAAACTCCGCCGCCTCGGTCTCCGCCGTTCCCGTCATGCCGCTCAGCTTTTGATAAAGCCGGAAATAATTCTGGAACGTAATCGTCGCAAGCGTCTGGTCTTCCTTGCGAATGCTCACGCCTTCCTTGGCTTCGACCGACTGGTGCAGCCCGTCGCTCCAGCGCCGTCCCGGCATCAGCCGTCCCGTGAACGTATCCACGATAATGACTTCTCCGTCCTTCACCACGTAGTCCACGTCGCGCTTGTAAAGCGAGTGCGCCTTGATCGCCGTCTCCACATAGTGCTTCAGTTCCCAGTTCTCGGCGTCCGCAATGTTTCCGATTCCCAGCGCCTTTTCGATCGTCTCCCAGCCCGAGTCCGTCACGCCGATCGTCCGCTGCTTTTCGTCGACGAAATAATCGCCGCTCATGTACTTCTCGCCTTCGCCAAGCTGTATCCCTAACTGCTTCTGGCGCAGCGTGTCGCTCCACTCCACTTCTTCGCCCATCTCCAGTTGCGGAATAATCTTCCGCGCCCGCGCATACTTGTCCGTCGTCTGGTCCGTCGGGCCGGAGATGATGAGCGGCGTCCGCGCCTCGTCGATCAAAATCGAATCCACTTCGTCCACGATCGCGTAGTAGTGCCCGCGCTGCACGCAATCCTTGATCTCGAACTTCATGTTGTCGCGCAGGTAGTCGAATCCGAACTCGTTGTTCGTTCCATACGTAATGTCGGCGGCATAGGCGGCGCGGCGCTGGTTGTCGTCCAGATCGTGAACGATCACGCCGACGGTCAGCCCCAGGAACTCGTAAATCTTGCCCATCCACTCAGCGTCGCGCTTGGCCAGGTAGTCGTTCACCGTCACCACATGCACTCCGTGCCCGGCCAGCGCATTCAGGTAGCAGGCCAGCGTCGCCACCAGCGTCTTGCCCTCGCCGGTCTTCATCTCCGAAATCTTGCCCTGGTGCAGCACCATTCCGCCGATCAGCTGCACGTCAAAGTGCCTCATCTGCACCGCGCGCCAACCCGCCTCGCGCACCACCGCAAATGCCTCGGGCAAAATCTCGTCCAGAATCTCCCGCTCCGCCGTCTTGATCTCTTCGGCCTCGGTAATTCCCTCAAGCCGCGCCGCAATCCGCGCCTTAAACTCGCCAGTCTTGGCCCTCAGATCCTCATCCGAGAGCTTTTTCGTCTCCGGCTCCATCGCGCTGATTTCAAGCATGATGGGCGTTAGCCGCTTGAGCAGCCGCTCATTCGCAGTGCCGAAGATTTTCGTCAGAATCTTATCGAAAAACACAGGTTTCTCCGCTCTCTAGTGTAAATGGCGAGGGTTACGGGAGCCTTCCAGCGCTCCCTTTGAAATGCCGGCACTCGGCGTCTCCGAATTCGAATCAAAGTCGCAATACAAGGTCCCCAACCTGTTCGCCCCGGCGAATTCGCTTGAGCTGGCGATTAAGTTGCTTTGTAATACCTTCTGGATCGCCCTGATCGTCTTCCTCAACATCCTCGTCCTGCCTTGCCTCAAGAACATAGGACACAGTTGGCCGGTAAAACATCTGCGCAAAAAGAAAAATCATTCCCAACGCGGAAGAAGACGGACAAAAGCCCGGATTCTTTTCTCCGCGCCGTCTACTGCGCTGCCACTCGGCGCGGCGCAGCGAATAGCGAGCGACCAGGGCAACAATCGCGAGAAACGGAAGACTAGAAGCAATATAGCCATATAGATAGAGAAGATTGGCATTCATTGACACACTTCCTGACTGGCAAAACTTCATGAGGAATAGAAAACGGCGCAGAGCAGCCAAAGCTACTCTGCAAGACCAGTTCAATTTCTCAGAGATTCAACCGAGCCGGATAGGTGGTGGGCGTTGAAAGGATGCGGGAAGGACAGGAGCATCGGGCGTGCGGCCCAGATACATGTAGGCCATCGGCGAAAGCAGACTCAGCGGGGAGATCACCCCAACAAAAAGAAGAATCGGGAGAACTGCTAACCATGCTCCGGCGTCACCGGAATTACCGTGCGGAACCAGCAGCAGAGCAAGAGCCGCCATGATTGCAATTACCGCAATCAGAGCCCATCCCCGTCGATGCCAGCCTTGAGCCATGCTCCGAGCCCTCATGATGGGAAGTATATCAGCCCCGATTGTCGATTGCCTCGCCGAGAGTTTCTCGAAAAATTCCGCCAAAAATAAAAGCCCCCGGCATTTTCGCCAGGGGCTTCAAGTTTCGCTTCGCCAACGCGCTCACGCGCTGAACAGCAGCACGCCCGCCGCCTTCTCATCGCTAACCGTCTCATCCGCGCTCACCGGCCGATAAAAGAGCTGGTTTTGGTCGAGATAGACCTCGAGAAACGCCGGCCGTTCCTGAATCTGCCCCGCAATCAGCGCTTCCGACAGCGGATCTTCGATGTACCGCTGCAGTGCGCGGCGCAACGGACGCGCCCCATAACTGCGGTCAACCAGCGTCTTGTCGAGAATCCACTTCTTCGCATCGTCATTCACTGAGATCGTGATCGACTTCTGTGCCAGGTTGGCGTTCAGCAGTTGAACCAGCAGTTCCACAATCTGGATCAGGTCGCCGTCCGTGAGCGATTGGAAAAGGATGGTTTCGTCGAGGCGGTTGAGAAATTCAGGGTTGAACGCCTTCTTTACCTCAGACATAACATTCTTTTCGACAGTTTCGTTAATCTGGTCTTCACCATCGCCGTGGAAGCCAAGCGACTTCTTCTCCTTCACCAGGTACTTGGCGCCGATGTTCGACGTCATGATCACGATGGTGTTCTTGAAGTCGACAGTGTTGCCCAATCCGTCGGTCAATTGCCCATCCTCAAACACCTGCAACAGAATGTTGAACACATCGGGGTGCGCCTTCTCGATCTCGTCGAGTAAAACGACCGAGTATGGAGACCGCTTCACACGCTCCGTCAACTGCCCGCCCTCCTCGTAGCCCACGTAGCCCGGAGGCGATCCAATCAGCTTCGATACCGAGTGCTTCTCCATGAACTCCGACATATCGAACCGGATCAGCGCCTTGTCTGACCCGAACAGGAAGTTGGCCAGCGTCCGCGCCATCTCTGTCTTGCCCACGCCAGTTGGTCCAAGAAAAAGAAAAGAACCAATCGGCCGGTTCGGCGACTTCAATCCCGCCCGTGATCTGCGAATAGCCCGCGCCAACGCGGAAATCGCCTTCTCCTGCGAGATCACGCGCTTGTGCAGCTCTTCTTCCACGCGCAGCAGCTTCTGCGTCTCTTCTTCTTTGATGCTGGTCACTGGCACGCCCGTCCACCGGCTCACCACGTCCTCAATGTCCTCACGGCCCACAATCCCCGCCGCGGAATCGTCGAGGTGGTACTTGTCGCGCAGCGCGCGCAGGTTCTCGCGCTCCTTGCGCTCCTCATCGGAGTAGAACCGCGCCTTCTCGAACTCGTGATTGGCAATCGCCGAGTCCATGCGGTGCACGATAAATTTAATCCGTTTCTGAACTTCGGTGATCTCTTCCGGCAGCGAGGTCTGGCGCAGCTTCACGCGCGCTCCGGCCTCGTCGATCAAATCAATCGCCTTGTCAGGCAAAAACCGATCCGGAATGTACCGGCTCGAGTGTGACACGGCAAACTCCACGGCGGCATCCGTATAGCTCACCGCATGAAACTTCTCATAGCGGTCCTTGATGCCCATGATGATCTTGATCGCCTCTGCCTCGTTCGGCGGCGGCACTTTCACCGCCTGGAAGCGCCGTTCCAGCGAGCGATCCTTCTCGATCGATTTGCGATATTCGGCAGGAGTCGTTGCGCCAATGCACTGAATCTCTCCGCGCGATAGCGCCGGCTTCAGAATGTTCGCCGCATCGAGCGATCCCTCCGCCGATCCCGCGCCCACCAGCGTGTGCAGCTCATCGATAAACACAATCGAGTTCTGGCTCTCCATCAGCTCTTTCATGATGGTCTTCAGCCGCTCCTCGAATTGGCCGCGATACTTCGTTCCCGCCACAATCAGTGAAAGATCAAGCGCCAGCACGCGCTTGTCGGCCAGAAAGCTCGGCACTACGCCGTCTGCAATCTTCTGCGCCAACCCCTCCACAATCGCCGTCTTGCCCACACCCGGCTCGCCAATCAGCACCGGATTGTTCTTCGTGCGCCGGCACAGAATCTGAATCGAGCGCTCCAGCTCGGCTTCGCGTCCTACCAGCGGATCGAGCTGTCCGTCCATTGCGGCTTGAGTAAGGTCGCGGCTAAACTCCGCCAGCAAACTTGACTCGCGCTGCCGCTGTTGTGGCGGCGCTTTCTCCTGCGTCACTCGCGCCAGCTCATCGCGAATCTGCGTCAGCTTCAGGCCGCGCTCCTGCAGAATCTCCGAGGCGAAGCACTTCTCTTCCCTCAATAATCCCAGCAACAGATGTTCCGTCCCAATATGTTTGTGTCCCAGCCGCTCTGCCTCCTCCGCGGCGTACGCCAGCACCCTCTTGCACTCGTTTGAAAGCGGCAGGTCGACACTCGTCGACACCTTCTCGCGGATCGTTGTGTGCGCTTCAATCTGCTTCCGAATCGATTCAACCGAGGCATGAGACCGCAGAAAGCGGTTGGTCAGCGCCTTGTCCTCGCGCAGCAGCCCCAGCAGCAAGTGCTCGGTTTCGATATAAGGCGAGCCGAACTGGCTGGCTTCGTACCGCGCGAAAAAAATCACGCGCCGTGCCTTCTCCGTATACCGCTCGAACATGATCTGCTCCCTGATCTAGACGGCCGCCTGAGGTAGCCGTCCGGTGGTTTTCCCGGCTTCGGCCCAACCCGCATTCGCCCTTCTGTTCCTTCGCCGCCGGAGGCCCCAGAATAAATCGCCGAAAAAAATGCCCGCTCTCCGAACAGCCCTTTTGGATGGTCTTGAGTTTTGCCTGCACCCCGTCCACGAATACCTGTCGCCGGGAAACCCGCTTGCAACCTCTCGTCAGCGGGCTCGAACTCCGCACTGACTCCCACCCCGACATCTGCAAGCCTACGTCGGAAAACTTCCCCGTTAGGCCCCTAACTATTAAGACTCACAACTCGATGAAAAAGCTGCTTTTTCTAGCCCCGTTCTCAAGCTTAGACTCCAGTTTGCAACGGTTTCGGCTCGGCGTCAGTGCTCTCTGTCAGTCTACCGTTTCCCAACCGCAAAGTACGCCCGCATCGCAACGCTAAATCCATATTGTGCGTTACTAAAATCGACGTCAGCCCGTGACTTGCGTGTAGCCGCTCGATTAGGTCAAACACCTTTCCCGCTGTCCCGTCGTCCAGATCGCCGGTTGGCTCGTCCGCCAACAGTAGTTTCGGGCCGCAAACCAGAGCTCGCGCCAGCGCAACCCGCTGCTGCTCGCCGCCTGAAAGCTCGCCCGGCCGATGGTCGCCTCGGTCCACTAGTCCCACCTCGCTCAGCCACTGCTCCGCCGTCCCCAATGCCTCGTTCTTCCTCGTACCTCGCGCTAAAAGCGGCATCGCCACATTCTCCAGCGCCGTAAACTCCGGCAACAGATAATGGAACTGCCAAACGTACCCAATCTCGCGATTTCGAAAGGCCGCCGCTTCTTTTGCGGTTAATTTAGCCACGTTGGTTGACGCGCAGTAAACCGTTCCAGTGGAAGGCGTATCAAGCGCGCCCAGAATGTGTAAAAGAGTGCTCTTTCCCGCGCCTGATTGGCCCACAATCGCTACCATTTCGCCGGCCGCAACTTCGAGATCCAAGTCTTCGAATAACGTGAGCGCGCCACGAGCCCTCTGGTACGTCTTGCCGAGTCCCCGAACTTGAATGATGAGCGATTGGTTGGCTTGGAATCCGGGCGCTCGCGGCTCCGTCTCCCGCGCGGCACGGGATGCCAGGGGAGCAGCCGCTGAATGGGTTTCGATCATCCGGTTGCTTCTCATTTTACAGGACCGCGACAGCCTGCGGCCCATCCCCCTTATAGGGTATCGATGGGGCATCAAGGATGCAACGTCGGGAAGTTACTACCTACTTTGCGCACGCATTTCACCAGATGCAAACGCGGAACCACAAGGAACGCGCCAGCCTCCTCAAAGCAGCGCTGGCGTTAAAGTAGCGCCGGCGTCCCTGCCGGCTGTCGTGCGGGCGTCCTCGCCCGCACAAGTATAAGCTCGCTCAAACACATGAAGCGGGAGCCGTCTCTTCCGGCTCCCGCTTCATTGACCCAACAATCCCTGGGTGCCCCCGGTCCCGATTTTGGGACCGGGGATCGTACAGAATCGTACAGAATTGACTACCAGCGCCTCAACCCCACTTCTTGCCCAGCGCCAGCAGATCCGCCTCAACCAGATCTTCCGGTGTCATCACCACCCTGAACCTCACCTCGGCGTGGAAGTTGAGGAACCATGGCTCCGCGAGCCTTGGAATATCAGATGGCTTCGCCACATCGACAATCAGAATGCCGCCACGCTTGCCATCCTGCTCGCCAAAATACGCAGCCTCGGGCTTCAGGTCGTCGAGAATCTTCATCATTTTTGAACCAACCGTCCCATTTCGAACTCCACCATTGAACGGCTCAATAGGGAACTCAATCGTCATCATCATCCGCATATTGGATCTCCGGGCGTCCGAAAATTGTCAAGGGGCTGCAATAAACATTCGCATCTCTGTGAAAGTTGATTGCAGACTTTGGTGACTGACGCCGATTCCCGGACGCTAAATGACCCGAGCACAAAGAGTCAAAACAATTCTCCGATCAAAACAGGGCGCGTTTGTAGCGCCGGTCTCCAGGCCGGGGTCCCCGGCGACTGATCCTAGTCGTTGGGGTGGGAGACCGGCTGTACGGCCGGCGTCCACGCCGGCCGAATGTGTCATGACACCAACTCCGCTATCTCCGCCAACCCCGCCAACTCCGCTGCGCCTCCGCTTGCTATCATCAAATCAATATTGGGTGCCCCCGGTCCCTCGCATTCGGGGACCGGGGAATGCGCCGCAATCATCTTTCATTCTTATGACTCCCGCCTCCCAAGCCGCCGCGTCATCTGACCTCGCCGTCAACTCCGCGCCGCACGCCCTTCATGCTCCCGCCCCGGGCGCAACCGCCACCCTCATCCACGATCTGCGCGAGCTATTCAAGGTCAAAGTCGTTAGTCTTGTCGTCGTCACCGGTTGGGGCGGCTTTTACCTCGGCTCAATGCAGTCCGGAATCTCCACCCTCCAGCGCGGCCTTCTCGATACATTGCTCGGCATCGGCCTCATCTCCGCCGGCGCAGGCGCGCTCAACCAGGCTCTCGAGCGCTCCACCGACGCGCGCATGAAGCGCACCGCCGATCGCCCGCTCGCGTCGGGCCGCTGGCCGCTTTCCATCGGAATCATCGGCGGCCTCGGCGCAACCGCACTCGGCGCAGTCTGGCTCATGCTCTATACCAACCTGCTCACCGTCTCGCTGGCGCTTCTCACCGCCTTCGTTTACGTGGCCATCTACACGCCGCTCAAGCGCGTCACCTCCATGGCCACCTTCATCGGCGCATTTCCCGGCGCAATGGGCCCCATGCTCGGCTGGACTGCCGCCCGCGGCCGCATCGAGTGGCCCGCCGTCGCCCTCTTCGCCATCCTCTTCGTCTGGCAATTTCCGCACTTCATGTCGATAGCGTGGTTGTACCGCGACGACTACGCCCGCGCCGGCATTCGCATGTTGCCCGTCGTCCAGCCTGACGGATGGTCCACCGTCGTCGAAGCACTCTTCTACGCCGTGCTCATGATTCCCGTCTCGCTCGCCCCTTGGCGTCTAGGCCTCACCAGCGTCGCCTACGCATTCGCCGCCGTTCCGCTCGGCCTCGTCTACCTCGCCTACACCATTCGTTTCGCGCGCATCCTCCGCGCAAAATCCGAAGACGAAAGCCGCAAGCTCGCCCGCGATCTCCTCAAAGTCAGCGTCCTTTATCTTCCTCTGCTCTTCACCACGCTCATGCTCTGCGCCCGCGCGAAAGGTTAGCGCGCATGGCAATCGCAGCCTCAACCTCAACTCCCCGCTCCGGCGCCGCACCCGCCATCGCCGCCATCCTCCTCATCAGCGCGGCCGCCTCGCTCTTCCTCTTCTGGCTTATCTATATTCATCCCGCCGCAGCCACCAGCTCTCAATACGCCTTCCTGCCCGCCATGAACGCCGTTTTCAACGGCCTCGCGGCCACCGCTCTTCTCATCGGCTACACCTTCATTCGCGCCCGCAAAATCAAACAGCACCGCGCCTCGATGATCACGGCCTTCGTCTTCTCCACACTGTTCCTGATCGGCTACATCGCGCACCACGCGCTGCACGGAGACGTGCGCTATCCCCTCCACGCCGCCTACCGCACGTTTTATCTTTGGCTGCTCACCAGCCACATCGTTCTCGCCGTCATCGCCCTGCCGCTCGTGCTCGTCACGTTTTTCTTCTCGCTCTCAGGCCGCATCCCACAACATCGCCGCATCGCCCGCTGGACCTTCCCCATCTGGCTCTACGTCTCCATCACCGGCGTCATTACTTACGCCATGCTCCGCCTCGCAATGGGAAGCTAGCGTCCGCAAAAGCGAAAGCCATGCCCAAAACCCCCAACCACGCCACGCTCCCCAACGACGGCACCCGCCAGCTCCTCCAATGGGGCGGCTCCATGGTCGGTACGGGAATCCTCTGCGTGCTTCTGCTCGTCACCGTGCTCGGCGGCTACTCGCGCCTCGGCGCCAGCACAAACTCGGGCTGGTTCGCGCTCATCGTCGCCCTCATGTGCATTCCCTTCGGCCTCATGCTCCTCGCCCTCGGCCTCGCCAAATGGCATCGCAACCGCCGCGACTCCCGCATCCTCCCCTGATTTCATCTTCAATTCGCCCCTGGAATTCGCCTCTTGAGCGATAATCAACTCAGCGCAATCAATCATGATCGGGACGCTAGCCGTAGGCCTTTTGCCGGAAAGGCAATTTGAAAATCCCCGCAACGGACCGTCGCGCCCGGACCCTCACGCAAAATCTGCTCCTCGTCTCGTCCGGTGTCCTCGTTCTTTCGCTCGCCGCCATCGCGCCACACTCAATTGCGCAATCGCTTTCTCCCGTACAGTTGCCTCCGCCCGCCCAATCCCCTCAACCCTCACCGCCCGCCATCGACTCCGACCACGACGGCTTGAACGACGACCTCGAGCAGTCGCTATTAATACAGTTCACCCCAAAGTTTCTCGTAAGCTCGCATGACTGCTCAAACATTCCCGCCGAATTCGAGCCGGGCGACTCCACGCCGCTTGTCAAATCTGAAAACGGAACAATCTACGGCCAGGTCTTCCCCGCGAAAGATCCCATCGACGGCGCTCCAGCTGCGGAAATGCACTACTACCATCTCTGGCGCGTCGATTGCGGCCCTCACGGCCACCTTCTTGATACCGAGCACGTCTCCGTCCTCGTCCAAGGCTCCAACCCCGATCTCGCGTCCGCAACCTGGAAGGCTCTCTACTGGTACGCCGCCGCTCATGAGAACACCGTTTGCGACGTAAGTCAGATCGCCCACGCGTCCACACTGCACGCCGAGAACTCCGGCCCCAGCGTCTGGATCTCGCCCGGCAAACATGCTTCTTATTTGAACCAGGCGCTCTGCCAAAAAGGTTGCGGAGCCGATCGCTGCGAGAGCATGACCGCCCTCGCTCCCGCAAAGCTCGTCAATCTTGGCGAAGCGAGCCATCCCATGAACGGCTCCACGTTCATCGCCTCATCCGCATGGCCTCTCGCCGCCAAAATGACCGCGACAAACTTCCCGCCCTCTGTTCTGGCGCGGCTCAACCAACTTCCCGATTCCGAAATTGTCTGGTTCAACGCAGGCAAGCATCCTAAGCAGGGAATCATCGCCATCAGCAGCACTACGGGCCGCGACGCTTTGGGAGGACTCAACACCGCCGCCAACGATACGGACAACTCCCTTTCCATCGCCGACGATTCCACCAGCAACGCGCTCCAGAAAAGCTATCGCCACACTCGCCACGCGCTCGGCGCTTCTGTGCGGCACGTCGGCAAAGCCCTCGGCATCCACAAACATCCAGACATAAATCCCGACCAGCAGCCCGCCCCGCCCCAACCGCCGGCAGACGCCAAATCTCCGCCACCTAATGCGAAGACGCCTTAGCTCCTGCTCTCGGCTTCAGCCTCAATTCTGATTCCGCCCCACGCGCTCCTCGAGATACTCTTTCCAGCTCTTCGGGAATTCCTCAATCCGGCTGGCCCGCTCCACCAGGGCCGCGTCAGCGCGGCTATACGCTTTCTTGGTATACAGTCGAACGATCTCTGAAATCGGAACACCATTCGGATCGCGGCTCAGAACCTTCATCTCGTCGCCGGCGCCCACCTCGCCTTCGCGAGTAACGGCAAGGTAAAAGCCCGTGCGACCGCTAGCCAGGAATCGCCTGACCATATCGTCGGATTCAAATCGTATCCCAAGTTTGTAGCAAGGCAGCCGCGGCTGCGTAACCACCACTTCCGCCGATCCGACTGAAAACCTGTCGCCAAGATGCACCCGCTCCTCCGGCAAGCCCTGCTCTTCCGACGATCCAACCAGCGTGAAGTTCTCACCAAACACGCCCATCGGCAGCTCCCTGTCGGGCAACTCTCTCTTCCAATAGTCGTAGTGCTCCAACGGATAGCAGTACACGGCCTTGTATTCCCCGCCGTGAACCGTCAGGTCTGCCTGGCCGTCTCCATCCAGATCGAGCTTGCGCAAAGCAACGCGCCCGGCTACCGGCTTTTTGTAGATTCCGGTCGACACGCTTGTCCCGTGCCACGTCACCTCACGCGGAAGCCCGACGTTCAATGAAATTACTTTCATCTGGCCATCACCCTCGACGGTCCCGCCGGCAAGACCCTTTAGCGAAAAGCAGGTTGCCCCATCCTGGCTATCATCCTGAGCGACCGGAGTCCGCCGAAGCGGACGACGGGAGTCGAAGGATCTGCTTCTTGGAAATCTGGCGAAGGGTGGGATCGCACAAGCTCAACCCAACCGCATCGCCACACCTAGCTCTTAAAAAACGCCAGCAAATCCGCGTTCACCGTCTCCGCCTGCGTTGTAATCATGCCATGCGGGAAATCTTTGTACGTCTTCAGCGTTCCGTTCTTCAGCAGCTTCGCCGTCAGCGGCCCCGATGCAACATACGGAACAATCTGGTCGTCCTCGCTATGCATCACCAGCACCGGAACCGTAATCTTCTTCAGGTCCTCGGTAAAATCGGTCTGCGAGAAGGCCACAATCCCGTCATAATGCGCCTTCGCGCCTCCCATCATTCCCTGCCGCCACCAATTTTGGATCGCGCTCTCCAGCGATTTCACGCCCGGCCGGTTGAAACCATAAAAAGGTCCGCTCGGCAGGTCGAGATAGAACTGCGAGCGATTCGCCGCCAGTTGCGCCTGCAACCCGTCGAACACTTCCTTCGGCAGTCCCAGCGGATTGGCCGCCGTCTTCACCATCAGCGGCGGAATCGCGCTGATCAGCGCCGCCTTCGCCACGCGGCTCTCGCCATGCCTCCCCAGATAGCGCGTCACCTCGCCACCACCGGTCGAGTGCCCCACATGGATCGCCTCTTTCAAATCCAGATGCGCCGTCAAAGCGGCCAGATCGTCGGCGTAATGGTCCAGATCGTGCCCGTCGGTAACTTGCGTTGACCGCCCATGGCCGCGCCGGTCATGTGCAATCACGCGATAGCCGCGCGCCAAAAAGAACAGCATCTGCGTGTCCCAGTCATCGGCAGACAGCGGCCATCCGTGGCTGAACACAATCGGCTGGCCCGTTCCCCAGTCCTTGTAAAAAATCTCCACTCCATCCTTCGTTTTGATCGTAGGCATTTCGGCTCCTTTCAATTCACTAGCTGAGGCCACCCATTAAACCACATTCCCCTTAGCCCAGATTGAACTCGGATTGAATATCGATTGAACCAATATCGGTGGCTGATACCACCAAACTAACCCCCAGGGGCTTCTTTCAGTGCACGAGTTTGGCCGTCTCGGCTCGCGAATCTGCGGCGACCGGCTGTACAGCGAGTAAAATTTCCGTTTGGAGAACTCACCATGAAATTGCCGTCTGAGAAACCGCAGTCCAAAATCGATCGCCGGGATTTTCTGAAGACCGGCGCAGCAGTGGCCACAGCCAGCATTTTCCCGCAAATTGGTTCTGCGAGCCACTCAGGTTCGATCGACCGTTCGGCACTCGTAAAAAGACATACCGTTACCCTCCACCAGCCCGACCCCCTGGGCGTTCTGGCGGTCGGCAACGGAAATTTCGCCTTCAACGCCGACATCACCGGCCTGCAGAGTTTTCCCGAGTATTACGAAAAGTCCATGCCGATTGGGATTATGTCAAATTGGGGTTGGCACAGCTTTCCCAATCCAAAAGGATATAGTCTCGAAAATTTCCCTGAAACCTGCGTGGACATAACGCGCAACGGAAAAAGTGCCAAAATTTGCTATCCCAGCATCGACCAGCTCGTTCAGGGGGTTGAGATCGGCGTGCCTGAGGAGGCGGAGTATCTACGCTCGAACCCGCACAAATTCGGCATCGGAAGAATCGGCCTCGAAATCACAACAGCCGATGGCTCCAGAGCGGGCATCGGCGACCTCGAAAGCATCGAGCAGAAACTCAACATTTGGTCCGGCGTTCTCGCCAGCAGCTTCAAAGTTGAGGGCGAGCCCATATACGTCGAAACCGCAACCCATCCCGAGCGTGATGAAGTGGCCATACGAATCGAGTCGCCCCTCATCGCTTCCAAGCGACTCAAAGTGAAGATTGCGTTTGCCTACGCTCCCGGAGTTTGGGGATGGGCGTACGAAGACTGGACTCATCCCGAGCTGCACCGCACAACCCTCATAAAGCGCGGCAGCAACGGAGCCGATTTCGATCGTCAGTTGGACGACACGCGATATTTCGTCCGCGCTTCTTGGTCGCCGGGGTTATCCCTTGCGGCCACTGAGCCTCATACTTACTTGCTGTCGTCTGCCGGCGAATCCGGTGCCAGTTCCCCATCCAGCTCCATCGATCTCGTCGCATGGTTCTCTCCCCATGCAATCCAGGGTGAAGCGGATCCCGTCGTTGCGGTTCTATCCGCATCCGAAAGACATTGGAAACAATTCTGGATGAGCGGCGGCGCAATCGACCTTTCCGAAACCGCCGATCCTCGCGCGCAAGAGCTCGAACGTCGCCTTGTGCTGTCCCAATACGTCACGGCCGTGCATTCCAGTGGAATCATGCAACCGCAAGAGAGCGGCCTCACTTGCAACACCTGGTTCGGCAAGTTTCATATCGAGATGTACTGGTGGCACTGTGCGCACTTCGCGCTCTGGGGCCGGCCGGCGCTGCTTGAAAACAGCATGTCAGAGCTTCTCCGCATCCTGCCCAAGGCCCGGGAGATCGCGCGCAAGCAGGGATTCCCCGGAGCAAGGTGGCCCAAGATGATCGGCCCGGAAGGAAATCAATCTCCGTCGCCCATCGCGCCCAAGCTGGTTTGGCAGCAGCCGCACCCAATTTACATGTCTGAACTTCTCTATCGCGCCCATCCCACTCGAGCCACTCTCGACAAATACAAAGACGTCGTCTTTGAAACTGCCGAGTTCATCGCTTCCTTCATGAATTGGGATCCCGAAAGAAAGCAATACGTCCTCGGTCCCGGCATCTATACCGCCGATGAGCATCATCGGGATATCGTTCACAATACCAATCCCACTTTCGAGCTGGGATACTGGCGTTGGGCGCTCGAAACCGCGCAGCCCTGGCGGCAGCGTCTCGGCCTGTCCCGCAGCGCGGAGTGGGACCACATCCTGAAAAATATGGCTCCGCTGCCGGTTCACAACGGCGTCTACCCCGTGCTCGAATCAGTCGACGAGCCAAGAGCATCCATCAATGCCACTTGGCTTTGCGGCATCTTGCCCCCCCATGGAGTCGATCCTGCGGTAATGCGCCGAACACTTGAGGAATCGCGAAAGGCTATGACAACGCGTGCTCCGCTGAACTTCGCGGGCACTGCGGAGCCATTGTTGGCCATGTGCGCAGCGCGGTTGGGTCAGCCGGAGCTCGCTGTGCAACTGCTGGTCGACAAATATGCCAAAAACCCCTTCATGGTCTCCGGCTATGCACGCGGCTACGACGAGATTCCCGTCTTCCTGCCTTCGAACGGTGGCTGGCTCGCGGCAGCCGCCATGATGGCCGTCGGATGGAAGGGTGGTCCATCCGGCCCAGCCCCTGGCTTTCCACCGGATTGGCGAGTCCGCTGGGAGGGCTTGCACCCGCTGCTATAAGCGCTTCGCCGAACTGTCGGTGATAGCCACCTGAGCCAACAGCGCCCCAACGCAATTTCTTGTGGAAATTAGCTCCGGGTCGTTTGGTAAGCGCGCTTCGTCGCGTATCGGCCGCCCACGGCGAGCACGAAAAGCGCATCGCCGCCGCTGATCCCAGCTTGCCCGACTGGTATGCCAGCTACATCGTCGCCGAGCAAGCCGGCAAACCCCTGCCGCAATAGACGAACACAAAGCGACCAGCTGCACGACGCAACCGGGTGTGACGCGACCCGCGATTGAGGAGCATCAACCACCTGCTCTCGATGGGACGATCATTTCTGTCAACCACGTCGCCCGACTTTCAATGCTCCGCAAACCCGCTAACCCCTTGATCCCTCACCGGATCCCCGCTCCAAAATTTCTCTTCCAAGTTTGCCGATAATTACGCGGCTTTGGCGCAAAATGGTCCCATGATCCGCTACTGCTCAAAAACCGCGCACACGAGAGTCGCTCCCTCGCTCCCGCTTTCCCGCTCCCTTGTTCCCTTTGTCCCTTGGTACCTTGGTCCCTTGGTCCGTGCCTTTCTACCCACTAACCACTGTCCTGGGAGGTCTAAAACCACACAAAAAATAATTTGCTATCCCAAATTTGGTGCAAATTGCACTTAACCCCTTCAGAATCAGCACAAATACTTCAAAATCCACATCGATTTTTTGCGATTTTTGTCGATTTTTGTCGATTTTTGTTCGCGAAACGGCCCTATTTCGACCCAAAACCGCCACTCCAGCCGGCAGTCTTCTCCAGCGCCGCTAACTCCGCTAACTCCGCTAGCTCCGCTGCCCTTGCTTAGGTATGGGGCAGGTATGGGCGAGGTATGGGCCATCCCGTAAACCCTTTGTCCTCAAATATGGAGGTAGGCATAAATATACTTGACTAACCTATCCATTCGCGTTATTCTCCAATCATGGCGTACCCAAAGACACTACTGGAAGCAATTGCATTCTTCAACGACGAGCAGGTTTGCATTGATGCCGTGGCCGCAATGAAGTGGCCTGATGGTGAGCCACGCTGTGCTCATTGCCATGCGCGAAACCCCTATTATCTCGCCACTCAGAAGCGCTGGAAATGCCGCAAGTGCAAGAAGCAGTTCTCTGTGAAGGTGGGAACCATCTTCGAGGACTCACCTATCAGTTTACAGAAGTGGCTCCCGGCGATGTGGCTGCTCTGCAACTGCAAGAACGGCATCAGTTCGTGGGAGATTCACCGGGCGCTAGGCGTTACGCAGAAGACGGCATGGTTCATGCTGCAACGCATCCGGCTGGCACTCCAGCGGGACAACAAGCACAAACTGGGCGGCTCGGGTGGGGGTCCTGTTGAGATTGATGAGACTTACGTGGGCGGCAATCGCAAGAACATGCACGCATCGCGCCGGCTCAAGTTGCAGCGCGGCATGAAAGACGAAGCCGGAAAAGCGATCGTCATGGGAATGCTGGACCGGGATCTCCGCCAGGTCCGCGCAAAGGTCATTCCGAATGCGAAGCGCGAAGTCCTGCAAGACGAGATTATTGGAGAGATTGAGAAGGGCTCAACCGTCTACACGGACGGCTATAGCTCGTATGACGATCTGGCCCGGCAGCAATATATTCACGAGACCGTGAACCATGTTGAAGAGTATGTGCGGGGTGAAGTTCACACTCAGGGAATCGAGAACTTCTGGAGCCTGTTGAAGCGCGGCCTGAAAGGTACATACGTTGCCGTCGAACCGTTTCACCTCGATCGTTACGTCACAGAGCAAATCTTTCGCTATAACAACCGCGCGACGAAGGACAACCCGCTGAATGATTCCGACCGTTTTCTAATCGCTCTGTCTCAGGTGGCAGGGAAACGATTGACCTATGCGGAACTCACGGGCAAGGTGCCGCAAAGACCGGAAGTATCATAGCTGGCCTCGTTGGATGGATCGGCAGAATCGCGGAAAGCGGAAGTCTTAGGCTTCCGCTTTTTTGCGGTCTATAATTGCCCCATCTGGGAGAACCATTTTATGGATTCTGAGCGGGACAAGCAGGAGCAAATCATCCGAATTTTAGCCACTAAGTTAGCGGCTCTGAAGTGCAGGGAATTTGCTCTTGATCGGTTTGTTCAGGAACTAGAGAAGCGGAAAGAGTCTGCGATCCTTGAACTCTTTCGCGTGATTCAGGACTCGACAGAGGTGGGCAAGGTGTATGCCGCAGGATATACGGCCCCCGACGCAATAGTCGCAGCTGCTCTTGGAACCATGCCTCTGAGTGAGGTTGAAGAATTGATTCAGCATATAGTACCAGAAGCGCGAGAGCTAAAGTAATTCGCTTTGAGTGGTCCTCTGGAGTTTCATTCTTCGTTTCTTCGGTTTGCATGTGGCTACACTCCGTGCGATGATGTCGCTAGAGAGATTCGCCACACCGAAGGGCCACCCCTGGCAGGGTGGCTTTTCTATTTAAGACAGAGTATCAGGACTCATATTTCCGGCTTGGACGGTGGGTTCGCATAGGGGTTGATTGGGCCTTTGGAAATGCCCTTGGCTCTCTTGAAGGAACTCTGCTCTTTGAAAAGCGGAGCGAGAATTGGGCCGATGAAGAATACGCCACACCCGACAACGAGGGCCCCCACGTTGACCATCATCAACAGGACTACGATGCCCCTGATAGTGAGCCACAGAAGCGTTCCCGCCCAGTGTAGGATGGCACTCATTCGCCTTTAGGCTTGGGGCCGCGCTTCTTCTCGCCGTTCGCAGTTCTTTCCACATCCCGCCGCGCGTTGTCATGCTCGACTAATGTGTTCATCTTCGCCGGGGGCATCTTCACAGCGCGGCGCAGCCCGGTGGTGAAATTGCTGAAGGCCTTTTCGGGATCAGGCGCGACGAATTGAAGGGCTTTGTCCATTCAGGATTTTTCTGGTAGGCTCTAAAGCATGTCCAGTCAGAAGAGAATAGGAAAAAGCTCTTCTCGCAACGGGTGAACGGCGGAAGCGCGTGGACAAACGATCAATAAGGGAAGGCGTCTCTACTTTCGACGGGAAAGACGCCCTACCAGTTTCACCCTAACCAGACCGGCCTCAGTGATGGGGCCGGTTTTTCTTTCCCACATTACTAGCAATGTGCGATGTAGGCAGTTTCTCACTAGTAGTGCAGATAGTCAATAATCCACCAGCGCGTTGCTGCTAAAACCGAACGCTAATCCTACACGACTGCTTATTCCACGGGAACTCTCGTAGAATCTTGCGCACTCATACTTTTAGCAGGATGGTGGTAGTCTGTCAAGGGGTAAACGTATTCAAATCAGTCTTTTAGGGAGTAAATTGGGTTAGGCAAATATATTGACACCTGGAGGTATGGCATACCGGGGGGGGAGGGGGGGTATATATCAAAGAGTAAACACCGCGCCGTCTTCTGCCGGCTCCGCTTCCATCGCGAACCCCGCCAACTCCGCCGCTTTTGCAGATCAAATTCCTCCGAAAGCTGTCTACGAGCCGCTACAATTCGAGGGTAGCAGTCGTGAAGACAATCAAGAGAAGAGGATCGTATGGCATTCTGCCCAAAATGTGGCACACAGTTGGTTGGCAACGAGAAATTCTGCGTTAGCTGCGGGAACGATGTGAGCGCGACGGCGGCAGCAGCTGCCCCCATTGCGTCTATTCCGGCTGCGCCCGCCCCGTATGCGCCGACACCGGTTGCGCCGACCCCTTACGCGCCAACCCCGACAGCGCCGCCCGCCGCGCCCTATCCGCAGTACTATCCCGCGCCGGGACAAATCCCGATCATGCCCATGCCGCAGGAGGTGCCCAAGCACCACGGCGGGGCCTGGTGGTTGATCATCATTGCCGGTGTCCTCTTCGGGCTATGGTGGATCGGCACGCACGATCAACAAAGCCAGCAAGCGCCAACGCCGCCGCCCGGAGGCGCACCGCCGGCAACAGGGCCGAATGCCGGGATAATCGCGCAGCAGGCCTACACCACGAATTGGAACGTCATCAATGGAGATCTCCATCTCTCCGGCCAGCAATGGACGAACAACTCGAAGACGACCATACAGGCGGCGGATCTGGAGTGTGATCAATATGACCAGACCGGCGCAGATCAGGCGCAAAAGCACGTAAACCTGACGGACCAAACTGGCGCATCGATTAAACCGGGAGATACGGAACAATTCGGCGACGTCGATTTGGGACCGGCTGTACCGAACCTGACCAAAGTGAATTGTGGAATTGTGGGCGTAACCCCGGCGGCTTAATGAGCTTGCTGCGCGCCGCGCTCTGCTGACTCGCTAACTTGCTGACTTGCTAACTCGCCACGCTACTAACACCGCTAGCTCGGCTAACTCCGCTGTCTTTCGCCCAAAACACTGTGCCTCACTCGTTATGTCCCCCGACTCCCGAGTGAGGCACTTTGTTGTCCCAGGTCTCTGAGTTGAGGTCCTCCCCCCCGGGCAGACCCCGACTCTTCGAGCCGCCAGGCAGCAGCGGCCTTTTACCTTCGCTCCACGAAATCGGCTCCTCGTACCACCTTGCCCGTGAAGCTTCGGGACAACTGTCCCGGCAATCTCCCGCCGATCTTGCAATCTCTTCAGCGATGCATTTCAGAAGACGTTCGAACGCGTCGCTTTTGTTTCAAAATCGGCGTACTAATTCATCGGCGTTCTAATTCGAAGCTGTTGTTTCAAAGTCGGCGCCAACATCAGCGCCGACTCTAAACTCTACTCTGCGCAGCAACCAGCAGCAGCGAGATCCTCTGAGATGCGCGCCCCGCCGAGTTGCGAAACATCACTCGCCGTTCTGCTGATTCTCGTCCGGATGAACAACAAGGTAGCTCTCGCCACCGTTCGCCCACACCAGAAGCAGGACATCTTTTCCTGCCGGCGCGGAATGAAGCTGGTTCACGAAGCTGTCCGCATCCTCTATGGGATGCCGATCCACTCCGAGAATGACCGCGCCAGGCGCGAGCCCCGCATCTTCGGCCGGCGAGCCGGGCCGCACCGATTCGATCACCGCGCCCTTCACGCTATCGGGCACGTTGAACTGCTGGCGCACATCGGGAGTCAGGTTGGCCACGGCCAGTCCCAGCCTGCCTTTCTGTTCGCTGCCCTGCTCGCCGTTGCTCGCTTCTTCAGTCGTGTTGTGGAACTCGCCGACAGTCAAATGAAGCGTCTGCGGCTTTCCGTCGCGCAGAATACCCAGCTCAATCGCCGTGCCCGGAGTCATCTCGCTCACCGCAACCTGCAACATGCCGCCGTTGTCGATCTTCTTGCCATCGATCTCGCGCAACACATCGCCGCTTTGCAAACCCGCGTGGCCCGCCGGCGAGTCCGGTGTCACCTGGCTCACGATTGCGCCTGTCGCATCAGGCAAGTTGAAGAAGCCTGCATTGTCCGGCGTCACGTCGTTCATGCTGATGCCCAGGTAGCCGTGATGCACTGTGCCGTCTTTGATAAGCGAATCAACAGAGGACTTGACGATCTGCGAGGGAATGGCGAATCCCGCTCCCGCGAAGGAACCGCTGCCGGAGATGATGAAGGTGTTGAT
>PLCO01000044.1 GCA_003134815.1 Acidobacteriaceae bacterium | reverse complement strand
CAGGAAGCCGTGGACGCGCTGTTTGACAACGGCCGCCGCGGCCGCGTGCTGCGTGGCGCCAACAACCGCCCGCTCAAGTCGCTCTCTGACACTCTGAAGGGTAAGCAGGGCCGCTTCCGCCAGAACCTGCTGGGCAAGCGCGTGGACTACTCGGGTCGCTCAGTGATCGTAGTTGGTCCGGAGCTGAAACTGCACCAGTGCGGACTGCCGAAGAAGATGGCGCTCGAATTGTTCAAGCCGTTTATCTATCACCGGCTGGAGCAGACCGGACAGTGCACGACCATCAAACAGGCAAAAGAAATGGTGGAGATGCAGGAGCCAGTGGTGTGGGACATCCTCGAGGAAGTGATCAAGGACCATCCCGTGATGCTGAACCGCGCGCCAACGCTTCATCGCCTGGGTATTCAGGCGTTTGAACCGGTGCTGGTGGAAGGTAAGGCGATCAAGATTCACCCGCTGGTCTGCACGGCGTTCAACGCCGACTTTGACGGCGATCAGATGGCAGTACACATTCCGCTTTCGCCGGAGGCGCAGATTGAAGCCAGCGTCCTGATGCTGGCCTCGCACAATATTCTGTCGCCGGCCAGCGGTCAGCCGATCACCGTGCCCACGCAGGACATGGTGCTGGGGCTTTACTACCTGACCAAGGCCAAGAAGGGCGGAAAGGGCGAAGGGCGAGTCTTCTCGAATACTGAAGAGATCCTGATGGCGCTCGAAGCCGGCGAAGTTGAGACGCTGACGCCGATCCGCATTCGTTACACGGGCAAGGTGCTCGATATGGCGAACGCATACGACGATCAGGACCTGACGCACACCGAGCCGGTTGACTTCGACAAGGATTATCTGTCGACGACGGTGGGCCGCGTGATCCTGAACGACGCGCTGCCGCCGGGCATGCCGTTCGTGAACGGCCTGCTGAAGAAGAAGGGCATCGGGCAACTGGTGAACTACTGTAACCAGAACCTCGGCCTCGAGGTGACGGTGGGCATGCTGGACCGCATCAAGTCGCTGGGCTTCAACTATGCCACGCGTTCCGGTCTTTCCGTGGGCCTGGACGACATGGTGATTCCGGCGAGCAAGTACACCACGGTCGACGCTGCCGACAAGAAAGTGATCGAAGTCCAGAAGCAGTACATGGACGGCGCCATCACCAACGGGGAGCGGTCGAACAAGGTGATCCAAATGTGGTCGGCGGTAACGGACCAGGTTGCCGACGAGATGTTCTCAAACATGAAGAAGGCGGACGATGAAGGAGCCATGAACCCGATTTACATCATGGCCGATTCTGGCGCCCGCGGATCGAAGCAGCAGATTCGCCAGTTGAGCGGCATGCGCGGACTGATGGCCAAGCCTTCGGGCGAAGTTATCGAGACGCCGATTACCGCGAACTTCCGCGAAGGGCTGACGGTGCTGGAGTACTTCATCTCCACGCACGGCGCGCGCAAGGGCCTGGCCGACACGGCGCTGAAGACGGCCGACTCGGGCTACCTGACCCGCCGCCTGGTTGACGTGGCGCAGGACGTAATCGTGACCGAGCCGGATTGCGGCACGCTCGAGGGCATCTACGTCGGCTCCATCGTGGAGTCGGGCGAGATCATTGAGCCGCTACGCGACCGCATTATCGGCCGCGTGTCACTGGAACGGATCAAGGACTACGACGGCAACGTTGTGGTCGAAGTGAACCAGCCCATCGATGAGGACATCGCGTCAGCAATTCAGGGCGCGGGCGTGGAGCGGGTGAAGATCCGCTCGGTGCTGACCTGCGAATCGCGGCGCGGCGTTTGCGCGCTGTGCTACGGGCGCAACCTCGGCTCCGGCCGTATGGTCGAGCTGGGTGAAACCTGCGGCGTGATCGCGGCGCAATCCATCGGCGAACCGGGAACGCAGCTGACCATGCGTACCTTCCACGTGGGCGGCACAGCCAGCCGAGTGCAGGACAAGTCGCGCCTCGACGCCAAGAACAACGGCTTCGTGCGCTTCATCAACCTGAACACGGTGGAAAGCAAGGAAGGCGAACTGGTGGCGATGAATCGCTCCGGCTCGCTGGCCATCGTGGATGAGCGCGGCCGTGAAAAGGAGCGCTATCAGGTGGTTTATGGCGCGCGCCTCCGCGTTCGCGAGGGCTCGTCAGTGAAGCTGGGCGAATTGCTTGCCGAGTGGGATCCTTACACCTACGCCATTCTTACCGAGATTGGCGGACCGGTGCAGTTCAAGGATCTGCAGGAAGGCATCACGCTCAACGAAGAAGTGGACGAAGTAACCGGCCTTTCGCGCTGGGTGGTTGCGGACTCGCCCGACGAGAAGCGGCAGCCGGCCATTGCGATCAAGGGCGCCAAGAGCAGCAAGCGGTATCTGCTGCCGCGCGGAGCACACATTATGGTGCAGGACGGCGATAACGTGGGTCCGGGCGACGTGCTGGCAAAGATTCCCAAGGAGAGCACGCGCACCAAGGACATCACGGGCGGACTGCCGCGCGTGGTGGAGCTGTTTGAAGCACGCAAGCCGCGTGAGACTGCGATCATTTCCGAAATTGACGGCGTGGTCCGGTTCGGCGAAGTCGCGAAGGGCCAGCGCAAGATCTACGTGACGGCCGATAACGGCGACGAGAAGGAATACTCGGTGCCGCGGGGCATTCACGTCAACGTGCAGGAGGGTGAGCGGCTGCGTGCAGGCGATCCGCTGATGGATGGCCCGCTGAATCCGCACGACATTCTGGCCGTGCTGGGCGAAAAGGAGCTGCAGGCTTACCTGGTGAACGAAATTCAGGAAGTCTACAGGCTGCAGGGCGTGGCGATTTCGGATAAGCACATCGAAGTCATCGTGCGGCAGATGCTGCGCTGGGTGCGAATCGACGAAGTCGGCGACACGGCCTTCCTGCTCGAACAGCAGGTGGACCGGTTCCGCTTCAGCGAGGAGAACGAGCGCGTGCTGCAGAACGGCGGCCGCCCGGCAATCGGGCGTCCGCTACTGCTCGGCATTACCAAGGCATCGCTCTCGACGGATAGCTTCATCTCCGCGGCCAGCTTCCAGGAGACGACACGCGTGCTCACCGAGGCCAGCATCAACGGCGCGATAGACAACCTGCGCGGGTTGAAAGAAAACGTGATCGTGGGACGATTGATTCCCGCGGGCACGGGCCTAGAGTACTACCGCAACGTACAGCTCTCGCCGGAGCTCGAAGAGGCTGCGGCTCGCGTGCAGGAAGAAGTGCACGCCGAGATCGAAGCCGCCGAGCGCGAACTGGAGCTGATGCGGCAGGAAGGCGAAGCCGAGGAGATGGCGGCGGAGTAAGCCGGCATTTGCGAAGAACTCAACAGTCAACTTTCCACATACCAGGGCCCGGCGCAAGCCGGGCCTATCTCATGCGCAAATTATGGAGGCAGAGGCAGGAGCGGCTACGGCCGATTCGGGATCGGCGCTTTTCCTGGATTGCTTGACGGCATACATGGCGGCGTCGGCCATGCTGAGCAGGCTATCGGCGGACGCGGCGTCTTCGGGGTAAAGAGCGAAGCCGACGCTAGCCGAGCCGTGCAACACGTGTCTACCTAACGCAAAAGGATCGTCGAAGCAGCGTTCGAGACGGTGCGCGATCTCCTCGACATCGGTGCGATTGTGCACTGTAGAGACCACGGCCGCGAACTCATCGCCGCCAAGGCGCGCCAGAGTATCGCCTCGACGCAGTTGCCGCGTCATGCGCCGCGCCGCTTCCTGCAGGTACATGTCTCCCACCTGGTGACCGTATCGGTCATTCACTTGTTTGAACTCATCGAGGTCAATGAAGATGAAACCGACGATGCCTGCAGACTGGCCGGCGCGTTCGATCATTGTGCCCAGATGCTTTTCCAAGGAGAAGCGGTTGGGTACATCGGTGAGGAGATCGAAGTCCGAGCGGTGCACAAGGTCGGAGTAGAGTTGCGAGGTTTCGATGGCAAGTGTCGCCAAGCCGGCCCCGAGAGCCAACGCCGCCGACTCTTCCGCGCTGGGCTTTTTGAGCCTGTGAATAGCGGCGAACATCGTTCCCAAAGTGTCTCCCGAACGGCCGGGAATCTCCTGCTGGATGATCCTCTGCGTGGTGATTGCCGGCGTTCGCAACCCGAGCGACGCCCCATTGGCGATCTTGCACCAGCAGGCCGCGCCGTGCAGCCGGAAGGAAGTAACTTGGGTGATGTTCTCGATGATCTCGCTGAGCGGGCGGGATTTGTTGATATCTTCGAGGATGCGGCTGCGGCGCTGCTCGAGGTATGCCAGCCTCGCGGCCTTCTGGCCCGCACGCCGCTCCAAGGCCCAGCTTCTGGAGCCGATGGCGATGACTACGGCAAGCAGGAGGCCGACAAGCAACACTAGATGGCGCACATTCAGCCACGAAGGCCGCGCCACGACCGCAATGTCGTCGACGTTGCGCATGAGAATATTGAAAGGCACTTCGCCGTTGAAGGGATTCGCATCCGATAGCAGGCAGATGCCGGTGACGCGAATGCGCGTGCCCACGGGAATCTCGCGCATGGGTGCAAGAACGGCCTTACTTGCCGAGCCGGGATGGCGAATGATGGCCGAGAGCAAATGGCCGTCGGAGTCGAGCACGTACTCATCCTGCGTGGCCTGCCGCACCTCGGTAACCACCTGGCCCTCCACTGAAACCAGATCGAAGACGTGGCTATGGCCGTCGTTACCGCCCTGGGAGAGTTGACTCCAAGTGAACAGCATGGGGGTGACCGGCGCCAGTGTCGCGGTCTCGTGGACCTCGCCGTGAGTCAGGGTCAGGAAGCCGTTTTCCACGTCAGGAAATCCGATCGCCTCTGCGCTGTAGCCCATGTGCAGCGGGGTCCAGCTATCACTGGTGATCCATATGCTCTTTGCGCCGTCCTGCAGGACCAGAGCGACGCCGGGCTGATAGTAAGTGATGGTTCCATGCACGCGCTGGCGATTGCTCGTGTCATCAATCTTGTAGCCCGCCAAAATCCGGTCCATCGGCGTTATTGCGATTGACCAGGGATCGACTTTGGAGTCCTTCAGGATCTTCACCTGCTGGAGCGACGAGACGTGAATCAGAATGCCGGTTTGCTGCATCTTGTTGTCGAAGATGCCGGATTGAACGCCGGTGATCTCCACCTGGGCATCGAGCAACTCCTTCAGGCGTGCTGGGTCATCGCTGTCGATGGAGACCTGGGCATGCCCACCTTCCACCAGGATGTTCAATTCAGTGGTTGAGATGGACGCTTGCGTGTTCGGCACAAGATCGGCGGACTGAATTACCCCCCGCACCGTAACCAATCTGCAATCCGCTTCGGCGCCGATCATCTGCACAAAGCTGGGATGGAGGGCGATGGGCAACGCGGAGTGGCCCAGGATCGCAATTTCGGCGCCATCCACGTAAGGCCTGAAGCTGTCGCGCATGGTTCCGCGCACCCGAATGCGATCGCCCGGAAAAAGCTGGTAGAGGATGGTGGGGCGCACATAGATGGCCGCGTCCCCGTCCTGGACAAACAGATTGTGTTCATAGGCGCGGTAGTAGGTGACCGTAGCCTCAAAGTCGACTGGCGTTTGCCGGCTGGCCTGGGCGTTGGTGAGGGCGGCAGCGGCCTGCAATGTGGTAATTTGTCCGGACGGCTGGCTCCATGCGCCCAAAGCGCACGGAGAAATCAACGCGAAGAGGATGAACAACCTTTTCATAGGCGCGGCTCAATACGAGCTCGATCACGCGGGATTCGGCTCTATGAGTCCTTATCGGCAGGTGGGCGCGGAACGATGAACGATGCCTGAGGAAATTGCGCCGGTGGAGAAATTGCGGGAAAGGGATGGGACAATTCTAAGAGAGGTCTTAGGGTCTAAGAGTGGCCTTCTGGCGCAAGTTGTTCTTCCAGCAGGTCTTGGCAGGAGCGGGAGTTTGACAGCCTGGTGTACTTGGCTACGTACATTGCGGCGTCGGCTGAGCGGAGCAAACCGTCGGCGGAGTCGGCGTCTTCAGGATAAAGCGCGAAGCCAAGGCTGGCCGAGCCGTGCAGAGTATAGCCGTCTCCGGTAAACGGCTCCTGGAAGCAGTCTTGCAGGCGCAACATGATTTCTTCCACTTCTACGCGGTTGCGCACCTCTGAAACCAACACGGCAAATTCGTCGCCGCCAAGGCGCGCGAGCACGTCGCACGGGCGCAGTTGCTGCTTCATGCGCCTCGAGACTTCCTGCAGGTATTGGTCGCCCACCTGGTGTCCGTGCACGTCGTTCACCTGCTTGAACTCGTTGAGATCAATATAGACCACGCCGAAGATTCCGGCCGTCTCGCGCGCGGCGTGAATCATCGCGTCGAGTTTCTTCTCCATGGCGAAGCGGTTTTCCACGTCCGTGAGCAGGTCGAACTCGGAGCGGTGAACCAGATCGGAGTAGAGGCGCGAAGTTTCGATGGCCAGGGTGGCCAATTCCGCGGCCATAGCCAAGGCCGCAGTCTCCTCTGCGCCCGATTCAGTGCGAGCGTCAAAAGCGGCGAAGACGGAGCCAAGCGAGGAACCGGAGCGGGAGGCAATGGGGAGTTCGGCGGTGCGCAGAGACGAGGAAGGAAGCTCAGCCGGACAGTTGCCCAGCGTAGCTCCATCGGCGACCTGGCACCAGGAAGGCGCGCCGTTCAGCCTGACTGAGACCAGTTCCGTGACCCTCTCCAGAATTTCCGCCAGCGGCTTGGAATGGTTAATAGCCTCGAGAATCCTGGCGCGGCGCTGCTCGACGTAGGCGAGCGATCCGATGCGGCGTCGGTTACTTCTTTCCATCAGCCATGCGCGGACGCCAAGGGCTATGACCAAGACAAACAGAATGGCAACGATCAACAGCAGGTGGCTCACATTGAGCCATGGAGCCCGCGCTACAACCACCACGTCGTCGAAGTCCCGGATGAGAATGTTGAATGGCACTTCACCATTGAAGGGATTGGCGTCAGCCAGCATGCAAATGCCGGTGACGCGGATGCGCGAGCCCAGGGGAACGTCTTTCATGGGCGGAAGCGGCGACGGATTCAACGAGCGGGAACGTCGCAGGATTGCGGAGAACAAGTGCCCGTCTGACTCAAGAACATACTCGTCTTGCGTGGCCTGCCTCACTTCGGCAACCACTTCGCCCTCAACTGAAACCAGGTCGAAGACGTGGCTGTGACCATCGTTGCCTCCGAGAGCGAGCTGTTTCCAGGTAAAAAGGGACGGAGCGACCGGAGCATGTACAAGGCCGTCCTTGACCTCGCTGCGGTTGAGCATCAGGAAGCCATTCTCAACAGACGGAAATCCAATCGCTTCGGCGATGTCGCCGATGTGCAAAGGATTCCAACTGTCGGTGTTGATCCACAGGCTTCTGGGTCCGTCCTGCAGCACCAGAGCTGTGCCCGGCTGGTAGTAGGTTACGGTTCCGCGAACGCGCATCCGCTGAGAAAGATCTTGCGCATGATAGCCCGTGATAACACGGTCCATGCGCGTAACCGGCAACGACCAGGGATCGGTTCCGGCGCTCTTCAGAATCTTGATCCCGGCCAGTGAAGGAACGTGGAGCAGGACGCCGGTCAACTGCATTTTGTTGTCGAAGTGCCCGGAAACCGCACCGGTAATCTCGACCTCGGCGTCGAGCAGGCCCTTCAAGGCGTTTTCGTCGTCGTTGTCGACGTTGGCGTCGACCATGCCGCCGTCTACGAGCATGCGAAGAGACGTCGACGGCATCGTCGATCGGCTGTCCGGCACCAGGTCGGCGGAGCGGATCACTGCGCGCACTGTCACCAGTTTGCAGTCTTCCTCGGCGCGGATCATCTGGTCGAACGTGGGCTCGTCGGCATTTGGCAATGGGCCGTGGCCGATCACTGTGATGTCAGAGCTCACCACATAGGGCCGGAAACTCTCGTGGGTGGTTCCGCGCAACAAAACGCGATCGCCAGGCATGAGCTTCAGCGACGTAGTGGCATGCACATAGATTGCGTCGCTGCCGTCCTGTATAAAGAGATCTTTGTCGTACGAGCGGTAGTAGGTTACGGTCGCTTCGAAGGTGACAGGCAGATGTTTACTGGCATCAGCGTTGGTGATCGTCGCAGCAGCGTGCAACCCGAGCGCAGCTGCAGGCGCAGGGGTGACCGCCGACGCAACCGAAGCAATTGCGAAGAGGATGACAGCCGGGAAGATGAGTCGTTTCATCGCTGCGTACTTCACTTCGCCTGCGCGATCTTTCCGCCCTCAAGGGCTCTTTGGGGGGCCCGATGGTCGTGTCGCTCATCTGGCCGCACCTGACGGGCCTGGGAACCTCGCGAGCAGATGGGCTGATGAAATTGCTGCCCCTATCTTACTTAGATTGAATTGTTTGGGAATAACACTTTCGGTACGTTGACGCTCCGGTTTCTTACCCGTCGGATCGGCCTGCCGCATTGGTGTTTGGCAAACAAAATTTAGGGTCAAAACCGAGGAATTCAAGGGATTTACGAGGGAGGCTTGACGCGGGGTTTTACACTGAGACTGGCCATTTGAAAGGCGATTCGGCTGCAAACATGGCAAAGAAACTGCGAGTGGGCATTCTTTTTGGCGGGCGCAGCGGCGAGCATGAGGTCTCGCTGCTGTCGGCAGCATCGGTTCTGGGCGCGATCGATCGCGAGAAGTTCGAGGTTACGCCGATCGGCATTACCAAAGAAGGCCGCTGGCTTGCGGCCGCCGACGCGCGCGGCCTGTTGAATGGCGATGCCGGCGTGGCTGGGCGGCAACTGCGCGCGGGCGACCCCGCGGCGACTCCGGGAGCGAAGCTGCTGCATCAGGGGATTCCGACGCTGATGGCGCCAGAGCCCGGTCCGCAAGGTCCGGAAGGCAAAGCCATCGAAGTCGTCTTTCCGGTGCTGCATGGAACGTTTGGCGAGGACGGGACGATTCAGGGATTGTTCGAGCTGGCAGGCATTGCCTACGTCGGCTCGGGGGTCCTGGGCTCAGCCGCCGGCATGGACAAGGACGTGATGAAGCGGCTGTTTGCCGAGGCTGGGCTACCTATCGTCAAGCACGTTACTCTGCTGCGCGCGGACTGGGAAAAGGCGCCGCGCAAGGCGATCGCACTGATTGAACGCGCACTGAAATACCCGGTGTTCGTTAAGCCGGCGAACCTGGGTTCGTCTGTTGGCATAAGCAAGGCCCACGATCGCGCGGAGCTTTCGCCGGCGCTTACGTTGGCTGCGAAATACGACCGCAAGCTTATCGTGGAGCAGGGAGTGGGCGGCAAACCACCCCAGCGACGAGGACCTATCGCTGGGGACCCCGGCAAAGCCGGCAGCGGCGGACAGGTGGCGCGCGCGCGCGAGTTTGAAGTGGCGGTGCTCGGCAATGATTCGCCCAAAGCCAGCGTGGTTGGCGAGATTATTCCCGGCAAGGAGTTCTACGATTACGAGGCGAAGTATCTGTCGGAAGGTTCCGTGCCGGTGATCCCGGCGAAGATTTCGCGCGAGCAGAGCCGAAAGATTCGCGAGATGGCGGTTGCGGCGTTCAAGGCGTGCGATCTTGCCGGGCTGGCGCGCGTGGACTTTTTGATGGAGCCAGGCGGGAAGCAGCGAATCTATCTGAACGAAGTGAACACCATGCCGGGCTTTACGCAGATCAGCATGTACCCCAAGCTGTGGGAGGCTTCCGGACTCAGCTACAAAGAATTGATTACGCGACTGATTGAGCTGGCGCTGGAGCGGCAGGCGGAGAAAAGCAAGACAACTTACAACAGGGAAGATTAGAGAGACAGGGAATAGGGAGTAGCCAATAGGGAGTAGAGAAGCAGGGAACAAGTGACGAGGGAACGAATGACAGGGAACAGGGAACAGGCTTGCGGTGTCTAATGGAAAGCGGGCAACTGTCGGTTGCCGAGTCGCTGTAGTTTCGCCGAATTCTGATTTTGAGGAACGAATGTCATGACCTTGCTCGATGCGCCTGAGTTCGATGAAGCGCCGTCCAAACGCCGCAGATTGATTGTGCAAATAAGCGCGGCAGCTCTCTTTGTGCTGCTGGTGATTTATTGGCTCGTCGCCAGCCGGCCGGTGGACTGGCCATGGTACTGGCAGCGCTATATCTTCGGGCGCGCCGACGTTAACAAATTTATGGTCACTCTTGAGGCCAACGATCTGAACAAGGCCTACGGCGTCTGGATGAATGACCCGAATTGGCAGCAGCATGCGGCGCAGTACAACACCTATCCATTTGCCCGTTTCCAGCGTGATTGGGGGCCGAGCAGCCCGGACAACGAGTATGGCCCCATACGCAGCCACACGATTGCGATGGCCGGCAGCTACGGCAACGGCTTGCTGGTGGCGGTGCTGGTGAACGGTCGCAAGAGTGACGCGCTTAACCTTGACTACGACCCGAAGAGTGGCCAGTTGAGTTTTGCGCCGCCGGGCGTGAGCTTATGCTTGCCCGGTTCCACCGATCCGGGGTGCCAACGCCACTGATTAACGGCCGAAGTTGGCAAGTAGGACGGATATTTAAGGCGACGAGGAGTGGAAGCTACGCTGCGATGGCCGGGTCGGATGTGAGCAATAAGATATTCGGACCTTCGGAGTGCTTTCTTAACCAATGGCAGCTCTCCAAGATCTCGCGGTTTGGGTACTCAAATGCGACAATGACGCGAAATCTGCATGCGACGGCTTCCAGATTCTGCAGGACTCTGGTAAGGATTTCTCTGTCAAATGGGTTAAAGAAATAGACAAAGAGATTGTGGTCGGGAAACTCGAACTCGGCAGCATCGAGATTCACAATGCGGAAACGGCTCTCATCCACGGCGCAGATTTTCAGGTTCCGGGATGCGCGACGACAGAGACGTCGCGAATAGTCGACACCGATCAATTGCGAAAATTCGTAGCGTGAGGCGATGATGAGCGGGCGACCCTTCCCGCAGCCCATGTCAACGAAGAAGAATTCGCGGGTGTCGATTGCCGCCGCGCCGATCGCCCATTTGCAGGCTTCTGGATTGCATGCCTCATAACGCACGCCATGGGCAAAATTCTTCGCGAATGGATTGGTGAGCCAAACCAGTTTTGTCGTCTCCACTCCGTATTCCCGATCGAATGTTGTGGGAGTGAGACGCAGCATCGGCAGCCCCCGCTGGGGGATTTCACTGATGCGGCGAATAATCCGCTGTGAGACCGGGTAAAGACTGAACACAGGAGCAGCTCCCTGGCGATGTGGGGTAGTTGGCGAAGTATACATGCCGGACACGTGTGGCCGTCCGCTTCGGCAACGGCAGTCCCCAGAACCGGCCGTCTGTTTATCTTTTAGTTATGTACGGCCGGGCAGATAACTGACATTTCAGACCGGGCACGTCCCTGACACTTTTTCCTTCTCAGGAAGGTTTTTGTTTTGGTCCTGGGGTCGAGGGCAAGCTTGCCCTCGACTCGAAACTCGACCCCAGA
>PLCO01000019.1 GCA_003134815.1 Acidobacteriaceae bacterium | reverse complement strand
CCTGGCTTTCGTGCCTCAGCGTCAGGAAATGTCCAGAGACTCGCCTTCGCCACTGGTGTTCCACTTGATATCTACGCATTTCACTGCTACACCAAGTATTCCAGTCTCCCCTC
Source organism: Acidobacteriaceae bacterium (assembly GCA_003134815.1). Taxonomy (GTDB): domain Bacteria; phylum Acidobacteriota; class Terriglobia; order Terriglobales; family Acidobacteriaceae; genus Telmatobacter. The sequence continues at coordinate 48,827 of PLCO01000019.1, read as the reverse complement.
CATTCCTCTAGTCGGATAGTATCCAACGCAGTTTCCGGGTTAGGCCCGGAGATTTCACGTCAGACTTACCCAACCGCCTACGCACCCTTTACGCCCAATAATTCCGAACAACGCTCGCCCCCCTCGTATTACCGCGGCTGCTGGCACGAAGTTAGCCGGGGCTTCTTCTTCCGGTACCGTCATTATCGTCCCGATCGAAAGGAGTTTACGTCCCGAGGGACTTCATCCTCCACGCGGCGTTGCTGCGTCAGGGTTTCCCCCATTGCGCAAAATTCCCCACTGCTGCCTCCCGTAGGAGTCTGGACCGTGTTTCAGTTCCAGTGTGTCCGTGCGCCCTCTCAGGCCGGATACCGATCATCGTCTTGGTGGGCCGTTACCCCGCCAACTAACTAATCGGCCGCGACCCCCTCCCAAAGCGAATTGCTCCTTTGACCCGTGGGTATTATGCGGTATTAGCTAAGGTTTCCCTCAGTTATCCCCCACTCCAGGGTAGGTTAGTCACGTGTTACTCACCCGTGCGCCACTTTACTCATGGCATTGCTGCCACTTTCTCGTTCGACTTGCATGTGTTAGGCACGCCGCCAGCGTTGATTCTGAGCCAGGATCAAACTCTCGTTTGAAACCTGATGTCTTCCCTCTTCGACGGAGGTCGAATTGGGTTGACCGGCCTGCGCATCTTCATCTCGAAGGACGCAGGCACCTTACTTGTGAGAATGATCGAGCCAAACCCGACCACATCTCACGACTGGCATGTTCAACCAATTTGTCAAAGATCCTTGGGGGTGGTCCGCCTAAGCGGTACCCCTATGGATCGAGGTCCGGACTTTCATCCGGCTGTCCTCGAACTTGGTGCGCATCGCCTGATTTCTCCGCTACTGAAGCGGACGTCGGCGTTTTTGCGCGAACCTTTTGAAGTTATCAAAGTCTAGGTCTCGGGTCAAGCAAAGAATCCGCCTGAATAACCGGGAACCATTGTGGATAACCTGTTCGCACTGCGCAAAAATCAAACAGCAGCCAGCAAAAACTGCTCGATCCCGCCGAGCGGAATCGCGGGAACCTAAGCTCCCGGGTCATGCAATGGCTTGTTCTCTCTAGGATTTCCCTACAGGGGTTCAACGCTGCGCATCGTGCGCTTTACGAAAGACCCTACGAACCAGCTTCCCACTTCCCTCAAATCCAAGATTCTAAAGTTGCTCATCTCAGATTGGGCAGGCCCTTTATCAACCGCGCATTCGCGCGAAAGGCCACCGGGAGGCTCCACTGCTCATCACTAACTTAATTAGAGTAGCACAGGCCACCCGGAGATGCAAACGCTTTGAAGACGCGCTTCCTCCCGCTTCCAAGGAGAGAAACTTAACAATTTGAGATGTTTAGACTCATCCCGGCCACCCTGTGGAAAGCCGCGAATCCTGTGGGAAACCGGGCCGCAGAAACGGAGTCGAAACAGGCTTGAACCTGCCTCACATGTGCCTCGGAATCAGCCCCAAGTCCGTGATTCCATTCACGAAATACTGCATCGCCAGAGCCACCAGCAGCAAACCCATGATCCTGACCAGGATCCGAATCCCCGTCTCGCCAAGGAACTGCCGCACCTTCGCGGCCGCAGCCAGAACGAGATAAGTCACCAGCGCCGTGAACGCAATCGCGCCCAGAATCGCTCCCATCTGCCAACCCCAGAGTGTGGGAATCTGCCCCACCAGCACCATAACTGAAGAAATCGCGCCCGGCCCGGCCAGCATCGGAATCCCCAACGGCACAATGCCTGCGTCCTCTTTAGTCGCTGCCTCAACCGTGTCGCCCTGCGTCTCCTGAGTCGGTGACCGCCGCGCTTCCAGCATGTCCAGCCCGATCAGCAACAAAATCAGCCCTCCGGCAATCTCAAACGCCGGCAGCGTAATTCCAAACATCCTGAAGATCAGCTGCCCGGCAACCGCAAAGCTGGTCAGCACAATAAAGCAAGTGATCGCGCCTTTGCGCGCCATGCGTTTGCGCCGCGCCGGATCCGCTCGGTCCGTGATCGCCAGGAACGACGGGATCGCCGCGAATGGGTCGACGAGAAAGAAGATTGAGCTCAGCGCCAGAACCGAGAAGCGCACAATCGGCGCCTGGCTTAGTTCGTTCAACGCCGTCGTAGCTGGGTTGGTCAAGAGCACGCTTCAGGCTAGAACATTGCGGCCTCCCGCGCCAACAGTCGAACAGCCGCGCACAACAATGAATTCCTTGCCCACCGAATCCCAACGCGGCCGCATCGACGTCGTCCTTGTCTCGCCGTGCAATGCCCTCAATATAGGAGCGGCTGCCCGAGCCATAGCCAACTTCTGCTTCGCGCGCCTCGCCATCGCATCCGCGAAGCGCGTGCTCCTTCCCATCCGGAAGTATGGTACGCTTGTGTACGCAACGGTACACAACACTGGAGGCACGCATGAGCACCCAATCGGTCGGCATCCGCGAGTTCCGCGACAAGCTCGCCACCTACTTGCTCGAATCCGACAAGCCGCTGGCCATCACCCGCCATGGTGACACCATCGGTTACTATTTGCCCGTCCGGCCCAAACCGACCGCCACCCAGTTGGAAGAGATTCGTCAGGCAGGTGTGCGCATGCAGGAGATGATGGATGCGGCCGGCGTTACTGAGGACGAGATCATCGAAGAGTTCCAGCGTTTACGTAAAGATGAACGCCGCGAGAAAGCAGCGGTCAAGTGAGTTCGTCGAAAAAGTTGGTTCTCGATGCCAATATCCTGTTGCGAGCAGTTTTTGGCTCCCGCGTTCGAGATTTGCTCGCCTGCCACCAGGAAACGATTGAATTCTACACGCCGGACTTATGTGTCACGGAAGAACTGCGGCACATCCCTTCGATTGCGCGGCATCGACTGCTCGACCCCGAGAAGACCGAGGACGATCTGCGCAGGATTCTGCGGCTCTGCGTCATTGTCGTCGATCAAAGCCTCTATGAAGAATTCGAGGATTGGGCTCGCCTGCGCATTTCAAGGCGCGACCCCAACGACTGGCCCGTCGTCGCCACGGCGATGCTGCTGAACGCGCCAATCTGGACAGAGGATCAGGACTTCTTCGGAATTGGAATTGCAACCTGGACCAGCGACAAAATCGAAATCTATCTGCGCGATGCCTAGCCGCGACCGAATCCAAATCGTCCTCGTTTCGCCCCGCAACCCCCTCAATATAGGAGCGGCTGCCCGAGCCATGGCCAACTTCGGCTTTGCGCGCCTCGCCATCGTCGCTCCCTACGAGCCGCACTGGCGCGAGGCAAATTCAGACCCGCACTGGCGCGAGGCAAATTCAGACCCGCACTGGCGCGAGGCAAATTCAGACCCGCACTGGCGCGAGGCCAGGTCGGCCATCGGCGCCGAAGACCTCCTCCACAGCGCTCGAATCACGGAGTCCCTGGCCGACGCGGTAGCCGACTGCACCCTGGTCGTTGGCACAGGCTCGCTCGAGCACCGCAAACCTGAGCAGCCTGTAGTCCCGCTTCCCGAACTCGCGCCGCTTGTAAAGCAGGAGCTCGCCCGCAACGGCCGCATCGCCCTGGTGTTTGGATCAGAGAAGCGTGGCCTCACGCAGGCCGACCTCTCGCATTGCCATCTGCTTACCATCATTCCAACCGACCCTGCGCAGCCCTCAATGAATCTCGGCCAGGCTGTCGCGGTCTTCCTTTATGAAATCGCCACCCGCATCGGCGACTCACCAGCGCCCGACGCAAATCGACGCCTTGTAAGCGACGCCGCGTCTCCCGCTTCCACCCGCGATCTCGAACTCCTTGCCGGCCTGGTCGACGAGATCATGCTCGCCGCCAACTACTCACCTGTCGCGATGCGCGACGCCAACCGGCACGACCTGAATCTTCTGCTCCGCAGGCTGGCCCTCACCCGCGGCGACGCCGGCCGCCTTCTCGGCTTCTTCCGGCGGATTCTTTGGCAGCTCAAACCCAAATCAAATCGGCGCGATTCAAGTCGCAAAAGCCGCGAGACGCAGGACGGACCTCGCAAGTAACTCCGCCGGGGGATTGATTTTTGGGCGGCCGTAGCAAAATCTTGTTAGAGTTTCTTTCGTAGGCTCCCCCATGCCGCTCAAAATCTCTCGTCTCCGCTCCACCTTGATGAAAACGTCCACCTCGCGCCTCGGCGTCCTGGTTTTTTGCGCCACGATCGCCGCGGCTCTCGCTTCCTCCGTTCTCACCGGAGTAAGTGCGCAACAATCCGCTGCCACGCCCCCGCCCGCCAATCAACCCACCGCGCAGGCTCCCGCAGCCCAACAACCTTCTGCCGACCAACCTTCGCAGCCTGCATCCGCACCCGCACCCGATTCCCAGCCCGCCACGCAAGCGCCCGCAACCGACCAGACCCAGCCGCCAACCCCGGTGCCTCCCGCCCCACCCACTGAAAGCCAACCCGCCGCTCCGCCCAACGCCCCGTCCGCTTCCTCGACGCCCGGCCGCGTCTCAGAGCCTGCTGAAATCACCGAAGACGAAATCCGGCATCTCCTCGCCGGCAAGCAGCTTTTCCTGCGTGGCGGCTACTTGGACAATGACCTGAGCTACAACGAGCACGGTGTCCTGGTCGGCCACTCGCCGCAGGGCTCATACACACTGAGCGCAATCCAGATCGATAAAATTCGCCTGACCAAGCACAAGCTTGAGCTCCAAGGCCAGCGCTTCGGGCTGCACTTCCTCGGCGCTCTGCCTTATGAAGATCCCACAAAGGCCGTCGACCAGGTCAACATTACGCCGAAGAAAAAAGTGGTCAAAATCACCATCGACCGCGAGCTTGTCGTAAAGCCAAAAGAAAAGAAGGAAAAAGGCAACGCTCGAAATCCCGCACCGAAAGCTTCAGCCCCTCCAGCGCCAAACACCGCCGCTGCGCCAGCGTCAGACGCCGCGTCCGACACAGACGCCCAGGCCGAAATCGCCGCAGCGCCCGCGGCCGAGCGCCCCGCCGACGCCAAGAGCGTCACCACCACCATTTCGCAGGCACATGCCAACACCCTGCTGCGCGGCGCGCTAGGCAACGTCTTCGCGCAGGGCTTTGACACACGCCTCATGGAGTCGATGCCCGACTTCTGGAAGCTCTACTACGCCGCGGCAGCCGCAAAAACCGATTACCGCCCCGCCGATCCCACCGTCCTGCGCCAGAGCATGGTCGATCAAAAGGCCCACCTCACCTCGACCTTCGAGCCGGCATCGAACCAATACGCGCAAGACCACGGCGTTGCCGGCATGTGCCTCTATCACGTTGTCATCGGCCCCGACGGCAAGCCGGGCGAAATCGCCGTGGCCCGGCCCATCGGCTTCGGTCTCGACGAGAGTGCCGTCGATTCGATTCGCAAGGCTACATTCCAGCCGGCCATTAAAGACGGCAAGCCGGTTCCGGTCTTGCTCGACCTGATTGTCGAGTTCCGCATCTATTCCAAGCGCACCGCGGTCACTGGGAATCCAGACCAGCAGCCAGCCGCGCCGTCGCTCCCCGGTCCTTACAGTACGCAACAACCCCCAAGCGCGCCCTAACCCGCGTTTCGGCCAGCATTTCGCCGCGGGCTTCTCGCGCTCAGTTGCTCTTGTTCTCCTCATCAGCAACAAGCTGCCACAGCTCCACGCGGTTGTCTTCGGGATCCCATATCCACGCGAATCGGCCGTAGGGAGAGTCGTCGCGTTTAGGATCGATGCGCACTCCAGGCTCGGCCAGCTTCTTCAGCAGCCCATCCAGATCGTCGACCCTGAAGTTGATCATCGACTGCTGCGCGCCTTCCCCGAAATACTTCGTGTCGACAGGAAAGTGCGCAAAGACCGTCATGCCCGCGGATTCCGGCCCCTCGAATGCCAGCGAACCGCCCTCCTGGCTGGGGATGCCCAAATGCTCCGCATACCAGCGCCCCAGCGCCTTAGGGTCGCGCGCCTTCAGAAAAACTCCACCGAAGCCAACTGCCTTGGCCATGCTTGGTCCTCCTGCCGCCTATTCATCTTGTCGAATAATCTCATCGAGCCCCGGCTTATGCTTCGCCTTGCGTCCAGTCCGCGGCTTATCGGGCAAAACTCGCGAGGGTTTAGGCTGGCCCACGCGCTCGCGGGCGTTGGCCTTCACCGCCTTTGTGGCCGAAAACCGGGCTGGCTTGCGTTTCGCCATCGCAAGCATGAGTATGGAATAAATTCGCCCGGCGCGAAAGTGCCGGACTGAATTCCGTTTCGCCGATTCACCGATTGCCTCGCGGTTTTACCGTTTCGCGATTTCACCCTTTCGCCGATCCGGCGCGCGGGCTGGATTCAGAAATCCAAGGTTCAGGCCCGGCAACGCGACAAGGGGCGAAGGAACATCGGAATTAGGAAAAGCGGCAAAGAAACAACGGACCAAGGAAGATCAGACAGAGGAAAAACAGGAAATGGACGAGCGGGAATTCTTCAACGAAACCACCGAACAACGCACGCACAACCTCAACTGCCCCAAGTGTGGTCAGGCCGGAGAATATAAAGTCACCTGGATCGTCCGCCGCAAGCGCGCGCAATTGCCGCGCGGAGCCGACGAGCGCGACCGGGCGCGCTTCGCCAAGGCGCAGTCTTATATGGTCCGCCGCGACGACAAGCTGCAGTGCGCCAACATCCGCTGCCGCAAGCCGTTTGAGATTACCTCTCTGCAGACGCTCGCTTTTCTCACGGACTAGCTCTAGCTAGCGCGCGCCGGGCGGTATGTGATTGAATCGAAGCAGGCGAGCCCGATCCTGAGGGCCCCGGCAAGCCCAGTTGCAACCCCAATCAAGGAGTCCCGAATGTCCAATTCCCTGCTTCCTCTCGAAGAGCGCAATCTTTCCCCCGACCAGGTTGAGGCGCTGGACAAGCGGCGCGACCTCGGGCACACATTTCTTGTCATCGCCGGGCAATTTGCTGTCATCGCCACCATCCTTTTGCTTTGGGTCGGCCAGGATCTCAAGTACTCTCCAGGCTGGGCGCATCCCATGGCCTATTACTTCTTCCTCGCCCTCATTCTCATCGTCTCTTTTGGCATCACTGGAATGATTCTTCGCCGCGGCACACCGCGCATCGACTGAGTCACTGCCCGGGATGCGACTCGAGCGCGGCCGTGTCCTGCATGGCCGCGCGATAAGCCAATTCCGCAACGCACCTGCTTCACACCCCCGCTGCTAAACTAAAGCCTGATGATCCTCCCGTTTGTCCGCGAAATCTTTGCGGAGCTGGAGCACGCCGCGGGGTTTGAGCGCGTTCGCAGGCAGCTCAGCCTGGGTGCGGGGCGTCGGCGTGTGTCCGGATTGACCTCAACAGCGCGCGCACTTTACCTGCCCTTGATGGCCCGCGCCGCCAAGCAGCCCGTCATCGTAATCGTGGCCGACAACAAGGCCGCCGAATCACTGGAACCCCTCATTAAGGCCGGTTGCGAGCTCACCGGCGCCGTCGACCCGGCCCGCGTCGTCCGTTTTCCCGCTCACGATGTTCTTCCCTTTGAAAATCTCTCGCCGCACCCCGACGTGCAGGAGCAGCGGGCCGCCGCGTTGTGGAAGCTTTCAACCGGCGCAGTCGACATTCTCATCGCCCCCGTCGAATCCGCCGCGCTCAAGCTCTTCGACCTCGAGTACTACGCCGGCCTCGCCGTCACCCTCAAACGCAGCGAGGAAGTCGACATCGAAACACTCACCACTCATCTGGCCAGTGTCGGCTACACGCAGGTCGATCTCGTCGAAATGCCCGGCCAGTTCACGCGCCGCGGCGGAATCCTCGACGTATATTCGCCCGAGGCCGACCGTCCCGTTCGCATCGAGTTCTTCGGCGACGAGATTGAAACCATCCGAAAATTCGATCCCGAGACGCAGCGCTCGCAGAGCGGCCTGGACGAAACGCAACTGCTTCCGCTCACTGAAACGCCGGTCACCGAGCGCCTGCTGGCCTCCGTCAACGGCCGCCTCAGCCGGCAGCGTGTCGAAACCGAGAATGACGAGATGGCCGTTGAAGCCGCCGCAGCCGGCGGTGTCAGCGTGTTCCCGGGCTGGGAGTTCTTCGCCTCCGTCGCCGGAGCGGAGCGCTCCCTGCTCACGCTCCTTCCGCGCTGCGCGCTCTTTGTCGACGAGCCGGCAATGGTCCGCAGCCAGATCGACCGCTGGTGGAGCAAAGTTGAATTGCGTCACGACCGCTCCGGGATCGGTTCGCTCGTCCGCCCTGAAGACATTTATCTCCGGCCGGAAGCCTTGCAGGCGTCGCTCGCCGCGCATACGGGCCTCGATCTCGATCAACTGGGCGCGGTCGACGTTCTCGAAGACGACGCAACGCTCGGCGAAATCGAGATTCCCACGCGGCCCACTCTGCGCTTCCACGGCTCCATCTCCGCGCTCACCGAGCAGTTGAAAAAACTCATTTCCGCGGAAGCCCGCATCGTGCTTGCCGCTCCGCATCAGGGTGACGTCGAGCGTCTCGCAACATTGCTCCGTGAATACGAAGTTCCCTACCGCATGGGCAGCCGCATGCCGCGCCCCAGTGGCGACACTGTGCTCGATGAAGCCAGCTTCATGGCCGGCGACCTCCGCGTGCCCGTAATCGTCCGCTCGCCTCTTGCGTCGGGCGTCGTCTTTGCAAGTTCGAACCTCATCGTCTTCGGCGCCAACGATCTCTCCGATGAGGCCGACGTCGCAGCACGCCCCATCCAGAAGAAATCTAAAACCGCGGCTTTCGTCTCCGACTTCCGCGACCTCGCTGTCGGCGACTACGTCGTCCATGTCGAGCACGGCATCGCGCAGTATCAAGGCCTCAAAGAAATCGAGCAGGACGGCCTCAGCATCGAGTTTATGATTCTGGAGTTCGCCGAAGGCGCAAAGCTTTATGTCCCGCTCATCCGGCTCGACCTCATACAGAAATACCGCTCAACCGATACCGGGCCCGCGCCCGTGCTCAACCGGCTCGGCTCGCAGCAATGGACCAAAACCAAGGCTCGTGTACGCAAGGCCATGCAGGATATGGCCGCCGAATTGCTGAAACTCTACGCCGAGCGGCACACCGCGCAGGGCAACGCGTTCTCGCTGGACAACGAATTTCAGCGCGAGTTCGAGGACTCATTCGATTTCACCGAGACCGATGACCAGATCACCGCGATTCGCGCCGTCAAAGACGATATGGAATCGCCCACGCCGATGGACCGCCTGCTCTGCGGCGACGTCGGCTACGGCAAAACCGAAGTCGCCATGCGCGCCGCCTTCAAGGCCGTGCAGGATGGCAAACAGGTCGCGGTTCTTACGCCCACCACGGTGCTCAGCTTCCAGCATTTTGAAACCTTCAAGCTGCGCTTCTCGCAGTTCCCCATTCACATCGAAATGATCTCCCGCTTCCGCACCCCGAAGGAGCAGAAGGACATCATCGAGCGCGTCGCCACCGGCCGCGTCGACATTCTGATCGGAACGCATCGCCTCCTATCGAAGGACATCAAATTTCAGGATCTCGGCCTGCTCATCGTTGACGAAGAGCAGCGCTTCGGCGTCCGCCACAAGGAACGTCTGAAACAGTTGCGGAAAGAGATCGACGTCCTCGCCATGAGCGCCACGCCGATCCCGCGCACATTGCACATGTCGCTCGTAGGCCTTCGCGATATGAGCATCATTGAAACGCCGCCCAAGGATCGCATGGCGATTCAAACCGTCGTCGCGCGCTTCGACGAAAAAATTATCCGCTCCGCAATCGAGGTCGAGCTTGAGCGCGGCGGCCAGGTATTTTTCGTGCACAATCGCGTCGAGTCCATCTACGAAATCGCCTCACGCATCCAGGAACTGGTTCCATCGGCGCGCGTCGCGGTGGCGCACGGCCAGATGGGCGAAAACGATCTCGAGAAAGTCATGCTCGCCTTCATGCGTCACGAGTTCGATGTGCTTGTCGCCACCACTATCATCGAAAACGGCCTCGACATTCCGCTGGCCAATACCATCCTCATCAATCGCGCCGAGCGCCACGGCCTCAGCGAGCTCTACCAGTTGCGCGGACGCGTGGGCCGCTCCAACCGCCGCGCCTACGCCTACCTTCTCATCCCGCCAGAAAACGAATTAACTGAAATCGCCCGCCGCCGTCTTGCCGCCCTCAAGGAGTTCAGCGACCTCGGCGCAGGATTCAAGATCGCGGCGCTCGATCTCGAGCTGCGCGGCGCGGGCAATATGCTCGGAGGCGAGCAAAGCGGCCACATCGAGGCAGTCGGCTTTGAGCTTTATACATCGATGCTCGAAGCCGCGGTCAAGGAGATGAAGGGCGAAGCCAGCGATGAGCGCCCTGCCACAGCGCTCAACCTCGGCATCGCGCTGCGCATTGACGAGAGCTACGTGCCGGAGGAGAACCAGCGCCTGCGCCTCTACAAGAAGATCGCCGGCGCCACCACCGAAGCCGCAATCAACGAAGTTCGCGCGGAGATCGAAGACCGCTATGGCGCGCCGCCTGACGCCACCGTCTATCTGCTTGAAGCGGCCATGTTGCGCCTCGAGTGCGAGCGCCTCGGCATTGCGCAGGTTGACCGCAAGCGCGGCGAGCTGCAAATCCGCTTCATGGAAAACGCGACCGTGGATCCCGCGCATCTGATGCAACTTGTCGCGCGCAACGCCAAACGCGGCGCGCAATTCACGCCGCAGGGTCTGCTCAAGTTTCCACTGCGTGCCACGCGGTCCGACGAAGTTCTGCTCGAAATTCGGGAATTGCTTTCGAATCTTGCGCCCGCGTCGGTCAGCGCATAGACGTTCGGCGCAAATGTGAAATGCGCAAAGCTGACCGGCCCGAAACGGAGACGAACCATGAAAAACGCGACCAGCCTTACTGCGATAGGAGCACTTATGTTCTCTGCAATCGGCGCGCACGGCGCACCGCCGGACTGGAAACAGCAGTTTGCAAAAGTCTCCGACGACTACTTTGACCAGGTCTACTTTCGCTACGCTCCCTCAAGCGGGACAATGGCGGGCCTCCACCAATACGACGCGCGGCTTGAAGACTTCTCGCGCCCGAGCATCGACGCCCAGATCGCAGCACTGAAGAACTTCCTCGGAAAATTCGAGGAGATCGACCGGCTTAGAGAAAAAGCTCTTGAAAAGCGACGATCCCGGATCCCTGCGGGAAAATTGGAATCTGGAGGGGTCGTATTTAATGCGATTCTCTCGCCCGAAGGCATTCCCCGAATTCTTGGCGTTGCGAGCCAGGACCCAGCCTTAACACCGGATCAAGTCGAGTACCTGAAACAACAAGTCTTCACTTTTCAATACCACCCCTACAAGCTGAATGGGGTCGCGGTTGAAACACCTCTGGCAATTAACGTCTATCTCGAGAGTTATGATCCTGTCGAGGCGGATCTGGACATCGTCAAGTCAAACATCAACTCGCAACTCCTCACCCTTGAAACCATTCGCCCCTGGGAGAAAAACGCTGACACTTATTCGAGCACATGCGCCAACGGGGCTTTTGTTTTGATGGAGCGCAAATTCGCCCCGCCGGACGAACGGCTGCGCTCGCTTATCGCCCGCGAAGAGCAAATGCCTACGCTGCTCGCCGCCGCGCACCAGAACCTCAACAACCCTCCTCGCATCTTCACCGAGATTGCCATCGAGCAACTGCCGGACATTATCAACTTCTTTCGGCACGACGTGCCGCAGGCCTTCAACGACGCCACCGATCCGGCGCTGAAAGCCGAATTTGCCACCACCAACGCCGCTGTCGTCACCGCGCTCGGCGATTATCTCGCCTGGCTTAAAGCCGATGTGCTGCCCCGCTCCAATGGCGACTTCCGCATCGGCGCAGATACCTTTCAGAAAAAGCTCCTGTACGACGAAATGGTCGATCTGCCTCTCGACAAGCTTCTCGATATCGGCTGGGCCGACCTGCGCAAAAATCAGGAACACTTCAAGCAGGTCGCCGCCGAGCTCGAGTCGGGCAAAGATCCGCGCGCCGTGCTTGACGAGCTGGGCAAAGACCATCCCGCGCCCGATCAGCTTCTCGACGCCTTTCGCGCAACATTTTCCAGTCTCGTCAGCTACATCCGCGACCATCACATCGTTACCATTCCATCCGATGTCCGGCCCATCGTCGAAGAGACGCCGCCGTTCATGCGCGCAACCACCTTCGCCAGCATGGACACCGCCGGCCCCTTCGAAACCCGCGCCACCGAATCCTACTTCAATGTCACGCTGCCCGACCCCAAAATGACGCCGGCGGAAGTCGACGGCTATATGCACGGATTCAACATCGGCACCGTGATCTCAACCGCGGTGCATGAAGCCTACCCGGGCCACTACGTGCAATTCCTGTGGCTGCCGCAGGCGCCCAGCAAAGTGCGCAAGATTCTTGGCGCGAACACCGACATTGAAGGCTGGGCCCACTACTGCGAGCAGATGATGCTCGACGAGGGCTACGGCCAGCCCGGCGCCGGAGCGAAAGACGCGCGTGAATCAAAACTATTGCGCCTCGGCCAACTCCAGGATGCGCTGCTGCGCAATGCGCGCTTCATCGTCGGCATTCAGATGCACACCGGCAAAATGACCATGGAGGAGGCCGAGGACTTCTTTCAGAAGGAAGGCTACCAATCCAAAGAGGCAGCAGAAGTCGAGACGAAGCGCGGAGCCGGCGACCCTACTTATCTTTACTACACGCTCGGAAAGCTCGAAATCATGAAGCTCCGCGAAGACGTCAAGAAGAAAGAAGGCGCGGCGTTCTCCCTCGAAAAATTCCACGACGATTTTCTGCGCCAGGGCTTCCCACCCATCAAAATCGTCCGCGAAGCAATGCTCGGCGACGACTCGCCTGCGCTTTAAGCCGCCTTCCACTTAATGTTGCACCCGATCGACGGCTTCTGCTCCGCCGGCACCGGCTTGCCCGCGAGCACCAGATCGATCGCGGCGCGCAGATCTTTTCCCGTCACAAGAACTCCGTTGCCCGGCCGGCTATCGTCATACTGGCCGCGATACACGAGCTTAAAATCCGCGTCGAACAGATAAGGATCGGGCGTGCATGCTGCCTTATACGCGTGCGCCACATACTGCGACTCGTCGTATAAATACGGGAAATCGAAGTCGTTGTCGTGTGCCTGTTGCCTCATGCCGTCAGGGCTGTCGGCAGGGTGCGTTTTCACATCGTTCGAACTGATTGCCACAATTGCCAGAGGCTTGCCTTCGTAGTCGGCCCCAAGTTGCCCAAGAGATTTCTCAATGTGCTTTACATAAGGGCAGTGGGCGCAGATAAACAGAACCAGCAGCGCCTGCTTTCCGCGAAAATCGTCGCGACGAACCGTTTTTTCGCTCACAACATCGGTAAGCACAAAATCCGGCGCAATTGTGCCAAGTTCAAGCATCGTGGATTCAGTCAGTGCCATGATTCTTCTCCAATTCTTTAGGTCGGCGGAGCCTGTGGTGCTGCAAGTAGGATGAGTGCGCGCCGCCATTCGATGCTAAGGTCTCCGAATCACTCTTAACTCCACTAGCCCCGTCAACTCCGCGAACTCCGCTGCTGCTCAAAACAGCCCCGTCTGCCGCCCCGGTACTGCAATGCCAAAGTGCTCGTAAGCAAGTCGCGTAGCCACGCGGCCGCGCGGCGTGCGATCCAGAAATCCAATCTGAATTAAAAACGGCTCGTAAACTTCTTCAAGCGCGTCTTCCTCCTCGGCCAGCGTCGCCGCCAGCGTGCCTAGCCCCACCGGCCCGCCATCGTATTTCTGCATGATCGTCAGCATCAGCCGCCGGTCGATCTCATCAAACCCATGCGCATCCACCTCCAGCATAGTTAACGCCGCATGCGCCGTCGGCCGATCGATACTTCCCGATCCGCGCACCTGCGCGTAGTCGCGCACTCGGCGCAGCAATCGATTGGCAATGCGCGGCGTCCCTCGGGAGCGCAATGCGATCTCCGCGGCCCCGTCAGTGTCGATCGGAATCTGCAGCACCTCTGCGGAGCGCTCCACGATCACGCGCAATTCCTCTTCCGTATAAAACTCAAGGCGCAGCAGAATCCCAAACCGCGAGCGCAGCGGCGAGCTCAGCAGGCCAGGCCGCGTGGTCGCGCCGATAAACGTGAACGGCCGAATCTCCATCACATGCGTGCGCGCCGCCGGCCCCTGCCCAATGATGATGTCCAGCTTGTAATCCTCGAGCGCGGTGTAGAGCTTTTCTTCCAGCACCGGTTGCAGGCGATGAATCTCGTCAAGAAAGAGCACCTGGCGCTCGCGCAGATTGGTCAGGATCGCCGTCAGATCGCCCTGGATCACCAGCGCCGGCCCCGAGCTTTGCTGAAAGCCCACATCGAGCTCGTTGGCAATAATCGTGGCCAGAGTCGTCTTGCCTAATCCCGGGGGCCCGAACAGCAGCACATGGTCCAGCGCCTCGCCACGCGATTTCGCCGCCTCCAGAGCAATCGCAAGCTGTTCCTTGGCCTTTGATTGTCCTATGAACTCCCGCAGCCAGCGCGGGCGCAATTTCAGCTCAAAGCCCTGCTCTTCGTCGGCGCGTGCGGCGCTCACCAGCCGTTCCGGAGTATTGCCGTCCCCGATATTCCCGCTCCCGATAGTCATGCTGAGGAGAAGTGTAGCCGTTCCCGCAGGTAGCGGCAAAGCAAACACTACGACGAAGCATGCAATGGTGGGGAATCATCGAAGGCGAATCATCGACCCGAGCGCGGAAGGCATTCCATCGCCGCATGGATGATCGTATTGATGCCTTCAACGGCCCCCAAAACTCAATCCGGGAAGGCTTATTGACTGTCTTGATGCCAAGCCCAAAGTAACACCTTCGTGTGACTGCGGTGTGCTGTTTACATGCCCTATAGTCGAAGGCATACAGGCCAGCGAGAGTCTGCCATGACGATGTTCTGTTTTACGTCAAAGCGGTCTGCAGGCTCCAGAGGTCAACCATGCATGATCGAGATTTTTTGTCGCGGGTGCTTCTCCTCATCGCTATTGCGCTGCCAATAGCGGGCTGCACCAATTCTCAGGTAGATTCGCTTGTGGTCACGCCCAACGCGATCACCATGGGCATCGGGGCCACGGCGCAGCTCACGGCCACAGGAATTTATGGCCATGGAAGCAACCACCCGTCGACGACACAGGACCTCACCGATCAGGTGACCTGGACTACGACCTCCATTAATGTCGCCACTGTCAATCCTACCGGTCTGGTTACCGCAACCGGTCCCGGGGTCATCCAAATCACCGCGAGCATCCATGGCTTCACAGGAACGCTCACCGCCGCCTCGACAATTACAGTTCCTGCCAGCTCTGGCGGAGGTGGTTCCGGTGGCGCGGTTGTCTCCCTGGCCATCATCCCCACATCGCAGTCTGTGGCCTTACCCACTGAAACAGCCCAATTCCTCGCTATCGGAACCACTTCTTCGGGCTCCACCGTCAACTTGACTGGCGCGGTCTCCTGGAGTTCAAGCAGCCAGCAGATCGCGACCGTCGGCGCAAACACAGGCTTCGCCACCGCGGCGGGTAAGGGCACCGCGACCATCACCGCCCTCTACTCCACGGGCGGCAACACCCTCACCGCCACGGCCAGCTTCACAGTGCTCGGCGGAACAACCGAGGAATATACCGCCGTCACCCTTCTTCCAACCTCCCAAACCGTCTCGGCCTCGGGCCAGACGGGGCAGTTCGTTGCGCTCGCCACTTCAGGCACTACCGGCCTCGAACAGGATGTAACCAACTCTCCGCAGCTCACCTGGCTTTCCAGCATTCCGTCTGTTGCTACCGTCACATCCGGGCTTGCCTCGGGCAACGGCATAGCAACCGGAGTGAGCCTGGGCATGAGTACGATCACTGCGGAATTGAAAAATCCTGATGGGTCGATCGTCTCGAACTTCTCAACGGTCAGCGTGGCCCTCACGCCCGCACCAGAGCCGCTACTCGCGCTCCAGATCATCCCGACTTCCATTACGGTCGGCAACCTGCTCGATGCCGGACAGTTCCTTGCCATCGGAACGTATTCAACGCCCCCGACCGTCAGAGACCTCACCAACTCGGTGCAGTGGCTCACCTCTGCGCCCAGCGTCTTCCCTGTCAACTCAAATGGCACGGGCACCCCAAGCGGAGGGGCAAACGCCGGAATTGTGACTGCCTACGGTAACGGAGGCGCGACGATTATCGCCGAAGCGACCGACGCACAAACCGGATCGATTCAGACGGCTACCGCCAGCTTTAGTTGCCCGCTGGTTCTGCCCACGCCGACGACTGCTGGCTCGTGCTTCCCGGGTTCTGAGGCGTCCTCGCTCCTGTCCACGCTTACGGTCTATAACGAGGGCCTGAACACATCCAACTGGCTCGTAACAGCTCCATCCGCCACCGGCACCCCCAACGTGCTCCATTGCGGCCCCGGCTCTGCCGGCGCAGGGCTTGGCGGATCGGTTTGTGTGGCAACCTATCCCGTTGGCACAACCGTGATCCTCACGGCGCCTGCCGGGGCAGGAGCCTTTGGTGGATGGTCTTACAACTGCGTACCCCTGGCCGCCATCTCAGCGGCGGGACCCAACAGTTGCGAGGTCACGCTCACCTTCGACGACACCGTCGGCGCAATCTTCAATTAGCACCAACGCTTGCGTGCGGAAAGCCGTCCTTCGCAGGCTGTTACGAAACCAGAAAATCTTGAGCTTAGACCACAATCGGTAGGGCCTTGAGCAAATTGCAAACCCTATATGTGCTCTCAATTTTGAGTTTCGTAACAGCCTGTTCGGGGCGGCTTTCTTTTTTGCGCGCTATCGAAAGTTCGTTCGCCACGGCGAACTTCGCTCGCAATGCGCGATCCAACCCAAAAGCGACCATAGAGACACAACCGTTCAGACTGGTAAGCTTGCTTTGAACGTGATGGCTCACCGCTTTGGCATGCTTCGCCGCTTCCGCTTCAATCTGCCGCAACGCATCGCGGCAGCACTCCTGGCGGCCTTCCTGCTGCAGGGGTTTTGGCTCGTCAGCCGGCAAACGCTGACCGACAGCGACTATCAATACGCCCGCTGCGGCCGCGAAACCTGGGAAAATCCCTCGCCTCTCGCTGGCTACTACACCTCCTGCGGCAACATCCACGACGGCATTCTGGCCTACCGCCTCGCCGGGCTTCCGCTCACCCTCAATCTCCTCATCCAGCGTGGATTCGATCTCTTTCGCAGTCCAGAGAATCGCGTCGTACAGAATTCCGGCAGCGAGCTGAGCACCTGGGAACTGCGCCATCAGATGACGCATATCCTCCTGCTTCTGCGCCTGCCATTCCTCTTTGCCGGATTCGTGCTCGGCGGCTGCATCTGGTGGGTCACGCGCCGCCTCTACGGCAATCTGGGCGGTTACACGGCCCTCGCCCTTTATTGCTTCTCGCCCGCTGTCCTCAAGGCTTGCCTCGCGCCCAATCCCGACGTGCTGGCCGCGCTCGGTGTCTTTGGCGGCGTCTACACCTGCATCGGAGTGGCGCACTCCATGCAAGGCCCGGCTCGCAAGCCGGGGCCCCCAGCAACAGGTCTTCGTCGCTGGGGTGGAAAGTGGCGTCCGCGCCTCGTGCTCCTCACGGTGATCTTCGGCGTCATTGCCGCCTCCCACATCGCGGCGCTTCCCGTTGCGGCGCTGCTGGGACTGCTGGCCATGTTCTGGATTGCCGAAGGCCACAGGAGCCAGGCGCTGCCCATCGTCCTGGTCTCCGTGGCCGGCGGCCTGGTGCTGCTTTTCGCCTGCTATGGATTCTCGCCTGACGCATTCAGCTACGCAGTCCGTTCCTCAGCCGGCTTCGTCTCCGTTTCCGCTGATCCTGCCCGGCGATTCTTTTTTTCATTCGTCAACAGCGGAGTCTCACTAGCGTCCGCCGCCGCTCTAATGCTGTATCTCGCCGCGCGCAAGTCGCGCTACTTCGGCAATACGGTTCCTCTTCTCTGCGCGGTCGTTCTGATGTTCCTCGTTATGACAGGCGCGCCCGGAACTCCCTGGCTCTGGTCGCTGCCATTTCTCCTCACCTTTGTGGGCGGCGTCTTTGCCGACGCCTACGATGGTCCGCGTGGCCGCCTGGCCCTCGCCGCTGGCGGAGCAATCGTCTTTCTTCAGGCAGTAATCTGCATCATCAGCCTGCCGAGCCTGGTGTAGGAGCGAAAAATGCTCTTGAAGACATTAGGCTCTTCGGAGCATACTATGACCAGGCATTGGGTTGTCGAGTTTCACAATGAGTTCTTACCCGAGTTTCGAGCGTTCTCGGCTCCTGTAAAACGTGAGCTTGCTGCGCGGCTGGAGCGATTGCAAGAACTGGGCCCTTTATTGAGAAGGCCGTATGTCGACACGCTCAAAGGTGCGCGACATGCGAACATGAAAGAGTTACGGTTCGATGCCGATGGAGGGGTTTGGCGTGTCGCCTTTGCATTCGATCCCGAGCGGAGCGCCATTTTGCTGGTTGGTGCGAACAAAGCCGGGGTTTCCAAGGACCGGTTCTATTCCGACTTGATCGATGTCGCCGATAGGCGCTTCGCGCAGCATTTGACCAAGGTGCGTGCCCGGCAGCAGAAGAGGATTGACAAGAAATGACGATTCCCTACGAAGAGGTTTTCAAGGAATTTTCCGCCGAAGATCAGCAATGGATCAAGTGTCGCGCGGAGGAGCTCAAGGCCGAAGAACTCAACCTGCGCGAGGTTCGTCGCCTGCGCAAACTGACTCAAGCTCGCCTCTCTAAGAAACTCAAAATCGGGCAGGAGGGCGTTTCGCGCATCGAAAAGCGATCCGATCTCTACATCTCGACGCTCCGAGGCTACGTAGAGGGCCTCGGCGGCAAACTCAAGTTGGTGGTCGAGTTGCCTGATCGGCCCCCCGTGATCCTCGCTGGATTCGGCGAGACCAGCAGCAGGAAAAAGACAAGAAAGAACACCCGCAGCAGCTCCAAATTGAAGACCAAAACCCGGCGTGCAGTCTAACAGCTCAAGCCCCGTGCGGCGTCACTTCAGCGACGCCACACGCACCATTGGAACCGCCCCATAAAACTAAGCAAAATAAGGCTTTATTTCCCACAGCCTACCTTGCTAAATCCCCCTTCAAACCACTAAAATAGAAGGAGAGACCTGCGGACCCGGCCCCGCTCTTTCCGGCCTTTTCCGCCGCCTCCCCGCGGACCTCGAAAACTCTATGCCAGACGATCAGAATCCCCAGCTCCCTCTCGATCCACCGAACCCTCCCGGCGGCACCAACCTCGTCCCCATCAACATCGAAGAGGAGATGCGCCGCTCCTATCTCGACTACTCCATGTCGGTCATTATCGGGCGCGCGCTCCCCGACGCCCGCGATGGTCTCAAGCCTGTCCATCGCCGCGTGCTCTACACCATGAGCGAGATGGGCCTGGAGCACAACAAGAAATACACCAAGTGCGCCAAAGTCGTCGGCCAGGCCATGGGCGTCTATCATCCCCACGGCGACTCCGCTATTTACGACACGCTGGTCCGCATGGCGCAGCCGTTTTCCATGCGCGAGCCGCTTGTCGATGGCCAGGGAAACTTCGGCTCCGTCGACGGCGATCCGCCCGCCGCCATGCGCTACACCGAGTGCCGCATGGAGCGCATCACCGGCGAGCTCATGGCCGACATCGACATGGAAACCGTGGACTTCGTGCCCAACTACGACGAGTCCACCGTCGAGCCATCGGTCCTGCCCACACGCATTCCGAACCTCATTGTCAACGGATCAAGCGGCATCGCCGTCGGCATGGCCACCAATATTCCTCCGCACAACTTGACCGAAGTTGTTAACGCCGCCATCGATCTCGTCAAAAATCCCAAGGCCGGCCTGGCCGAAGTGCTCAAGCACGTCAAAGGGCCGGACTTCCCTACCGGCGCCATTCTCTACGGCCGCGCCGGCATCGTTGAGGCCTATCGCACCGGCCGCGGACGCTTCCTCATGCGCGCTCGCGTAGCCACTGAAAACGCCACCAAGGAGCTCAAGGCCCTCGTCGTCACCGAACTTCCCTATCAGGTCAACAAATCCACGCTCTTCAAGCGCATCGCCGAGCTGGTCCAGAACAAAGTCATCTCCGACATCGACATCAGCCCCGACCGCACCCGCGACGAGAGCGACCGCGACGGCATGAGGTTCGTCATCGGTCTCAAGCGCGGCGCGCAGCCTGAAATCGTCCTCAACCAGCTCTACAAGCACACGCAACTGCAGGAAAGCTTCTCCATGATCTTTCTGGCTGTGGTCAACAGCCAGCCGCTTGAACTGGGCCTCGCCGAAGCCATCCGCGTCTTCATCGACCACCGGATCGACGTCGTCCAGCGCCGCACCGTCTACCTGCTGCGCAAGGCGCGCGAGCGCGAGCACATCTTGGAAGGCCTCAAGATCGCGCTCGACAACCTCGACACCGTCATCAAGATCATTCGCGCGTCGGCTTCGCGGGCTGAGGCGCGCGAAAACCTCTACGCCTGGGGCAAGGGCACCGAAATCATCATTCAGCTCGACCGCGAATTGCAGCGCCACGAAGAGCGCGGCCTCACCCTCCGCCAGGTCGACGCCATTCTCGAACTGCAGCTCTATCGCCTCACGCAACTCTCCGTCGACGAGCTCCTCAAGGAGTTGGGCGAGATCCGCCTCAGAATCGCCGAATACGAAGAGATCCTCGGCAGCGAGACAAAACTC
This sequence comes from Acidobacteriaceae bacterium, assembly GCA_003134815.1. Taxonomy (GTDB): domain Bacteria; phylum Acidobacteriota; class Terriglobia; order Terriglobales; family Acidobacteriaceae; genus Telmatobacter. The sequence continues at coordinate 28,247 of PLCO01000019.1, read as the reverse complement.
CGCGCGGTCATCGTCAAGGAGCTTGAAGACGTCCGAGACAAATACGGCAACAAGCGCCGCACCGAGATCATCGACGAAAGCGCCGAGCTGCAGCTTGAAGACCTCATCGCCGACGAGCAGGTCGCCGTCACCGTCAGCCATCAGGGCTACCTCAAGCGCACGCCCATCTCCATTTACCGCCAGCAGCGCCGCGGCGGCACCGGACGCATGGGCATGAAGACCCGCGAAGAAGACTTCGTCGCGCAGCTCATCGTCGACTCCACCCACGCCTTCCTGCTCTGCTTCACCAACACCGGCCGCGTCTACTGGCTCAAGATCTACGAAATCCCCGACGTTGGCGCCGCCGGCAAGGGCAAGTCGATGCAAAGTCTGCTCGATCTTCAGCCCGGAGAAAAAGTTGTCGCCATCCTGCCCGTCCGCGATCTCGAAGAAGAAGGCAAGTACGTCTTCTTCGCCACGCGCAACGGCACCGTAAAAAAGACCCCGCTCAAGGATTTCTCGAACGTCATGGCCCGTGGCATTATCGCCATCGCCATTGACAGTGAAGACGACTTGATCGCCGCCTGCCTCACCGATGGCAAGCAGACAATCTTCCTCGGCACTCGCGATGGTATGGCGATTCGCTTCGAGGAAGAATACGACCCCGAACGCAATGGCGTTGGACTTCGCCCCATGGGCCGCAACGCCGCCGGCAACCGAGGTATTTCGCTCAAGAAGGACGATCAGCTCATCGGCATCGCCATTACACCGTCCGACCAGACCCGCGACGAGGAGCGGGACGCTCAGGCCGCCAAACTCGGGCTGACTGCGAAACTCAACGCCCTGCGCGCGGAATACGCCAAAAAGAAGGCAGCGCTGCAAAAGGTCCGCGAAGACAAACGCGCCGATCAGCAAAGCGAGAAACTAAAAACTGCGGAGAAGACCGCGGAAAAGGCGGTCGAGGACTCGTGGACAGCGCTCAAGGAACTTGACGAAAAGCTCGCCGTAACCAAATATCTCATTCTCACCGTCACTGAGAACGGCTACGGCAAGAGGACCGACATCGACGAATATCGCTTGACTGCGCGCGGTGCGCAAGGCGTCAACAACCTGAAGGCCACTTCAAAGGTGGGCAAGTCCTCGGCGATTCTGCGCGTAGACGAGCAATCGGAGCTGATGGTCATCAGCCAGTTCGGCAAAATCATCCGCTGCGACACGAAAACCATTCGCGCCGCAGGCCGCGCCACCCAGGGCGTCCGCATCCTGCATCTCGAGCCGGAAGACAAGGTCGCCGCCGCGGTCATCATCCCCCCCGAAGAACTCAACGGCAACGGCTCCGAAGAGCAGCCGCCGCTGCTCCAATAACAGTCCTGCTCGCGAGCATTTTCCGACTATATGCGTAACGCGCGGAGGGTTCCAGTCCGAGTCACGTAAATGGCCCTACGTGCCGATATGCCCTCCGGAATCCCTTGGACTCGGCCTCCTCGACAGTTCGGGCGTACATCTCACCGAGCGAAGGGACGATCTTAGTTCGATCGTATTGCTGATCGAATGGCAGGTGGTAGATTCTCCCTCTGGTCGCTTGATTGATATTGCATTTGATCATCGGATAGGTCTTGTCCAATGCAATGTTGTCCCGTACTTCGATCTTGAGCCACTCTGCCGCCTGGCGCGCGACGGGGCTGAGGGAAGTTGTTGTCACGAAGATTGCCTTTACCTCAGGAGGGAGGAGGCTTTCTCCGAGGTTGTTCATTAGGTAGAGCTGCGTGGTGCCAAACAACTGAAATATGTGCTTTTCATGGATGAGCTTTTCGGCGGCCCAGCACTTCGCTTGAACAATAATCGTCTTGCCGTCCTTCCTGCAAATGAGATCACGCCCAAGGTCCTCGTACCCCTTCACGATCCCGTAATAGTCAACTGTCCAACCCTTACTTTCGAATTGATAGCCAAGGAATCGCTCGTAAAACCGGCCGATGGCCGATTGACTCAAATTGGATCTGAGATAACGATCAAGGGCTACCTGATTCCTTTCACTAGCGGAGAGCTGCTCAAATTCTGCTTTCGGCACATATTTGAGAACGGGATCGGCATCTTCGAGAGCCTCCAAGTTGTCTCCATTGTCGGAAAGTCGGATCGCCTCGTCCAAGATCATTTCTTCATATTCCTCAAGGAACGGAAAATACTCCCTATAGGAAAGAAGTTGAAATTCGAGGAATTTTGCGCGCTCCTTAAAGACGCGACGCTGGGCTCGCGCCTCCGACACCTCCTGTGCGGCCTTTTGCGCAGGACGACTTTTGAACCTCAATCTGTGAGCGATTGAATCATCGAGTGCGCGGTCGGCATCGGCAATGAAGTGAGCAAGCCATTTGCGACCGTGAAGGAGCCCGGGCTCGAACTTTTCCGGGAGCGCTTTGATGAATTGCTCTCGCTCGTTTAATGCACGTTCACGCTGGTCGAGTTGGTTGCGAATATCTCTATTGAGCTTGTTTTCCTTGGCATTGGAAAACCAGCCAAAGGTGGCCGCGAAAACTGCCACAGCCAGAAATATCAATAGAAGCATCATTGTGTGTGCCCGGATGAGACCAGAATTATCACCTACCTGGCCACTGATGGACAACCGTTTGGACGGGAAGCTAGGAGCCGTTGCCGCAGGTCTCGCTTCTGAGACCTGGGATTTGTCGGAAGCATGCAACCCTCAAACCCGCTTGTGCTCAACCCGCCGGATCGTCTTATCCATCGGCTTGCTCGGATCGTAGACGACGCCCAGTTTTTCCCAAGCTGCCAGACTCAGCTCCGAAACCAGCTCCATTCGCTCGCCGACCGAAAGGCTGCGCCAGTTCTTTTTCCTCTCCTTCAGGTGCTCCGGCACATAGTTGTAGTCGAACTTCGACTCGTCGATCTCTGCCACTCGATCACCACTCCTATCGCTGCCCGCGCTGGCGCGCCTGGTCCAGCTTCTCGAACAGCTCGGTGAGACGCACGCAAATCGGCGTTCCTGGCACGGTGATTTCGGATTCGGCAACGCGCTCCAGTCCTTCACCCGTTGCCCGATAGGCGACCCGCGCATACGGGTCGATGACCCACACGTGTGCGACGCCAAACTGGAGATACTCCGCGGCTTTCTTCTCTGCGCCGCGAATGGTGTCCTCCGGCGAAAGAATTTCGATCGCGATCAGCGGAGGATGCGTGACGATCTTCTCCCAGGGTGCATCGGAGCGCAGTACGCAGACGTCGGGCACCCGGAATCGCTCCGGCGCGATCTGCACCCGCTGCTCGGTGAGGGCCAGGATGTTCCATTCCTGCGCATGAATTGTGAAAAGAGTGCCCAGCAAAATTTGCAGATACGCGTGCTCAATCTCGCCCAAGTTGCGCTCCACGACCAGGCCCTCGTCGTACTCGCAGTCGGGATCGTAGCTCGTGGAAAGGTACTCTTCCTCCGACACGTATCCGTTCGCAATGGGCTGTGTCGCCATGAAAACAGTATCCTCTCCAGCGCCTACACCGTCCAGTTCTCTACCGCCGGCTCTTTCAAGGCCAATCTCCTTGTAAGGCGAAGCCTGCATCGCCGCCACAAGATCGGCGCCTTTGCGCCTCTCGGGAAAGATTGGATCTCCCTTGAGCCCGTCAATCCGCGCGAACCACTCCTCGGCAGATTCCTTTTGAGCATCACTTTGACTCTGACTGATCGGCTCCAGCAACACGCCGGCTCCCACGCGCGTTACCTTCACGCGGTCGCCCTCAAACCGGAACTCCTTGGGCAGCCGCACAGCCTGGCTGCGGCCATTCCAGAACAGCTTCGCATCGGCGGACTTCAGTTTGCCTTCTGCTTTTGCCGGCATGGGCGCCTCCATATGGTCTATATCATTAGTATATACCATTCCTCGTTCACTTCCGCCCGGCGCGCCTTGGCAAACATCCTCACCGCACCTCTGGTCGACTCAACAATCGGAGGCAACGCAACTTTCTACGCCGCCCCTGCACGCGCGAAGTAAACCCAGTCGGACCTTCGGCCCGGACCTCACCCCAAAAGCTGTCAAGCCCCCATCCACCAAAATAGTTCCGCAAAACTCGTGTAAGTCGTTCCCTTTCTGATCTCTGCCCCCTGATCTCTGATCACAGTAAAGTTTGCCGATTATTTCCGCCATTTCGCTACACTTTTCTTAATCGGCAACGTTGTCCGGTCGGCAGCCAAGTGGCTTTTCGGCCTTCAATTCGGCCGACCCGCATTCCACATCTTCCAGGAAACATGCCTCGAAAAAAGAGCGCAGGGGGCAGAAAAATAAAAATGGTGCATCGCGTTTGGTGCAATTTGATGTTAACTCGTTTGCAATCAGCAGAAAGTCACCGAAATTCGCATCGAAAAATCGCGAAAAATCGCGAAAAAATGAGCTTTTTCAAGCGAAAATCGCCGAAATAGGAGGAAAACTTCACGCTCGGACCCTAGCTTGCCGCTCTCACGGGAAATCCTCGCAAAACGATGCGGCGCTAAGGAAAGGTCGTCCGCCGTGGTCCACCACGGCAGACGAGACCCCGAGGCGCGCGGTTCAGTTGCCATTTCCTGGCTATCATCTGTTCATTCCGCGACTTCAGCGATTACTTCGCGGGTGCGGGCGCGGGCAGATAGCTCAGGTCAGGCTGATAGCGATAGAGGATGAAGTTGCTGCTCACGATGAGCTCGTGCACCTTGTCAACGAGAGCTTTGTAGTCGTCTTTGCTGAGTCCTTTTTCAGCGCCAACGCCGGCATCGAGATCGGCCCAGTTGTTGAAGCCGACGACAGAAACGTATACCGGGCCGGGCTCGCCGAAGCGCTTATCGGCAAAGTTGTAGTCCTTAGCTCCGCTCTTCTGGATTGCGGGCAGCACTACGTTCTTCTGGAAGTCGAGATACTCGCGGAACTTTTCCGGGCGCACATGTGTAACCAGAACGCGAATCATAGTAGGCTCATCGCCGCTGTCGGGCAGGCTGTAGTCGGGCATGATGACGTCGATGTCGCGGTGCCAGCTTGAAGTGCACTCGATGATGCGCATGCTGATGCGCGTCAGGTCGGCGGCCTGATCCTTCAACTTGGGGTCGGTGCCCACAGTCGAGTCCAAGTCGGCCCACTTGTAGTACATCTGCACGCGCGCGAACTCGCGGGTACCGGTAAGCGAAGTCCAGATGGTGCTGTAGCGATCGGAGCCGGCTTTGGCCATGATGGCGTTGTACTCCTTGACCTCAGCCTGAAAATCGCCGATACGGTTCGGCTTGACGGTGTAGAAGGTGACGCTGCGGATGGTCGGCCCCTGCGCGGACGCGGGCATAACGAGCACTGCCGCCGAAAGCAGCAATGCGGCAAGGCAGGACCAGAGAATTGATTTCTTGATCGAGATCATCAAAAAACTTCCTTGCGGGCTCATGAAAAACCTCCGTATTGCAAGCCGGAAGAAGCGCTCCCGGCATTTGAATGTCCGGCATTGCAGCCGGGCGTGATTGGATTGAAGGCCTTCGCCAACAAGGTGACCATGCGGGGTCTTCGAGCCTGTTAACGAGTGGGGTCCGAGGAGGAGCTCGCGGACTCGCTGAGTATACGACACGGATGAGTGCCGGTGATCCGCAACCACCGGACCAGGACACGTTAATGCAGACAGATTGAATAGGTTGGGGCGAGCGGGGCAACTCCGGGAGAGCATGGACGGAAAGAATTCGCAATTGTCACTGCATAGTGGGTGTATCATTCCGTGCAGTTGCCAGCTTTGAAACCGATTCGCTGGAGAACGCGTCCGTTTGGGGTGGTCTGCGATCCGGGATTCTCAACGGGGTTGCTGAGTTGTCGGCCCTTCGCCGCGCCGCGGATCATGATTCCACGTTTTGGAGTTTCAGAATGTCTCTCAGCCTTGAACCCTCCAATCCCGATGCGGAGAGGGAAGACGAGATTGCGCATCGCGCGTCTCGCGGCAAGATTCGTTGTTCCTCTGCACCAGGTTGCGGAATTCGACCGAGTCGCCGCAAGCGAGTTTTGCGCTCGTGCCTGTCAGGATCGCAATTCTCAGGCTTTCTGGTCGCTTCATTTTTCCTTACCCTCGGTTCCACAGTTGCCGCGCAGGCTCCGAGCCTGATTCCAGCGCCGATTGACTTGTCCCGAGTGCAGGCTTTGCCCAACCACCATCCGCGGTGGGCGAATGCGGCGAACGACGCAGGGCGATTGCCGGCGGACCAGCCGGTGGAAGGCCTCACTCTGGTCCTGGCGCGACCGTCCGCGCAGGAAATTGCCTTTGAGCAGTTTCTGGCCGATCAGCAGAACCCCGCGTCGCCCGACTACCATCACTGGCTGACTGCGGCGGAGATCGGAAGTCGCTTCGGACCGTCAGACGCCGATGTGGCGACTATCAAGGGCTGGCTCCAATCTGAGGGCCTGCATGTGGATTGGATTGCACCGAGCAAGACTTTCATAGGATTCGGAGGCACGGCGGCGGACGTTTCGCGCGCCTTCCAAACCGAGCTGCATAACTACCGGGTCGACGGCAGGAGCCTGGTCTCGGTTTCTTCGGATCCGATCGTGCCGCAGGCAGTGGCGCCGGCGATCAAGGCGATTCGCGGGCTTTACTCGATCGAGGAGGATCCGCAGAACCAGGCGCGAGTCATGCAGATGGATTCGCCGGCGATCAACGCTTCGAGCACCGTTCACTTTATCGGGCCGGGCGACTTCGACAAAATCTATGACGTGCCAAACTACCCCAGCACAGGTACAGGCGAGAAGATCGGAATCGTGGGGCGTTCGCGGACCTATGCGACCGATTTCACATACTTCCAGGCGGCGACAGGTGTCACGTTTAACAGGCCGACAGAGGTGGTGCCGACCGCATTCGGTGGAATCGATCCGGGACCGGCGTATACGTCGCCTCCGGGCACTGGGGTTTCGATCGGCGACCAGGGCGAAGCGACGCTGGACGTTGAACGAGCGGGAAGCGTGGCACCGGGGGCGCAACTGCTGCTGGTGGTGGCGACCCAAGCGAGCGGCGGCATCCAGGTGGACGCGCAGTATCTAGTGCAGACAGTGCCGACACCGGTCGAAGTGATGACCATCAGCTTCGGAGCCTGTGAATCGGCTGCAGGCCCGGCGGGCGTGAATTTCTGGGACTCGCTTTTTCAGCAGGCGGCCGCGGAAGGAATCTCGTCGTTCGTCGCATCGGGCGACTCAGGAGCCTCAGGATGCGATCCGGCGTTTGCGACGCCTCCGGCAAGCCCGCAGCCAAACAGCCCGAATTACATTTGCTCGTCGAGCTACGCCACGTGCGTGGGGGGGACGGAGTTCAACGACGCATCGAGTTCCTGGAGCAGTAGTTCAGGGAGCCTTGGGACCACGGCTCTCGGGTACATTCCTGAGGGCGGTTGGAACGAGTCGTGGAATGGAACAACGAGCACGGTAGCTGCTTCGGGCGGGGGCGTGAGTTCGGTGATCGCGACGCCAACGTGGCAGAAGGGGTTTCCTGGAGTTCCCACGGCCAACGCGGGACGGTATACGCCGGATGTGGCCTTCTCCGCGTCTGAGCACGATGGCTACTTCGGCTGTTTTGCCGCTGGCGGCGGAAGCTGCGGCGTCACCAGCGGCTCCTTCTACTTTCTGGTTTTCTCAGGGACTTCGGCCAGCACGCCGAGCATGGCCGGCATCGCGGCGCTACTTGACCAGAGCATGAGCGCGCCCCAAGGGAATCTGAATCCAGCGCTGTACCAGATGTGGTACGGCGCGCCGTCGGCCTTTCAGGACGTGACGCTGGCGAGCAGCGGCGTGAGCACATGCGACATCAACACGCCGAGCATGTGCAACAACAGCATTCCGGGCCCGAATGGGTTGAGCGGAGGACAGGCGGGCTATGAGGTGGGAACCGGATACGACGAGGTGACGGGCCTTGGCTCGCTGAATGCAGACATTTTTGAGGCCGCATACCCGACAGCGACGAAAATCTTCACGCCAGTGGTTTCCGTTAACAGCCCAGCGACGGTTGCCACAAACGAGCCGTTTGCGGTGATGGTGTATTCCAGGGGAGCGCCATACGGGGCAACACTGACGGGGACCTTTACCCTGACCATCGGAAGCTATACGTCGACAATCGCGGTGCCGAACTATTCGCCGGCGGTCTTTTACCTCGCGGCGGGAGTTCTACGGGTGGGCAATTACACGGTAACCGTCACCTATACGCCTGACGCCGCGAGCGCCCCGATTTATGCGAGCTCATCGACAAGCACGCTGCTCACGGTCACTGTGCCGCCCTTGGTGCAACCGACACTCTCTCTGACTCCCTCTCAGACGGTCATCACCAATACTCAGTCCATCACCGTGGGCGTGGTTGTGAATGCCGTTCAGTACTATCCAAATCCGACGGGCTCAGTGACTTTGACGGGGGGCGGCTACAGTTCGGGGCCGGTCGTGCTGGTGAACCAAAGCGCGACGGTCAACATTCCGGCCGGATCGCTGGCGATGGGCAACGATACGCTGACGGTGACCTATACACCGGATGCGGGGAGCGGGTCGAGCTATCTGACAGCGTCAAACTTCACCAACGTCCAGAATGAAGGCGCGAAGCTGACGCCGACCGTGTTTGTATCGGCGAATCCCGGCAGCGCTACGAGTGCGCAGACGATCACCGTCACGGTAGACGTGGCCGGCCCCACGGGAGACCCGGCACCGACGGGATCGGTTGTATTGACGAGCGGGAGCTATACATCCGCATCGACGGCAGTCACCGCCGGAAACGCGATCATCAACCTAGCTCCGGGCACTCTGCCGCCGGGGCTCGACACGCTCAGCGCCGCCTATACCCCCGATACGCAAAGCACCGCTCTCTACGTCAGCACGACCGGATCGAACACGATTGGAGTTTATCTGTCGCCGATTATTGCGCCGACGTTGACGGTGACTCCGGTGACACAAAATCCGACAACCATTGAACCACTGTCGATCAAGGTCACGGTGAGCGGCGGGGCGGGCAATCCGACGCCGACCGGCGGGATCAGTGTTTCGGACGTGGGAACAACCGTAACCGGCACGCTGTCAGGAGGCAGTGCGACGGTGACGCTCCCTGCCGGAACGTTCGCAGGCGGCGCGAGCATCATCAACGTATTCTATGTCCCCGACTCGATCGCCAGTTATGCCTATTCCAACGCTTCGGGCACGGGCACAGTCAACGTAGCCAAGGGTACGCCGATTTTGACGATCACACCGTTGGAGTCAAGCTTTTCCACGCAACAGTCGATCACGGTAACCGCTTCCGTGAGCGGCGGGTCAGGCGTGCCGGCGCCGGCGGCTGGCGGCACGGTCACGCTGACATCCGCATATTATGCTTCGCCGATTGGCATCAATTACGGCTCCGGAAGCATCATCATCCCGGCAGGTTCCTTTGCACCCGGCACCGACACGATTTCAGCCGCGTATAGCGGCGACAACAACTACAACGCCGCTACAGCAACGGCTACCGTGGTGGTGTCCGCGCCGGCGAATGCGTCCTTTACCCTCAGCGGGGGCTCGCTTGCTGTGGCGAGGGGGCTATCTGGCGCGAACTCCTCGACTGTCACAGCGTTTCCGACAGGGGGTTTCGTCGGAAACGTGGCTCTGACCGCGGTGATTACAACGAGCCCGCCGGGCGCACAAGACTTGCCCACAATGAGCTTCACACCGGCTTCGGTGAATCTGCTCCAATCCAGCCCTGCGACTTCTACCTTGACGTTTACGACGACGGGACCAAGTTCCGCAAAAATGGTTCTTCCACCGGCATCGTGGATGCGCTGGTCTACGGCATCCGCGCCGGTATTGGCTTGCATTGCGCTTTGGATTCTGCCCTTGCGACGCCGCTTCTGGCGAAATCTGATGCTCCTCGCGGCTTTCGCGATCTTCATTGCGGGCGGGGTAGTAGCGTGCGGCGGATCGGGAAGTGGCGGCGGTGGTGGTGGCGGCGGCGGCGGAAACCCCGGCACGACATTAGGACAGTACACGATCACCGTCACGGGCATGTCGGGTGCGACGACTGTGACCAACACAGTCACCCTCACCGTGCAATAGCCGGCGCGAACAGCGGCTCATGCAGAGGTTTCTGGCGGCGTGACCGTGGCGGGCGCGTGTGCTCTCAGCGCTGGAACAGATCGATGGGTTGGGTGAAGTCGGTGACGCGGATGTTTTTGGCCAGGGCGGGGTGGCGCCTCTCGAGAGCGCGGTACATCTCCCAGGCGACGCGGCGGTAGCTGAAGTGGCCTGCGGGGGCGGAGCGGAGCTCGGTGATGTATTGAGCTTCAGCGAAATCCATTTTGAATAGCGCGCGAATTCGGGTGGCGAGCGGGTAGAGATAGGTGGCGGATTGCGCGGCTCCGAGGACGGGTGCAGCGGCGATCACGCTGGCAGTGCGGTGGGCGGCGTCAATGGCCTCGCGATACTCGGAGAGCACGCCGGCCTCTGCAAGGATGTCTAAACCTGCGCCCAGGTCGCCGGAGCCGGGGCTTTCATAGCCATGCAGGGCCGTGAAGTCCTGGATGATCTGCGTGCAGCGGCGATGGCGGTGGAAGTCGCGAAAGCCGCCGATATCCATGAGAATGTCAAAGCGAATGGCGGCGCCGGCATGGAAGGCACGGAGCGTTTCGTCGTGCTTGCCGCGGTGCTTTAAGCCCAGTTCGATGATTTCAGTGCTGCGCGCGGCGGGCTGGGAGGCAATCAGGTCGCGGATCTGCCGGTAAGGGTGCCGGCAGGCGGAATAGAGGAGCGTGGCAGCGAGCTCGACTTCGAGAGACTCGGTGCGCTCGACCAGATCGACTAGCGGAGCGGCTGCGGGAGGCGAGTTCCTGAGCAGCTCGGCAGCGGCCTGGGCCAGATCGCGCTTGGTGTTGATGAGGTAATCGCTTGGCTGGGCGTACTTGACCAAAGTGGGCGCGGAGCGGACCTCGCGTGTGAATAGGGCGGCGGCCTGAGCGGCGAGAGCAGGCGCGGCTTCGTCGTCCAGGACCTCGATCTTGTCGATGATGGACTGGGCGGCGCGGGCGTTCAGGTTCCACGCGGGGCCGGTGGCGGCTTCGCGAAGCTTCTCGCCGAGCATGCGAATCTCCGCGGCAGGATGGGAGAGCAGGCGCGACACCTGCGTTTCCAGAGTGCGGGCGCTCACGATTTGGCCGAGCGAGGTGTTGGTGGCCAGCGGCAGCAGGTAGCGGGCGACGTCAAAAGCGCGGGCGCGAAGGGTGCGCTCGTACGCCTCGAGCTTCATGCCTTCAGGGCAGTAGACGCGGCGGCGAAGCAGTTCGTGAACGGCGAAGCTGACGCGCTTGTAGGCGGCGAGAAGCGAGTCGATGGTGCGCGCGTAGAGGTCCTCGGAGACGGAATCGCCTGCGAAATCGGGGACGTAGAAGCCGGATTCGAGGAAGTTCTGATAGCGCGTGGAGCGCTCCTGGCCGTCCCAGCGGGTCTCGTCGACCAGGACGATGGCGGCAAGCAGGGATAGCCGCTCGACGGCAAAGGCGATATGGGCGAGGTCGGCGATGGAGCGGTGGCCGTACTGGAAATAAAAGGTGTTGAGGAACTGCTCTGCGCGCTGGGCGCTGATTTCGGCCAGGGAATCGCGCATCGACAGCGACGAACGGGAGTACTTGGCCATGGCGAAAGCGAGGATCTCGGGATCGGCGCCATGGACGGCGATGACTTCGGTTTGATTGCGCGCAGAGGGAGTAAGCAAAGATTCACTGGACATGAGGATGGTCTCGCGGACAGAATACGTCATGAGGGAGCACCCGTGCGCAGCGGCGGACAGGGAGCCCTGAGCGGGAAGAGGCGCAAATCGAGAGCGCTGACCCCCGGAAGCACGGGAGCAGCCATGCGGGAGTATCTGGTGCGGACGTCGCACAAACCGCGGCCCTTGCCGGCTGGACGCTGGGCAATGACCCAGCGCTGGAACGATCTCCTGTTTGCTCATTGGCCGATTGCGACGCCGCTCATGCAGGCTCTGCTTCCGGATTGGCTTGAAGCCGACACGATCCAGGGGTCGGCGTGGCTGGGGGCGGTGCCGTTCTGGCTTGACCGCATCAAAATCCGCGGAGTGCCAACGATTCCAGGGCTGCGCAGCTTCCCAGACCTGAATTTGCGAACCTACGTCCGCGACCGAATCACGGGCACGGCCGGGTTCTATTGCTTCAGCGTGGACTCAAGCAATTTGCTTACAGTGGCGGCGGCGCACCTGGTATATCACCTGCCTTACTGGCTGGCGGAGATGCACCTTGAGCCGCGCTCGGAGCGCGAATTCGCGTTCTACAGCCGGCGGCGATTTTCGCGGACGCCTGTCATCTTCAACGCGCGGTACCGTGGACTGGGGCCAACGCGGCAGACGGCCGAAATTCGGCCGGGATCGCTCGAGTATTTCTTTACCGAGCGGACGTGCGTGTTCTCGACCAACCACGCGGGAGAACCGATCCGGGCGAACCTGCACCACGTTTCGTGGCCACTGGAAGATGCCGAAGCGGAGATTGAGCGCAACGATCTCGCAGCCGCGGTGGGTTTGGAACTACCCGACCGCGAACCAGTGCTGCACTACTCGCGGCGACTGGCGGTGTATGTGTGGCCTGCGGAGTTGTTGCGTTCGGCACTGGCCGCGCGGCCTGTGACCGTCGCTGCGACGCCGACGTAAAGCAGTCGGCAATAATCGTTTCAACTAGTCAGTTTGCAGCTGCCAGCTTTTGCTTTGCCGGGTAGATGGCGATAGCTGCCGGTTGTTTGCCCCGCCCTAACGCCGTGCCGGGCTGGCAAACGGCCTCGACCCGTCTCCCACAATCACATCCGCGGTGCCTTCTTTGCCGTTGCGGATGTAGCCCACCATGGCCTCGGTTCCCGGCTTCAAATCGAAGATCCCGGCAACGAATTCGCCTGTGTTCTTCACGGGGTTACCGTTCAGCGCAACGATGGTGTCGCCTTTTTTCAGGCCCGCCTTGTCGGCAGGGCCGTCTGGCACGATGCTCATAACGGAGACCACTACGCCGGCGGCACGCGCACCGGCCGGGCCGGGCAGGTCCTTCAGTTGCATTCCGATTACGCCATAAGGCCTGACAATGCTGACAGACTCCAGCTCTGCATCGGTTCCGCTCGTCTGCTGCCACCATGTGCTGCCGCCGTCCTCAGTGTGCAGAATCGTGCCGTTCTTGCCCACAACCCACCCTGTCTGCGGCGTGACAAAGTTAACTTCGATCAAGTCGACTCTGGTGCCGCTGGCTTCAAATCCCCAGGTCGCGCCGCCGTCCGCAGTGTGCAGGATGACGCCACCACGGCCCACAACCCAGCCTGACTGCGGTGTGGCAAACGACGCTGACATTGCATCCGATCTGATGCCGCTTGCCTCACGCTTCCATGTGCGGCCGCCATCCACCGTGTGCAGGATAGTGCCTTTCTGGCCTAACACCCAGCCCGAGGACGCCGAGGCAAAGGCCATCCCAATCAAGCCTCGGGCGGATCCGCTGTTCTGCGGCTTCCAACTGTTTCCGCCGTCTTCTGTGTGCAGAATTGTCCCGTTGGCGCCGGTCGCCCAGCCCGACTGTTTGGAAACAAACGTCACCGACCACAGGTTGTCGGCGGTTCCACTTTTCTGAGCCTTCCAGGTGCCCCCTCCGTCCTCTGTGTGCACAATGGTCCCGTTATCGCCGACTGCCCAGGCAAACTCCGGCCCGACAGAAGATACATCGCAGAGGTCCGCGGTCACTCCGCTCGTCTGCCCGCTCCAGTTTTCGCCGCCATCGTCCGTATGCCAGATGGCGCCACCCCCACCCACCGCCCAGCCTGACGCCCTTGAGGGGAAGCTTACCGAGTAAAACGTTCCCTTGCCGCTGTTTTGCGACTTCCAGGATCTGCCGCTGTCATCGGTGTGCAGGATGGTCGCCTTATCCCCAACGGCCGCTCCCGACCACGGCACAATGAGTTGGGGATTGGCGGTTACGGCTCGATCCTGATGTCTCTCGGTCTTTCCTGCCTGCACCCCTGACTGCGCGCTTATGTACATCCAGAACCACAGCGAACCAAACAAGAGAATCCCGCATCCAGCGGCGACCGTGGCAAATTGGAACCCGCTCCCCAAGCCCGCAACTTGTCGATGACGGAGCGACGCGCGGATCTCCAGAAATCCCCTGTAGAGCCATACGATTGAAAGGACAAGCAGCGAGACAAAAAATACCGCGAAACTAAACCCGCCCCAGTCAATCTTTTGAGAAATGGCCTGGCAGGAATCGGAGAGCCTGTAACTAACGATGATCCCGGTAAGCCACGGCGGAACATATCCATGCCATGTTGTGGCGCAGTTCCGCATCGCGAAGAAACCCAGGGCCGCTGCATTCAACGCGATGCACCCGCAAACCCCTTTGACGAATGCCAGAACTAACGAAGGCGGCTGATCGACAGCCGGCGCAGAAGAGGACTTGCGCCGGCCTCTGAATCGATACGGCCACAGCGTTCGAATCCCTCGCCGAAACAGCCGCCAGCCAAATAGAACGATGACGGTGTGTTCGCCGATCCACCACAGCATTTCGAGGTATGGATGGTCGTGCACTACCGCCCATGCCGCGCGAATATCGTCTCCCATCCAGCGCAGCCAGTTCGGGACATTGCCATTGGTAAGAATCGGGGTCCCATATTTGACCAGACCGAATAATCCAACCGCACCCCACGCCGTGAAAATTGCGGCCCCCGTAGCCAGCAGCATCCATCCCTGCATCCGGTCCTTGAGTGGCAGCAGCGTCGGCAACGATTCGGTGAATTCGCTTGGCGTGTGTCGGCGATAGCGTCTTAGCCGCTGCAAGCCGGATCTAAGCCATGCCAAGCCGCCAGCCCCGAGGAAGAGCGAAAGCACCGCAAAGAAGGGAATGAAAAAGTAATCGTTGGCCGTCTTAGCCGACCCGGAAAATCCGGCAATAATACAGAGCAATATGAAACTGCCGGCAGACAGGCAAACGATGGAACCGGCTAGAACCGCGGCCCAGCTAACGACCATAGCCTGCACTCGCCGGCTGGCAAGCACGGGCTGCACCAGCGCATCGTGACTCAACTCGTAATAGGTGCTGTCGGACCTGCGATCGGTGCGCAACAAACGGCGGTCGACCAATTGACTCAGCGTCTCGCGCGGCAATTTCAACTGGCGCAGCAGTTCGCGCTCCTCAACGCTCAGCCTGCGCCCTTCGGGACTAATGAGGTACTGCTCGCACAGGACCCGCACTGCTCCGCGCAGATACCTCGCCGGCAGCGAGCGAATCGCGTCCGTATAGAAACTCTCAAGCGTCTCGGCCAGCGCAGCGTCGCCGCCGAGATCCTTGAAGCTGATTACGATCTCTCCGCTGGACGCCTTCTGTTTGAAGGCGGCGATTCTCTCAATACGCTGGCAGATCAACTGCAGATGGAAGGGCTCAACGTGCCCGGCCGAGGGGACGCGCGCGCCGACGGTCGACTTGGAGAGATAGTCAAGAACTGACGTGACAACCTCGGGCTCCAGACGAAAAGCTCTTGTGGAAGCGTCTCCGGTCTCGATCGCAGCCGGGCCGGTGATTGCCTTCGACGCCATCTCGTAACTCAAAGGCGCCAAGCGATAGCGGTGGTCCAGGATCTGTGGAATGTGATCCGAAGCCTCTTCAAGTAATCCCAAAAAGTCTTCGCGCAGCGACAGAACGACGCGGATCGACGGGGGACCCTCGCTGATTTTTGCCTCTATCTTCTGTTGCGATGGCGGGGCGATGCCGCGAATCAGGTAGCCCAACTCAGATAAGAATCCTTCGCGCGCCTCCTGCGATTGCAGGGTGAACAACTCCTCGAATTGATCGAGGATCAGAACCGGCGTCATGAGAAGATCGTTCCGCCAGAATTCAACTGTCTTGAAAAAACTCCACAGAGAACTCGTGTCTCCCGGAACGTATTCCACCTGCTGCCGCTCCGCTTCAGCCTTCACTCCCTCAAGAACGGAAAACAACGGCCCGCGCTTCTGATCGTTCACACGGACAAAAAGCGGCAAACTGCCGGCTTCACGAAGGCGGGGTGCTACGCCGGCATTGAGCAGCGAGGTTTTTCCTAAACCGGACTTTGCATAAACAATCAGCAGGCGATTGGCGAGGATCTGGTCAGTGAGTGCGACTGAAGCCGGTTCGCGCCCGAAAAATGTCCGGCGGGAAAAATCGTCGTCGCGGAATGGTTGAGCGCCGGGATATCGGTGAAGGTTTTCCATCATTACTCACTAACGGTTGCGGCCTATCGGTTTCGGCGCTGATATTCGCGCTTCAAGGTTGAGATAATCTTCGCGAAGTCCTCGTCGAATTGTGCTTCCTTGAGCTCCATTTCATCGAATTTCCTGAGTGCGTCGACCCGGTCATCTTCGGCCAGGTCCTCGGTGCGGACAGGAATCAGAAATGACCCGCGCACGCGCAGCGCACGCTCGCAGGCCAGCGCCACTTCTTTGTTCACATAGCTGTCGGTCTTAGCGCAGAAGGCCGGCGTGTAGAGCACAAGCACAAAGTCCGAGGCGTCCAGATCCGCCTCGATGCGCTTGTTCCAGTCGTCGCCGCCCTGAAGTGACTCCTGGTCGAGCCAGGGTTCGAAGTATGCCTTTTGCAGCGCGTCAAATACCCGCGAGGCCAGAGCCGCGTCTTCGCGCGCATAACTGATGAAGACACGGGGGCGAGGTCCTAACGGCATCGCTTGCCCCACAAACCCGCCGTCGGCCTCGAATCTCTCTGAAAGCTTGGCCAGAAACGTCCCTACGTCATCGTCTTCCACTTCGACGCGTGTGCCGCGCTGGTAGAAGAGGATCATCTCGTCGCGGTCTGATTGAACAAGTCCGTTCAGCGATTCGGCCGCAATTGCCGGGCCGCTGCGATTGAGCTCCAGCGCGCGGAGAAGAATCTTCAGCAGAACGCGCAAATCCCAGTGCCTGATTCCAAATCCGACGAATAAGAAACTCTGCCCTGGGCGTTTGAGAAAACGCAAAAGGCTATTCGGAAGGGGTGGCCGCTCAGAAACAACCCGGATCAGAAAGTCGAGAACGTCGTTCTCGCTGAGCACCAGCGAAGATGGTTCTTCGGCGCTGCCAAACAGATGGAAGACAACCGGGGAGGCCGGAGATCCGGGCAGCACGAACTCAGGATTTTCTCTCTTGTCGCCGCGCATGTGATACCGGTGCACGATCGGAGTTTTCCCCGCCGCCTTGAGTGCCTGCGTCTCCATGTCATCCTGGCCGGTGGTCAAGATCAACGAAAATGGAAGCTTCGCCAACTGCTCATGCACGAGGGACGGACTATAACGGCGCGACGCCAGGACCATCTCGGCCGTGGCGCGGAGAGTGGTCGGCCCAAATCCCTCAGTGTCTTCGTACTGCTGGGCAAGTGCCGCCAGGGTGGTTCCGCTGGCAGGACGGTTATCCTCTTCGAGCTCGCGCGCGAGCCGGTGCCGCAGCTCCTCAGCAAGGGATATAACGTCCTGCGAGGCGCTCGACGAACCTGGAGAAGTTACCTTGACGGGAATCTCGGAACCGAGCATGAGAACGCAATTGCCATGCCGGAGAGAACCAACCAGATTATTCCAGTGTCGCTCTTTCACTCATCCTCCACCGGCGACTCGGCAACTGTGATGCGGAATCCAGACTCTCAGCCAGACGCACCTCCAATGTTCGGACGGCTGCGCTTCTTATGGGACGTTTCAAAACACTTCGAGGACGCTGGTTTCAGCCGGGGATTCCATTCTAACTCGCGGGCACAGACGAATCCACCATTCAATCCTTCCGCACGCATAATTCTTGTATTGAGGCCAGGCGCAAGTCAACAGCGCGCCTTCGCCGAGGGGCTGGCGCGCCACAGCGGCGGCAGGGCGGCGGCAAGCGCCGACACGCCCACCGGGAACGCGGTTACGAGCTGCTCGCTCTTCAGTGCCGGTTTGGCTAGTGGAGGACTTGCATTCGTATGCTTCGGCCTATAGCAACCTCTGAATTGCTGTAGACCGAAAGCCTCCACCAGCAACAACACCGCTCGCGCGGTATCGGCCTCAGAAAGCTAGCTTGAGGGCCAGTTGAATCAGGCGCGGATTGTTCACCGTGGAGTTCACGGCGCCGAATCCTGCTGTATTGATATCGTTCACCGGGCTGCCGAACTCCGGGTGATTGAAGAGGTTGAAGAATTCGGCGCGGAAATTCAGGCCCGTCTCCTTGCCCGGCAGCGCGATCTGCTTGACGAGAGAGAAATCTGTGTTGACGAAGTCGGGTCCGATGGCCGGGACGCGCGAGGCATTTCCCAACTCGCCAACCTTCGGAGGGGCAAAGGCGTTGGGGTTGATCCACTGGTGCTGGCCATGGTTGGCGGCAGACGGGTTCTTACCGGCAACCTGATCGGGCCGATTGAAATTATTGGCATTGCCGCCGGCATTGAAGGTGGTGCCCGACTGGTTGAAGCTGTCGATTAACGGAACCGGGAATCCCGAAGAGACTCTCTCGATGAGAGTGAATTGGATGCCGCCGAGAATGGCGTTGGTCGTGTCGTTCCAACTATTGCCAAATTGCTTTCCGTGGCCGAAGGGCAAATCGTAAATCACGCTGCCGGTGAAGCTGTTATCGAGATTGATCTGCGATAAAGCCCAATCGAGATTTTGCCAGTTGGGCAGCCCGAAATAAGGGGCGCTCAGCTCCGAGCCCAGGCCGTCGGAGAGACCGTTGTCGTAAGTGCGCGAATAGGTGTAGGCCAGCAGGGCGTAGAGACCGTTCTTGGCCGTTTTGGTCTCGGCCTTTACCTGGAACGAGTTGTAGTGCGTCTTGCCAGGGTCACCGTAGAGCAGGATCGAGTTGAAGTTCGGAGGAGTGTAGGGATAGAAGTAGGGCGCGCCGCCGGGCAAGCAACCGATCGTGTAGGAGCCCGAACCGCACGCCGTCGGGCTATTGACAGTGAGGGCGTTGCCAATGACCGTCAGGTGGCCGCCGGTCGAACCTGCGTAGCCCGCGGTGAGCAGGATGTTGCCGGGCAATTCGCGTTCAACGTTCGCGTTATATTGGTGGACCCTGCCGGGCTGGAAGTTGGTCGGCTGGTAGGCGAACGTGCCGACGAAGCTGGACGCATCCTGCGGCGTGGGCAGGGATGGAAAGCCGGTGGAGAGGGTGAAGTTCAGCTCCGGCGTCTGCGCGAGCGTGGTGGCGCAGTACGAAGTTGCAAAGGCGCAGCCGGTTGAGAATGTAGCGGGAAGTTGATCGGATTCGCCAAGGTTGGGCGGATTTTGCCACAGGCCCTGCGCGCCCTGGTTCCAGGACGAATCGTGATAGATGCCAAAGCCGATGCGAAGGACGGTCTTATCGCTGCCGAGAACTTTCCAGGTGAGGCCGACGCGGGGTTCGTATGCGCCCCAGAACATATTGATGCCGGCCGAGTTGCTCACGCCGTTTTTGCCGGCGATGAGAAGCTTCCCCCCTGTAGCTGAGGGAATATAGTCCGCCATGCGGTTATGCACTTCAGTGACGGGCGTCGTCATATCCCACGCAAGGCCCAGATTGAGAGTGAGCGACGGGGTAACGCGCCAGTCATCCTCGACGAAAGGCCGGTAGATATTCCAGCGGCGGCCGGTGACGGCGCCGCCGTAGACTTGGTCATGGACGCCCAAGCCGGTCATTCCCATCAGCAGGTCCGCTTCGGTATTGCCGGGCACGTTCACGCAGTTTGTGGCGCCGGAGGGACAGGGATTGCCGGCGGGGGTGGTACAGTTCGGCGTGCCGGGGGTGCAGGCGTAGCCGCTGAAGGCTCCGAAGAGGCCGACGATCCAGAAGCCATCCTGGAAGGCCTCCGTTCCGACGTTCATCTGATTGGCACGAAGATCGATGCCAGCGTGAATTTCATGCTTCCCGCGGATCAGATCGAGATCGTCCTTGAAGGAGTAGATATCGGTTCCACCCTGAAACGGGGCGTAGCCGCGATCGCCGAGAGACCAGTAGCCCAAAACCTCAGTGGAAACCAGGCCCTGGCTGTATGAGCCGCCGGGGAGCCGGGTACCGCCGGCAGAGCAGCCAAGATTGGCGTTGGGAATTCCCAGCTTGGCCGATTCGCAGGTGAAGTTGTCCTGCGAGGCAATGTAGTCGAAGATGCGGTCGTAACCAAGTGTGGCCAGATTGAGCGTGGTGGGCGAGAAGACGTGGGTTTCGCCGATGGCGGCATTGCGCGCGTGGTTGATGAGGGATTCATTGCTGCCGAACGCATTGCCTTCGGCGAGGGACGGCGCAGGCGCGCCGCCCGGCGCGAAGACCCGCGCTTGATCGTAGCTGAAACGAGCGAAGGCGTTGTCGCTGGCGGTAAACGTCTGATCGAGGCGGGCGTCGAACTTGGTTTCGTTCAGGGCGCGGACAGGTTCGGTGACGTAGTTATAGCTCGCGCCGGCAACGCCCGCGTTGGCGTTGGGCGCGGGATAGAAGCCGATCATGCCTTTTCCGGCGCTATCGAGCAGGTTAGAGGGTATCTTGTTGCAGTTCGTTCCACGCGTCTGCCTGCCGTCGGGGCCCGCGGCGAGGGGATTCCCCGACCCATCGCACTGGAAGTAAACATTGGGGTTGGCGGTGGGGCTAGTCGACGCGCCGATCATGTTCGGATTGACAATGTTGAATGGAACGGGGTTGCCGAGGTCATCGAGGACAGGCGTCCCGGTCGGGCCAAGGGAAAAGTCGCCGTTGCGCATGGCCAGCGAAGGAACCAGACCGGTGAAGACGATTCCCTGGCGCTGATACTTCTGCTCGCCATCGACGAAGAAGAAGGTCTTGTTTTTACGAATGGGGCCGCCGACGGAGCCGCCAAATTGGTTCAAATTGAACTTCGGGGTTGAGGTGGCGAAGTCGCTCCTGGCGTCGAAGGCGGTGTTGCGGACGAACTCGAAGAGCGAACCATGGAGGTCGTTCGATCCCGATTTCGTGGTGACCAGAACGGTGGGTCCGGCGCGGGTGCCGTATTCGGCGGAGTAGGTGTAGGTGAGGACCTTGAATTCCTGAATGTCGTCGATCGAGGAGAAGATTCCGATTCCGCCGGCCGTGAGCTCGTTATTGTCGACGCCATCCAGCAGCCAGTCTGTGCTGTTGGGGCGCGAGCCGCCGACCGAGAGCGAGTACGAGCCGCGGGCCGACACTTCGCTGTCGGTGCCCCCGGTGAAAAAGCCGCCGGTATTCGTCTCTGCGGTGGCGCCGGAGGTGAGTGTGGCGAGCTGAACGAAATCGCGCCCATTCAAGGGCAGTTGCGACACCTCCTGCGAGGTGATGACCTGGCCGAGAGACGGATTCGTCGTCTCGACAGCGACGGCCTCGCCGGAGACCGTGACCGATTCGGTTACGCTGGCAGGCTGGAGCGTGAAATCGAGCTCGCGGGCCTCATCAACCTGGAGACGCAAATCTTTCGATACCGCGCTTTGAAAGCCGGCCACTTCAACTTTAACGTCGTATGTCCCCACAGGGAGCAGTGGGAGCAGATAGTGCCCGGAACTGTCGGTCTTCGTGTCGCGCTCGAGGCCTGTTGCCTCAGAAGTAACGGCGACGCTGGCTTCGGGTGTCGCCCCTCCGGATTTATCGGCGACATTGCCGTTGAAGCTTCCGGTAGCCTGGCCGCGCAGGGCGGGAGCGAACGTGATTGCGAATACGCAGACTACGGCGAGGAGGAGCGTTCTAGAGGATTTTGCACTGGCTAAGAATCTCACAAATCTGAAACAATTCGCGCCGAAACAATTTGTGGCGATCTGGGTGCTTTTCATTGTCATGCCCCTTTCGAATGTGGTTGTCTTACGCCGGCTGCGCATGGTGAGCGTTCAGCCTCCAAAACTCGCAGTTTGTTTCTTGCCGCTTAGGGAAAAACGGTTTCACCGGTCCCGCTGTAGGGAACGAACGATCACAAACAACGAATTGTGAGGCCCTGATCTTTTCTCTTGCAACTGGAAGGGATTGCAATGACGCTTGCGAGCACTTGCAACGAACTGCAGCGGGGAATTTTAGATGATTAGACTGTAGGAATTTGTCCTAAAAAAGTCAACAAGAGTTTTGCCCCGGCGGCTGGCTTCCCTTTCCGCCCAGCGACAAGCGTATGGGAGGGAGTTGTCCATCTATAATGAGCGATGGAAAGGCGCGGCCAGCTATAACGAGCGCGCAGAGGTCAAGAGAAAACATGGGAGATTTGCAAGGAAGAATTGCGCTGGTGACAGGCGGAGCGCAGGGAATTGGGCGCGCGATTGCCGAGGAGCTGGCCGCAGCGGGCGCGGTGCTGGCGCTGGCGGATGTGAACGAGGTCAAGCTGGCGGAAGCGGTTGCGGAGCTGACGGCTCAGGGGATCGATGCCACCGCGTTCACAGTCAACGTATCGAGCGAGGAGTCGATTGATGCCGGGGCCAAAGCGATCCTGGAAAAGTTCGGCAAAGTGGAGATCCTCGTCAACAATGCCGGCATCACGCGCGACAATTTGATGCTGCGCATGAAGCGCGCCGACTGGGATCTCGTTCTGAGCATCAATTTGACGGGAGCGTTCCTGCTGACGCAGGCACTGCTGAGCCCAATGCTGAAGAACCGCTGGGGGCGGATTGTGAGCATTGCCAGCGTAGTAGGACGCGCGGGACAGGCGGGACAGGTGAACTACGCGGCGTCGAAAGCCGGCCTGATCGGGTTAACGCGGTCGCTGGCGCGGGAAGTCGCATCGCGGGGGATTACCGTGAACGCCGTGGCGCCAGGATTTATTGAGACTCCGATGACGGCGGTGCTCAGCGACGAGCAGACCAAGGCGATGCTGGCGACGGTTCCACTGGGACGGCGCGGAACACCGAAGGATGTGGCGCAGGCAGTGAAATTCCTGGCCTCAGATGCAGCGTCGTATATTACCGGGCACGTAATTGACGTGAATGGCGGAATGTTCATGGGCGGGTGAAAGGGGGCCCACCCCTCCGCCCGACGGCGAGCAAACGGTTCGCCGCCACTCTTTGAAGTCCGATCACGCAATCGCCGCAGCGCCTCGCGGCCTGTGCTAGCATCCCTGCGAGTCTTTAACCAGACAATCGGAGGGATTCTATGAACGATCCTGGCTTTCCTTCTCCTTCAATTCCACCTGCATTTCCTTCTACGAATGTGCCGCAGGGAGCGATGACCTTCGGACAGATTCTGGACCGCGTGCTGCAACTGATGCGCGCCAACTGGCGGCTCTTTGTGGGCATCGCGCTGGTGCCCGGTTCGGCGATGATTGCTTACTTCGGGGCGATGTTTGCAGCCTTCTTCCCGGTGTTGAAACTATTGATTCTGAAGCAGACCCCGTCTCTTTCGGTAATGACGATTGTGTGGCTTAACGTGGCCTACGTTCTCGGCATCGTGCTGATGGTTTTGATTTCCGCGCTCTACGAGCCGGCGGCCGTTTACGCCGCGCTCGAGGCAAATACAGGAACGAGGGTGACGTTTCGCAAGGCATGGGCAGTGGCGTGGAGCAAGGCAGGGCGCTACATTTGGCTGGCCATTCTGCGCGCGCTGATTGTGATGCTGCCAATTCTGGTTTTTGGCGGGGTGATTGTTGGGACAGTGGGGCTCTCGATGGCGCGCGGACGCGGCGGCATGGATCCTTCGCTGACGATCATGATCTTTCCGATATTCATGCTGCTCTACTTGGCTTGGCTCGTCTACACCGTGCTGATCATGCTGCGGCTGGTACTGGCGGTTCCAGCATGCGTGGCTGAGGACGTGAGTGCATGGAAAGGGTTCCGCCGCAGCAATCAATTGACCTACGGAGCCAAGGGACGCATCTTTTTGCTCGGGCTGTTGATTTATGCCATCGCGTACGCCGCATTCCTAGTGGCGGAGGTGGTCCTCTTGTTTGTGGGTGCGATCGTCGCGCTGTTGGGGATGGTGCTGCACCTGGCTATGGCTCCATGGGGCTACATTGGGATTGGCGTTGGGGCAGTCGTCTTCATCTGCGCCTATCTTCTTTGGATGGCGTGCATCTGGGCGGCTTACACCACGCTGTGTGCGGTGGTGTACCAGGACCAGAGGCTGCGCAAGGATGGCGTTGCGGGGGTGCAGGCCTGATTCAGGGGTGAAGCATGGCGGCACTGTTGCGCCCGATGAACCTGGGCGAGATTCTGGATCGAGCATTTGAGATTTACCGCAAGCGGCTCTGGTTGTTCGTCGGGGTTGGAGTTCTCCCGGCAACGGCGATGCTAGCGCTTCGTTCGGTCGACATTGCGTGGGTGCAGACCAACAATCTGGTTAATGGGTTCTCTGACGGTGAGGTGACAAGAGGCGGATATATCGCATGGAGCTGGTTGGTCGCTTACGGTTACTCGCACATTTCCGGCTTCCTGATGCTTCTAATCTTTCCCGCATTGCTACAGCTCGCCTCATGCGAAGTTTTTGGTGATTCAACCACGATCATTTCTTCGCTTCGCTTCGCACTGGCGCGCTGGCGCAGCTTTCTCTGGCTGGCTGTTCTTGTACTTGCCACGGTGCTGATTTTCCCAGAAATACTCACTTTCGGCCTTCTTTTTGCCGCCGTGACGGTGGCGGATAAGCTCGATCTTCTGGGCAACCCGCCAAACGTTCCCGCAGTGATCGCGGTTTTGCTAACGATCCCGGCGGGGTTGGTTCTCATTTTGTGGGCCAAGGCCTGCCTCTCGTTTTCGGTTCCAACAGCAGCTTTTGAGAATCTGACCGGATTCAGGGCGTTGCGGCGGAGTTGGAGCCTCACAAGGGGTAGCCGGCGAAGAATCATCGTCGCGTGGCTCGCAATCATGGTGTGTTACTGGGTTCTTGCGTTGGCAGCAAGATACGCGCTCAAATGGATAGTTTATTTTCTCTATTACGCGGCGCATTTCCACTGGCTCCGTCAGCATCTCGTTTCGCAGGTTGCGCTTATTCTCTACGGAACGATTGAGGCATTCGTCGCCCCCATCTATGCCATCGCCATCACTCTTCTTTATTACGACCAGCGCGTGCGCAAAGAAGGCTTCGATCTCGAGAAGATGATGGAGGCGGCGGGGTTGGTGGCTGCGCCGAAGGCGGATGGCGCCGGCGCACTTGCGGCCGAAAGCGACAAGGCCTAGCGATTTGGGCGAGCCATCGCGATTTTCGGGTCGAGGCCCGCACGGGCCGATATGGCGGACTGCGTGAATCCCTTCGGGGCTACGGCACATCTGAGAAAATAATGGGAGTGAAACGAGAGGAACATTTTTTCCTGCGCAGAGGCGCGGGATTGCTCGCCGTATCCGTCGCTGTGTTTGCGGCCGTCGCAGCGGGCACAGCCGTGGACGCCCCGGCCCAAAATCCGTCGACCCAGAATCCGTCATCGGCGGACAATCCATTCTGGGGCAGTGTGACGGCGCAGCCGATAACCGGCGAGCCGCTGAAGCTGTCGCTCGATGACGCCATCCAGCGCGGCCTGAAGAACAACCTTGGCCTGAGGGAAGTGGAAGACGCGGAACTGACCTACCACGCGCAAAAAAATGAGGCGTTGCAGTTGTTTCTGCCTACGATCACGCTGACCGGCAACACCGGTTACCACATGCACGACCTGGCGGCGCTGGGCTTCGGGCCGAAGACGATCTCGAAGTTTACGTCACTGTTTCCGGGCGGCACTGTGCCGGCAGGGCTCTCGCTGATTACGCGCGACTACCTGACGGAGGGACAGATTCACTACAACGAGATTCTGTTCTCCGGACCGGTGATCCAGGGGTTCAAGGCGGCAAACGCGGCGGAGCGCGCGGCGCATTTTGCCAGGATGACGGCACGCGGCGAGGTGGTGCAGCAAGTGGCCGTGGCGTATTTGCGCGCGGTAGCGGACCAGAGCGAAGTGGAGAACGCGAAGGCGCTGGTGCAGCAGGCGCTGGTGTTCGCGGATCACGCGCATGACGCGCATGTAGCGGGCATCGAGGCGAATCTGGACGAGCTGCGGGCAAAAGTACAGTTGCAGGCGCAACAGCAGGGATTGATCGCGGCCGAGAATCAGCAGGCGAAGGATTTGATTTTGCTCAAGCGGGAGATCGGCGTCGATCCTGCGCAGGCGATCGACTTGACCGACCCGGCGCCCTACGGCGAGCTGGCCGAGGAGACTCCGGAAGAGGTGAAGGCCGTGGCCTACCAGAACCGGCAGGACTACCAGAACTACCAAAACCAGGCGGTCGCGTACAAGGCGCTGCACAATGTATATCGCAGCGAGCGGCTGCCCACACTGAGCTTTAACGGCAATTATGGCACCAGTACCGTGAACGGCGCGGGCACGCACGGCGATTTCATCGCCATGGGGACTTTGACCTTCCCCATCTTCCGCGAGGCCAAGCTGCGCGGCAACGAGGACGCGTCAAAGGCCAAGATGCAAGAGACAAACGCGCAGCTCGACGATCTTCGAATTCATATTGATGAGCAGGTGCGCTCGGCGCTCTTGGATGTGAGCGCGAACAAACAACTGGTGGACGTGGCGCGGTCAAATGTGGACCTGGCCACGCGCGCGTTGAGCGACGAAACGGATCGCGTGAACGCCGGCGTGGACGACAATCTGCCTCTTGTGACGGCGCAGGCTACGCTGGCCACTGCCGAGAATAACCTTGTGGAGAGCCTGTACCAGTACAACGTATCGAAGATCGGGCTGGCGCGTGCGTCGGGCGTGCTGGAACAGCAGTACCGGACGTATTTGGGGCGGTAGCTCTTCGGCCAGCTGCGTAATTTTCACTCAAAATCATTGCCTCTCTCCGGTGTAACGTAAATGCCAGAGGGGAATATTCATGCCTCAGAATCTGAAGATTGTCTATTCCGTTTTGCCGGACGCTGCGGCGCTGGCGAGACGGGCGGCGGAGTTTTTTGTCGTGGAGGCCGAGAAGGCAGTGTCGGCTCGCGGCGTGGCGCGGATCGCGATCAGCGGCGGATCGACGCCTAAGGCGGCGTTCAGAACGCTGGCGGAGCAAGGCGAGGAATGGCGGGAGCGGATGTCGTGGAAGAAGCTGGACCTCTGGTGGGTAGACGAGCGCTGCGTTCCGCCGGACGACGCCGACTCTAACTTCCGCATGACGCGCGAGGCGCTGCTGGATCATGTGCCGCTGAAACCGGAGCAGATTCACCGCATGCAGGGTGAGCTCGAACCCGATGATGCGGCAGCCAAATACGAGGCAGAACTGAAAAAGAGCTTCGGGCTGAAGGGCGCGGAGATTCCCCGGTTCGATGTCGTGCAGCTGGGATTGGGGCCGGATGGACACACTGCGTCACTTTTTCCGCACACAGACGCGCTCCACATAATCGACCGGCTGGTCGCGGCCAACTATGTAGAGGGGAAGGACATGTGGCGGGTGACGCTGACCCGGCCGATCATCAACTGCGGAAGGCAGGTGTTCTTCCTGATTGAGGGCGCGGAGAAGGCGATGATTCTAAACGAGGTATTGGAGGGACCACGCGATCCAGAGCGGCTGCCGAGCCAATTCATCGTGCCTGCGGACGGTATACTGACCTTGCTTCTGGACCAGGCGGCGGCTTCGTTGCTGCCCGCGCCGGACGCGCAAGGCCATGGGCTAATCGAGAGGACTGAATGATTCTGGCAGGCGATGTAGGCGGCACCAAAGTTCATTTGGCGCTGTTTGAATTTACCGACGGCAATCTGAAACACACGCGCGATAAGCAGTTCCCGGCCAAGGAGTACGCCGGCCTCGAAGAGATCGTGAAGGAGTTCGTCGTCGCTGAAAAGGTGACGTCGGCATGTTTTGGCGTGCCTGGCCCGGTGCGCGATGGGCGGCTGCGGCTAACCAACCTGCCATGGACGCTGGATAGCCGCGAGCTGGCGCGCAACTTGAAGATTGATTACGTTTTTCTTATCAATGATTTGCAGGCGAACGGGTACGGGATTGCAGAGTTGGCAGCAGACCAGATTTACACGTTGAGCGACGGCGACTCCCGGCAGGTGGGCAATCGGGCGCTGCTCGCGGCGGGAACGGGGCTCGGCGAGGCGTATCTTGTGTGGGATGGGCGCAACTATGTTCCCTACCCATCGGAGGGTGGCCACTCGGACTATGCGCCGCGCAATGACGACGAGATCGACCTATTGCGATTCCTGAAACAGAAGTACAACGGGCGGATCAGCTTTGAGCGCGTGGTCAGCGGGCAAGGGATCACGAACTGCTACGAGTTTTTGCGCGAAGTGCGCGGCCTCGAAGAGCCGGCGTGGCTGGCGGAGCAGATGACCGAGGAAGATCCGAACGCAGCGATCACCGAGGCGGCGCTAAATGCGAAGAGCGCGATCTGCGAGAAGGCGCTGGACATGTTTGTTTCAGCTTACGGCGCCGAGGCGGGCAACCTGGCGCTGAAGG
>PLCO01000016.1 GCA_003134815.1 Acidobacteriaceae bacterium | reverse complement strand
TGCGACTGTGCGACTGTGCGACTATGTATATCAGAGAGTCGATGGCACCGTCAAGTGCGGTCTGTTTGATGGGGAGTCTGGCTCGGGAACACGGAGGTTTGGGAATATCGATGGCTGGCTAAGATATAAATATTCCGAGTATCTAGCCCGGGGAATCTGGTCCCTCAATGTGCTCGCTGAGGATGAAATTGTAGCCGTTATCACACGGTTCCTTTGGCCGCAGGTACCACAATCTCAACTACTTTCGGCCTCAGCTGCGTCGGCTCTTTTAACGCACCCGTCAGAAACAGGCTCGCCAAATGTGCGCCCATGGGAAGCATGGGGCGAAAAGGAGATTTGCTAGCCTTCGCGAAACGTTTGTGGGTGAAAAAGGAATGCAATCGCCAACATCGGCAAAGGCCAGCCCTCCTGCAACGCAAAAGTATATGGTGGGAACAGGACGCGAAAGATGAAGATTGAGGACATCCCCGATTTCCCGGCTCTTGACCAACTTGCAAGTGCACTTTGGAAGGTAGGAAAGGCACGAGGAGCGGCTGTCCTGGTGGGAGCAGGATTCAGCCGAAACGCAGACCGCCTCCACCCCAACAGTTGTTTGCCCCCGTTATGGACCGACATAGCAAGAGCAATGCAAGCACGCCTCTATCCAAAGGCCGACAAGCCGAAGGATCCTCTGCGCCTGGCTGAAGAATTCAAGGCTCTCTTGGGTGAGTCGGCGTTGGAGGGTCTCATTCGAGATTTGGTGCGAGATGAGGAATGGCTTCCGGGTGATTTGCATAAGAGACTAGTTCGCTTGCCATGGACAGATATCCTCACAACGAATTGGGACACTCTGCTTGAACGTGCGGCACTCGAAAATCTTGGGCAAACCTACGAAACAGTACGATGCATTGGCGACATCGCGACTACGAGAGGACCGCGTGTCGTTAAGTTGCACGGAAGTCTTCCATCAAATCGTCCGTTTATCCTCTCAGAGGAGGACTACCGGACCTATCCCAGAGTGTTTGCGCCCTTTGTCAATCTCGTCCAGCAGACCCTTCTCGAAAATGAGCTATGCTTGGTGGGATTTTCCGGGGACGATCCAAACTTTTTGGAATGGTCGGGCTGGGTAAGAGATCAGTTGGGCGCATCGGCAAGGAGAATTCACCTTGTCGGAGCACTCGATCTGAGTCCGGCCGAGCGTCGCTTATTGGAATCGAGAAATATCTCTGCCATAGACCTCACTCCGCTCTTAGAGTCTGATGACAAGTCAAAGCACCGCACTGCAGGCGCGGCTTTTCTAGATTATCTTGAAAGATCGAAACCGCAAGCGGAGTGGGAATGGCCCAAACGGCATCTATCTCCGCCGTCCCAGGCGGCGCTTCGAGGCGACAAGGCAGAGACTCTTGCCTTATCAATGAATCTGGCCCAAAGTTGGGCCTCCGAGCGAGGTTTATATCCAGGATGGGTAGTTTGCCCGCCTCAAGTATTGAGAACCGCAAAATCCGAGACGATTTCGTCTCTTTTCACCGTAAAATCCATCATCGCAGAATTGCCACCCAAGGATCGCGGACGACTTGTATTTGAAGCGACTTGGCGTCACGACACATTCTTCATTTCCGTCCAAGATTGGCTCAAGGCATTTTTTAGGGATACGATTTTGAACGACGAATGTTGGTACGAAAACGGCACGAGACAATTCGTCGCGTCGGTTCTCTTGCGAACTGCTCGCGAGGAACGTGACCAGCAGGCCTTCGAAGAATGGCAGAGGTATTTGGAGCTCCAACGAACTTTAGAGCCCGAGATTGCCGCAAGTTTGCTCTATCAGCGCTGCTTGTGGGCTCGCGACGAACTCAATTTTCAGGAATTGAAGGAGTTGCTTGTTGGGTTGGAGGGGCCTGATCCGCTATGGAAGCTCCGGCGCGCTGCATTGTTGTGCGATTTGGGAGATGTCAAGTCTGCCAGGGAAACAGTGCATGCAGGTCTGCGTCAAATTCGCGAGCATTTCTATCGAGATCGCGATTCTGTCTGGACCATTTCAAGATTAGCCTGGGCGCAGTTTCTCTTGGGCGGCCTTCGTTCATGGTCAGACTTGGGGAAGGAGGATCCCGTCGATGAATCCGAGGTGTTGCGCCTGCGTTTCTTCGAGACAAAGGTTGATCCTTGGGAGACGCTTCAAGCGATTGACATAAAAATCGAGGAAGACCTCAGGCGCATTGCTGAGAGAAACAAAACAATTGAGCCACTGTTTGATGCTGGTGCCTATCGCATACATTCCAGAATTGAGGGAGGAACGTGGTGGCCCACCGAGTCGATTTACGATATCGGTCGCACCTCTGAAGTTGCGGGCATACCCGCCCGGACTGACAGTTCAATAATCATGGCCACCCGCATGGAGCGCGCTGAAGCCCTAACCGGATACAAACTTCAGGACGACGCAGACTACTTGCGTACATTACGAATAGCGCAAGCCGACACGAGCAGTTTGGTTGACACTCTCTTTGGGCGCGTCCGTGTCGCTGTTCTTCCCGGAGATCGGTGCTCTATGTTGCGGGAATTGCTTATCCGCGCTCTCGATTACTCACTTGCCCAACTCGCCAGACGGGAAGGCTTCGGTGATGATTTCTGGAGTCGGCGCTGCGGAGTATATTGCGAAATCCTCTCCCGCCTATCCCTGAGGCTTTCCGGACCCGACGCTAACGCGTTGTTCCACAAAGCACTACTTTTCGCTTCAGAAGCCCGCTGGAAATCAATGGAATTGCATGAACCACTCAAGCATCTGCTCGAACGATCCTTTTCGGCAATCCCACCGAGAGATCGATGTGCATTGATCACCGAGATCGTGAACTTTCCTCTCCCGATGGAAGCAGGTATAGCGAACCAAGAGGTGAGTAACTGGCCAGAAGCCGCTAGTTGGCTGTTCGGATTCTCTTTTGCCAGACCCGATCCCGATGACAATTTTAGAGCACGTATCTCTCAGCTCATCGAACGAGTCGCAAATGCAGATTCAGACAACAGAAACCGCGCCGTTCTCCGGCTCACTAATCTTTACATGGCTGGCACACTCAATACTTCAGAGGCGGATCGGTTCGGTGTTGCTTTATGGTCTCGCCGCAAATCCGAAATGGACCTTCCTTCCGATACAACTCTCTATTCGCATATGTTCCTTTTTCTGCCTTCTCCAGATCACGAGGTCGCACGAGCCCTATTCAAATCGCGAGATCATGAGCCATCTTCGGGTGAATATCTCATTGCGTTGGCGGGTGCGGCGCGGAAGCAAGAGAACGGGATCCGCGAACTGACGCTAACAAAAGAGGAGGCTCTTACAAAGCTCCAAGGCATACTGGCATGGCATCCGCCAAAGGAACCAGAGATCGATTTCGCAAATGTTCGCGGTCGAAACCGGATTGCCAGACAGGCTATCGGGAGCGCGTTAGCAGATGCTATCTTCCATTTTTTGAGCGCCGGCGACCTCACGGCTGAACTCATTGATCAATACTTCACCGTGATCGAATCAGAAGTGGCGGTATCGGCGGCACAGGCATTACCGGAACTGATGCGTATCGAGCCTTCCGTTCTTGAGAGAGCGACGGAAGTTATTTTGCGGATGATGTTCAGCAGTAACGAGGACAAGAACTCAGCGGGCTTTCACGCGATATACCGGTGGGTAGTGATGTTCAAGGATGGCGCGATCCCTCAGCCGCCCCCGCGCTTGGTCGAATGTGTCGTCTATATGGTGGAAGCGCGCAGAAAGCCAGGAATGCGTTTGGCATTGATTCTCTGCAAGAAGTTGCTCGACAATGGAATGCTGACCCAAACAGACTGCGAGCGGCTCATTCGTGCGCTTGATCTGATAATCATTGAGACTGATTACGCGACTCGGCAATTAGACGAGCCAGAATCCAATACGATCACGCTGGTGCGAGCTGACGCTGTTCGGTTGGCATCCGCTTTGGGGTCTCTCAATGCATCCGATGAACGCCTCATCGCCCTTCTCGCGGCTGCAAGGCGCGACCCGATGCCGGAGGTCAGGTTTGCAACTGAGTTTCACGGGGATTAAGCCGAATATGGCGTCAGATGTCGTAGTGCAGTCGGCACGCTGAGGGGCAACCATCAACATCTAAGTAGTAAAGGTTTTGCGGCTTGCAGGTTCATTCACCTTGGAGGGATCAGGATCTTTCATGATGGTGGGGTGTAGATGCACGGCAATGGCAGCGTAATCCGGTTTGCACTGCTTCCAGCAATGGTAGAGGTAGCCATCTCGGAATACGCTCAGATTTTTATCCTTGGTCCGATATGCGCGTAGCGCAGACGCAAAATTCGGAAGGCTATGATCAGCATCCAAGTTGCGGAACAACTCGGGATGCCTTCTGCGGATATAAGACTTTATCGCGCGACTTCCAATGGGGTCGTTGCACGGACTGGATTGGCAAAGTTTCAGCGATCTCCAAGTACTAATCTTGGGAAAGCCGGCGAATGCGTTGGCGATCTGCCGGGGATCGCGGCGGAATCGATCAGTTGAAATGAATTCGACGAGGTTATCGATCTGTTCGAGAAGATGTTTTGAAGCCCCTGCATACCAGCTTGTTTGCTGAAATGAGATGGCTTCGAGTACCTTTTTCAAAATTTGTGGTTTCGGTTTCGGCCAACACAGAGGCTCTAGTTCGGGCCAATAATATTCCGTCATTCGGACGAGGGTGTTTCTGTCGCTTAGGAGCCCCCAGAAGTGAATCGGTTTCGGGCCGGGTTTCTTGGGCTCTCCGATTGGGATTTCGGATACTGCCAGATCAAGAGGCGCGACGGCGCTTTCAAATGCCTTTTCCAGTTTAGTGACACGTTCCGCAAGGTCGCGAATCAAGCAGGTTGCGTCGAGTTTTCTTCCCAACTGCGAGGATTGCGTCGAATTATTGGTCGTTTTCGATGCGGTGCGTCTCATCCAATATTCTCCGAACGATTGTAGACATTTGCGGTCTAGAAATAGAAGGGTAGCAGACTCGACGGCGAGAGAATTTGACGCACGAAATTCGGAGCGAAATGGGGGCATCATGGGCAAGAAGAGTTTAGCCCCATCACGATCCGCGAAATCGACTCAAGTATGCGAGAACTCGATTCGCGGCCACGGGACGGAATGGCCGACGACAGTAACCCGCCAGTTCACAGCGCTACTTCCCCGTCGCGAGAGCGTACTGTTTGTGATGGAAAGCGATTGGCGTCGTATTGAAAGGATGGTCGAGGAACTGGTTCCACACACGAGCGCATTCCAGGTTGCCGCTTCCGCGTCGTCCGGTGCGCTTGTTTCTTTTATCTGCTTCTGGTTCTCGCTGGAATTATCTGCAATCCCAATTCCTTATTGGGCGTGGATAGTTGATATCTCCGTCATTTGCTGCTCCGTGCTCGTGACAGGCCTATGCTTTCTTTTCGATTCGCGCATGAAGACTTACACCGTTTGCAGGACTCGGGACGTACTGAGGGAGTTGGAAGATATTAGAGGTGGGTCCTCCGGAATGGGTCATCCCTAGAATGGGCCCAAAATCGAGAGAGGTAGGGCGCACTGTGCGTCGAACTGGAGATGATTTCGATTGATTCTTGAGATTTCTTCTAGGGGGAGGTTTGAACTCGCCGGGACTGGGCCGTTTGAATTTCCTTCTTGTTGAAGTTGAAGGCTCTGTCAGCTACAAAATCGTCTACATCTGATTATTTAAGCGGAAATACATCGCAGTAAGATGTTGATTTTATTGGTCGGGGAGAGAGGATTCGAACCTCCGACCCCCTGGTCCCGAACCAGGTGCTCTACCAGGCTGAGCCACTCCCCGACGTGTTGGTTAGTCCCAACAATCCTTGATTTTACAGGGATGTCTTGGGCAGCGCAAACAACCTGAAGGCGGGGTAGTGGTCAAGTTTCGAAGGCGGGCTTGATTTTCCTCTGCCAACAGGTTGCTCAAGGCGGTCTGTCGCCAGAAAAACGCGGCCTCGTGCGGTGACCTCGTGCAATTGCCCGCGGAGATCCTAACGGGAAGTTCGCACCGCGATCGGCGCAGCAAGATAGTCGCCGCGGCTAGCTAGAGGATATAGCGGGACAAATCCTGGTCCTTCACGATCGATGCGACCATCTGCTTGACGTACGCATCGTCAATGAGAAAAACCTTCTCAGGTCCGGAGGCAGTCATACGCTCGTGATAGGGCAGCGGGGTGCTCGCTTCGTTCTTGATCGCCTCAGATAGCGCCGTCGCGGCTTGATCGCCTACCGTCTGGCGAGCGACGTCGGGCGCCAGAAAGCTGACATCTTCGAGGACCCGCTCCATGATGGTGTGCAAGCGCCGCGCGCCAATGTTTTCGGTTTGTTCGTTTACCTTGAAGGCAAATTCGGCCATTTCGCGCAAGGCTTCTGGAGCGAATTCGAGGCGAACTCCCTCGGTCTCAAGCAGCGCCGAGTATTGCTTAGTGAGCGAGGCCTTGGGCTCGGTGAGGATGCGCAGAAAATCATCGACGGTGAGCGATTGCAACTCAACGCGAATGGGAAAGCGGCCCTGCAATTCGGGAATCAGATCGCTGGGCTTTGAAACATGGAAGGCGCCGGCGGCGATAAAGAGAATGTGGTCGGTGCGCACCATGCCGTATCGCGTATTGACCGTGGTGCCTTCAACAATGGGCAGGATGTCGCGCTGCACGCCCTCGCGCGAGACGTCGGGCCCGTGCCCGCTTTCGCGCCCTGCGATCTTGTCGATCTCGTCGAGAAAGATGATTCCATTGGATTCAACGCGTTCCACCGCCGCTCGATTTACCGAATCCATATCGATCAGCCGGCCCTCTTCCTCCTGGACGAGATAATCGAAGGCGTCAGTGACCTTCATCTTCCGTTTCTTGGTGCCGCCTCCGAAGATGTTAGGAAGCATATCCTTGAGATTCATCTCCATGTCTTCGGGGTTCTGGTTGGAGATGATGCCAAACTGCGGCAGATTGCGTTCGCGCACATCGAGTTCGACCATCCGCTCATCGAGCTTGCCTTCTCGAAACTGCTGGCGAAGCTTTTCTCGCGAGCGTTGGTGACTTTCCGCGCCCGGCAGGGAGAGTTGGCCATCCTGTGGGTGTGGCGCGGCTGGCGGCGGGGGCAGCAGCACGTCAAGCAGCCGCTCCTCGGCATTCATCTCGGCCCTGTCTTCCACTTCCTCCAGGCGCTCCTCGCGCACCATGTCGATGGCGATTTCGACAAGATCGCGGATCATCGACTCGACGTCGCGGCCCACATAACCGACCTCGGTGAATTTTGAGGCTTCGACTTTGAGAAACGGCGAGTTGGTCAGCTTTGCCAGCCGTCGTGCAATTTCTGTCTTACCCACGCCGGTAGGGCCAATCATGATGATGTTCTTGGGCATGATATCGTCGGCCAGATCGGGCGGCAGCTTTTGCCGCCGCTGGCGATTCCTGAGAGCGATCGCCACGGCGCGTTTGGCGGCGCGCTGGCCCACGACGTGCTTATCGAGTTCAGAGACAATTTCGCGCGGCGTCAACTCGTCGAGCGCGAGCTCCTGTTCTTCGGCGGATGCGGGAAGATAGATGGCCATGGGCGAATGTCAGCGGAATTTCTCGGCTAAGCCTGTAGCTCCTCGAATGTGACCTGGTCGTTGGTGTAAATACAAATTTCGCCGGCGATTTTCATGGCTTTCTCGGCGATTTCGCGTGCGCTCATTTCCGTATTCTCCATCAGAGCGCGTGCGGCTGCGGTGGCATAGCTGCCTCCCGATCCTATGGCCGCAAGCGGCTCGTCGGGATCGATGACGTCGCCGGAGCCAGAGATAAGGAACGTCTGCGCCTTATCGGCAACCAGGAGCAGAGCCTCGAGGTTGCGCAACATCTTGTCAGTGCGCCAGTCCTTGGCCAATTCCACCGCGGACCGGTTCAAGTTGCCGGCGTGCTGCTCGAGCTTGGTTTCAAAACGCGAGAAGAGATTGAAAGCGTCGGCAGTAGAACCGGCGAATCCGGCCAAAATTTTGTCCTGGAATAGGCGACGAATCTTTTTAGCCGTGTGCTTGAGCACATGGTCGCCAAAGGTTACCTGGCCATCGGCGGCCATGACTACCTGGCCATTCCGCCGAACGCAAATAACGGTGGTGGAGCGAATTCTGGAACGCTCTTTCAATTCAAATCCCTCGCCCAAATCCCGGTAACAGGGCCGGCCATAACCCGAAAACGTACCGCCGCACGGGACGGAACACTGCGTCTTATGCAACCTAGAGTATAGGTCATTTATACCGGCTCCAATTTGCCGGCTCTAAGGGGACGCCAGCCGAGGGGTGATTGCGATGGCACCACACAGTTGCGGTCCAGCACACGGCAGATTTCGCTTGCGGTATTCTCAACTTGGGACCCTAGTGGCAATTCCAGAATTGGACTATCCAATTGTGAACCACAAGCCAATTGGGAACCTCAAAGGTCGCCGTTCGTGATCGTCGCGTCGCCCCCAAATGTATCGATCGCGGATTGCAGCTATTCTGGATTTAAGATGCGGCGGAGCACTTTACTCGAATGAAATCGCTCAACACAAACGACTGGGAGATTGCCGCCGGGATTACCGCAACCGTCGTGGCAGCGGCGGCTGCCGCATGGCTGGTTCTGCGCAAGCGCCCCAGCGCGGAGGAAGTTGAGCGCGCGCGAAGGCAGTTTCTTGTCCAGTCGGGGCGCCTGGTCGACGGCATGCTTCTGGACATTTATGAAGTGGAAGCGAAGGACGGGCGGACGCTTACCTTACTCCTGTTCAGCTACCGGATCGGCGGCGTGGACTATGAGTGTTCCCAGGACATTACGGCGATGCGCGACATGGTGGACTCGGCGGAAGTGAGAGCCGGATTTCCCTGCACCGTGCGTTATCAGCCCGGCAACCCGTACAACAGTATTGTCATTGGGGAAGGCTGGTCGGGGTTGCGTAAGGGAATTCCGCAACTGCCATCTTACGAAAACCCGGACCCGGTGGACATGAGCCACCTGCGCCCCGGAAGGGGTTAGAGACCTCTGCTGCCACCCGGCGCTTACCCCCGTTTAAACTAACAACATGCATGTTCACGCGGCGCAGCCGGGCAAGGGCGCAACTCGAACAACGTTGGTGCTGCGCATTTCGATGGCGGCTACGCTGGCGTACGTCGTTGTCACGTTTGTTGCCGGCCTGCGTGCGCACTCGTTGGCTTTGCTCTCTGAATCAGGCCACAACGTGTCGGACTTTTTGGCCCTCCTACTGAGCTTTGTAGCCGTATACTTCCAGTCGCGGCCGGCAGATCACGCGAGAACTTTCGGTTATCAGCGCGCGGGCGTTATCGCCGCGTTCATCAATGCTGCAACGCTTATTGCCATCTCATTGTTAATCGCCTTGGAGGCAGTTCACCGGCTGAGCTCTCCGGTGATGGTGCAACCGAAGACCATGATGATCGTGGCAGCGGCCGGGGTGGTAATGAACGGCGTGATTGCGGCGCTGCTGTGGGGCGTGGCCCGTGATGTGAACCTGCGCAGCGCATTTCTGCACATGGCGGGGGACACCTTATCGACGGCAGCGGTGATCGCGGGCGGTGTGGGCATTATGCTCACTGGCCGAAACTGGATCGACCCGGTTCTCTCACTTCTCATTGCCGCTTTCATCTTCTGGTCGAGCATTGGAATCGTGCGCGAGACGCTGAACATTCTGCTCGAAGGCACGCCACGTGGCCTCTCGCTGCACAAGATTCGTTCTGTTATGCAAGCGGTGGAGGGTGTAGTCAATGTTCACGACCTGCACGTCTGGTGTCTGGGATCGTCAACCCGCGCACTCGCTTGCCACGTGACGATTGCCGATATTCCTCCTTCGGAAAGTGTATGCATTCTGGCTGGCCTTAAAGATGTTCTCCACGGACAATTCGAGATCAACCACACAACCATCCAGTTTGAGCACATCGGCTGCGAGGCTCTGGAGGGGTGTGTCACGCCTCCTGAAGCGATGGCTGCCGGGCACGTACATCATCACGGTCACGCGCATTGAATGCGCCATGAATTGAGCTGGCGTTTGGCGCGTCTCCAATCCAGAAAGTGGAGGATCGGCCTTTGAATTTCCGCCGCGAGTTTCGCACGGCCATGTGCCTCACTCTCCTTGCATTGCCGGCGGCCTTGAATTGCCCGGCTGGGCAACACGCGCAAGAGGCCGCGCAACAGGCCGCGCCTCAACTCGAAGCGCTCGCGGGCGATTACTCCGATCCGGGGGAAGCGAGCGGCGGCTATACGATCTGCGTTCAGGATGGAAAGCTAATTCTTGAGTCCACTGGGACCGTCCCCACTGAACTCATGCCGGTGTCCGCGATGGTCTTCAGCGTGCCCGGTTTTGACATGAACATCGAGTTTCATTTGAATGCATCGGGAGCCAGCTTCAGCTTCTCCGCCAAGCCGGATGTCATCTACCGGCGAAAAGGCGAACCGGTACGTCACATCTTTCACGATTACGAGCGCAGCGAAGCGATGATTCCCATGCGCGACGGGGTCAAGCTTCACGCGGTGATCCTGAAGCCGACAGATATTTCCGCGCCGCTGCCGATCCTGATGCAGCGCACGCCATATGGTGTGGATGGAACCAGCCGAGCGTCGTTCTTTGCCCAGCGCCCCGAGCTGGCGCGCGAAGGCTATATCTACGTGGCCGAGGACATTCGCGGGCGGTACAAGAGCGAGGGCAAATTCGTGATGATGCGGCCGCTGGCCGATCACCATGATCCGAAGACCATCGATGAGAGCACGGATACCTTTGATACTGTTGCGTGGCTGATCAAGAACGTGCCGGGAAATAACGGTCGAGTCGGCGTTGTCGGAACGAGCTATCCGGGGTTCCTGGCAATGATGGCGGGCATTGACCCGCATCCGGCTGTAAAGGCGATCTCGCCGCAGGCGCCGATGATCGATGTGTGGATCGGCGACGACTTTTTTCACAATGGAGCATTCCGCCAGAGCTATGGGTACGACTACGTGATGGGGCTGGAGTCCACAAAGACAGAAATCCAGGTCAGCTACGGGAACGACAGAGACGGCAAGCCCATCGATGGTTTCGACTACTTTCTCAGCCGAGGCAACTTTGCCGAGGACGTGAAGAAATCCGGGTCCAAAGTGCTTCTAACCTGGAAGCTCTTCCTTGATCATCCGGCATACGATTCTGCCTGGTCGTCGCGCGGGGTGGAGTATGCGCTGAATTCGGTGACTGTGCCCACGCTCACCGTCGGCGGCTATTACGACCAGGAAGATATGTTCGGGCCGCAGGAGGAGTATGCGAAGCTCGAGCCGCACGATACGAACCACGAGAACTTCCTGGTTCTCGGTCCTTGGCGGCACGATTATTGGTCGTCGTCGTCGCAGCACCTGGGTAACCTGGACTACGGAGAGCCGATCGGAACCGAGTTCCGCAGGCAAATCGAGGCGAAGTTCTTCGCGCGCTACCTGAAAGACGAACCCAAGGACGAGTCGAAACACGAGCCGGGGTTCGATCTCGACGATACGGCGAGCTTCCAAACGGGTTCGAATACATGGAAGTATTACCCGCATTTTCCTCCGAAGGAGTCGCGGACGACGGCACTTTATCTCGGCGGCGCGGGAATGCTGAGTTGGAGCAGATCGAAGCCGGAGGCGGGGTCGGGGACGGGCACGCAAGCGGCAACGTCGTACGTCAGCGATCCCTCCGATCCGGTTCCGTACAGGCACCGGCCCATCCAGCCGACCTATAGCAACGGTTCCGAGTGGTACAACTGGCTCACTGAGGACCAGCGTTTTGTGACGGACCGCAAAGATGTGGCCGTGTGGAAGCTGCCGGTGCTCACGAAGGATATGACGATCACGGGTGAAGTGACGGCTGACATTTTTGCATCGACTACGGGTACAGACAACGACCTGGTGGTGAAGTTGATCGATGAGTATCCTGACGACGATGCGGACGCAACGATGCGCGGCTACCAACTGCTGACCAACGCCGAGATTTTTCGCGGACGGTATCTCGCGGGTTACGACAAACCGACTGCACTCTCATCCGGATCGGTTCATGAATATAAATTCAGCCTGCACGACGTGGACCATGTGTTCAAAGCAGGACACACGGTAATGGTCGAGATTCAAAGCACATGGTTCCCGCTCTATGATCGCAACCCGCAGACATTTGTGCCGAACATCATGAAGGCCAAACCCGCCGACTACAAAACCGCGACGATCACGATCTATTCCGGGTCGGGACACGACTCGGCAATCGAGATTCCTGTAGTGGGCGCAAAATAAATACAAGCGCGCCGCTTCATGCGGTCCAAACGTGGCGGCGCGTGACCCCGGCGACCTATAATCGCTGCAGAAAAGCGTCGAGACACCAACTTCCATCAGCGAGGAAAAATTTGGCACGCGAGCTTTATACGGCGCGACTCTTGCGCAAAACTTGTATCTCAGAAGTTGCACAGTGCTATCACTTCGTGTTTGAAGTTGAGGGACGTGACAGTTTCGACTACCTTCCCGGCCAGTTCATTTCGGCCGTGGCTCCGGATGAGAACGGCAAGCAACAAACGCGCGCTTACTCGATTGCGTCGGCGGCGAGCGGAAGCAAATTCGAACTGTGCGTGAACCGGGTGGAGAACGGGTTCTTCTCCAACTATCTGGCCGACCTGTCCGATTTGCCCGTGGGAGGCACAATTCAGATTCACGGGCCGCACGGTCACTTTGTGCTGCAAGAGCCAATCACCGATTCGATCTTTGTGGCGACAGGAACAGGCGTTGCGCCGATGCGCGCCTTCGCGGAGTGGCTGTTTCCCGCCGATGGCCCGGACCGCAGCCAGGGAAAAGACATCTGGCTGGTTTATGGTACCCGCCACGAAACCGATGTCTATTACAAAGAAGAGTTCGAGGCACTGGCCAAACGCGCGCCCAACTTCCACTACCTGGCTACGCTGAGCCGCGCCCTGGATGACTGGGCCGGCCTGCGCGGCCACGTGCAAGTGCACATCTCGAAGACCGTGGAAGAGCGCGCAAAACTGCGGGGAATTCCATTGCCCCTCGATCCCGCGATTGTTGCGGCGGCTCAGAGTTTCGACATCTACTGCTACATCTGCGGGCTGAACTTCATGGTCTCCGGCGTGCGCGAACTGCTGGACGGCTACGGCTGGCACAAGAAGCAGATCGTGTTCGAGCGGTACGACTGAAAATCAGTGGTTAGTGATTAGTGGTTAGCGGCCCGCAGCCCGTAGCCGGTAAATGGCCCGAATAAGGGGCCAGTTTAAGGCCGATTTGGAGCCGTTTTGCGCACAAAAATCGACAAAAATCGCAAAAAATCGAAGAGGATTTTGAGCGATTTTTGTTGATTATAAAAGAGTTATTGTCATTTTTCGGGTTTCAAAGTGTATAAAATCACTCCCCGGCATCTTCCTCCCCGCCGTCGCCCGAATCGTCGGCTGGCGTTGCCGTGCGTTTTCCGCCCGATTTAGCACCCGTGGCCTGGGGTTTTGGCACGAGGCTGAGCGCGGCGAGGGCAACTCTGGCGTTGGCCAGGTAGTGCGCAGCTTCTCGGTGGGTGACGATATCGGTCATGGAGGCGAAGTTGATGCAGGCGATGAAGTCGCAGATGTTTTTGATGCCGCTGAGGGGCGGGGTGTCACGGAGATAGGCCTCGTTGCCGGCTTTCTGGGCCGGGTAATCGCTTTCGTCATCGTCGATATCGGCAGCCTCCTTTTTATAGGCGTAGTTCCAGGAGCGCATACAGTTGACGATGGCCTCGTTTTCGGGGTTTTCTCTGTTTTTGCTTGTCACTTTGTCTTTGCGCGACTTAGGGCCAGCTGGTTTGGTTGGGGTTGCGGGTGCGGTCGAGATTGCGGATATGGCCGAGATTGCAGTTGAGTTGGTCGCGGTCGGCGCATTCGCGGCGGCAGTATCGGCGGAAGCGATGGTGTGTGCCATGGAAAAGCTCCTTCATGTTCAAGGCTAGCGATTTGGGAGAATTAATCGGCAAACTTGGGGAATTTTTTGGCGGGGATGTAGAAGCTAGAAGGGGAAGAGCTTAGGTTGGGTTTGGGCGTGATTCTTTGGGCGGCGGGGGGTTGACAACGACGGGGACCGAGAGGCCAAGGGAGCGAAATTAGAGGTTGAAGAGCTCGCGGAGGCGCTTGGTTTGGGCGCGGCTGACAGGGATTTCAGTCTGCTGCTTGTCGTTCATGCGGAGCTGATAGCTGGACTTGAACCAAGGCATGACCTCGCGGATCTGGTCAATGTTGACGACGAAGCCGCGATGAGCGCGCCAAAAGCGCGCGGAGTCGAGGAGTTCGAGAAGCTCCTCAAGGGTGCGGCACTTGGACTGGCCCTCGAAGACCCGCGTGACGATGCGAATAACCCCTTCATCGATGGAAGCGAAGCAGATGTCGGCCTGATCGACGAGCAGGAGGCGGCTCTGCGCCTGAACGATGAGCTTGGCGGGCGGACGGCCCTGCTCGGCGGGTTGCGGGCGATTGAGAAGGCGCAAAAGGCGATCGATTTGCGATTCGATGCCGACTTCAGGCGCGGCGCCCGCAGTGGGGCTGCCGGCCGCGATGCGGGCTTTGGCGCGGTCGACGGCTTCAGAGACACGGACGAGGTCAAAGGGTTTGAGCAGGTAGTCGACGGCGTTCACGTTGAACGCGCGGACGGCGTACTGGTCATAAGCGGTGGCGAAGATGAATTGGGGCAGCGGCGCGACGTCTTTCTCGGCACCGGATTTTGCGGATCGGGCGCGGTTGCGGTCACGGTTGCGGTCGATGAGCCGCTGAATCACGGCAAAGCCGTCCTGCCCGGGCATCTGGACATCGAGAAAGACGAGATCGGGATGGTGTTCATCGATAAGGTCGACGGCCT
This sequence comes from Acidobacteriaceae bacterium, assembly GCA_003134815.1. Lineage (GTDB taxonomy): Bacteria > Acidobacteriota > Terriglobia > Terriglobales > Acidobacteriaceae > Telmatobacter. Next base: position 7,246 of record PLCO01000016.1, on the reverse strand, counting down.
CAATGCCGTTCGATCCCTCGGCGACGACGTCGACGTCGCCGACGGAATCGAGCAGATACTTCAGCTCGTCGCGGGCCAGTTGTTCGTCGTCGATGATGAGCGCTGAGATGGACATGGGGGCCGAAGATTCGATTGTAGGAAGCATAGCGGGCGGGGTCAATGTGGCGGAAGGTACTGGGCAAGGCAGCGAGTCAGCCTTTAGCTTGATTGCTATCCAGGGGCCCGCGTTCGTGCGATCCCACCCTTCGCCAGAAAGAAGGCGAAGGATGGGGCATCCAAATCCTTTGGGAATTTGTAGCGGTGGGGCAAGGGCGGGGTTGGGTTCGTGCTATCCCAGGTCCCCAAATGCGAGGGATCTCCGCCCCACGGACGAAGACCTATCCGTGGGGACCCCGGCCTGGGGCACCCAAATTTTTCCTGGAACGACGGCGCCTGCTATTCGCTCAAGACGCGAAGGCGCGCTGGGGTTTGGTCGTTGGCCAGCTCGTGGCCGCAGTTGGTGCAGTAGAGGTCGGTGGCGCGGACGGTGCGGAAGCACGTGCCGCAGTTGGCCGTGAGCTGGAAGTTGCACTGGGGGCAGAAGTGAAAGTCATCCTGAACGTGGGTGCTGCAAGCAGGGCAGCGGGAGACCTGGGGCTGGCGCAGGAGAAAGTAGAGCACCGCGCCGATGCCGGCGGGCATGACGAAGCAAATGAACATCCAGAAGCGCGGGCTCATGGCGCGGCGCGGAGCATCTTTGCTGATGTAGCCGACCATGAGGAAGTAGAGTGATGCGACGACGCCCCAGGAGATATTGAAGTAGATGCGAAGGCCGAGGGGCTGCGGCGGATGATGGCGCTGCGCGGGGGCGACGACCCAGAAGTAGTATTCGACGAGGACAAAGGCCAGGCTGGCGACGACGATGGACCAGACGGGAATGAGCCGCTCTTCTTCGTGGATGCTGATGGGTTTCGGATCAGGCATTGGGCCGCTGGTCTCCAGTTGGGTAATTCAAAAGACGGGTCGGGCGATTCAAAAGTCGTTCAGAGACAGGTTCGCCGCTCTTTCAATGGACGGAGAAGAGGCGACGGAAGTTTCCGGTCAGGAGACGAAAACTGGGAGACGAAAATCGGGGCACGAAAATCGGGGCCGAAATCGGCGAAAATCCGGGCCAAAACAGGGACGAAAGTTGGGGTAAATCAAGAGAAACTTTGGCGGGGGCTATTCCTTGCGGCGCGACCAGCCGGCGAAGAGAAAAGCGGCCAGAATGGCGGGGCAAAGGATGCAGGCCCAGAGGCTGGTCTGGGTGGCGATGTCGCTGATATGCTCGCCGCCGATAAGGTCGTCGGCGACGCGCCAGGCGAAGGGCCCGAAGGCCAGGAGGGTAATGAGCATGGCCGCCAGGGCCAGGGAGCGGGTGCGGCGGTGGCCTGCCTGCTGATCCTTGATGACGCCGAGAGAAGCCATGACGACGCGGCGGGTGCTTTCAGCCACGGCGCGGTCGCGGCCTGCCTGCCTGCCGCTGAGCGCGGAGAGCAGATCGCGATTGGCGTCGTCACCCGCAGTTGGAGCAGAGGGAGCGCCTGAAGCCGGATTGCCGGCCAGTTCGGCAGTTCTCACACAGCCTCCTGGAAGCGTGCCGCCGCAAACCCGAGCCGGGGCTTGATCATGGCCAGGCCGCGATAGAGGCGCGACTTGACGGTGGAGAGGGGAGCGCGGGTGACTTTGGCGATCTCTTCGAGCGAAAGCTCCTCGTGAAAGCGGAGGACGAGCACTTCGCGATGCAGTGTATCGAGCTCAAGCAGCGCGGCGGCGATCTTCTCGCGGTCTTCGAGGTTGGAAATGTGATCGAACGGGGTGGGCTCGTTGGCGGCGATCTCGAAGTTCATGGAGCGATCGTCTTCAGTGGCTCCGTCGATGAGCTCGTCGAGCGAGTTCATGGTGCGCTTGCGGCGATGATCGATGACAAGGTTGCGCGCGACGGTAAAGAGCCAGGTCTCAAAGCGGGCGCGACCGTCAAACTGGGCGCCGCGAACCATGACCCGCATCCAGACTTCCTGAAAGATGTCTTCAGCGGTATCGCGGTTGCCGGTGAGGAAGAGCAGGTAGCGCATGAGACGGTGCTGATAACGGACGATGAGTTCTTCGAGCAGGCCGGCTTTCTGGCGTTTGAGGCCAGCGGAGACGGCAAGACTTTCCTGCCGCGCTTGATCGTGTTGCGCCTGAGCTAGTCGCGCATGATCTTGGGCCACCAAGGCAGAAGCGTTTGGGGCAACCGAGGCAGAAGCTTTTGGGAAGAGTGATCGAACGGAAGCAAGTGTCATCTGAGTCAATTAGACGATAAAACCGCTGGTGAAGGCCAGTCCAATTTAGGGCCTGCGGGTTACCGTCCGCCCTCCTGTTATTGTTGCGAACACTGAAACCTACCGAAAAGTTGCAAAAATAGACGGCTTGTGACGGCGCGGGAGCGGTGAGGGGGCTTCGCAGCGCGAGTTTGTTGGCGGAGGGATTGGGTTGAGGGCAGGATTGGCGCGGCGGTAACTGCCGGGGAATGAGGGGTTCAGGGTTCGCAACAGGCGGGCTTGCTATTCGTCGAGTGGCGAGTTGGTTTCTCCTTTACGTGGCGGCCCGGATTTTCGGCGGGCGGCGCGGAGGGCGTCGTCAAGGGCTTTGGCGGCGCGGCGCTCGCGGGCTTCGGCGCTTTCGTAATAGAAGATTCCGAGCAGGTGATTGCGGCGCTGGGCGGGAGTGAGGGCGAACCAGGCGTCGCGCGAGCCGTGGAGGCGCTGGAAGAGAGCGCGGAGGATGGGAGGCGGATGGCGCTCGCCGTCACTCTCGGCTTCCAGAGCCTGCATGAGCATCTCGGCGATTTTTCCGGCACGCTTGATGCGGGCTGCGGGTGATTTGGGCTGGCCGGCAAACTTGCCGAATTCGCGACGGCGGGAGTCGCTCATGGAATCGAAAAGCTGGCGGAGCTGGAGGTCGGCGTTGAGGGCACAGATAAGTTCAGGCGGGAGCGAAGCTGGACGCTCGGCGAGGTCGGGTTCCAGTGAGATGCGGACGCGTGAGCCGACGCGGACGCCGGCGGCGGATTGCATCTTCTTATTGACCAGTAGAAAATGGCCGCCGCGGCGGGAGTCGGGAAAGAGCGAAGTGCGGAATGCGAAGCCGGCGATTTCTCCGCGAACACGGCGGCCGTTGCGCACCGGCCATGCTTTGGCGACGTCGAAGGGAATGCGAGCAATGACCCATTTGAGCGCCGTACCGTCTGGCTCGAGGAGCGCGGTGAAGGACTTTCGCGGCGAGGTGGAGCGGGGTGGCATGGTTGGTTGCGAATCGCTGGACGTTATTTGGCGCGTCGGGCTTGAAGGAGATTCTAGAGCAATTCCGCAGTTGATGTCGCCGTTTCAAGCTTCGCTGCCAAGTGGATTTTTCTTAGGGAAAAATCCACTTGGCGTCAATGGCTTCAGGACACATTGACTGCGGAATCGCTCTCGCCGGTCAGGCATCAGGATTAGGTTCGGGATCAGGATTGCATTGTAGGTTGGGATCGGCCTGCGAGTTTGCGGCGGCGGGAGAGCGAGCGCAAAGCGCGGTAGACGAAACGGACGAGGATGAGCGTGACGAGGATGCAGAAGAACGCAATGCCTGCGGCGATGTAGGGCTTCCAGGTGGAGAGCCAAGTGAGGAAGATGGCGAGGCCATCTTCACCGAGGCTGAGCGCAATGTTGGAGAATGGCTCCGGCGAGGGAGTGACCGCGGCGCGGACTGCAGTTTTGCCGCCGTGTGCGATGAAGGCGATGGTGCCGCCCGCGAGTGTGGCGGCGAGCTGCTCAGCAGGCGAGAGACCGGCTGTGGCCTGAAAGGCGAGGAGCGCGGCGACGGGGACGCGGATGAAAGTGTGAAGCGCGTTCCAGATGAGGTCGAAGGCGGGGATTTTGTCGGCGAAAAAATTGATGCCGAAGAGAACAAGAGCGGCGGCGATGATGCCCCAGTTGGACAGCAGGTGCAGCGATGCGGGCAGTTCGAGAAATCTGGTGTGGGACATGAGGCCGAGGGTGGCCACGGTGGCGTAGACATTGAGCCCGGCCGAAAAGCTGACGGCGATCATCAGGGCGACGAGTTGGTTGGGTTGCAAGGGCATTTCGAGAGTATAGATGCGGCCGTGAGTTATTCGCTATTGGATTTCCGCGGTCAGCGCGGCTGGGCTAACTCGACTTTCCATTGCCGGTTTTGGCGGCAGGCTGAGTGGGCGAGGCCGCACCGTAAAAGGAGTCGAGAAGCGCACGCGCGTAAATGAATCCCTGGACCTTGACGCTGTTCTCGGTGACGAAGAACACCAAGAAGATCAAATAGGCTACCAGCGCACTGAGGATCGCAGCGGCGATGGAGCTATCAATATGAGTGATGATTGGCCACGCCAATTGACCCCGCAAGTGTGCCGCTATTGCCTCTACAAGAAGCGAGGCAACTACGCAGATAAATGCGAAGAGTTTGAGGGCGAAAAAATTGCGCTGGAAGCCGTAGGAGATTTCCTCTTCCACAACGAGCACGCTATCGCGCGAGTTCTCACGCATCCAGGCAACCACCGGCTCGTAGAGGCAGTCGAGTTGATCCGCCCTCCTCTTCTTGTCGTGAATCTCGCTGGCGACTTTGTCGTCGCTCGCCTTGGGGAAGTGCGGGCCCTTATGGCTGGTAATCAGGTGTTCGATGCTTTGCGCCGGGGGCGCTTCCTTGAGCAGGTGCACTACCTGGTCTCCGAGGTGCATGCCGTTGGCGTCGGTTCGCCTGGAGGCAAAGCGCAACATGGTGGTGGTGGGCTTGCCGCCCCACTTGCGGAAGAGCTTGATCTCTTTCTTGTCGCCGATGCCGCGCGCGATGTGCGAGATCCAGCGCACCACTCCGAAGACGCAAAGAAGTGAGAGGAGCGCGGGGATAAGGCTCTGAAGGCCCTGGAACGACAACATGAGCACAAGAAGGATGGGGAAGAGACTGAGGAACGCGGGAGCGAGCCGGGCCTCGCGCGTGTAGCGATCGCCAAGGAGGGACTCAACCGCGGAAAGACCGCTACCATCGTCTGCCATTGACCTCACCTCAGGGGATGGCCTCACGATAGTCGGCAGTATTGTGGATTGGCAAGGGGAAATTGGTGGGAGTTGGCAGGCAACGGGGTGTGGGTCGCCACCGGGGAAGCGGAAGCGGGAGCGGGGCGGGGACTTATGATGGGGCTGCGCGGAGGTCACGATGAAGGATACGGACGCGACGAAAGGCGACATGCGGAAAGACAAAGACGGCGAAGTGTGGCCTGCATTGCCGCAGAGCGCGTGGAGCGACACCTGCGCCACACTGCAACTGTGGCTGCAGATGGTGGGCAAGGTGAGAATGGCGCTGACGCCGGCGATCAATCACTGCTGGAACGTGACGCTCTATCCGACGATTCGTGGCCTGACGACGATGCCGATGGCGCACGGGACGCGCATGATTCAGATCGATTTCGATTTTGTTGAACACCAGTTGGTCATTGAGACGAGCGACGGCGGGCGCGCGACGATCGCGCTGGTGGCGATGACCGTGGCCGAGTTTTATCGACGGCTGATGGCGGCGCTCGATGGGCTGGATGTGCTGTGCCACGTGTGGCCGGAGCCATGCGAAGTGGCCGAGCCGATTCCTTTTGAAAAAGATGAAGTGCACAAGGCGTACGACCCGGAGTATGCGCAGCGGTTCTGGAGGATACTGTTGCAGACGACGCGGGTGTTCACCGTATTTCGCGCGCGGTTCATTGGCAAGGTGAGCCCGATTCATTTGTTCTGGGGAGCGATGGATCTGGCGTGCACAAGATTTTCAGGGCGCACGGCGCCGGAGCATCCGAGCATGCCGGGGCTGCCGGATCGCGTGGTGCGCGACGCGTATTCGCACGAGGTGAGCAGTTGCGGATTTTGGCCGGGAGCGCCGGGGCCGTCCGGCGGGTTTATCGAGCCGTTCTTTTATAGCTACGCCTATCCTGAGCCGCCCGGCTATAGGGAGTATGCGATTGTGCCGGCGGGGGCGAAATTCGACCAGAATTTTGGCGAGTTTATTTTTCCGTACAAGGCGATGCGGCAATCGGCGGACCCCGACGATGCGCTGTTGAAGTTTTTGCAGAGCACGTATGAAGCGGCGGCGAATTGCGCCAAGTGGGATCGGAAGGCGCTGGAAGTAAACAGGGAATAGCCAATAGGAATAGCCAGTAGCCAATAGCCAGTAGGGAGTAGGATTTCGGGGCGCCTGCTTTGACTGGCTGGCGCCCCGAGACTCGGACATTTCGCATTGCTTGCGGCCGACGGTTCGGAGGAAATTGCCCGCCGAATCGTTGAATCGCTGAGCGGCCAGATCGCTAAGTGGCCGAATCATTGAACCGCTGAAGCGGAGTTACGGAGTGAGTGTCCAGGTGAAGTCGGTTCCTGTGCAGCTGAAGTTCTGCGGGCCGAATGTCAGCACAGTACCATCCGTAAAGACAGCTTTTGCGTACAACACGGCCGAGCCTTCGGTGCTGGTCGGGTAGAGGTCGCCCCAGGGGCCGACGGCTCCGGCTGCGCTGCCGTTGAAGTAGAAGGTGACGTAGTAGCCAGTCGAGTTGTTGACGTGAATGTTGCAGGTGCCGTTGAGCCCGCGTGCGCTCATGCCGCCTTTGCTCTGGGGCGCGGCGATCGTTGAGCCCTTCGAATTCATCAGGTTATCGCTGTGAATGTTGATGTCGTGAGCACTGGCGGATGCAGCAACGCCTTTTGTGGAGGCGCTTTCCGCGAGGGCGGGGATGGAAACCAGGGCCGTGGAGCACAGGAGCGCGGCCCAGACGAGATGTTTATGCATGGGAGTTGTCCTTTCTTTCCCGGCGCAGTGGTGCCACTGTCCGAGCGATGTGGAAGGCGTGCGAACCACCCGATCCGGCAGCATCGGGATTCTGCGGCGTACACGACGACCTTTGTTGAGTTGCAAATCGCCGACCTGAGTGAGAAGACGGCATAGCTTGCCGTAAAGTTGGAATCCTGCAAACAAAAGAAGCGGCGCGGTGGAAATACGGAACGCGTTTAACGCCTGTGCAGGGAAATTGCCCGGGGCGAATGCAAGTCTATCGCAGCCGGCAGGGGAACGGCGAGGGATTGTTTTTTAAAGGCAGTGGTTAGGGGTAGTGTTTGGTCCAGCGTTTTGAGCAGTGGGTTCTTTCGCCCCTACGGGGTTGGAGATTCTTTGGGACGGCTTTCCCAGGGTTGTTGGCGAATTGGTACCC
>PLCO01000047.1 GCA_003134815.1 Acidobacteriaceae bacterium | reverse complement strand
TGGAGGTATGGCATACCGGGGGAGGGGGGGGGGTATTATCGAGAAAGTCAACACCGCGCCGTCGTCAACGAGCGCCGCTAACCACGCCAGCACCGCCAGCCTGGACTGAATGTCGACCAGGACCTGGTGCGCCTCGGCTGTCATTTGTTTCGCTCCGGCAGAGACGGGGTTGGCGAGGCGCTTTTCTGCAACCTCAGCGTGCGGCAGCGCTTCCTGGTACCGATGATGCCCAGAGAATCGCGAGTGGAACGTCGCAGAATCTGGCCGCCCGAACGAAGAATTCGGGCGCGTATTGAACTCTGCGCGCCGCGAGGTCAGAGCATTTTGTTGTCGGCGATGGGGACGATAGCGTCCGTCGCGGCGCGGCTCCATCCGATGCGCAGGTCCTTGACGTCGTGCAGCGCGAATGCGCCATTCCCACCTGCTGCGGCAATGCGCGGCGCAGTGATGGCGAAGAAGTCGGCTCGTTCAACGTCTGAAAGATAAAACGCGGGGCGGGCGTCGGGCGTGGCATTGGCGATTTCGACGTGGCTCATCTCGAGATTGCGGATATGGCGCAGGAAAAATCCCGAAGCGGGCAACTGTCCGAACATGCTGGGCTCGGGATAGGCATCTTCGTTTTCGGGCGGCTGGAGCTGGGCGGCATCGGGTGTTGCGCCGCCGGCGGTTTCGACAAAAATATTGGAAAGCTTGACGTCTTCGATTGCGTAGCCGGGAATTCCGCTCAAGACGGAGCTGATGCCCATCGGCGCGTTGTGGCAGTTGAGATTATTGACCAGAATGCGCTTGAGTGTGCCCGCCTTGGTGGTGTCTTTGGGCCCGCGCAGGCGCACGCCGAGGCGCATGAATAGCGGCCCCGAGATCAGGTCGCGCATCGTTGTGTTGGAGATGGTGATGTCTTCAAGCAGCGCGCCGTCGACGGTTTCAAGCGCGTAACCCTGGCAGCCCTCAAACACGCAGCCTGTGATGGTGATGTTGACGAAGCCGCCGTTGGATTCCGTGCCGCACTTGATGCGGCCGGTGCCGTAGGGGAGTCCTCCTTCAGAAAATTTCTTCCACGTGCCGTCGATCACGGTGCCGAGCTGGTAGCAGCCGGTTACGAAACAATTCGCGATGGTGACGTTGCGGGTGGCGCGCGCATAACCGAGCGCGTAGCTTGACTTGGGGCAGATGCCGTCGTCCCAGGGCGAATTGACCGTGCAGTTGGAGACGCGCACGTTCTGGCAGCAATCGATGTCCATTCCGTCGCGATCCGTGTCGATGGTGAGGTTATCAATGATCAGGTTGTCCACACCTGTCAACAGCAGTCCGAAGTGGCCGCCCTTGAGGATGGAGAAGTCGCGCAGTTGGACGTTGCGGCAGTTCTTGAGCGCGATGGCCTTGTTGCCGACGCCAGGCTGCTCGGCCTGGTACATCATGTAGTCGCCACGCGGAGTGAAGTGGCGCTCGGGTTGAGCAGACGGGGCTCCCGATACGGCCGGAGGCTGGCTGCCGGCGACTGAGCGGCCGGCGGGCTCGGTAAAAAAGCCGCGCACTTGTGTTGATGCGGCGGGACCTGGCCCGGCGCCGAAGCTCAAGCCTCTTCCGTAGATGAGACCCGCGCCGGTGATCGAGATGTCGTGAAGGTCCTCGCCCCACAAGAGCGAGTTGTGCCAATGGTTGTGGCCGTAGTCCTGGTAAGCGTCCCAGTCGGTTTTCGGCTCGGCCGCGTCGTACGCGCCGCCGTTATATCCGGTCGCGTCGCCGGGCTTTGGGGAGTCGGCGGCCAGGATGGTCGCGCCCTGCTCAAGATGGAGATGCACGTTGCTTTTGAGACGGATGGAGAAACAGAGATAGACGCCCGAAGGAAAGAGGACAAGCCCCCCGCCCGCTGCCGCCGCGGCTTCAATGGCGCGATTGATGGCTGGCGTGTCGAGGGTTTTGCCGTCGCCAGTTGCGCCGTAATTGCGGACATTGAAGAAGACGCCGAGCCCCGGCGCAGTTCCGGGGTTTGAGTCTGTTGAGGAACTTGCCGCGGCGAAGGAGACTGCGGGTAAGGCGGCGCCGGCCGCGCCAAGGCTTCCGACGCGAAGAAGATCGCGGCGCGTGGAATTGAATGAGTTCATTATGCATCCTCCCGTTTGAATCTCGATGATTGTCTTGGTTCCTGAATGGTCCGTTCGCGTGGCGATGGGCAAATAAAACGCGCTGTTTGCAGACGGTAAGTTGGCGTTGCGGTATTTGGTTCACTTCAATCGAGGTGAAAAATCTCTTCGAGCGGAAACATCGTATCTTCCGCGGAGTCGCCGTTGGGAGAATCGAAAAGCGGCGCCATCTCTTTCTGCCAACGGTGGTTTACCGGGTGAGATCTCATGGCCGCGCGGCACTTGTCGAAGTCGCCCGCCTCACAATAGCCAACCACAAGCCCGTCAGAGCGCAAAAAGAGGGAGTAATTTCGCCAGCCGGCTTGACGGAGCGCCGCCAGCATTTCGGGCCAAACGTTTGCATGTCGGGCCTTGTATTCTTCGATCTTTTCCCGGCGGACCTTAAGCAGAAAGCAGGCGCGCATCTCGTTCCCTTTTCGCATGAGAAACAATTTCAAATTCTCTTGCGCAGAAATCGTAACATTTGTTACCAACAGGAAGGAGAGAAAAATTGTCAGAAATCGTAAGTGGGAAAAACGGCTAATCGGCAGCTGTCGCCCCGCTGGCGGAGGAGGCCCAAGTTTCGCTCCGCATTTTGTCTCCCGCTTTGAATGCTGGCGAATTACGCTGGACCGCCGAGGGGCTTCGTCCCCGGGGCCGAGCTTCTCATAGGGACCTGCGCTGCGTCGGCAAGATTTCCCAATAGGTGTTCAACGTGCGAATTTCCTGGATAGCGCGCGCCTCGCCAATCGCAGGGTCGTACTAAACAAAACCTCCGCTTTCACCTTCTCCGCTGCCGCCAAAATTAACATGCCACCCGGATTGACATACCTCCGATCGAGTTAATATCAAGTACAGGTCGACTGGACGCAAATACCTTGTCTGTCCGCCAAACTGGTCTATCCGCCAAAAAGGAGCACTCTCGCGATGTTTACCACAAAAGGAAAGTTCGGCTGGTATGAACTTATGACCAGCGACACGAAAGCAGCCGGCAAGTTTTATTCAGACGTTGTGGGCTGGACAACCAGGGAGATGCCCGGTGCTGACGGCCCGTCGTACACCACCTTCAATCTCGGTGAGGTTGGAATCGCCGGCATGTTGAACATCTCCGGACATACCGCCTGGGTCGGCTACATCGTTGTCGATGATGTCGATGCTCATATTGAAAAAATTGTCGAAGCCGGCGGCAAATTATGGAAGCCAGCCACGGATGTTCCCGGAATGCTTCGCTTCGCCGTCATGTCGGATCCGCAAGGCGCCGCAATTGTGGTGTTCACTCCCCACCCGAACATGCCGTCGCCGGCACGCCCTGCACCACCGACCCCCGGCACCATCGGTTGGCACGAGCTCTACACAACTGACCTCGAAGGCGGATTCGACTTCTATAACAAGCTTTTTGGCTGGACCAAGGTCAGCGATATGGATATGGGACCCATGGGCGTCTATCGCATCTTCGATGAAGGTGACCACAAGGAAATGGGCGACGGCGGAATGATGACTAAAGCGCCACAAATGCCTGTCCCATGCTGGAGCTTTTATTTCAACGTCGACTCGATCAACAGAGCCATCAAACGCGTTGAATCCGGTGGCGGAAAGATCATGAACGGCCCCATGCAGGTTCCCGGAGGCAGCTGGATCGTCCAGGGTCAGGACCCTCAGGGGGCCATGTTCTCTCTCGTCAGCAACAAAGAATAAGCCGTATAGAGCATGCTCAGTTCACGGTAAGGGGATTTACCAAGAGACTGTGACTGAAAAGTTATCCCATAATTGATAGCGTCTTAAGGAAGCCCTTGCTGCTTTGCGACCGGCGACGCGACAACCACAGGCACGCATTCGGCTCACGGAAGACGGGGAGAGCGACGCACGCTGGAGGTTTGGCGGTAGGCCCATACGCCGCAGATGGTTCCCACCAGAATCACAACGTAGTAGGGGACATGGATGATTGTCGCGAACAAGGTGAGCACAACGAGAAGCAACCACGGCGCGCTTGATCGCCACGCTGTTATGCGTGACCTTGTTTCGTGCAATTCCAGAAGGAACAAGAATGTGAAGAATGTCATGACTCCACTGCACGCCGATCCCATATGGAATTGCCATCCCGAGAACCTGTTCATCTGGCTTCCCCACAGATCCATTACGTCTGGAAGTGTCGTCTCAACGGTAATGAGGGCACACGAACCTCCAAGCAATGCCAACAGCAGTGTTATAGGGGTGTGATTGTATTCGTAATTTGGACGGTTCTTCCGTCTCCCCATCTGAATTCTCCGGCAAAGCGATCCACTTCTCAGCTTCTAATCGTCAGGACTGGGCAAGGAGCATCTACTATGATCCGAAAGGCCCCAGATGTTCTCATCGCCATGCTGATATGCGAAGACTTCCGGATACCGAGCACCAGGAGTTCGATAGAGCGCTCTCTGATGTGTTCAAGGATTTTGTCGTGCGCCCCGCCGACAGCCACATAGGTTCTCGGATCACAGAACTCTCTTGCAGATTGCGGCACGAGGGAGTCAAGAGCGCTGAAGAAGCGGGTCTGAAGATCGAATAATCGATCCGCGTGCTCGATGGCATCGTCCTGAATTACATTGAGCACATCAATCTTCGCCACGAAAACCTCAGCGAACGTAATCGCATAGGTCGCAGCATTGGCGGCCGCATCAGTAAAGTCGGTGGCAAGAAGAATCCTCTCGAAAGGAAATGTTTGTGGGGACAAGGGCTGAACATGAGGTCCAATGGTAAGCGCTGGCCAGCGTGTGGACCTTAGGATTTTCTCCGCGGTCGAGCCAATGAATCCCCGCTCGAGCCAACCTCTACCACGTGTTCCTAGAACGATCATGGACGGCTCATGCCTATTCGCCAAATCTGGAATCACATCTTCTGGATTTCCTTCCAAAAGCATGGGAATGACTTCAATCGACTTTGTTCCCAGAAGAGAAGCCTCTTTAGACAGAAGGTGCGTCAAATTCTCTCTCTGCTGACTTAGTCGTTTGTCGCCAACTTCAACCTCCATTGCAGCCTGTTCCAGCGTGAAGGCATGAGTCACCAGCAGCTTGGCTGAGAAATAGGCGGCCATGCGAGCGGCGTAGAGGCCGGCGTTCTTGGAGCAAAGAGAAAAATCTGTTGCATAGATAACGGTCTTCAGGTTCAATTCGGGCCTGTCGCCAGTCAGTGGCATGGTGGCAATCTCCTCGAAAAAAAGCTCGACGTCGGAGTCATTAGTACGATCGCCTCTCACGGAGATATGGATACGGTCCGGTAGAAATGAAAATCCAACCACGCCGAAGATGACATGGCAAATTTCGCAAGGCTACTGGCCCATCTGGAACCTTACTTCCGCCAGCGCGGTTTGATAGGCGTAGCGAGCATTGGCATAGGCAATTTCTGCCTGCGTCTGCGCAAGTTGCGCCTGAGTCAACTCCACAATGCCGCTCAATCCGATCTTGTACCGTGCTTGCGCAAGGTCGAGCGCGAGGTTTGATTGCTTCAGCATTTCCTGCGTGACGCCGATGCGCTGGAACGCATTCTGCGCATTCAGGACCGCAGTGCGTAAATCCCGCGCAATCACATCGCGCAAGTTCCTCACTTGTTCCCCAGCCGCATTGGCGCGCAGCTTTGCCTCCTGTGCGCGGGCGTTGTACAGAAATCCATTGAAGACCGGAATACTAATGTTTGCGCCGGCGGCGCCATACCACGAGGATTGAATTTGATCCGAGCGCACCGGCGTGCCGCCCACCGCGGCCAACGCCGACACGGTTGGCATCCACAGATCGCGCTCGGCAGTGCTGAACTGGCGGGCAGCGGTGTAGTTGTAGTTGAGCGCGGCAAGATCGGGACGCGCGGTAAATGCCGTCGGCAGCAGCGCCTCGGCGTCCTCGGGTGCCGGGTCAGGACCGGCCGTAGTCTCATCCACGAGCGTATATTGCTCATCTCGTTCGGAGCCCAACACGGTGTTGAGGCTCGCCATGGCGTCGGCGACGTCATTCTGGGCGTCCAGCAAAAGCAATTTGGCCTGTGAGAGTTGCACATCCGCAAAGCTCAGATCGAGATCCGACCGCAGCTTTTGCTTGGCGAGAGCGCCAACCTGATCCGTCGTTGCCTGGCGCTGGTTTACCGTTTCTTCCGCCACCTTCAGCACCGCCTGGCTCGTCAGCGCCTGATAAAAAGCCTGATCCACCGTCAGCGTGATGTCGAGCTCCGTGGCACGTTCGTTTTCGAGTTGCGCTTTTGCGTTCGATTGCGCGCTCCGCACCAGATTATGCGTGCGTCCGAAGTCGGTAATCAGTTGGCTCACCATCAAGCCGCCCGCTGCGCGATCGTAGATCGATGGGTTGTTCAGAGCTCCCGCCGTGATGCGGCTGTTGGAGTGCGCGCCCACAGCGGTCAAGCTACCCTGCACGGTGGGCAGTTCGGCAGAACGCACTTCCCGCGTTACCTGCGCCTGCGCTAGCGCGATGAGCCGCGCCACGCTGATGTTCGGGTTGTGCTCGATCGCCATGCGCTCTGCGTCCGCCAGTGTCAGCTTCGGGCCCGCGGACGCAATGGGCCCAGTGGGCGCCTGTGCAGCCGGCAGTTGCAGCGAAGGCATTGGCGCAACTGGTGCTTGCGATTGTTGTGAGCGCACTGAGCATGGCAACAGGACGAGTAACAAGACCGCGCGCGCGGCAGGGAACAATCTTCTCTTTACGGATTCAGTCATGTCTATTCCTCCGCGATTGCGGCCTTGGCTTCGTCCCGTCCATGGATCACCAGGTACACCGCTGGAACAAGGAACATGGTGACGACGACGGAAAGCGCCAATCCGCCGATGATGGCCCGCGCCAAAGGCGCATACTGTTCGCTACCCGCCTCCAGTCCCAGCGCCATCGGAATCATGCCGAGCAGCGTCGCCAGCGAGGTCATCAGAATGGGGCGCAGTCGAACCTTGCACGACTCAACCACTGCGGCTTTAAGCCCCATACCCTGCTGGTGAAGAATCCCAGCGAACTCCACAATGAGAATGCTGTTCGACACTACGATGCCCGTCATCATGATCACTCCCATCAGCGACATGATGTTCAGCGAACTACCCGTCACCAGCAGAATGAGCGCCACGCCAGCCAGCCCCGGTGGAATCGCCATAAGGATGATGAAGGGGTCGATGAATGAGGCGAACTGGGCCATCAGAATCAGGTAGACGAGCAGGATGGCAATGATGAGGCCAACGCCAAAGTCGTGGAATGCCTGGTTCATGCTCACCACGGCCCCCCGCACAGCGATCACGGTGTTCTTGTCGTGCTTTGTGTCAGCCAGCAGGCGGTCGATCTGCGCCCCCACACCCTGCAGCGCCTCGCTTTTGGTGGCCACATAAATGTCGATGACGCGGCGAATCTGGTTGTGGTCCACCTCGGTGGGCGTGTTGATCTGTTGGATATCGGCCACCGCACCCAAGGGCACGTAGCCCGCCGAGTTGTCGTTGCCGGGCGTTTGCGATGAGGATGGATCCGACTGCCCGCCCTCCTGCATCGGGCTGTAGCCGGCAGGGCGCACACCGCGCAGAGGAATGCTCTTCAGATCCTCCATCGACATGTTGTTGATCCAACTATTCGCGTATTGCACCGTGACCATGTAGTTGTTGCCGCTCTTCGGGTCGATCCAATAGCTGGGAGCTACCATGCCGCTGGAGGTGAGGGCCGTGATCGTGTTGTCAAGGACTTCCCTAGTGGAGAGACCGATCAAGCTGGCGCGCTGGCGATCGATGTTCAGCTCCAGGCCGGGATAGTTGATGTTTTGCGGGATATAGACGTTACTGACGTTGGGAAAGGTTTTGATCTTTGCCGCCAGCTGCGTGGCCAGTGCGTAGGAGCTCTTCATGTCCTGCGACTTGATCTGAATATCAATGGGTGCGGGCAGACCCTGGTTGATAACCCCATCCATAAGGCCGCCTGCTTGGAAATAGGCGGATAGCTCAGGCATCTCGCGAGCAAGCTTCTGCTGCACTATGTTCATGTATTCGTAGCTTCCAAGGCTATGATGTTCCTGCAAGCTAGTCTGTACAAATGCGGTGTCCTGGGAAGCGTTGGGTGTGTAGATGGACGAGACCCCAGGGGAGACGCCGATGTTGGAGACGATCATGCCCAGGTCTTCGGGCCTGACTACACTGCGGATGATGTTCTCCACCTTCGCGATGTAGTTGTCGCTAACTTCCAGGCGCGTACCGCTGGGCATGCGCACGTTGATGATGAATTGGCCTGGGTCGGTGCGGGGAAAGTACGCGCGGCCGATAAAGGGAACCGTAACCAATAGCAGCAGCACCACGCCGCCGAAGATCGCTGCGGAGGTAAAGCCGGGCCGATCCATCGCTCGCATTGCGAGACCTTCGTACCAATTGAGCATGCCCTGAAATTTCTCATTGAATCTGGATTCGAAGCGCTTGAAGAAGTTCTGCTTTTCCGGCTGCCCGTGGCTGTCACTCTCATGCAAGCGGATGAACTTGGCGCAAAAGAGCGGCACCACGGTCATGGCGAAGAAATACGATGCGAAGATCGAAACGACCACGCCCATCGCCATCGGAGTGAAGATGTACTTGCTCACGCCGGTGAAGAACGTGACCGGGAAAAAGACGATGGAAGTAGTGAAAGTCGCGGCCAACACCGCCATCGAGACTTCTGCTCCACCCTTCTCCGCCGCAACCTGAGGCGATTCACCCAACTCCATGTGCCGGAAGATGTTTTCGAGCACAATGACGCCGTTATCGATCAGCCGCGAGAATACCAGCGCCAGCCCGCCGAGCAGCATGGTGTTGATGGAGCCGCCTGTGTAATTGGCAATCAGCAGGCAGACCACCATCGATAGTGGAACCGAAAGCACGACGGCGATCATGGCGCGCGGGCTACCCAGGAAAACAAGAATCATCACACCGGTCAGCACCAGACCGATGAGCGCTTCCTTCGAAACATTCTTGATGGCCAGCTTGACGAAGACCGACTGGTCGAATACCACTTCCGTCTTGAGCGATTCAGGAACATCGACCAGATGCTTGACCGCCGCCCTGATTCCGTTGACGATGGTGATGGTGTTGCTGTCGCCGCTCTGCATGAAGATGGGCAAGGCAACTGAGTGCTGTCCGTCGATGCGCACAATGT
Organism: Acidobacteriaceae bacterium; assembly: GCA_003134815.1. Taxonomy (GTDB): domain Bacteria; phylum Acidobacteriota; class Terriglobia; order Terriglobales; family Acidobacteriaceae; genus Telmatobacter. Next base: position 11,590 of record PLCO01000047.1, on the reverse strand, counting down.
TGTATTGAAGCGCGCCCGAGTCGATTGCTTTGCCAATGTCACCGACAAGCACCGACGAGTTGCCCACCGACTTTAGCGGCATCTCGTTCATAGAATTCGCATCGGGGAATTGGCTGTTGGCATAGATGTTGTAGTCTTTTGAGCCGATGCGCACGTCTCCGGCGGGCAGAATCAGGTTCGAGGAGTCCACCGAGTCAACGACATCGTTCAGGCTGAGATTGCGCGCCTCAAGCTTGAGTGGGTCCACGTAGATCTGAATCTGACGGTAGGTGCCTCCATAGGGCAGCGGCACGGAGGCGCCCTGGACATTCGAGATTTGATTGCGCACCGCGAACTGAGCAACATCCTTGAGTTGCGTCTCGTTCAGGCCTTCGCCCTTGAGGGTTACGAGGCACACCGGCTGCGTCGAGGCCGTCATGCCGAGCACAACCGGAGGCAAGGTGCCGCGCGGAAGACGCCGCAGGTCGGCCATGGCCAGGTTGGCGATGTTGCTCAATGCTGCGTTGGGATCGGTCCCCGGCTTGAAGTAGATCTTGATCAGGCTCACGCCAGTCATAGAACGCGATTCGCTGTGGTCGATGTTGGCGCCCAGAGTAAAGAAGCGCTCAAACGTATTCGTGATGTCCGCTTCGATCTGCTCCGGCGGCATGCCGTTGTAGAACGTCGCCACCACCACCACCGGCATGTCGATCTTGGGGAAAAGATCCACCGGCACCTGGGCGATGTTTACCGCCCCCACAAGCGAAACCAGCAGGCAAAGCATGAGGATGAAGTAGGGAAATCTGATCGCGAACTTCGGCATTAGTGCGAGCCTCCATCACTTGCCTCGGCCTTCATATCGATCATTCCTCCCGATTCCTGCACGGTCTCAGAGGCGGGCGAAGCGATGAGCAGTGGGCTCACTTCTTCGCCTTCCTGGTACTTATCCTGACCACCAACTACCACCCGGTCTCCGGGGTTGAGTCCGCTGGTAATCTCGGCCAGCTTCGATCCCTGCAAGCCGACCGCGACGTTGCGAATGTGAATGCGATTGCTGTCATCGAGCACGTAGACAGTCTCCTGCTGCCCGTTGAGCACGAGCGCCTCCACCGGGATCGTCAGGACTCCGCTCACATGTCCCAGTTGCAAAAGCGTGTTGGCGTACATTCCCGGCGCGATGGAGAGATCCTTGTTCTCTACATCCACTTCGGTCTCCATAGTCCGGGTCTCGAAATTCACGTCCCGCGTAAAGCGCACAATCTTTCCCGTAAAGGACCGGCTGATCGCATCGACGCGTACCTGCAATTGGTCGCCGGCATGGACGTATTTCACATCGTCCTCCGGCACCGGGATGCGCAGGCGGAGAAGACTGCTCTGCGAAAGCCGCACGATGGGAAGCGCCTGGTCGTTGGAGTTGGTGCCGCCCTGGATCAGCGCGCCGGTGTCTGCGTAGCGCCAAATCACAACACCGTCCAGAGGCGCCGTCACGTTGGTGTAGCTTTCCAGCGCCTCGATGCGCTGCTTGTCTGACTGGGCTGCTCCCGCGTGCTGCTGAGCCGCGGCCATCGCCGATTTGGCTGCGTCTACCTGTGCCTCCGACGACAGATCCTTGGCCTGTGCATCGTCCAGTTCCTGTTGCGCAATCAATCCCGGCCGGCCTTCTGCTGCCTGCTTCAGCCGTTCCGACGCAGCGTGCAGAGCCGAATGCTCCGCCTCGGCGCGATTGATCTCATGTTGGGCGCGCGTGATCTCTTCCTTGGTCTGCTGTAACTGGAAGACCGTTTGCTGCAACTCCGCCTTCAACTCCGGTACTTCAAGCACGGCGAGGGTCTGGCCCTGATGGACGACGTCGCCGATATCCACATTAATGCGCGACATGTAACCGCTCACCTTGGGGTGTACATCCACAACCTGGTACGGCTGGAACTGACCGGCCAGCGTCAGCACATGGGAAATATCGCCCCGCTGCGCTGTGGCAACCTTTGCGGATGGAATAGTTGCAGCTTTCGAATTGCTATCCGCCGTGTGACAGGCAACCAGACCAGTCACCACCGGAAACGCCAATCCTATGGCGAGAATTAAAGAGGTATGCTTGCGCATGTCTCGATTGCACCTCGTAAATGAAAATCCTGTGACTGCCGGGGCCAAAATGGCGTGACTCGTTTGTCGGTGGAAAATACGACACGCGATACTCGGCCAATTGGCCCGAGCCAAATGCGTCAATCTTATGCGGAGAGGAACAACGAGGCGTGAATGGGCGGGGGGCGAACGAAGAAGATATTGAATAGACCGGGACGAAGACGCCACGAATGACTAGCGCGCTGTTTTGTTTGGCCTGATGCTTGCGGGTTCAATATGCTCAGGGCCAGCAGCAGAAAGAAGAAGACGGCAGTAGGAACGGTGTAGCTAACCCTTGTGGAGGTTCTCGTTCGAAGTACCAGTGGGCCTTCCGCGACTCCAGATTGCTCATCTCTGGATATGAGCTTGGCCTGCGGGATCCGATGAGAAGCGGCCTGCGGTGGCTCGTAAAGGGAAAGCTTATATTGCAGGCCCCATGCGAACACACACATAGCCAATCCCAGGGACGCGACGATCCCCAAGAGATTGAATAACCGAGTTGCAGTCCAACGATGCACTCTCACCGGGATACAGATCGAAGTATAACCCAATCGGCTAACGCCCCCTATGACCGCGCCAGCGCAGTAAGGGACCTCAAACAAATCCTTTGACGGCACAATCGCGCAAATAGGTTGCTCAATCGGTTTCGAAAACCAGACCCGTCAAGAATCGGCGCGGGGCGTCAATGAACGAATATCCGAAGATATTCTCGTGTAAGAACTTTTCGCGGTTCGATGGCGACTCTGGCAAAGGCTATATCAATGCTCTCGATTTGAATACGCTCGATTTTGTTTGGCGCGATCTTCAGATTGGCATGTACAAATGCTGGGGAGGGGCGATGTCGACGGCAACGGGACTGCTTGCCTACGGTGACGATGACAATGGCCGAATGCATCGATGAGCGGGTCAACCCCAAAGCGCATCCTGAGCGAAGCTGCCCGGCGCGGCCTCGGGAGCAAACTGTACCGCCTGGGTGTGACGGATATGGTGATCCAGCGGACACGAATGGGACACCTAAGACCCTCATAGGAGCCGGCCCATCAACAATTCAATAGAATATTAGTTGATTATGTTTCAGCAGGATGGCGGAGAGAGGGGGATTCGAACCCCCGGTACAGCTTTTGACCGTACAACGGTTTAGCAAACCGCCGCCTTCAGCCACTCGGCCATCTCTCCGGCCCTCAGTGGATTATACCGGAACTCCTGTTCGCCCCGCTCCCCTCACTTCCTCTTTCCTGCTTCGCCAATTACATTCTTCTGTATGCGCCCCATGCATATTCTGTCGAACAAAAAACTGCTTCTTGTGCCGCTCATCGCCGCCACCTTCTTTATGGTGTCGGGCGGCCCATACGGCATGGAGGACATCCTCGGCGGCGCGGGCTACGGCTGGGCCATCGTCATCCTGCTTGTTCTCCCACTTTTCTGGAGCCTGCCCACCGCACTTATGATCGGCGAGCTCGCCGCCGCCATTCCCGATGAAGGCGGCTTCTACGTCTGGGTACGCCGCGGCCTCGGCCCGTTCTGGGGGTACCAGGAAGGCTGGCTCTCGCTCTCGGCCAGCATCTTTGACATGGCGCTCTACCCCTCCATCTTCGTCCTCTACCTGGGCAAATTCAGCCCTGCCCTCACCGCAGCGCCTCGCGACTACCTCTGGTCGCTCGCTGTCGTCGCCCTTTGCGTCGCGTGGAACCTGCGCGGCACGCCCCGCGTCGGCGACGACTCGGTCTGGATGTCCCTGCTGCTCCTTGCGCCCTTCGCTATCTTTATTGCTCTCGGTCTCTGGCGCGGCCTCACCCTCCACCCCGCTATCAACTGGGGCCGCTCCGCCCTCGGGCCCGACGCAGACACCAGCCTCTCCACCGCAATCCTTGTCGCCCTTTGGAACTACATGGGCTGGGACAACGCCTCCACCATCGCGCGCGACGTCGACAATCCCCAGCGCAACTATCCGCGCGCCATCATCGGCGCCATCGTCCTCACCGTCGTCACTTACGTTCTGCCGCTCGCCGCCATGGCCTTCGGCGGCCTCTCGCCTCAAGGCTTCACGACCGGCTCATGGGTCATTGCCGGCGGCTCACTCGGCGGTGGGTTGCTGTCCATGGCCGTCGTCGCAGGTGGCGTTATCTGCGGCATCGGCATGTTCAACACGCTCATGATGAGCTATGCGCGCCTGCCCATTGCCATGGCCGCCGATGGCATGTTGCCGCGCATCCTCGAGCGCCGCAATCGCCGCGGTGTTCCCTGGGTGAGCGTGCTCTTTTGTGGGCTGGGCTGGGCGCTCGCCATCAATCTGCCCTTTGAAAAACTTATCTCCATCGACCTCATTCTCTACGGCACCAGCCTCATCCTCGAGTTCGTCGCTCTCATCGTTCTCCGTATCCGCGAGCCGCAGCTTCCGCGCCCCTTCCGCGCCGGCAACTTCGCCTTCGCGTGCATAATCGCCGTCGGCCCCACGCTCCTCATCGGCTACGCGCTCTACGCTTCGCGCAACGAGAAGCTCGGCGATCCGGGCACCGCCCTCGCCAACGTCTCGTCTCTACTATTTGCGATTGGAATTGCCCTGCTCGGACCGCTGCTCTACTGGTTTACCGCGCGACCGCTCGCCCGCCGCCGCGCTCTCGCCGCCGCATCCGCATCCAAGTAACGCCTGATCCTTTATCTATTCCCACCGCCGCCGGTGAGCCTCAATTCCCGAGTCCCTATTCCCTAGTCCCTACGTCCCTTACGCCGCAGGCGCACTACACTGCCACCTTCTTCTTCGCCTCGTGGTGCTTCACCTTGCTCGTCTCAAACTGCTTCATCGTGTGCATCACCCGGTCACGCGCGTAGGACGCATCGCGCCATCCCTTCATCTCCACGCGCTTCCCTTCGAGATCCTTGTAGATCGAGAAAAAGTGCGTAATCTCCTTCAGCATGTGCGGATAGATATCGGTGTAATTCCAGATATTGGCAAATCGAGGATTGTTTTTTCCCACTGCCAGCACCTTTTCGTCCAGCACGCCCTGATCCAGCATCTCCAGCAATCCGATCGGCCTCACCTCCTGCACGCACCCCGGAAAACTCGGCCCCGGCACCAGCACCAGCACGTCCAGCGGATCGCCATCGTCGCTCAACGTCGAAGGAATAAATCCGTAATCGCCCGGGTAATGCACCGGCGAGTGCAGGTTCCGGTCCAGCTTGAACACATGCAACTGCTTGTCGTATTCAAACTTCTGCGTTCCGTCCAGGGGAATCTCGATCACCACCCGAAAGACCTCCGGCGCGCGGTCGCCCACCGGCAGTTCAAGATAATTAACCATTGCGTATGTATCTCTCCTTTGGGAGTTACGGGAGCACCTTATCGGAACCGCGGGAGCCCTTTCCCGAATTGCGGGGTCCCCTTTTGAATTCTGAGGAGCTTTAAGAGCCGCACGGCCCAGGGGTATCGCGCCAGCCCAAATATCTTTCTCAGCCCAACTCAAGACCTGTGCTTCACTGCGGTCGTTTCTGACCACTGACAACTGTCTTTATGTCCCTGCCTCTATAATCAGGGATCATGAAGGCGCATGTCTATGTCATGCCAAAGGCATCGGTCCTCGACCCGCAAGGGCAGACCATCCACAACGCTCTCCGCAAGATTGGTTTTGCTAATGTCGCCGCTGTGCGCCAGGGCAAGTATTTCGTGCTTTCGCTCGCTGACGGCATCGCCTCCAGCACCGCTCGGGCCGAAGTCGAGCGCATCGCCCGCGATGTCCTCACCAACCCGGTCATCGAGGAATTCACCTACCGCCTGGAAGAGTAGTTGCCGAGTAGCCGCCGAGTAATTGCCAAAATTTCACCAGCCTGCCGCCCCTCGCGAGCTGCCTCGCCGCTCTCAGCCAACCCTCCGGCGCTCTCGCTCATCTAACGGTTGCCATAAATTCGTGCAGTCTTTACATTACTGACCAGAAATTACACCCTTCCGCCTCGCCCCGTACCGTACTCGTTTCCCACACTTCCGCCTTTTTGGTCACTTAACATCATTCCCTTGAGCAGGATAGAGAGTTACCGCGCGCCATCCTGTCTTTGGCGACGCGATTGCAGCATCTTTGGGCAGATAGTCACCTTGGAAAGAGAATCGGACGGAATTGCTCAACGGCTTTTCGGTTTTCTGCGGTGCTCAAGGGTTCAAAATGGCACAAGCTCAGCTTCAAAGTTGGAAACTCGCAACCGCTTCACCATCGCTGCAGAGATCCTCGCCCCCCGTCAGCAGCTACGCCGCCAGCTATGCCGCCAAGTCTGCGCCCGCCGCCAACCCCCGGGCTCCCCAGGCAGAATGGGCTGCGGAAGCCGTCGTGAATCTCCGTCATGTGGCTGCGGGCATTAGCTTCGCGTTTATCATTGAAGCCGCTGCCGCGCTCTGTATCTTTGCCGTCTGGAACCTCTGGCGCATCCGCTAGCCGCTTCCCTTACCATCACAGCCGCAAATCGCTTGGCGTCACATGTCTGGCGCTTGCCCCACGTCACCCCGCCGGCTCTTTAATGAGTGCCTTCCCCTACGCACATGGTCGCTCCGTCCCTGCCTCACCCCCCATCCACCGGATACTGCAGGTCGAACGGGAACACGATCTCCGCCTCGGTCTCGACCGGCTTGCCATTCACCGTCGCCGGATGAAAGCGCCACGTCTTCACCGTATCCAAAACAATCTGGTCCAGCCGATTCCCCAATCCCTTCACCAGGGTCTCGCTCAACACCGCGCCCTCTTCGTCCACTTTCACGTCAACTACAATCTTCTTTTCAGCCGCAGGCAAAAGCGCGCTGTCGGTCACTGCCGGCTTCGGCGCAAACACAGGAAATGCCGGCCGCGCATCTTCGTTGTCGCTCCCGTTTCCATTGGCCGGCCTCGCCCTTCGCCCGCATGAGGCGTTGGGGGCGCGCCACCTCCCGCAGTGTTTTGTGGCTTCAATTGCCGCATCGTCAGCGTCGGCGGCACCGCCGCATCTGCGTACCGCTCAGGCTTGCTTGTCTCCGCCGCAGTCAGCCGCGTTGGCAGCGGAATCTCCACGGGGTGAGACGCGCCCGCAACCTCAACCTCCGCCACGGTCAGATTGTCATTATGCTCTGCCAGCCTGGCTCCGGTCAGTGTACCCATCAGCAGGAAGAAAGCCAGCACGCATCCGTGGACCGCAAGCGACAGCATTACCGTCCGCGCTCCGCGCGCAGCGCCATTTCTTCCAATTCGCAAGATGACCTCCTCGCAGGGCTACCGGCTAACCAATGCAACCATCTTCGCACAAATCGATTCCGTCTATAATCGACGTTTCGCGCGCACGTGGAGTAGCGAGATCGGAGTAAATCTTTCGAGATGCCCCAATCAACTGAGCATTCGAATCTCGCCGATTCCCTGCGCGAATTTCATACCGAGACGGGCCGGTCGCTGCTCGATCTGGTGGATGAATCGCCGGTCCTGCTCATCTTTCTTCGCCACTTTGCCTGCGCCTTTTGTGCACAGGCTCTGGACCGCGTTTCGCAGGTCCGCACGCAAATCGAGGCCAAGGGTGTGCGCCCTGTCTTTGTGCATCTCGGCTCCCCGGAGCGCGCGAAGCCTTACTTCGACTACTATCACCTCTCAGACGTTGAAAGAATCAGCAATCCCGAGGCGACTCTCTATCAACTTCCCTTCTTTGCCCTCTCGCGCACCAACCCATACCTGCACTTCTTCAATCCGACGGTCTGGAAGGGCTGGCTCAAAGGTGCGATGTTCAAGTATGGAATTGGAATAATCAAGGAAGATGCCGACCAGATGCCCGGCGTCTTCTTCCTCAAGGATCGCAAGATCGTCCGTGCCTTCCGCCATCGCACCATCGCCGATGAGCCGGATTACCTGAAGCTGGTTGGCACAGGCTGAATCTCCTCGTCGCGGGTAATGAACCCACTGCCTGAAGCACTCAACTGACCGTTTAGCTCCAATCACTAACCACTAACCACAAATCACTAATCACTGTCTTGCCGCCCCTCTCGCATAAAATCGAAGCATGTGCGGGATCGTCGGTTACGTCGGACCAAAGAAGGTCGTCCCGGTGATTATTGAGGGGCTGCGGCGCCTCGAATACCGGGGCTACGACTCGGCTGGCATCGCCGTCGGCCATCATGGCAGTGACAAGCTTGACCTGCGCCGTGCCTCAGGCAAGCTGGCAAATTTGGAAGAAGTCCTGCGCGAGCATCCGCTCGAAGGCACCTTCGGAATCGGCCATACACGTTGGGCCACGCACGGCCGCCCCACCGAAGAGAACGCGCACCCGCACCGCGATTGCACTGGCCGCATCGTCGTGGTCCACAACGGAATCGTCGAAAATTATCTCGAGCTCAAGCGCGTGCTCGCCGCGCAGGGCCACAAGTTCGTCACCGAGACTGACACCGAAATCATCGCGCACTTAATAGAACAGGCCCAGAAGGACGCAGAAGTCTCTGGCAAGCCGATCCCGCTCGAAGTCGCAGTGCGCGTCGCGGTCAAGCGCCTAACTGGCGCGTTTGCGCTCGGCGTTCTGTCCTCAGCCGAGCCCGACAAAATCGTCGCCGCGCGTCTTGGGCCGCCGGTCATCATCGGCGTCGGCGATGGCGAAAGCTTCGTCGCCAGCGACGTGCCCGGAATTCTCCACCACACGCGCAACGTCTACTTCCTCGCCGACGGCGACATGGCAATTCTCACTACTGCCGGCGTCAAGCTCACTGATTTCGACGGCCGCCCGATCGAGCGCGAGTTGGAACACATTCAGTGGGATCCAATCCAGGCGGAAAAGGGCGGCTACAAGCACTTCATGCTCAAGGAAATCTGGGAGCAACCCCGCGCCGTCACTGACACTACTCTCGGCCGCGTCTCGCTCGACTCGGGTAAAGTCTTTCTCGGCGAAATGGAGATCCCCGACGAGGAGCTGGCCCGCTCCGCTAGCATCAGCATCGCCGCCTGTGGAACCAGTTGGCACGCCGGCCTCACCGGAAAGTACATGATTGAGCGCCTCGCGCGAATGCCCGTCGACGTAGACTATGCCAGCGAATACCGCTATCGCGATCCGATCGCCGGACCGCACACGCTCGGCCTGCTGATCACGCAGTCCGGCGAGACCGCCGACACGCTCGCCGCACAGCGCGAGATGAAGGCGCTCGGCTCAAAGACCGTCGCCATCTGCAACGTAGTTGGCGCGATGGTGGCCCGCGAGGCACACGGCGCCATTTACACCCACGCCGGCCCTGAAATCGGCGTCGCCTCCACCAAGGCATTTACTTCGCAGTTGGTTGCTCTGTTCTTGCTGGCGATGAAGTTGGGACAGTTGCGCGGTCACCTCGACAAGGCACAGTCCGTCGCTTGGATCGAAGAGCTGAGTCGCGTCCCCGTAAAAATTGAAGAGGCGTTGCGTGGCTGCACCGCGCAGTGCGAGGCCTTGTCGAAGGAATTCTCGACCGCCCGCGACTTCCTCTATCTCGGCCGCGGCATTCACTTCCCCATCGCGCTTGAAGGCGCGCTCAAGCTGAAGGAGATTTCCTATATCCACGCCGAAGGCTACCCGGCCGGCGAGATGAAGCACGGACCCAACGCCCTCATCGACGAGACGTTGCCTGTTGTCGTGCTGGCCACGCGCGACAAGAGCGACCCGGCGTCGAAGCTGCGCTACGAGAAGACCCTCTCAAATATTCAGGAAGTAACGGCGCGCAGCGGCCGCGTCATCGCCATTGCCACCGAGGGAGACACGACCATTGGCGGGCTCGTCGAGCACGTGATTGCAATTCCGCCAGCGCCCGAACTGCTGTCGCCGCTCATTGAAATCGTTCCGCTACAGTTGCTCGCGTATTACATCGCCGAGCGCCGCGGTTGCGACGTGGATCAGCCCCGCAACCTAGCCAAATCCGTGACAGTGGAATAGCGACCCGCTAATGGCGTGTTTTCTGTTTTAATAGCACGGCTACCTGGCCGTAACTTTCTACTCACGCCGCTGAGCAATAGGAAGTGAGCATCGAGCAATGACCATCCAAGACCAATTCGGCCAGATCGATATTTACGTCTTCGATCAGATTCTGCGCGGAAATATCGCCAAGGGTATGCGCGTGCTCGACGCGGGCTGCGGCTACGGCAGAAACCTGGTATACCTGCTCCGCGAAGGCTGCGAAGTTTTTGCAATGGACGCCGACGCCGAGGGAGTTGAACACGTTCGTCAACTCGCTGGATCGCTCGGAGTCGCACTCCCCGCGGGAAACTTTAAAGTGGGCTGCATAGAAGAAATGCCTTTTCCCCGCGAGCTTGCCGACGTGGTGATCTGTAACTCGGTTCTCCATTTCGCGCGGGATGAGCAGCAGTTTCGAGCCATGCTCAACGGCCTTTGGCAAGCGCTGCGGCCGGGCGGAATGCTTTTCTGTCGATTGGGATCGAGAATTGGAATGGATTTTGAGCGCGTGCGGCCGAATATCTTTGTTGTGGGAGATGGCTCTGAGTGGTTTCTTGTGGATGAGGAGATGCTGCTTGAGTTAACAGACGAGATGAATGCAGTCCTCGTCGATCCCCTCAAAACCACAATTGTGCAGGATTATCGCTGCATGACAACCTGGGTGCTCAGGAAACGAAGAGCCTGATTGGCTTTCTCTACCTCTGAGGGCGCATTATTTCGATCGCCGCGCGCCGCACCTGCGACGTCAAACGGCCCCGCAATCTGGCGAAGTCCATGACGGTCCCGTAACGGATCGCACAATCTCAACACAAACAAAAAGCCCACCCCTTTCGGGGTGGGCTTTTTTGTTGAATAATTGCCGGCGGTCACCTAATCTCCCACACAGTTGCCCATGCAGTACCATCGGCCCAGCGAGGCTTAACTTCCGTGTTCGAGATGGGAACGGGTGATCCCTCGCAGTATGTTCACCGGCAAACTTGAGGCGTTTTGAAAGCGTGAGGCGCATCGCGCCGCGAGCTTTCAGCCGAAATCCTGAGCCCGCCGAAGCGGACGAAGGATCTGCGGTTCGCCTTTTAACTTGGGTGGCGCTTGGCGGGTGGTTCCCCGCAGTGGGCCGCGACATCTGATTTGTCCCGGATGGTTTCTCCCGGGCCGGTCAGGAACACGGACAACAAACTGGCGCCAACAAGATCAAAACGAAAATCAAAACAAAATAGATTGGGTGACAAGGCTTTGATAGAAGAGCATCCGAGCTTATTACTGCGCGGAGTTAATTCTATGGTAAAGCCAAACGGGCGATTAGTACTGGTAAGCTTCGTGCATCGCTGCACTTCCACACCCAGCCTATCAACCAGGTCGTCTTCCTGGGCCCTTCAGGGAGATCTCATCTTGGGGCGTGCTTCCCGCTTATATGCATTCAGCGGTTATCACAACCGAACTTCGCTACCCAGCCGTGCCCTTGGCAGGACAACTGGAACACAAGAGGTTCGTCCATCCCGGTCCTCTCGTACTAAGGACAGCCCCCCGCAAATCTCCTACGCCCACAGCAGATAGGGACCGAACTGTCTCGCGACGTTCTGAACCCAGCTCACGTACC
>PLCO01000059.1 GCA_003134815.1 Acidobacteriaceae bacterium | reverse complement strand
CAGGTATCTGCCCGGCCGTACATTGGCGGCTTTTGAGCGCGAAAGAGCTTCGTCATCGTGGTTTCAAAGTTCTTTCGCGCTTCCGCACCCTTGCGATACTCAATATTCTTTGACATTGATGATGTACCCCGTATGAGCGAGGTATTTGAGAAAATCCTTTCCGTTCCAGGACAGTTCCACCATCTCACTTGGATATTTAGCGTCGCTTGGGTATCTTGCGATCAAAATGCGAGAACTCATAAATCGCAGCCAGTTTTCAAGCGAGTATTTTTGGTATCGGTACGGGTATTTCTTGGCGGCCTCGTCATAGTGCTTCTGAAGTTCTGTTACTGGGATCAAGCCACGCGCACCCAACTCTTCCATCGCCGCTAATTGACTTCTGTAGATAAGCGTCCATGTTAACTCGTGGTGAAATGCGACAGTGCCTACTCCTATCAAGCGCTCGTAAAACGCTTCTCGTTCATTTGGGTAGTATTGATTTGCGAGGACTTTGATAGTACTTTCAATTTCTGCCGTGATAGGGCTGTAGTACGCTTGGGCAAAATACTTCTTAGGGTCAAAGGAAGTCGTTGAATTTTGGCCCAATAGGGACGACAAAGCAGGTATTCCAAGAGTAATCGTGGAGGATTGGGGGGTGCTTAATCCTTCCTCTACCGGCTTCTTTTCAAGTTCTCTTTCGCGGCGGAACTCCTCAATTTGGTCGGTAAGGAATGTATCCTCTGGGAGAACAATGCGCTTGTGCTCAGGCCGCTCGACTAAGTAGGGACCCTTTCCGTCAAATTCATATTGAACGCGAAGACGTTTGGCTTTGTACTCGAAGGGGTCTTTCTGGGCATAGTTTTTGCCGTTTACTTGGAAGTTATGATTTTCGATGTCTAGTGCGAGGGTATCCCCCTTAATCATTTCTTGCAGGCATTCTCGTACATCGAAGGTCCTTCCGCCATCGACGTAAGCTCGATAATTCGCCGAGACAATTCGAAGTTTGGGGGGCACAACAACTGCCTGTCGTCCCTTGAATAATATGCACCAGAAAGCCAGATCAAGGACGCCCAGTCCCCCGATGACGCACCACGTAAACTTGGGGTGGGTGGCGTAATCGCCGACATAGACAGAGCCAGCAAAGAGAGCCAAAGCAAACGTGATTAACATTCCAACCCAAACGGATTTTCTCTCCGTTTTCAGCGGCATTCCATTTGCGCTGGTGCGGCGGAAAATTGTACTGGGAGTGATGCCAGCCCAAACCAGAGCGCCGAGCAACAGACATCCGATTCCCGTGATCCCTTGAATTGGACCCCAAACTGAGGTGTCAGCCATGTCTCATTGTCCCCCTGCCTCATCGGGCGTAGTAACAATGAGAGTTTTTCGCGGTTTCGTGAGCATACCCAATTGTCCGCCCGGCAGACATTGTGCGGCAAGTGAGTTATTGCGGGAATTTAGTGAGTGTTTTGTGCGGGATGCAGGGGGTTGGCGACCGGAGACACTTGACAGAGCAGCGAGCAAGAAGACAGATGAAAAACATCGGGCCCTCAGCTGGACGGAGGGCCCATTGTCTTTGCCGGATTCGTGAATCAGTTCACGGAAACAGTGAACGTCGGGTTGGTCGGGGCCGGGGTTACAGAGGGGTTACCCGAGCTGGTCACGGTGAAGGTGTAGGTTCCGGCTGCCGTTCCGGGATTCGTATTCCCACCGCCGCCGCCTCCGCCGCCTCCGCCGCCACTGCCGCCGCAGCTCGATAAGACGCCGATCACGGCCATTGCGACGATGATGCCGAGCAAGTTGCGCCAGCTACGCCGACGCGAGGGGATTCCGAAGAAGAAAATGAGGACGGCGAGAGCTGTGCCGCTACTGGCGGCAAATCGCGAATTTGGCCAGCCCTTGCCGCTGCCGACTTTGGGATAGGTCAGGTTGGCCGAGGTTGCAGCTGTGGTTGTAACAGTCGCGGTGGCCTGGCCACTCGTGGTTCCTGCGGAGAGCGCAACCGGCGAACCGCTGGTGATGGAGCAACCGGGCGCGTCGCCTGATTGGTTGGATGGGCCGCTGGTCATGGAGCAGCTAAGAGTAACGCTGCCTGTATAGCCTCCGCTACCGGCCACGGTGATGGTTGAAGTGGCGTTGCTGCCGGGCGAAACTGCACCCGATGGCGAAGTTGCACTTACCGTGTAGGTGGACGCGGCGGGAGCAAGAATGGCCAAACCGATCTCGGTGGTGTGAACGTCGGTGCCAGCGGTTCCCGTTACGGTCAGGTTGTAGGGGCCCTGAGTAGTGGATGTTGTGGAGGTCACGGTAATGGTTTCATTGACATTCTGTGCTGATGTTATGACCGCAGGCGATCCAACTGTGCATGTCGGCGGCGAGACCCCGGGGTTCGAGGGCGCGATAGCGCAGGTTAAGTTCACGCTTCCAGTGAAACCGCCAAGAGGTACCACCTGGATGGTCGACGTGTTGCCCGTCGTGGCTCCGGCAATGACAGAAATTGCGCCGCTCGGGATCAGGGAGAAGTCCTGAGGCAGGTTGACCGTGACGGTGACGTCGGTTGCAGAGGTGACACTGCCGGAGGTTCCGACGACCGTGATGACGTAAGTGCCTTCCGTGGTGGTGGCCGTGGTGTTGACGGTCAGCGTAGAAGTGAGGAATCCGGTCCCGGTGATGTCGACCGGGTTGGGGCTGAAGTTCGAAGCGCCGCAGGTGACGGGATTGCTCGCGCCGACCGGCGACACGACGGAGCAAGTGAGATTGACGTTTCCAGTGAAACCGCCGGATGGCGTGACCGTGATGGTGGAGGTGTTTCCGGTGGTTGCGCCCTGGATGACGGTAATGTTGCCACTATTGGTCAAGGTGATGGCGGGACTGCCACCGGTGACGGCCGCCGTGATGGCCAGAGTATGGATGAACTCGCCGGTATTCGCGTCCTTGCCGGTGACGAGCACGTTATAGTTGCCGCTTGGCGTACTGGCGGGGACGTTGATGGTGAGCGTCGCGGTGGTGCTGCTGCCGTTGCTCAGCGCGATGGGGCTTGCGACGGAGCAGGTGAGAGGCGGTGCAGCAGTTGTAATGACGGCGCAAGTGAGGGTCACATTGCCGTTGAAGCCATTGACTGATGCGAGGTTGACGGTGTCGGTGCTGCTATTGGCTCCGGCGCTAATGCTGACGGGCACGATGGTGGTATTGGGCACCAGCGTGAAGTCGGATTTGGGATTGGCGAGCGGGCCGCCGCTGCTCAGATTGAATTCCGACGGCGCGTAATGAGAGTCACCCGTGTACTGGAGAGTGATGAAATTCGATCCCGGGAGGATGTCCTGGCTGCTGAGCGTGGCGGAGAAGGTTGATACGTCGCCCGCCGCCGGCGTGAGGGCGACCTCGCCGAGATTGAAGCCGGAGGAGAAGAAGATGACGCCGCCGGTGGGCGCAGTTACGCCGCTGCCTGTGACCGTGCCGTTGACGGTGATGGTGGAGTTTGGCGAGATGGAGCCAACGATGCTGGCATTGGTAACGGAAGCGGTGAGGCCGGAGCCAGCGATGACCTGAATCGCGCCGGCGCCTGTGCTGACCAACCCGCCAACGTAGTTGCCGTCGCCGCTATAGTTGATGGACAACGTATAGTTGCCTGGCGACAATGAGCTCAGGGTGACGACGCCGATTCCCGCCTGAGCCCCGTCTGTTGGATCAAGACCGGCACTGAGCGTTGCCGTGCCCGTAAATCCTGCAGGGGAGCTGGAGAGCGTGACGGTACCCGTGGGTGGAGCAACCGGGACGGGGGCAATGGAGTTGCCGCCGGTGGAGTTGGCGACATTGTACTGCGCAGTATTCTCGACAATGATGTTGAAGACCGTGGGCTGGCCGGCGATGATTTGGCCGTTCGCATTCTCGTTGGAGACGCCGAAAAAGAAGGTCGGGCTGTCCTTGACGACGGTGAAGGCGA
Source organism: Acidobacteriaceae bacterium (assembly GCA_003134815.1). GTDB lineage: Bacteria > Acidobacteriota > Terriglobia > Terriglobales > Acidobacteriaceae > Telmatobacter. Next base: position 127,708 of record PLCO01000059.1, on the reverse strand, counting down.
TGGGCGACGAGGCGGTGACCTTGTTGTAGCTCGGATCGCCGTTGTAGGTTGCGCTGACCGAGTGGGCTCCGATGGAGAAGGGCGCGTTGTATTCGGCGTCGTCTTCAGCATTCATCACAGCGGTGTTGATGGCGGTTCCATTGTCAGTAAATGTGACGGTGCCCGTAGGTGTTGTAAATGCGGCCAGCGAGCTGCAACCGGTGTTCGCGATCACACAGTTCTCGAGGGGGCCGACCAGGGATGCGGGAGCCACCAGAGCGCTGAGCATGAGCTGGCTTCCGTAGTCCACCTGAGTTCCGGGGTTGGAGGCGGATGTGAAGTGCTCCTTGAGCGCGACGTTGAAGAGGTTCAAATCCACGCCGGGCGTTTCAGGGGTGACGGTGATCTGGATGGGCGGCGTGGAGGTGCTCATCTTGTTGTTCGAGTCGCCGCTGTACTGGCCCCAGATGTGGTAGGTGCCGCCGGGAAGGTAATTGACAGTGGCGTTGGAATAGGCGCCGCTGGTGAGCGGGAAGAACGTCAGGCCCTGGTTAACCGGCTCAGTGCTGTCAGTGACGAGCGCGACGTTGCCGGTGGGGGTTCCGGTGCCGGTTACTGCGCCGCTGACGGTGATAGCGGTTCCGTGCGCGAAGCTGATTTGCGACGCGGTCATGGTTGTGGTTGTGGCGGCCAGGTGGACATTTGGCCAGTCAGTGACGAGATTGTTGGCGTCGATGGTGCCGAGACCCGTGGCGAGGTTATAACCGGCGGTGGCGTTGTAATCGGGAGTCGTGCCGGTTCCGATCTGGCCTTCGGTGACTCCGCCCAAAACGATCGCGTTGCCGCCTGCCGAGATGCAATTCGGCGATGCCGGCGAGTACGAGCAGGGCACCGTATTGGAGCCGTGGGTGACGTCATGAAAGGCGGCGGGATATTGCGTTTTGAGCGCGTAGAGAATGTTGTTTGCCTGGCCCTGACGGCCCCATTTCTCAACCACGAGCGCCATGATGCCAGCGAACGCTGGAGACGAGGCGGATGTGCCGCCCACGCCGTAGATCTGGACCAAGTTTGAGCCGATTCCCGCGGTCTGGCAGTCCCCGTCGGTGGCGCAGATTGGATAGAAGCTATTGTTGTCTCCGTTGGCGGCGAAGAGCGAGACATCGGGCAGGTCGCGGACGTTATCGCTGGGTACGCCTGCGCCCGTTTGCCATGCGGGCTTGGGATAGCCGGACAGCGTACCGGTGCATGCGCCGGTGGTGGGGTTGAAAGCGTTGGTGCTGCAGATGGCGGCATTGCTTGCGCCGCCGCTGCCGCCGGCAATGGAAGTGCCTTGCTGTGAATTGCTGTTGTTGATGTCCAGTCCGTATTGGCTGTCGTTCCAGGGCTGCTCGGGGATGTACTGCTTGATTGAAACGGTGGGCAACTGTGTGGTGGTGGTGTTCCAGTAGTTGGAGATGCTGGCGTGGCCGGTGGCGTAGTCGGTGTAGTAGAAGTCGGTTCCGCCGACTGCGACGTTGAAGGGAGTGGACGCGAAGCCGCTGACGGCCTGACCCAATGTGGCGAACTCCACTGCGTTGTCGTTGTCGCAGCCGGCCGAGCCGTTGTCTCCGGACGAGACCATGACGGTTTGGCCCTGCGCCGCGGCTTGTTCCCACAGGCCGCTGAGGAACGAGTTGGTAGCCCCGAGGGAGGATTCGCACTGGCCGAAGCTGAGGCTGATGACGGGCGCGACGTTGCCGAAGACGGCGCGCTCCATGGCGAGAATGAGACCGCTTTCGAGCGAGGTGTCGCCGGCGACGACCAGATCGATGGTGGCGTTGGGAGCCACGGCACCTGACCACTCGACGTCGAGATAGGCTTCAACGGAGTCGCCGTTGGGACCATCGGGATTGTTGACGCCGTCAACGCCGGGATCGTTTCCGTCAATGATGACCTGGGGCGGGTTGGCGGGCAGGCCGAAGAGCGTGCGGAACTGATTGACGAGATCGACGTTGATGTTGGAGTCGTTGATAATGGCGATGCTTTGGCCGGCGCCGTTTACGTTGGCGGTGTAAAGCGGCTGAACATCGTATTGGACAGCGAAGTCACCGGGCGCGAGGACGAAAAACGGGCTTGTATTGGAGCCCCAGGTCCAGCTTGGCGTGACTTGATGCGTGGTGGGATTGAGAGAAGCCTCACCGAGCTTCTGCAGGTAGCTCCTGGGGCGGAAGTTGTTGAGCGAGGCGAAGCCGCCGATCGCGGGAGCGAGCGCAGCGGGAACCTGCGGATCGTTGGCGTTGGCGAAGTGGGTTTCGCCGTTGACCAAATACTTGTGAATCTGCGTATGGAAGGCATCGCGCAATTGCGCCACGCTGCCGGAGAACTCGAGGGTGCCTTTGCCGGGATTCACCCTTGAGACGACGAAGCCGTGGCCGCCAAGCCATGATGAGATGGTGGCGATGTCCTGGTCAGAGGCTCCGAACTGAGCGCCGAATTGGTCGGGCGTGAGCCACTGATGATAGCCCGGCGTGCCCGGAGTGTTCATCTCCGCGATGAGCTGGCGAAGCGCTGCCTCCTGAGCAGGGCTGCGCTGAAGGACGAGCTGCATGCGGTCAAGCTGCATGCCGTCTGGCGCCGCGCCGCGGTCGTTTGCGGCGTTGGCCAGCGGACTCACGGTGTGGGTGAGCGTAACGCGCTGGCTTTCGACGATGGGGTTGACGATACGAACGGCTGGGCCGACACGTTGTGCCTGGGAGGCGATGGTGCAGAGAAAGACACCGGCCAACACGCACAGGGGGAGCGAGCGCGAATGGTTCATATGGGGAGGTCCTGGACCCTTTCTTGAGTGAGACCCTGGAAAACGTGAAGAGTTGCCTCAGCTTTCTGAAAAAGAGCTGGTGGTTGCGTGGTGAAAAAGCGGAGAATCGCCGGATTTGCGCGAATCGTCCGCCCGAAATCGTCAAAGCCCCATCATATGGCCTGCGAATTACCGCCGGCGCCGGTTGCGCCCGCTATTCTACCGCGCGTTCCTTTTGTGGGATAGCAGAGAATGGCTATTGCGTGCAATCCCGCAAAGGTGCAGTCACTCCGGATCGAACACCTGATGCCGAATGAGGAAAAAGATGAAGGCCGTCAGCTGAGGATAAAACCGCTAAACCGTGAGAGTTAGACGCGACTGCGCGACGAAGGGTGATCGACTGAGGCTGGGCGAGGCGGGGAATGCCCGAGAAAAGACGTCAAATAGACCGGAGAAGTGACTTTGCGGGCGACGGCGAGGGCGAGGGCGAAAAGCGGGAAGGCGCCGAGTCGCGGGCGCTTTTGCCAAGGTCCAAGGGCCGGAAGCGGCCCTGAAAGCAGCCGAATTGCAAGTCTAATTGCAATAGACAATTAATTTCCTATGATATATGATGCGGTTTCTTAGTTGAAACCTGTACATTTTGATGAGTAGCTTTATGCGCGCCTGGCTTTTCATAACAGGCTACAGCGACACGGGGTTTGCAAGGGCTGGCCAATGCCCCGGCAAGAGGACGTTATGAAGATTTCGGATTCGAATGTTGAGGAAGTTGCATTCAAGGCACTGGATTCTTTCAAGATCGAGATTCCATCGTGGGGATTCGCCAACACCGGCACGCGCTTCGGCAAGTTTGTGCAGGCCGCTGCGGCGAGCACCATCGAGGAGAAGTTTGCTGACGCAGCCGAGGTGAATCGGCTGACCGGCATTACGCCGACGCTGGCGCTGCACGTGCTTTGGGATTTGCCTGACGGGCTTGAGGATGTTTCAGCGGTGAAGCAGTTGGAGCGCCGCTTCGGCATCCGTTCAGGGTCGATCAATCCCAACCTGTTTCAGGATCAGGAATACAAATTCGGTTCGCTTTGCAATCCGTCGCGCGTGGTCCGCGAGCGGGCGCTCGGGCATGTGCTGGACTCGATCGAGATCGGCAAGGCGCAGGGATCGCGCGACATTTCGCTGTGGGTTGCCGATGGATCGAATTACCCCGGCACGCAGGCCATGCGTAAACGCATTGTCTGGTTGGAGGAGGCGCTGCGCGTTGCACACAGCCGTCTGGCGCCGGATCAGCGATTGTTGGTGGAGTACAAGCCCTTCGAGCCGGCTTTCTACCACACCGATATCGCCGATTGGGGCATGGCAAGCCACTTCGCGCGCGAGGCGGGGCCGCAGGCGCGCGTGCTTGTGGATACCGGCCACCACTACAACGCGCAAAATATCGAACAGATTGTGGCTTGGCTGCTGCACACGCGGATGCTGGGCGGGTTCCACTTCAACGACCGGCGCTATGCCGACGACGATCTGACGCTGGGCTCGATCGATCCTTACCAGATCTTCCGCATCTTTCACGAAATTCATGCAGCCGTGGATGATGGATTGGATATCGAGATCGCCTACATGATCGACCAGAGCCACAACCTGAAGGGCAAGATGGAGGCGATGGTGCAGACGGTGGTGACGGCGCAGGAGCTCTATTTGAAAGCCGCGCTTGTGGATCGAGAAAAGCTGGCGGAGTTGCAGCAAAGCTGCAATCTGGTGGAGGCTGAAGAGCTGTATCGCGGCGCATTCTGGTTCGATGTGCGGCCGCTGACGTGCGCATGGCGCGAGGCGCATGGGCTGCCTGCTGACCCGCTGGGGGCATTGCGCGCAAGCGGCTATGTGGAGCGCGCGGCGCAGGAACGCGGCGCCCGCAGTTCGGCCGTAAGCAGTTATGCGTGATTTATTTGGTGGATCCGGCCGCCTGTGGGGTGTGTTTCAATAGGGGTATCAGCTAGGGCGTCGACAGCTTATTGAGGGGAAGGATCGTTGGCCAAAGCAAAAATCAAGCGGCTGTACCTGATTCCGATTCTCTCGAAGGCGCTGGACGTTATCGAGCTGCTGGAACAGGACAATACTCCTCTCACGCTTGAGGACGTTTACCAGCGCACCAATATTTCCAAGACCAGCGTCTACCGGATTTTGAAGACGCTGGTGCATCGGGGCTATCTGGCGCAGACGCAGAACGGCCAGTACCGGCTCGTGTCGCGCCCGCGTCGCCTGCGCTTCGGGTTTGCCGTGCAGAGCGCAGAGATGCCATTCAGCGAGGCGGTGGCGCAGAGTGTGACAGCGGCGGCGGCTGCATCCGGCGTGGAGTTGATCATTCTGGACAATCGCTACGATCCTGAAGTGGCCGTGCGCAACGCAGAGGAGTTCGTGGCCAAGCGCGTGGACCTGGTGCTGGAGTTTCAGGTGGAAGAAGCTGCCGCACCCAGGGTTGCGCACATCTTCAAAAAGGCCGACATTCCCATGATCGCGATCGACGTGCCTCACCCCAATGCCACGTACTTTGGCGTGGACAACTTCGAAGTTGGATACGAGGCTGCATCGATCCTGGCGCAGTATGCGCAGAAGCAATGGGAAAGCAGGGTGGACCGGGTGGTGGGCGTCGGGTTCAGAGAGGCGGGCAGCTTTGTGCAGAACCGCATTGCCGGCGCCTTCGACGGCATTCGTGACCGGTTTAAGGATTTGACGCCTGACCGCTTCGTGCAGATTGAAGGAAGAGGCATGCGCGAGGCAAGCCAAAGGGCGATGGACGAATATCTTCGGGTGAGAAACACCGGCGAGCACACACTGGTGGCCGCCGCCACCGATTCAAGCGCGCTGGGCGTTCTGGACGCAGTGCGCAAGGCAGGGCAGGAAGCGAACTTCGCCATCGTGGGCCAGGATTGCATTCCCGAGGTGGTGGAGGAGATGCGCAGGAGTTCGAGCGCGATTGTCGGCTCCATCTCGCACGAGCCTGAGACGTACGGACCGCGGCTGATCCAACTCGGGATTTCGATTTTGCGCGGCTATACCGTGCCTCCATATAACTACGCGCACCATCGCGTGGTAACGCCAGATACGCTGAGCGACGAAGACGAGGCACGAAAAGACAAGGCGCGAAAACCGGCGCATGAAGGCTCTGCGAAACCAGTGCCAGTGGGCGAGCCGGCCTGAAAGCCGCTTGCAGCGGGCACTTTTCGGATGTGTGCGGGGGCTAGACTTGTGATTTTCGGTAGTGCTGCAGTTTGAAATCGAGGAGATAACAAATTGCTAGTCAGAAATCTAGTTCATCAGCTTTGAGCTACTGGCTTGGTTCTGTGGTGGTATCTCTTGAGGCTTCAAAATTCCTAACAGGCGCATCAAGTTTAACGTCCTACCGGCAGGCCCCTGCCAATGCCAACGGCAGTTCGGAAATGACGTATTCGCCCACTCCGCGTCACCGCCGGAATAGAACAGATCGCAATCGGTCAAAACGCAATTGACGAAAAAGCATTCTTCGACGACAAATGCAGCGTTCGTTAGTTTTTGTCCTTCATATTTGGTCATTCTGTGCGGCCTCCTATGCCGCAATCGTCTTGGTTTTCTGGTCGACTAGTCCAACCAATTGCCCATCATCCATACGTAATTGGCAAGCCTTCCCTCCATCGTTGGTGTCATCGGCAGTATCTTGCGAACTCGGCAAAAACTCTGGCAACAGTGATGATAAGCAGCGCAAACAAACCCTAAATCCTCAAGAAGCTTTAAAATGGTATGCTTTGCGACACCAGTCATGCGCACGATAGCGCTAATACTCGTTCCTTCGAGAAGGGCGGTAAGGACCCAGTTGCGTTTATCTACGCCCAAGCGATTCATGATAATCGTGAATAACAAAAATGTTATACACTCAGGTATCCTTTGTCAATATAATTTTATTGATATATGATGGGATATGTTCTACCATTCCGTGCACAGCCAGCAACCCCAAGCCTGAGGCTGCGAGAGGTTGCTAAGGGCGGAATAGGGGAGATTACCCAATGGTTCGCAGCCAACAGAGGAGCCCGCGCGAGGTTCCGCATTCGTGTTGAGCATTTGCAGAAAATACCCCGGACTGATTGGAATGTGGCGCAATTTCGCAAGCTGCACGAGGGACTTGCCGAAATCAAATGGAAATGTGGAAAGAAGCAATTCCGAGCAATTGGCTTCGATTTCTCAGATTCATTTGTGATGGTTATCGGATGCACGCACAAGATGAACGTCTACGATCCAGTCGAGTGTCTGAAAACCGCAAAAAGAATTAAGGGAGAGGTGGAAAATGGAATTCGGCGGACAATTGCATTCACGCCCTGAAAAGCGGTTGGTGGATCAACTCAAAGACCCGGAGTATCGTCGAGCGTTTGTTGAGGGTCATGCGACCGATTCAATAGCCTTTCAACTCCGCGCAATGAGGAAGGCCGAAGGCTTGGAGCAAAAGGATGTGGCGGAGAAGCTTGGCAATCGCAAATTGCAGCCAATGATCTCCCGCTACGAAAACCCCGATTATGGAAAGTATTCAGTCTCAACGCTGCTAGAACTGGCGGCTGTTTTTGATGTAGCACTTGCATTGCGATTTGTGTCATTTAGCGAACTTCTCGAATGGGACATTTCCTCCAATCCGGCAAAGGAATGCCCAGCCCCGTTTGAGAAAGATACGAAACTGGAAGAAATCGCTAATGGTGCACATGTGAAAGGGGCGAGCGCCAAGGTTGCCGCAGAGCCACCCTGTAACGAGTCATCGCTCTTCCCAGAGCGTCCGTCGGAACTAACTTCTCAGGCGTGGTCATCACTTGGCAGTTTTGCATCTAGAGATGATGAGAGACTGGCGGCGATTGCATGAAGGTTCTATATGTGCAAGGCGCAAAGGCAACGTGGCTCTTCGACACCAGGCTTATTAACCCGCTCGGCTTGGAGCTAAAGTCGCTTTTCACAAGCCTCAAAGACCGTTACGAATTCGCAAAGGCCCCTGCCCACGAACATGAACGCAGCGATAAAGGAGCCTTTGTCTTTAGCGGCGGATTTTTTGCAATTTCGGATGAGAAACTTTCCGTATCTCTCACCGTTTTCAGAGACGGAATTGTCGCTGAATCCGCCTCGAATACGGGACATGCCACCGCGTTTCTTGAGGACCTTAGAGATTTTTCTCTTGGGATAGGTTATTCAATACCGCCGCCGTCCTCCATCAGTAAAGGATTCAGCAGTACGTTGGTTTTGGAAACGGATGTGGAGCTTTTAAGAATTAACCCCAAGCTGCTCCCATTGATCCAATTCATTCAGTCAAAACTGGTCAGTCTCGATGGGAAGCCGCGCGAATTTGAATTTAGTCGGATTGCCTTTGCCTCTGAAGACCTGAGCAAGCCCTTTGCTCCGACCGCATTCACATTTGAGAGGCGACTTGAGCAGCCGTTTTCAGCGAATCGCTATTATTCAGAAGCCCCGCTTCAAACGAATGAGCATATCGAGCTTCTCGATAAGCTTGAGGCAATTCTTAAAGCCTAGCCCCTTTCGGTCGCCTCTCTGACGATCCGCGCGGCGGCTTGATTCACGTCCTCGCGCGGTTTCCGTTTGACTGGCTTTGGCTTCCTGGCTGGGACGTCCCTCTTTGCTGGCCTCTTCATGCCCAAAATCTACGCCGGATGGCGGATACCCACCATCCTGTTGAAAACCAAACTGCGCCACTACCTGATTTTCGCCAGCCTGGAATTCGTGTCTAAAACGATTTTCAGAAGCCACCGGCTGTATCATGGAGTTGAGTTCGAACCATTCCCCGTTTGAGTGCTTCCTATGACATCAGCGACAACTGCTTCTCCTGCATTGCATTTTCTCGAAGACCGATGGGACCCCACTGTGGCGGCGGGTCTGGATGAGCCTGAACTTTTGCGCTACCGCTCGAACCTGCTTGGTTCCGACCTGCGCATCACCAACTTTGCCGGCGGCAACACGAGCTCAAAGGTAATTGAGCTGGACCCGCTGACGGGAGATCCGGTTGAAGTGCTGTGGGTGAAGGGCTCCGGTGGTGACCTGGGAAGCATCAAGCGCACCGGCTTTGCCACGATTTATCAGGAAAAACTTCTGGCGCTGGAACGAAATTACAAAGGCGTGGACTTCGAAGACGACATGGCGGAGATGTATCCGCTGTGCGCCTTCCGCAACAATCCAGTCGCCGCGTCGATTGATACGCCGCTGCACGGGTTCCTGCCGTTTCCGCACGTGGATCACCTGCATCCCGACTGGGGAATTGCGCTGGCCGCGAGCGCCAATGGAAAAACCCGGATGGAGGAGTTCAACCGCGAATTCGGCCACTCACTGGTGTGGCTGCCGTGGCAGCGGCCCGGATTTGAGCTTGCGCTGATGATGAAACGGATTGTCGCGGAGAATCCCGGCTGCGACGGAATTGTTTTGGGTGGGCACGGGCTGTTCACGTGGGGCCAGACGCAGCGCGAGTGCTACCTGAACACGCTGAATACGATCGACTGCATTGGGCAGTTTATTGAACGCCACGGGCGCAAGAAGGGCACTGTTCGCTTTGGCGGCGAGGCCGTGCCGGCGCGCGCGGACCGCCGTGAGCTCGCAACCCAGATCGCTCCGTTTCTTCGTGGGCGCGTGAGCGCGAGGCAGCGATTCATCAGCAGCTTCTGTGACGCGCCAGACGTGCTGCAGTTCGTGAATTCGGCCCACGGAAAAGATTTGGCTTTCCTTGGAACCAGTTGCCCCGATCACTTTATCCGCACCAAGATCCGGCCGATGTTTGTGCCCTGGGGCGCGAATGAGGACATTGAGGCGCTGAAGAAGCAGATCGATTGCGCGCTGGCCGAATATATCGACCAGTATCGCCACTACTATCGCACGTTTGCCAAGCCCGATTCTCCCGCGGTGCGCGACGCGAGCCCCGCCGTGGTGTTGATTCCCGGGTTGGGGATGTTCAGCTTTGGGAAAGACAAGACCGAAGCGCGCATTACCGGGGAGTTCTACTCCAACGCCATTCACGTGATGGAAGGCGCGAGCTTGCTGGGCGAGGGCGAAGTGAGCGGGACGATACCAATCCCCACGGACAAAGACCGGTCCGCGGGGACCCCTGTGCCTCAGTGCCCGCCGGGAATCGCTCCGGCGAGTTTTAGGGTCTTCGATAATTACGTGGCGTTGCCGGCCGCGGAAGCGTTCCGCATCGAATATTGGGCGCTGGAAGAGGCGAAAATCCGCCGCAGGCCGCCGGAAAAGGAACTAAGCCGGCGCGTGGCGCTGGTGGTGGGCGGCGCCAGCGGCATTGGGCGCGAAGTGGCGCGGCTGGCAGCATCACGCGGCGCGCATGTGTTTGTCGCCGACCGCAACGAAGATGGCGCGGGGCGCGTGGCCGCGGAGATTGCAACGATTGCGTCGCCGGAATTTACGGGCCACGCCGGCGTCGACATCCGCAACCGGGAATCGATCCGCAAAGTCATGGGCGAAGCGGCGCTGGCATTCGGCGGCATCGATATTTTGATCAACACTGCGGCGTTATTCCCGTCTTCGTCGGAGGGCGAGATCGCGGACGAGATGTGGTCAGACACTCTTGCCGTGAACGTGACGGCGAACTATCTGCTGGCCGACGAAGCCGCCAAGCTGTTTGAGGAACAGGGGCTGCACGGGAATATCGTCTTCACCAGCTCGGCCAATGCGGTGGTGGCCAAGCGCGGCAGCGAAGCTTACGACGTGAGCAAGGCCGCGCTCTCGCATCTGATTCGCGAGCTGGCGGTGAGCATGGCGCCCAATGTGCGCGTCAACGGCATCAGTCCCGCAACGGTGGTCAAGGGATCGATGATGTTTCCGCGCGACCGCGTGCGCGTCTCGCTGCGCAAATACAATATTCCTTTTCAGGAATCGTTCAGCGACGAGGAGCTGCGCAGCCGGCTGGCCGCGTTCTACGCCGAGCGCACATTGACTCACAAGGCGATCGGCGGGTCCGATTGCGCAGAGGCGATTCTGTTCCTGGCCAGTCCCCGGGCGCGCTGCACCACGGGCCATGTGGTTCCCGTGGACGGCGGTTTGACTGAAGCTTTTGTGCGCTAGGGTCTGTTCCCGGCGCCGCCGCCTCTGTAGTGTGAGCAGACCAGACGCTAGAGAAACCGGAGTTTCGCTTCCGCCATGCAAGAAGCTGCGCGTGTCGCCATCGATTTAGGCGCAGAAAGCTGCCGGGTTTCGCTGCTTCGCTGGATCAACGGCGAGCCCAGCATCGAAGTCATTCATCGAATACCCAACGGGCCTGTGCGTCACGACAATTCGCTCTGCTGGCCGCTTACTCAGATTCTTGCCGGACTTGAAGAGGGGCTTCGCAAGGCTGCAGCGGCCGCTCCAGAAGGCATTGCTTCCATCGGCGTGGACGGTTGGTCGGTGGATTATGTACGCCTCGCCCCCGACGGCAAGATGCTGCGCGAGCCGTTCTGCTATCGCGACGAGCGCACCGCGGCGAGTAAAGAAGCAGCCGATCGCATCATCTCCCCTTTTGACTTGTACCAGCGCACGGGGACCTTTCCGCTGAAGATCAATAGTGTGTATCAGCTTCTTGCTGATGCTGCCTTAGGAATCGAGTCGGAGATCGACACTCGGGCGCCGTGGGTTATGTTGCCGGAGTTTGTTCTCTACTGGCTGAGCGGGCGGCGCGTGGCGGAGTATACGAATGCTACTCATACCGGACTGGTAAATCTGAAGACCGGCGAATGGGACGCGGAACTTTTCAATTTGCTGGGGCTGCCGGTCGAGGCTGCGCCGCCATTGGTTGCGACGGGGACTGTGTTGGGTTCTCTAATTGGGCCGTTGGCGCAGCTCGACGCATTTCGCGCCACGCAAATTATTGCGCCGGCCACGCACGATACGGCGAGCGCCATTGCGGGTATCCCTGCCGACCTGAGTGCGTGCGCGTACATCAGCTCGGGCACATGGTCGCTGGTGGGGACGGTTGCTCAGATTCCGGTCACGACCAAACACGCCTTCGACGCCGGATACACCAACGTCGGCGCGGCGGCCGGCGGATACCTGTTTCACTCGCTCATCAACAGCATGTGGGTGCTGAAGCAAAGTATGAGTGCGTGGGCGGCGGACGGGCGCGTTTGGTCTATCGAGAATCTCGTCCAAAAGGCTGCCGAGTGCAACGCTGCGACGGGGGTTCTCGATATGGATGCCGAAACGCTGATGCTCGACACCGAAATGCCGCGGCGCATTAACAACGAACTGGCGCGACTCGGATTCGATGCTATTCCCGATGTTGCCGGGAACGAGCCGCTGTTTGGGCGGACGATCTTTGAAAGCCTGGCGCTCAGGTATGCGTCGGCGACGGCGAATCTCGAAAAGATGCTGGGACGCAAGCTGGAACGCATCCATATGATCGGCGGGGCGACCCGAAATAAATTGCTGGTCGAGTTGACCGAGCAGCGGACAGGTTTGCCCGTCGAGATTGGCGAGACGGAAAGCTCGACCGTGGGCAACCTGGCTGTGCAACTGGCAGCGAGCGCGGCGGCGGGCGATCGAGTTACGCCCGCAGCTGTGCGCCAGTGGGCGGCGCGGCTGTGCCGGAAGCAGGGTTGATGAAAAGAGACAGGGTGCTGAAAAGAGAAAAGGCAATTCGCATGGGAAGCTCAAAACAAAAAGTTGCGGAGTTTCACGGTTTGGTTCGTGTTGCGCGGTCCAGGCAAGCGGGGCTTGACGCGGCGGCGGCGAAAGCCGTAGCTTGTGGTTACACGGGAAAGGAGGTTGGTCCAGCCTATGCAAAAAGATTGTTCCAGTTGTTCGCTACGTGAGGTGACTGAGGCCTAGGGCATCGCGCCCTCAGCGAAAACAGAGAAAGCATTGCTCGGAGTTGATGCGTTCAGGTCGACGCGACCATCAGGGAGCGGCGACATCGCACCAAGTCGAGTAAGGCACATTCTCTGGTTTCGCCGTAAGACTCAGGTAAGTCCAGGCGGAGGTATTTCCGTCATGGCTCTGGCACTCGCGGCAGCGCGATGGCCTTAGTCCAATTTCAACAGTCCACCGGCAGCGGCCTGGGAGGTTCACTTCTCGGGCCGTTGTTGCGTTTGGGGTGAACTCTCCAGTGAGCTTTGCTTTAAGATTTGGCCCCGCCCCCCCGCCGCAACGATCCATTGCTGAGGGCTGATTTTCCGCGCTACTCTAAGTGAGCAACTCCCGAGTCATTCGATTGCAAAACGCCTCCAATGCGATAGTCCTACTAGCAGCCGTCATTGCGCTCATCACAGCTCTCGTCCCGGCAATCAAATGGGCTTGGCGCACCTACGGTGTTCGGAAATTCGACGCTAAGAAAGCCCACTACAACCAGCTTACTGAGATGGCGAAGTGGTACGAAGACCGCCTCGACCGGCTAGACACTCTCCGCAAGCAGTTAATATACGCCCGGATGTACGAGACGCCGCCGGATAGATTCAAGCTCGCGTTGCTCGTATCCAAACTTGACAGGCATGATGCAGTTTGGGCGATGAAACTGGAAGACCCCGCCGCCCTCGAAGAAGCGTGTCAACAGAAGCAGGATGAGTGTCAAAAGAACGCCGAGCAGGAGCGCGAATGGGCCGAGGACGTTGGGCGCAAAGTGCTTTTCTGGTAGCACGTCCATTCGGAGATTTTTACTTCCAGGATGCCCTGCAATCGCATTGGCTCGCCCGTAGACGAGCCCGAGAAAATCCGATGGCGGGGAAGTGATGCGCTCCCTACAATTGATGAGATGAGCACGTTATTGAGCCAACTCCCGCATCTGCTCCAGGGACTGACGTTCTTCGGCATCATGGGCAGCGTCGCTCTGGCGTTTGAGTGGGCCGACGGCGGTCTAAGCCAGGAAAGTAGGGCCAAGCTCTCGCTTTGGCTTAGGAGCGTGCCGGGAGCGGCGCAAATAGACGCATGGGCGAGCGTTTTTCCCAATTTAATAGATAGAGTTTTCGGGAAAAAGGCACTGTCATTCAAATTCTTTCTTCGGTCCTGTATCGCCTCTATTGCGGCTGTCGTGATAGCTGAGGCGCTTTCGATTGCGGTGCTTGGCAGAAATGCCCTGACCAGCGGCAACGGATGGATGGCCTACGAAACTCTTGCGTACTATTTGTGGCTTGCTCTTCCCATCAACTGTGTGCCCGATTATTTTTCGCTTCTGTTCAGTCGTTTCATCGTTCGTCAGATGGCGAAACGGCCAACGAAGGTTCGTGTCTTTGTTCTGCTGACTGTCGATAGCGTGGTCTCCGTGGCTATCGCGATAGCAGCCATCGGCATGATTGCGCCATACTTGTATGTTTTCGGGACGGTCGGGGCTTCTGATGTCTACGCGCAAGGCTTCCGCGAAGAGGTTTCCTTGTTTGTTTTCACCTTGGCGTCCTACGTACGCGCGTTGATGGGTCCGGGCGGTTGGGGGCCTTTCCTAAGACTCTATCTATTCGCGTCTATGTTCACATCTGTTTGGGTTTGGCTGTACGTGGCGGCTTCCGTCGCAACCCGCATCATCAACAGCGCCCGAGTGATGTGGGTCAAAGTTCTGCCGTTCCTTAGTATTGAAGACAGACCCATGCAGGCTATTGGTCGTGTTGCGGGCATCCTCGCGGCTTTGGCCTACCTTGCCATCCTTGGCGGAATTTGGCTATTACAGCACGCATAAGAAGTTTCTTCGCCACGCATTCACATGCACGTATCAGGTGGATTCGCGGAGTGATCCGTGGTGGGGTAGATGCGGCTATTTTGACGCGCACTTTTGGGTCTGGCGAAAGGATATTAAGCTGAAGGTATGTGCGGGCGCTACGGACGGAGAGCTGACAAGCAACGCATCGCGGAGTGGATGCAGGCGCACGATACGAACGTCTTTGACGATTCGTATTTTGCGCCGACCTACAACGTCGCTCCGCAGAGCTTGCAACCCGTGGTCAGACTCGACCGAGAGACAGGCGAGCGAGAACTAACGATCATGCGATGGGGTCTGATTCCGTTCTGGTCGAAGGATGGCAAGGCTGGATACAGCACGATCAACGCGAAGGCGGAAACAGTTGCCACAAGCCCCCTGTATCGTGAAGCGTTCAAGCGCCGCCGATGCCTGGTTCCTGCCGACTGGTTTTATGAGTGGCAGAAGATCGATGCCAAGACGAAACAGCCTTACGCGATTGCTCTCAAGGACGGGTCACTCTTCGCCTTCGCCGGGTTGTGGGAGACATGGAAGGATAAGGCGACGGGCAAGAGCCTGGAGACGTACACAGTGATCACCACGGACCCGAACGAGCTGACGGAGCCGATACACAATCGAATGCCGGTGATACTCCGTCGGAGCGATTATGAACGATGGTTGACGCTCGGAGAAGTGGGGCGGTTGCCTGGCGATCTATTGCGACCGTACCCGGATGAAGAGATGAAGGTATGGAGGGTCGGCCCTGATGTTGGGAATGTGCGGAACAACAGGCCGGAACTGGTAGAGCCGCTGCCGTGACTTGGCGGGTCAGAAGTGAAAAACAAATGGCAGCCCAGGACGGAAGTCGCGGCTTTCTCCGCGACGGCGACGATCGAATTCGATCTCAAGGAGAGGCTCGTCCCCGGGCCGCGCGGAAAGAACTCCGTTGTCAACGATGATGCGCGATGCTTCGGAGCGGAGGGCGGTGGGAGTGTTCAGGACGAGTCCGGTGATCTCGCGAATTCCGTTGGGATGGCCGACGAAGTGTTCCTCGCGGTGTTGGCGCGTGACAAAACTCAGGTAGACCCACATCGGCTCATCGACTCCGGCGCTGCCGATTTGCAACGCGAGCGTCTCAGGCAAGTACGATGGCTTGTAGTTCCAGCCGGGAAAGAGCGCGTCCTGAATGTCCCCGGGACTCGCCGGGCTCGCCGGTCGGAGGCAGATGCCGAAGGGTGATGCGCCGGAGTTGCGGCCCGACCATCGTTCCCAAAGCAGCGTGCGTCGTGTTGCGGGACTTTGCGCCTCGGCGGGATCGCTGACCCACAGCAGCTCGATCATGGCGTTCAAGAAAGGGAAGCGACGGCAGGCAGTGCCCTGGCCGGGATGCGTGTTTGGCTCTCCCTCGCGCAGGCCGAAGCGGATCAGTTCGTTGGCCTCAGGAGCGCCGGGTTCCGTGCACACGAAGATGTGATCGAGTTCCAGAGCCATAGTGCCCAGTCTAAATTCTGTGCGTAAGGTGGGCAGCGAGAGGAAACAGCGCGGACCATATCCGCATCCGACAAGGTAAGGATACGACTCTGAGATGCTCGACTTCATCCAGCACGATTGGCAAAACCTGCTGTGGTCGCTCGGAACCCTGGCCGCTGGGATTGCGGTTGGGCTGATCGCGCGCTCCATCGGCTTCAAGCTGCTGCTGCGGCTGACGCGGCGCCGCGGGGCTGTGTTGGGTCAGTCCCTGGCGACCCACGGGCGGCGGCATTCGCTATGGATTGTGCCGCTGGTCGTCATCCTGGTCATTTTGCCGGGGCTGCAGCTGCCGGAAAACGTAAAAACGGCGCTGGAGCACATGGTCGGGATTGGTCTGATTGGAGCGCTGGCATGGCTCGCGATTCTAATGATTGAGGTGACGGCCGACGTGCTTGCGAGCCGTTTCCGCATCGATGTGGCGGACAACCTGGCGGCGCGGCGCATTCAAACGCAATTCCAAATGCTGCACCGCGTCGGCGTTGTGCTGGTTACGGTGCTCGCCGTGGCTGCCGCGCTGATGACGTTTCCCCAGATCAAGCACATCGGCATCAGCATTCTTGCATCAGCGGGAGTGGCAAGCCTTGTGGTCGGCATGGCCATGAAGGACACGCTGGCCAACCTGATTGCCGGAGTGCAGATTGCGTTTGCGCAGCCGTTCCGCATCGGCGATGCGGTGGTTATTGAAGGCGAATGGGGATGGATTGAAGAGATCGGCATGATGTACGTAATCATCCGCCTATGGGATCTGCGGCGTCTGGTGCTGCCGCTGAGTTATTTTCTGACGAATGCGTTCCAGAACTGGACGCGGACGAGCGCCGACCTGCTGGCGTACACCTATGTGTATGTCGACTACTCCACGCCTGTGGATAAAGTGCGGGAGGAACTGCGGCGCATCCTGGAATCGACCCCGCTGTGGAACGGGAAAGTGTGCGTGCTGCAAGTGTCGGACAGCGACCAGAAGACGATGCAGCTGCGCGCGTTGATGGATGTGCGGAATTCGAGCGACGCCTGGGACCTGCGTTGCCTGGTTCGCGAGCGGCTGATTGCATTCCTCAAGGGAAACCATCCGGGAAGCCTTCCACGGTATCGCGGAGAGGTGGAGACTCTCAGCGATGGAGGAAATCTGCGAGCGCGGAATAGCGGGCAGGCTACGCACAACTCTCCGAATGGCGAGATCGAAGTCTCGCGCAGCAATGCAGACCACTAAGCCGATGGTGTGCAAGGATTGTGCAGGGAGGAGAGCCGCTATGGAACACGACCTGTACAACACGATGGCGCTGCTTGAGCGCACGCCGGCCGCTCTCGACGCGCTGCTGCGCGGATTGCCTGAGATATGGACTGAGACGAACGAGGGCGAAAATACATGGAGCGTGCGTACAGTGGTGGCGCACCTGATCCAAGGTGAGAGCGAGGACTGGATTCCGCGGGCGCAAGTGATTCTGGAATCCGGCGAGGAGGGAATCTTTGCTCCGTTCGATCGCGATGGATATGTTCGCTACAGCCGGGGCAAAACATTGGGCCAACTGCTCGACGAATTCGCGCGGGCGCGGGCAAAGGGGCTTGAGGACCTGCGTGAATTGAAACTGACAGCGGAGGATCTGCGACAGCGCGGGCGGCATCCATCGTTTGGCGTTGTCACGTTGTCGGAACTGCTGGCGACGTGGGCTGCGCATGACTTGACGCACCTGCACCAGATTTCGCGCATCATGGCGTTTCAATATCGCGAGGCGGTGGGACCGTGGGCGCGATTCCTGGGCGTGATGCAGTGCACAGGTCACAGCGCAAGCTCATAAGGCGCGCGTTGATGCCGTAAAATTAGCCTAAAGATGAAATGTCCTTATTGCGGTTTCGGGCAGGATCGCGTGGTGGATTCGCGCGAGAGCAAAGAGGCCGACTCGATCCGGCGGCGGCGGGAGTGCGAGAAGTGCAACCGGCGCTTCACTACTTACGAGCGCATCGACGAGATTCCCTACATGGTGGTGAAGAAAGACGGCCGGCGCGAGCGCTTCGACAGGCAGAAGGTTTTGAGTGGCCTGCTTCACGCGTGCGAAAAGCGGCCGATCTCGTCAAGCCAACTGGAAAATGTTGTGGACGCAGCGGAGAGTTTCCTCATCGATGCTCCCGAGCGCGAACGCACGACGGCTGAGGTCGGCGAGCTGATTATGCAGCACCTCAAGGGTCTCGACACTGTGGCCTATATTCGCTTTGCTTCGGTGTATCGCGACTTCAAAGACGTGCGCGAGTTCAAAGAAGAGCTGGAGGGGTTGCTGGCGAGCCACGGGAAGAAGAAGAGTTAGCTGCTCGCAGGGATTTCGAGAAAAGATGACGGAACGGAAGACCCACAAAGTTACATTGATTCCCGGCGACGGCATTGGCCCAGAAGTCACGCAGGCAGTGGTGCGCATTCTTGAAGCCACCGGCGTGAAGTTTGAGTGGGAGCGGTTCGCCGCCGGCGCCGAGGCCTTCGAGATTTATGGCGAGTACATTCCCGCGGCGCTGTATGCATCGATTGAGCGCAATCGCGTGGCGCTAAAGGGGCCGGTGACGACGCCCATCGGCGGGGGGTTCAAGAGCATCAACGTCACGCTGCGCAAAAAGTTCGATCTCTTCGCCAATCTGCGGCCGATTCGCAATTTGCCCGGCCTGGAAACAAAGTATCCTGGCGTGGACCTGGTGATTGTGCGCGAAAACACCGAAGGCGAATACGTGGGGCTGGAGCACGAAGTGGTTCCGGGCGTGGTTGAAAGCATCAAGGTGATCACCGAGAAAGGATCGACACGCATTGCGCTGTTTGCGTTTGAATACGCGCGCAAGCACGGCCGCAAGAAAATCCACTCCATTCACAAAGCGAACATCATGAAGCTGTCGGACGGGCTTTTTCTGCGCTGCGCGCGGCAGGTGGCTGAAGGGTTCCCTGACATCCTCTATGGCGAGCACCTGATCGATAACACATGCATGCAGCTGGTGATGAATCCCTACCAGTACGACACGCTGTTGCTCGAGAACCTCTACGGCGACATTGTGAGCGATCTTTGCGCGGGCCTGGTCGGCGGCCTTGGGCTTGCGCCCGGCGCGAACCTGGGCGTGGAGTGCGCGATCTTCGAAGCGGTGCACGGCTCGGCACCGGACATTGCGGGCAAGGATGTGGCCAATCCCACGGCGCTGTTGCAGTCGGCGATTTTGATGCTGCGACACCTTGATGAAACCGCTGCCGCGGACAAGGCGCAGAAGGCGCTTGAAGCAGTGTATGCGGAGCACAAGACGCTGACCCGCGACGTGGGCGGCACGGCAGGGACGGCGCAGTTTACCGACGCGATTCTCGCGGTGATGGCGTAACGAGCAGGCGCTGCGGCCAGACTCATCCTTAGAGCCTGCTATTCACTTTGGCGCGTGCGGCGCTGGGCGCCAATTCTTTCCGGTTCGCGAAGCGAGGAGCGAACTGTAGCCGGCCTACTGGAGCGACGAGCGACAAAGAAATGGGGAGAATTGGCCCCAGCCCGAAGGGTTGCGGCGCAAATCGCGCCAAGCTTCGTTGTCGTCCTTGGTAGTGGGGTCACCACAACCGTCGTCCTCCGCCTCGTCTCCACCCCGCAGACGAAGACCTGTCCGCGGGGGCCCCGGTTCTGGCGCGATTTTCGCTCGCAACGCCTGCGCGCGCCAAAGTGAATAACAGGCTCTAGTACACTGGATAGAGCCAAGACTATGAAAAACAAGTACCCAATTGGCATTCTGGGCGCGACCGGCATGGTCGGCCAACGATACATTCAACTGCTGGCGAATCACTCGTGGTTCGAGATCGCGTGGCTTGCTGCGAGCGACCGCTCCAGTGGGAAGAGTTACGGCGAGGCTGCTAAATGGCGGCTGGATACGCCATTGCCCGAGCGCGTGGCAAAAATGATTGTTTCGCCGGCCGAGCCGGAGGGCGCTCCGAAGATTATCTTCGCCAGCGTGGACGCGGCCATTGCGCGCGAGATGGAACCGAAGTTTGCCGCGGCAGGTTGCGCAGTGATCTCGAATTCGAGCGCTTTCCGGATGGCTCCCAAAGTTCCGCTTGTCATCCCCGAAGTGAACGCGGAGCACCTGCACCTGATCGAAGAGCAACCGTCACGCAAAGAGAGCGGGGGGTACATCGTCACCAATCCGAACTGCTCCACGATTGGTTTGGTGATGGCACTCAAGCCGATCGAAGAGCGCTTCGGCATTGAGCAGATCTTCGCAACCACTATGCAGGCAGTATCGGGCGCGGGTTATCCCGGCGTGGCGTCGATGGACATTCTCGATAATGTGGTTCCGTTCATCGGCGGTGAAGAAGAGAAAATGGAGTCCGAGACGCTGAAGCTGCTGGGAAAGCTTGAAGGTCATGGCGTAGCGCCGCTCGCCGCGAAGATGACTGCGCACTGCAATCGCGTGCCGGTGGTCGACGGGCACACGGAATGCGTGTCAATCAAGATCGGCAATAAGCTGGGCAGCGAAGTCCGGCGCGAAGATATTCTGGCGGCGTGGGCAGAGTTCCGGCCGCTCGCCGGGCTTGATTTGCCGTTCGCTCCCGAACAGCCCGTCGAGTGGGCAGAGCAGAACGATCGCCCGCAACCGCGGCTGGACCGCAACCGAGGCAACGGCATGACGGTGACTGTGGGACGGCTGCGCCCTTGCAACGTTTTCGACTGGAAATTTGTGCTGCTCTCGCATAACACCGTGCGCGGCGCGGCCGGAGCGACGATTTTGAACGCCGAGATGCTGGCGAGCCTGGGCAAGCTGGAACCATCGGCGGTGGCGGCGGCGCGCGCGTAGGATTTAGGATTGCCGCGACGACGGCGAGCAAAGCGCGGGCAAACAAGACTGCAGCGAAAAACGGGAAGCACGAAATGAAATTGGTTGTAATGAAATTTGGCGGCACGTCGGTGGAGGATGCGGCCGCCATTGAGCGCACCGCTGCAATTGTCGCCGGGCGAGTGGCCAGCGGGAAGAACCCGGTTGTGGTGGTCAGCGCGATGGCCAAAGTTACCGACCAATTGCTGCGCGCCGCGGCAGCAGCCGCGGCGGGTGACCGCATCGGCGCGCTGGCGATCAGTTCGCGGCTAAGGGCACGGCATCGCGATACTTCAGCCGAGCTGGTGAACGACGAAGCCGCAGCTGCTGCCCTCGTTCAGCTCATCGATGGCAAATTCGACGCGCTCGACGAAGTGCTGCGGGGTTTGTCGGCAATTCGCGAGCTGACGCCTCGCATCTCCGATCAGATTGTGAGTTATGGCGAGCGCCTTTCAAGTCAGATTGTGGCTGCCGCCTTCAGCGAGCGCGGAGTGGACGTTTCTCACGTCGATGCGCGCCAGGTTATTGTCACCAACTCCGAGTTCCAGAAGGCGGTGCCGCTCGACGACGCGATTGAGAAACGTGCCGCGGAGAAGCTCAGTCCCCTGCTTGCGCAGGGCAAAGTGCCGATTATGGGCGGGTTCATCGCGTCGAACGAGGAAGGACTGACGACAACGTTGGGCCGCGGCGGTTCCGACCTCACGGGCGCGCTGGTGGGCAGCGCCCTCAACGCGGAGACGATCGAAATCTGGACTGACGTCGACGGAATTATGACGGCCGACCCGCGCGTGTGTCCCGATGCGCTGCGCGTGAAGGTGATCAGCTTTGAGGAGGCGGCCGAGCTGGCCTACTTCGGCGCCAAGGTTTTGCACCCGGCGACGATTCTGCCGGCGGTGAAGAAGAACATTCCGGTGCTGGTGCTAAACAGCCGCAATGCGGGGTGCGAGGGCACGCGCATTATTTCGGTGGCTCCACACTGCAATAGCCCGTTCAAGTCGATCGCGGTGAAACGAAAGTTGACCATCATCGACATTGTGGCCAGCCGCATGCTGATGTCGCATGGTTACATGAGCAAGGTGTTCGCCGTCTTCGACAAACATAAATGCGCTGTAGACATGGTTTCGACCAGCGAGGTCAGCGTGTCGCTTTCGGTGGACTCAAATGCGAGCCTGCCGGCGATTGCCGCCGACCTGAGCGGCCTTGCCGACGTGAAGTACGAAGGCAAGAAGGCGCTGGTCTGCATGGTGGGCGAGGATATTCGCGGGCAGAACGGCATTGCCGCGCAGGTGTTCAACGCCATCCGCCACGTAAACGTGCGCATGATCTCGCAGGGCGCGAGCGAGATTAATATGAGCTTCATGATCGAAGAGGACGATGCCGACGAAGCGGTTCGGTCGCTCCATGCGGCGTTTTTCAAGGAGCCTGATCCGGAGATTTTTGACGTGGAAGCGAGGAAGCAGCTTCTAGCTTCTTTCTCCTAGCCATTGGCTGGGTGGCCATCCGTTTCGCATTTTGTGCGGAAAACGTGGGAGACCACAAATGATCATCAGCGGTTTTTTTGAGCTAGCAGCTAGGAGCTAGACATGCTGATTCTGGTGCTTGGCAAGGGAAAAACCGGCTCGCTCGTCGCTGAAGTAGCGCGGGAGCGAGGCCATGGAGTGCGCGCGCTCGATATCGAAGAGAATGTGCACGCGTCGGCTTTGACAGCGCCGAACCTGGCCGGCGTGGATGTGGTCGTGGACTTTACAGCGCCGGAGGCAGCGGTTGAGAATATGCGCGCGGTGCTTGCCATCGGCGGCCGCATTGTGGTGGGCACGACCGGGTGGTACACGAAGCTTGCTGAGATGAAGGCTCTGGCTGCTCAGCGCGGTGGAGGGCTGTTGTACGGAACGAATTTCTCAATCGGCGTGCAGA
Source organism: Acidobacteriaceae bacterium (assembly GCA_003134815.1). Classification (GTDB taxonomy): domain Bacteria; phylum Acidobacteriota; class Terriglobia; order Terriglobales; family Acidobacteriaceae; genus Telmatobacter. The sequence continues at coordinate 105,059 of PLCO01000059.1, read as the reverse complement.
AGCTGTTCCGATTGACGGAGGATTTGGCGAATCTCGAGGGCTACCAATTCTCGATCGATGAAACGCACCACACTTCGAAGCTGGATGCGCCCTCGGGAACGGCGCTCACCCTGAAGGAAATTATTCTGTCGGCGCAGCCCGGAATAGAGGTTCCGATTGAATCGCACCGTGTGGGGGATGCCAAAGGCGAGCACGTTGTGCGCGCCGTGAGCGATTACGACACGCTGGAACTGCGCCACAATGCGCAATCGCGCCGCGGCTTTGCATTGGGCGCAGTGCGCGGCGCGGAGTGGCTCTGTGGCAAGCAAGGCGCCTGGGAGTTCCGCGAGATATTCGATCAGCTTTAGCACCGCCATTCAACTACTTTATCGAGTCCATCGTTTCTCGCGGCCCGACAAATCCCGCGGCTCAACAAGTGAATTCAACGGTTGTTTGCTGTTTTCCACACTGCATGGGGCTAATCCGCATGCGGATAAGGCAAGCCTGGAGTTGCCTGTTCGCGTTCGATGGACCATGCCGTTATAAACTTGATTTGTCATGGAAACGACAGGTTGCGGTACCGCAATTGTGACGCCGTTCAAGGCGGATGGATCCGTCGATGAGGCGGCGCTGCGGGCGCTCGTCAATTGGCAGATCGAGTCCGGCGTTGACTTTATTGTGGCGTGCGGATCGACCGGCGAAGCTGCAACGCTGGACGAAGAAGAGTGGCTGCATGTGGTGCGGCTGGTCATACACGCAGCGGCAGGGGACGCAGCGGCGGTGCGGGTTCCGGTGTGGGCCGGATGCACGCACAACTCAACCCGCGAGTTGCTTCGTCTGGCCGGACGATTGCGGCGCATTCCTGGAGTGGCAGCTGTGCTCTCCGCCAACCCCTACTACAACAAGCCAACGCAGGAGGGACAGTTTCAACACTTTCTCGCTCTCGCGCGCGAGGTCGATCCGCTTCCGGTTTGCGTGTACAACGTGCCGGGCCGGACGGCCGCGAACCTGGAGCCGGAGACAGTTGCGCGGCTGGCTGCGGCGGCGGAAAACATTGTGGCCATCAAGGAAGCAAGCGGAAAGCTGCCGCAGTTTACCGAGCTGGCGCGCATCATGCCGAAGGGATTCAAGATCTTCTCCGGCGACGACAGCCTGGCGCTTGAGGCAATCGCGGTGGGCGCGCACGGCCTCATCAGTGTGGCATCCAACGAAGCTCCGGCTGAAGTGGCGCGCATGATTCGCGCGGCGCTCGACAACAAATTGGACGAGGCGCGTGAGCTGGAGCGTCGTTTCTCGCCGCTCTTCGAGGCAAACTTCTGGGAATCGAATCCTGCGCCTGTGAAGACCGTGCTGAGCCTGATGGGAAAGTGCGGCGATTCTCTGCGGCTGCCGCTGGTTCCACCCACGGCGGCCACGCGCGCCAAGCTGGAGCGGCTGGCCGGTGAGCTGGGCCTGCTGAAGCAGACGCCGATTCCAGACGGCGTGCGCTCGGAAGTCTTCTGAAGGAAGTTATGAGATTCAGCTCAGATTTTGCGTGGGCGGCGGTGCGGCGTGCGCTGCCGTTGCTCGCGTTTGCGCTGGCTGGAGCGCAATGCTTGAGCGCTCAGAGTCCGCCGAGCCCGGCACCCGCGCCGGCTGTCGCACCGCAGACCCAAATTCAGGACCAGGCAGATATTTGGAAAGTGAAGCCGGATATTTCGGGAAAGCGGAATGGCATTTTCCCGGAACCCGAGGCGATGGATTTCGCCGACCATGCCGGCTACGTTTCGCTCTTTGACGGCGCTACGTTGACAGGTTGGGACGGCCGCCCCGGTGTGTGGAGCGTGGAAGACGGCGCCATCGTGGGCGTTTCGACGAAAGACAAACCTGCAGGCAATACGTTTCTCGTCTTTAACGGAGCTGCCGGGCACGGAATCGCCGCAAAAGACTTCGACCTGAAGTTGGAAATCAAGGTGGAATGGGGCGGCGGCAGCGGCGTGCAGTATCGCAGCAGCACGGGGATACCGCCTGGCCGCGTCGCCGGCAAGGGCGAGCCGCCGCTTGATCCACGATGGGTAATGATCGGCCCGCAGGCTGACTTCTGGTATCCAGTAAACGAGAATGCGAAGCAGTACAGCGGGCAGCTCTATTCGCAGAATACCTCGCTGGGAATCGTCGCCTGGCGCGGGCAGGTGGTGGAATCGGAGCCAGGCAAGCCGCCGCAACTGGTGGGAACGATGGGCGACCTCGCGCAGCTGGGGACCTATGTGAAGGACGGTGAGTGGAACCAATACACGATCATTGCGCGGGGCGGAGTGATTTTGCACATTTTGAATGGCAGGTTAATGGCCGTGCTGGTCGATGATGATCCCAGTTCAACCAATAACGTTGCTGGCCTGTTCGGACTACAGATCGAAGGCACGCCCTGCAAGGTCTCTTTCCGCAATCTATGGCTGAGAAAGATCGACTAATTGGGTTGTATGCCGGTTGTTACCGTGGTAACTGGATCGATGGACCCGAGCCGAGAGGCCTGTTGAAACTTTTTTTGAATCCCCCACAACTTAGTTGAATCGTTTTGTGTCTACCTACTCGACGGCAGATGACGGCTCGGTTTATAGGTCGCAACTGACCGCCAATTTTGGCGATGGCTCCGTGCGCGGGCGCGCCTTGGAACGACTTATTCAATCCCGTCTGGAAATTGAGAATCCTTGCAGGTTTGTATCTTCAGGTTTGTCTCTTGTGGATCCATCCTGGCAAAGGTTCCCGGTCTGGGCGGCGTTCCTCGGAGAGAGGCCGGTAACACAAGCTCACTCGGCGCTCGATTAACTTATGCTACGGTAGCTCGCAGAAAGCGACGTACCCAATATGTCCCCCAAAACACGTGAGAAGCTAGTGAGGTTCGCGCTCCTTCCACTCGCTGCTGCTGCGCTGGCAATTGCGGGCTGCAGTAGCGGATCGATGATCAACGGCGGTGGTCAGTCCACAGTTACAGGCTCGACGTTCGTGGTTGGCACCGATGCTCCTGCTACGGTGGCCTCGGTCGTCTCTTTCCAGGTCACTCTCAACAGCGTCGACTTGGTACCAATGGGCGGCGGAACGCCGGTTTCGATGATCAGCGGCACTCCTTCCGTCGACTTTGCGCGCTTTAACGGACTGCAGACCCTTCTGGACATGAACGACGTACCTGAAGGCACCTACACCGCCGTGACGATTTCTCTGGGTTCCGGAACCATCGGTTACCTGAACACAACAACCCCTCCCCCAAGCATTTCGACCATGGCGGCCAGCTACAGCAATCCTTCGGTCACCATTACGCTGGCTAACCCTCTGGTTGTTTCGCATGCCAGCGCTCCGGTTGGGTTGCGCATCGATTTCGATTTGGCCAAATCAATCCAGACGACTGGCGGCGCGATTAACGGCACTGTGGATCCGACGTTCGATGTGACCACCGTAAAGAACTCCGACAGCGGCGGCTACATCGACGAGTTTGTTGCCGGTGTTGTCAGCGTGAATCAGACCGGGCAGTCGTTTGTAATTCAAGGACCGCACGGCGAGAATTTCACGGTCAACGTCAACGGGCAAACGGAGTGGGACGGCACGGCCAGTCTTAGCACCCTGAGCACCAGCGACATTGTGCAGGTCTCGGGCAAGCTTGATCCAGCCGAACAGACACTGGACGCAGATGAAGTGGCGATCCTGTCGGATTCCAAATTCTACGCATCTGGGCAAATCACGTATGTGACGCCGGCAAGTGGCGCGGCAACCAGCTTCGACCTGTACGTGCGCGGGCTTGAACCCACGAATACGGGCCTGACGCTCGGACAGATCGCGACGGTCGACCTCTCCGGCAGCGAGAAGTACTCCATCTACTGGATGCACAATCCGTTTACGAATTTCCTGTTCAACTCCAGCTCACTGGTGGCCGGGCAAGCCGTTTCCGTCGGCGGACCAGCGAGTGGGGCATCCAATGCCAGCGCGGTCACTGTGGACCGCATTCATCTGCGCAATTGGGGCTTTAACGGCACGATCGTCCCCAACAGCCAGAACACCGCGCAAGGGTCCTTCCAGATGCAGGTGAGCGGTTTTGCCGGAGTGCTTGTTCCGGAGACGATTACGGTCTACCTGGGCAACCATTGCGATTTCCGCTACGGCTTCGGCGCATTTAGCGACCTAAGCAATAGCACGAACATTCGCGTCGTGGGACTGCTGCTGAAGAATTCCACAAACGGAAATGTGGTGCTGCTGGCTCGTCACGTGGACGGGTTCAACTTTACTGACTCTGCCACCTTCGCCTTCTAGCAGAGCGAGGCACTTGAGCGAACTTCAACGCCGGGGCTGGGCATATGCCAGCTCCGGCGCTTTCTTTTGTGCGGTCAATTTCTTAGAACAGATCGGCGATGGGTGGGAAAGTCAGCAGCAAACTAAGGAAAAGCAGGACAAATGCTGCGGCTGTGACGCGCCCGACTTCGACGTTCCGCCACGACCAGCGCCAGTGCAGCAGTGCCCAGACCACGAGCCATAGGACGATCGCACACGTTGTGACTCCGGAAAGAGGTCCGGTGGGCTTGTAGAAATTCATCAGGCTTTTGATCGACGCAACTTTGTCGGCCAGGATGGCGAAGACGGCAATCGAGAGCGAGCCAATTCCTGCGGCGAGAATGGCCGCCGCGCCGGCCCCATTGGGATTCAGCTTCACTTGTGGGTTAGAGGCGCTTTGAGCGTTCATTTCTGTGCTCCCTGGACGAGGCGTATGGTCGAGCCGCCCATCACGGGCGCGTTCTTATTCAGCATGGCGCCAAAGAATCCGGCAATGCCGGCCGCGAAGAGCGAGATCCAGACGAATCCCAAAACTGCGGCGCGGAGCTCGGGGTGGATTCTGAGGCTGCGCCGATATTGAGAAAAAACCGCCGCAGCCATGGTGATGGAGATGGGCACAAGCCAAGCCACGTGCTCTTTCCATTCCATGCCGATGGAGTGCCAAGCGGCGGTCGACGGGCTCGACATCAAAAGTTGCTGCGGAAATTCAGCGAGGCTCGCCGTTCCAGGCGGCGGCACGGCGCGATACCACGGATAAATGAAATAGGCGCCAGTGAGTACGGTGAGCCATGCAAGCACGGCCATTGCGGTCAGGTAGATTCGCAGAAACTTTTCGTCTTGCTCCTTGATTTCGGGCCCGAGCGGCGAACAGTACCGGCGATACAACTCGACCAGTGCGCCGGAGCAGGCCATCAGATATAGCGCGCCGAATCCCATGCCGTGGATCATTGTCCAGAGGCCGCGTGCGGTGATTTCCATTTACCACTTTCCTTTCAGCACGGATGCGAATTGCCGCGCGGGTCGCGTTGTCAAAAAGCGTTTTTGTCCGGTGGCGCCGGGAACAGCGAATTGCCCTCGGGCGCCTTCTTATCGCCAGGCGAATCGCTCTTTGCGTCTTTGCCCCAGGTCCAGTACATCCCGACATATGCGTAATTCTCGGTTTGTCCTGCCACCGAGTGACCATAGCAGAAGAGGATTTGCTCGTTGGTGTTGTGCTTGAAGTGGTAGTAGCCGCCCACGTCGATCATGGCTGAAGCTTGCGTCTGCGCGGGTGCCGATCCCTCTGCGCCATGCGCAAAGACTTCAGCACCAAGCTCCCACTGCTCGCTCAACTCGCGCTTGATCAGCCAGCCGGTGTAGGGAAAATTGCGAAAGCCTGCCTGCGGGACCACCTCATAGCCGCCGCCGCCGTCGAAGAGCCATTTGCCGGAATTCTTCTGCAGCCAGATGGGCAGTTTGTACCAGACCTTGCCAATGCCGAGGCCTTTATCTGCGTTGCCGGTGGGCATCTCGAACATGGTGAAGCTGCCAATCTGCGGAAAGTGCTTGCTCTCTTTGATGAAAGCAATCTTGACGCCGAATTCCATGTCCGTGAGTCCGAATTCATCGGGTCCGACGCCGGAAGGAGCATAGACAGGATGGTTGAGCGGCGCCGCGACGCCCCACGGCAAAATGACGTGCAATTGAACTCGCGGGAGAGCGCCCCAGTTGAACTCAAAGGCCGGGCCGGTTGAATCCAACTCGACCGGAGTGCCGTCGACTGCGCCGAATATGTAGAACTCGTAATGATGCAGGTCGACCGGAACCGGGTCGTCGGTCTGATACGGCGGGCCCTGCGCGCCGGCCCGATGAATTACGACCGCACAGAACAAGGCGACTGCCAATTTGAGAAAGTTTCCGCCGGCGCGCATAGGGGATTCTTTTCGGCCACGGAGAGACTGCTTTGCCGACTGAACCATCTGCGGCAAACAATATATCGAAATTCGATAAGAGTCAAGGAAAAGTCGTGTAAACGGCGGTATAGTGTCTCCAGTGAAAAGTCACAAGCGCGAATTGTTTTACGGCCTGATCCGCATTCACGTGCTGCTGCACGCGAGCCATGAGCCGATCTTCGGCCTGGCGATGATGGAAGAGCTCGCGCATCATGGCTACCGCATTGGGCCGGGCACGCTGTACCCGCTGCTCCACGGGATGGAGAGCTCCGGCCTGCTTAGAACACTGCCGGGTCAGGCCGGCGGCCGCGCGCGACGCCTCTATCGCATCACGCCGGCGGGAAGGGAAGCCCTGAGGAAGGCGCGAGTGAAGGTCGACGAGTTGCACCATGAGCTGCATGAAAAGCGTCCGCGGAGAATCGGAATTGGGCGGGCTTCGGGGAGCGACCAGCGCGAGAGCTGAGACGTCGGATTGGCGGCGAGGGAAGCGCAGATGATCCGTTGCGCTGTGATAGCATCTGCTTGAATTAAGCGCCGATAGCGGCGGGGAGAATCACAGGTCGATGGCTCTTGAACGCTTGCGCTCCTGGTGGTTTCGCTACTGGGTCTTGCCGCGGGATCGCCGCAAATACAAGGCGATGTCAGTGGCTGAGACATTCAGCACCATCTACCGGACAAAAGGTTGGGGCAGCGACGGCGGACAGTTCTGCTCGGGGCCGGGTTCCTGGGGGCCTGTAGCAGATCGGTACTGTGCATTCATCGTTGACTTCATCGCGAAGAATCAAATCGGCAGCGTTGTTGATCTGGGATGCGGCGACTTCGCCATTGGAAAGCGGATTGTCGATGGCTCCGGCGTTCGCTACACGGGCATCGATGTTGTGCCCGAGTTGATCGAGCATCATCAGAAAAATTCGGCCGACTCTCGCGTTGCATTTCGCTGCGCTAATATTGTCAGCGATGATTTGCCCGAGGCCGATCTTTATTTGATTCGCCAGGTGCTGCAGCATCTTTCCAATGACGAGGTCGGTCAGGTGCTGCGCAATCTCTCGAACTGCTCAAAGGCGCTGATCTCCGAGCATGTGCCCATCCATCCGAAGTCGATCAATCTCGACAAGCCGCATGGGCCCGATATTCGCAGGTTTGCCGGATCAGGCCTGTATATCGACCAGCCGCCATTTTCGATTGCTGTGGAAACGACGTGGGAGTGGCCGCTGGGAGACGATTCACTGCTGAGGACTTGCCTTGTGGATCAATCGGCGATGAAGCAGGCCAGCGCCTCTGAGCGCCAGCCCGCGCAACAAGCGTAAAAGGAAAGCACCAGGCGTAGAGCATTTTCGGAATATACGTCGACTTTTTGAGGGCATTGAAAGGTGGCTTTTACTTCCACCCCACAGACGAAGACCAGTCTGTGGGGGCCCCGGTTGAGGAAAAAGCCACTTGAGCGTGTGCCTCCGGTCTACAGCAATTCCGAAAATGCTGTAGACCGGGGCTCAGGAGCAGAATTGCTCCGAATCACGGCGCTCCAGATGAAGCGTCTGCAGGACTCAGCGGCGCCCGCCGCCGCCACCGCCTCCGCCTCCGCCTCCGAAACTCGGACGCCCGCCGCCACCGCCGCCGAAATTCGGACGCCCGCCACCACCGCCTCCGAAGCTCCTCGGCGCCTGGTAGGAGTAGCTCGGCGCACGCCCGCTACCGAAGGATCTAGACTGCCCGCCGCCAGAGGGTTGGAATCCGCGAGAGTTGTTCGTCTGCGGAGCGCGATACGACTGGGACGGATTGGTGTACGCGAAGCCGGGGCGAGTGGCATACGGCTGCGGCGCGGAATAACTGTTACGGGAATAGCCGCTTCCGGAGTATGGATTTGTCGCGGGCCTGGTGTAGCTATACCTGTAGCCAGGGTTGCTATAGGTCTGGTTTCCATTGTTCTGGGGCCTGCTGGAATAGCCCGGATTCGTGTACATCTGTGGACGATTCGGGTAGGTCTGACTCGGGTAGGTCTGGGGACGATAGCCGTAATTCTGCTGCGGGGTGCGGTTATACATCTGCTGCCCGGGCATTGCGGGGCGCGTGTAGCCATTGCCTGGCTGCTGTGAACCGCGGTTGGAGTAGTCGAGTCGTCCCGGCTCTGGGAATCCCTGCGCGGGCCGAATATAGGATTGAGCGGGGCCGCGGTTATTCGACAATCCGCCGCGTTGATCGGCGCCGCCCTGGTTATAGCCAGGCCGCTGATCATTGGATCTGTACTGTCCGTCCGACCGGTTCTGGCCGTCGCGCATGCCGCCGTTTCCGCCGCGGTTAGAGTAGGCGCGAGGTCCGCCGCGCGACAGGCCCCAATCGGCGACCTGGCGGCTGTGCGTGTAGTAGCCGGAGTGGTTGAACATCAACCCGTGGTCCCTCCAATCGAATCCCCACGAAAGCCAGCCGAACGGCATGCGGTCGAAGGCTGCCAATCCAAAGCAGAGTCCATAGCGAATGGGAACGCCGCCGTAAAAGTCGCCCAGCGCGCCGACGAACGCGAAGCCTGGATACGGCTCGATCGGTTCCCCATAAACATCCCAGGGATTGTATGTGGGCACGTAAACAAACTGCGGGTTCGTGGGTTCAAGCTCAATGTTGCCCTGGTCGTTATTCACTTCTTCCTGCGGAGTGCTCTCGAGATTTCCGGCCTGCTCGGCGCGATCGCGCAGCACTTGCACCGTCTGCATCACGTCCTGCGGCTGGTTGTAGTAGGCATTGCCAAGGTTCGATGTCCACTCGAGGTCGTGGTTCAACATGTCCAGCACGTCAGGGAACGCCGTGAGCGCCTTGATGCTCGGGTCCCAGTTGGTCTGCGCGCTTGCGCCGGCGGCAATCTGGTCAGGTGAGCTATAGCCAGCCGCGCGCATCTGCTGCACCCACTGGTCGGCCACAGCCACCTGCGCGGGATAAGTTGACGCGGCAAGAATCTGCGCCAGCAGCGCGTCAGGATAGAGCGCGATCGGCGCGAGCAACTGTTCGAGATCCTCAGCACTCAGGGCCTGAGGCGGAACTGCCTGCTGGCTCTCATCTGGCTGTGCGTACTGCGGTGCCTGCGCGCCATTCGGCGCCTGATCTGTATAAGGCTGCTGAGGTGCGTACTGCGGCTGATATTGCGGCTGCTGCCCATTTGCATTCGCCGCGAAAGCCAGCGCGAACACCGCAAGCGCCGCGCCGACGAACCAATAGGCCGCGCGCGTGGTTTGCTGCGAAGAAAACTTGTGGGAAATCGCTGGGCGAGGCGTTTGATTCTGTTTGGGAGAAAGCCGCGCTAAGGACGAAACACGCAAATTCGTTCGGGGTTTCATCGTCCCTCTCAATCTGCTCCGGGCCTGAGCCAATGCCGGCCTCCGATTTCTTCAGAGCAAATGGAGTTCCGGCAGCCCCGGGGGGAGGGCTAACCTGATGGACCCCGATTGGGGGGATTAGTTTCGTCGGTGGAGAGAATAGTTCCCAGAGAATCGCTGCGGTTTCGGCTCGTCAATGGGAGCGCCGTTGCAGGAACGACGGAATATCCCGTGCGCCTTGGGTAACGGCAACGATTTCAACGAAGTTCGTTTGTGCGCGATAAACAACCAGATACGCGCCCACCGGCAAAAAGAGGACAGGAGCGGCAGTCAGGTCTTCGCGTTTGTGACCGATTCTGGGAGCACGCGCAAGCATTTCACAGGCTTCGCGCAGGCGCGCAATCAAGCGGTCCGCGGCATCGAGATTGTCCTGAGCGATATACTCCCAAATCTCGGCGAGGTCTGTTTTAGCCTCCGCGCTGACGACATACTTGCTCATCCTTGCGAGCTTCTCCGCTTGCGTGATCTCCGCTCAAGATCCTCCCAGACCGCTTGCGGTTCGACGTGGATTCCCCGGTCGAGCGATGCAAGCCTTACCTCAAGTTCCCGATTGAATGCGGCAATCTGCGCAATTCGCGCGCGGTCGTGTTCCTCCAGCAATCGCAGGGCCTCGCGGACGACCTCGCTGGCCGACGTGTAGCGGCCAGACTCAACCTTGCCGGCGACAAATCTGTCCAACTCAGGGGTTAGCGAAACGTTCATTGGGAAAGTCTCCTGAATTGATCGTGGGACCGATAACAGAATTTGTCAATCTTTGTTATTAACGCCGCAAACGGCCGTCTATCCGGCCAACTCCTTCTTTACGAGGTCGCTCACCAGCCGGCCATCGGCTCGCAGTCCCGCCGCCTGCAGCTTGGCCTGAACGGCCTTCATCGCCGCGCCCATTTCCTTCACCGTCGGCTTGTGGCCCAGCGTTTCGGCCAACTCGCCGAGCGCCTCGGCCACCAGCTTCGCCAAGCCGGCTTCGTCCAGCGCTTTGGGAAGGAACTCCTCGATGACCACAATCTCGGACTGCTCCTTGGCCACCAGGTCGGGCCGGTTGCCCTTGGCAAACTGCTCAATCGAGTCGCGCCGCTGCTTGATCATCGTGGCCAGTGCCTGTTCGCTTTCGGCCTGCGTCAGCGCCTCGCGCTTCTCGATCGCCTTGTTTTTCAGCGCATTCTTTATCAGCCGCAGCGTGCCGGTGCGCTCGGCGTCGTGCGCCTTCATAGCGATCACAATCTGTTGACTTACAAGGGCTTCTAGTTCGCCTGCATCGGTCATTTCCTTCGCTCCCGTCCTTCGCTCCTGACTTCCTTTTTCAAACCTTCGCCGCGTGCTACGCGGCAAGAAGGGGCCCCCAAAAAGAGCCCGCCAAACAAGAATTGTATCGATTTTGCGGACGTTGAGGGCCAAAAGGCACTGTTTTGCCCAAATCTAGGGTCCTCATCAGATTTTTCCACACTAATCAACCACATAAACCACAAAATTGTGTATTATGTGATTGTCGTAGCTGGCTCGATTCTTCGGCCAGTCCAAAACGAGGGAAAAGATCATGTTTCGCAAAACTCGCCTTTATACGCCCGGTCCGACGCCTCTTCTTCCCGCGGCTCAATTCGCCATGGCCGCGGCCGACATGCACCACCGCACGGCGGAGTTTCGAGCCTTATTTCAGAAGGTGCTCGCGCAGCTCAAAGTTTTTGTGGGCACGAAGAATGATGTGTTGCTGCTTTCCTGCTCCGGCACCGGGGCAATGGAAGCTTCAGTTTCGAACCTGACGTCGCCCGGCGACAAAGTTCTGGTGCTCACCGCGGGCAAATTTGGTGAGCGCTGGACTGGGCTGGCGAAAGCTTTTGGCTGCGTGCCCGACGTGCTCACCGCACCCTACGGACAGACTTTTGACCTGGCAGACGTCCGCGCCGCGATCAAGCCGGAACACAAAGTGATTTACCTGCAAGCGACCGAGACCTCGACGGCTGTGCGCCATGATGTGGAAGCGATTGCAAAATTGCGCGATCAAGTTGCGCCAAATGCGCTGCTTGTCGTCGACGGAATCACCGGGCTCGGGACCACGCATTTCGACGTCGATGGCTGGGGCATCGACGTGCTGATCGGCGGTTCGCAGAAGGCCGTTATGATTCCTCCCGGCCTGGCGTATCTCAGCGTCAGTGATCGCGCCTGGGCGGCCATGGAGACGACCAAGAACCCGCGCTACTATTTTGACCTGCGCAAGGAGCGCAAAAACGCCGTGAAGGGCGAGAGTGCGTATACGCCGGCCGTAGCGCTGGTTGCGGCTCTCGGCGCGGCGCTCGACTACATTGCCGGGCAGGCGGGAGGCGATCTCGAGAAAGGTCGCATCGCGCTCATCGACAATGCGCAGCTGAATGCTGCGGCAACGCGCGCAGGCCTAGTGGCGCTCGGCTTCACGCTCTATGCACCCACCGCTCCGGCGGCTGCGGCCACGGCTGTTGCGGTGCCTGAAGGCATGGATTCGGGCGTTGTGGTCAAGGCGCTCAAGTCGAAATTTGCGCTGATCGCGGCAAACGGGCAAGGCGAGATGCAGGGAAAAATCTTTCGCGTGGCGCACCTCGGCTTCTTTGACTATCTCGACACCGTCGCGCTGCTCGGCGCAATGGAGCACATTGCCAAGGACAACCTTGGGCTGCCTGTAAAGTTTGGCCAGGCCGTGGCCGCGGCGCAGGAAGTTTACGCAAAGACAGTGGTCAGTGGTCAGTGATCAGTTGTCAGTTGGCTCGTGGAAGATCGGAGTTCTTCATTTCTTAGACGAATCATCGATCGGGCTCCTTCAGCCGATGACGCCAATTTGCTGAACACTGGAAATCTGAGAACTGTGAACTGTGAACTGAGAACTGCATTTATGCCTGAACTGACCTTTGGAGAAAAGCTGCTGATTGCGCGCAAGCAGCTCGATCTCTATCAATACGAAATGGCGGAGCGGCTTGGGGTTCATCCCAACTCGCTGACCAAATACGAGCGCGGCGAGGGCAAGCCGCACGCGGCGGTGGTGCGCATGTTCGATTTGCTCTGCGAACAGCAGGGCATTCGCTTTGACGAATACAGAACCGAAGACAAGAGCAAGGGAGCAGCCATGAAGATCGTACTGGCGGAAAAAGTTTCTCCGGCCACACTGGCCGTTTTTGCGGGCGAGCCGGGATGGGAGATCAGAACGCACGACCAGTTGCCTGAGGGATTGCCTGCGGCTCTTGCCGAGGCCGACGCGCTCGTGGTGCGCAGCGCGGTGCAGGTGGACGACGCACTGCTGGAGCACGCGCCCAAACTGCGCGTGATTGGCCGCGCCGGTGTGGGCGTGGACAACATTGACGCCGAAGCCGCCACGCGCCGCGGCATCGTGGTGATGAATACGCCCGGCGCCAACGCCGTTGCGGTAGCTGAACTAACTATCGGCCTAATGATCGCGCTGGCGCGCAAAGTTCCCGCGGCCAATGCCACCATGCACGCCGGCAAGTGGGATAAGAAGAATCTGCAGGGCACCGAGCTGCGCGCCAAAACGCTGGGCATTCTGGGCCTGGGCCGCGTCGGCCTTGAGGTGGCGAAGCGCGCGCGCGGGTTCGGCATGGAGATCGTGGGCACCGACCCGTTTGTCTCTGCCTCATTCGCTCGCGAGAACGAAATCGCTCTTGTTCCCATCGAGGAACTCTTCGCCAAATCCGACTACCTAACGCTGCATGTGGGCCTGACGCCGCAGACGCATGGCATTATCAACGCCAAAACAATCGCCACCATGAAGAAGGGCGTGCGCATCGTGAACTGCGCGCGCGGCGAACTGGTTTGCGATGCGGATCTGGCTGCGGCGCTCAAGAGCGGCAAGGTGGCAGGCGCCGCGCTCGACGTGTTCACCGTGGAACCGCCGAAGGATTCGCCGTATCACGGCCTCGACAATGTGATTCTCTCGCCGCACATCGCCGGCTCCACGGCCGAGGCGCAGGAAGCCGTTGGCATCCAGATCGCGCACCAGGTGTGCGAGTACCTCAAGCTGGGCGTGGTGCAGAACGCAGTCAACGTTCCGTCTCTTAGCCGCGAAGAGTACGTACAACTCGCGCCGTATATAGACCTCGCCGGCCGTCTCGGATCGTTTTTAGCGCAGGCGGGCAAGGGCGGCGGCAAGTCTGGAATTGACGCCATTCACATTGTCTATGGCGGTGCGCTGACTGAGGCCAAAACCGATCTAGTGCGCAACGCGGCCATCGCAGGCCTGCTGCAAGGCTCTGAGAACGTGAACCGCATTAACGCGGCGGCGGTCGCTGCTGAGCGCGGCATTCGCGTGCACGAGCAGAAGGAAGAGAGCCATCGCGGCGGCGCGGCAACGGTGCTGACGCTGGTGCTGCACACCGCGCAGGGCGACAGCCGCGCCAGCGCCACCGTCATTCATGGTGAGCAGCCACGCCTGCTCGCGTTTGACGGCATCGACGTTGAGGCTCCGCTCGAGGGCGCTCTGGTTGTCTGCCGGAATCTCGACGTGCCCGGTGTCATCGGGCGAATCGGAACCATCCTCGGCCAGCAGGGCGTCAACATTGCCAACTTTGCGTTGGGCCGCGAGCGCGGAGCAGCTGCTCCGGGCAAGCCGGTCAAACCGGTTAACGCGCTGGCTGTCGTTCAAGTCGATGAGCCTGTTGCGGAGTCGGCGCTTGAAGCGCTCAAGGTGATTGAAGCCCTGCTCGAAGCGCGCCTAGTCAAGCTGCCCGACGGAAAATAATCATCGGCATTTCGCACATCCACTGGAGCCATCGCCTGCGAGGCGGTGGCTCTTTATTTTGTGGGATCGGCGACGCGGCCAAGGAAGAGCATGCTTCCCGATCGCGTGTCGAGCAGGATGAACAGGAAGGGATGATCGGCGCGAAAGACGATCGGCGGTGGCTCGGGGAACTCCTGGCGCGCCGCCGTGGCTCGCATCACAATCGCTGTGGCTGCCGCTGCTTCTGTGCCTTGCTCGTTCACATCGATATAGGCCTTGTGGATCGCAGCGCCGATCGTGAACTCAGGCTTGCCCGTCATGCCCGAGAAATCCGCTCCGCTGCTGAAGGCCTGAGGCATGCCCATCGCGCTGAGCGCACTGCTCAGTTCGAATTGCTGCGTCATGGTGAAGCGCGGCAGCGTGAGAATCACTTTGTCTACGAAATCCAGCTTCTGAATCCAATCGCCTGCCGCGCCTGAAGCGAACGACTGCTCGAGCGCCGGCAGCCCATCCCTTTCCTTCGGCAGCAGAACTACCATGGCGATCTCGTCACCAGCGTAGGGCAGCTCGAGCGCCTGGAATGTTCCGCCGTCGTAATAGCGGTAGCCGTCGGTCCGGTGCATCATCGGCGACATTATCCACTGTGTTGCGGAGAGATGAAACTCTTCTTTTTGCGTGGCTTCCTTGTCGAACTGATCCCGCCAGTTGCCCTTGAAGTAGATGGCGTTGGTCAGCACCAGGCGCGTTGATGAATTCAGGACGCCGGGGCTAAGCAAATCCTTGATCTTGTCGTTGGTCTGCTTCTCAACCCATGCGTTGATGGTTGCGCGCACGGTATCAGGCGAAAGCTTGAAGTCAACGCGGTGAAAACCCGCGCCGTAGTCGGATTGAACCAGCTTGAGGTAGCTTGCCTGAAAGCTCGCGTCCTGTTGCGCCCAGAGCGCGTCGGCCACGCGCAACTCGTAGCCTTTGTGCGGAGCGTTCATCCGGGCGAGCAACGCACCCATTGCCGGGTGCAGCCGGTCCGGCGGCAGCGTGAAATGGAAGACGTGCTCCATCTGTGTTGCCGTCTGGCCGCGCGCGCCGGCGTATGCCATGCCAAATGCAGTGGAGATGCTTTCCGGCGAGAAGAATAGATTGCCCGGTTGTTTTGAAAGCTGCCCGTAGAGGTCGACGGCGAATGCGTTGCTGCCGTTGACGGCCTCGGTTTGGTCGGCTGGATTAGAGGACGGCTGCACGGCCAGAGCGCCCTGGACGACAATCAGCGGGAAAAGGAGAGTGAGCAGCGACTTCATGTGAGCCTCCTGTTGGCCTACCGCCACGTACCGGCTAACCGTAGAACGCAGCTCAAGGCATTTCTTGCATCCAAATTTGTGACCAATCGATGCGGCCCCGACCTGAACGTCGCAGGCCTGAACGTCGCGGATCTGAACGTCGCAGGCCTGAACATCTCTGGCCGGCTCGTCCTTGAGCGGATATACTCTGACCGGCTATCCCATCAGTCCCTTGTGGCCCATCCAGCTGCGCAGATACGAGGCCTGCCCCACGTGATACGTCTCGTGGATGGCGAGAAAGTTGATGACGCCGCTGATCTTGCCGTCAGCGCTCGGAGGGCCCTGCGTGGAAGCCTGCGAGAGCGCATCTTCCGAAGCGCCATCGAGCGCCGTGGCCAGCACTCCGGAGACTTCGTGCCAGGCGGCCTTCAACGTGTCCGGCGACGGGAAGGTTGCTACATCGTTGCACTTCACTCCGCGCGCGAACGAACTGAGCCAGGGCTGCGACCATTCTGTTCCAAGCCTACTAAGCACTGCCTTACGCGCCCAGATTACGTGGCCCACAATCCACGCGATGTGGTTCAATTTCTCGTCAGGTCGCCGCAGCCACTCTTCGGGCGACAGATCCTCGACGGTTCTGGTGAGAAAGTCGGAGTTGAAGCGGTAGTTTTCGGCGGCGGTGGCGATGACTGCGGGGACTGGCATGGGACCCTCCTGAAGTTGACGTTGCGGGTGGAAATTACGCGCGGCTCATATACGCGCCGTCGCTGGTATCCACGCGAATCTTTTCGCCCTCGTTGATGAACGGCGGCACCTGGACCACAAGGCCGGTCTCGGTCTTGGCGGGTTTTGTGACGCTCGATGCCGTTGCTGACTTGAGTCCCGGCTCGGTTTCGACCACTTGCAGGTCGACGGCCTGCGGCAATTCAATTCCCACCGGCTGCCCATCGAAGTAGCTCACCTTGATTTGCAGGTTGGCGGTCAGGTATTCGACTGCATCTCCAAGCGTCGAACTCTTGAGCACTGTCTGCTCATAGTCAACTGGATTCATGAAGTAGAAATCGTCGCCGTCGGCGTAGAGGAACTCCATGGAAATTTCGTCAACCACTACTTTTTCGATGGCATCGGCTGAGCGGAAGCGGTGCTCAAACATGGCTCCCGATTTCAGGTTGCGCAGCTTGGCCTGGATAAAGGCGCGAAGATTGCCCGGCGTGCGGTGCTCCACCTTGAAGACCGTGTGAAGCTGGTCGTTGTGTTTGATGATCATGCCCGGGCGTAATTGTGTGGCGGGAATCGCCATAGAGGGTGCAGCTCCTTACTCAGTTTGTGCGCGATGCGCTATGAAATTTGACCTTTGGCCTGTATCCAATTGTAGCCGAGAGGAGGGTTCCGAATGGGGCGATGAAACTGTCCGATAGGGGAACGATCGGAATGCCGCTCCACCGCAATGTACACGCCGGGTAATTGCCAAGACGCATCATGCATTGGGCGCGCACAGGCCCAGGTTGAGACGCAAATATCAGGACGATTCATAGGGCGATTCATAGGGCGATGAACCGGCGAACTGCTGAATCCCACTTGATTCGGTGGTTTCGCGACATACAACCGAAAGGGAATTGCGTAACTTAGCCTGCGCGCCCGTAGAATGGCGGAGAGAGGGTTGAGCAGAGGCATGTCGAAATCAGTGTCAATTTGTGTGATCGGGTCAGGATACGTAGGGCTGGTGGCCGCAGCTTGTCTCGCGGACATGGGCCATCGAGTCATTTGCGTCGACAATGACGAGGCCCGGGTGAAGCAGCTCTGCGAGGGCGGCGTGCCGATTTTTGAAGAGCATCTGCCGGAATTGCTGGCGAAGCACCGCGGCGCGAATGTGACATTTACAACGCGGCTTGCTGAGGCCGTTGAGCAGAGCGAGGCGGTTTTTATCGCCGTCGGCACTCCGCAGGGCGATGAGGGCGCCGCAGATCTGTCCTACGTCGAAGCTGTGGTGGCAGAGATTGCGCGCGCTATCAAAAGCTACAAAGTGATCGTGGAGAAGAGCACGGTTCCGGTGTACACCAACGACTGGATTCGGCGCGTGTTGCACCGGCATGGAGTGGATAACGAGCAATTTGACGTAGTCTCCAACCCCGAGTTCCTGCGCGAAGGCACGGCAATCGTCGATTTTCTGCATCCTGACCGGATCGTAGTGGGAGCAAGCAACGAGCGCTCCGCGGAGGTATTGCGGCGAGTCTATGGGCCGCTTACCGGTGGCGCCTACTATGCGCAGCCGGGATCTGTTCCCGGGCCATGCAGCAAGGAAAAGCCGGCGCGGCTGCTTGTCACTTCAACGCAGAGCGCGGAGATCATCAAGCACGCGTCGAATGCTTTTCTGGCCATGAAAATTTCCTTCATCAACGCGGTGGCCAACCTGGCCGAGGCGGTGGATGCGGACATCGAGGACATTGCCGCCGGCATCGGTCTCGATAGCCGCATCGGGCCGAAATTTCTCCGCGCGGGGCTCGGATACGGAGGCTCGTGCTTTCCCAAGGACGTGGCCGCGTTCCATTGGGTGGCGCAGGAACGCGGCGTCAACCTTCAGTTGCTTGAGGAAGTTCGCAAAATCAACGATACGCAGAGGGAAGTATTCTTCAATAAAGTGCGTTCGGCGCTGTGGACTCTCCGCGGCAAGCGCCTGGCAGCGCTGGGCCTGGCCTTCAAGGGCGACACGGACGACATTCGCGAGTCACCCGCCGTTGAGATCATCAAGAAGCTTCTGCAAGCAGGCGCCGTTATCACGGCGTACGATCCTGCGGCGATGGAGCGCGCAAAGGAAGTGTTGCCGCCTGCCGCGAATATGAAGTACGCGGACGATCCATACAAGGCAGCCAAGGACGCGGATGCGTTGTTGATCCTGACGGACTGGAAAGAGTTCGCCGCAATCGATTTGGCGCGGCTGAATCGGGCACTGCGTTTCCCCATCATCATCGACGGGCGCAACCTGTATAAGCCGGCCGAGATGCAGAGCCACGGCTTTACTTATGTGAGCGTGGGCAGGCAGGCAAGCTATCATGCGCAGGAAGGCAAGCCGCGCAAAGTGCCAGTCTAACCGCGCTGCTTACGTGGCGTTTCGTTTGATGCGGCTGAGCCGGCCGCGCGGTTCCTTTAGCAACCCACTTCCGATTTGAGTTTGTCGGTCAGGAGTATTGAATCTTGCCTAAGTCCGCACTTGTGACCGGCGCCGCTGGATTCCTTGGTTCTCACCTCACCGATCGTTTGCTCGGCGAAGGCTGCACCGTTCTGGGCGTCGACAACCTGTCCACAAGCGACTCCGCAAACCTGGCCCATCTCGCCAACGATTCCCGCTTTCGTTTCGAGGAACGCGATATCTGTGCTTCTTTCGATCCCGGGCATGTCGATTACGTCTTCAACTTCGCCTCGCCGGCCAGCCCGCCTGAATATCTGCGCCTGGGAATTGAAACTCTGCGGGTGGGCTCGGTTGGCGTTGAGAACACTTTGCAGATTGCCGCGAAGTATGGCGCGGCTTTTCTTCACGCCTCAACGTCGGAGTGCTATGGCGATCCTTTAGTGCATCCTCAGCCAGAAACTTATTGGGGCAATGTGAATCCGGTTGGTCCGCGCTCGGTCTACGACGAATCCAAGCGATTCGGTGAAGCGATGGTAATGGCTTACCACCGTTCGCGCGGAGTGGATACGCGCATGGTGCGCATCTTCAACACCTACGGCCCGCGCCTGCATCCCGGTGACGGCCGCGTTATCTCGAACTTCATGATGCAGGCTCTGCGCGGCGAGCCACTCACAATCTATGGTGACGGCAGCCAGACGCGGAGCTTTTGCTACGTCGACGATCTCATTGAAGGGATCGTGCTGCTGTCGCGCAGCAAGGAGCACCTTCCCGTTAATATCGGCAACCCCGTGGAGTTCACGATTTTGGAATGCGCGAAGGCCGTGCTCGAAGTAACTAACTCTGAAAGCAAATTAAGCTATGTCGATCTGCCCGTGGACGATCCCACGCGCCGGCGGCCGGACATCACCAAGGCGCGCACGCATCTTGGATGGGAGCCGCGCGTCGGGCTCAAGGAAGGATTGCAAAGATCGCTGGCGTTCTTCAGGAGCAGACTCTAGTGCCGGCGGAGCCGCGATCACTTTGTCAGTGGGGCGTCAGCGTGGCGCCTCGTAGGGTTCGGCGCGCAGAAGATTCGTAAGAATGTCGCGCTCGTCCGGACTGAACTGGTTTTGATAGCGCGCCGAGTTCAGCACCGTGGCGCGCTGATCGAGCGGCACTGAGCGCAGATCCTGGAAGGCGCGCTTGACCATGGACTGACGATCGGGCGGGAGCGCCATGAAACCGCGCCCTGCCTGGCGAACCTGCATTTGATCTTGCGGCGACATATGCTCCAGCATCTCGCTGCGCGCGAGGCGGCGCTCGCGCTGCTGCTCGGGAAGCTGATCCAACTGGTGCAACTGCTGCGCCAGGCGCTGCTGGGTGGCGGGCGGCAGACGGTTGAAGCTGGGATCGCTGCGCAGCAATCGCTCCTGATCCGGGACAGGAAGGCCCTGGTGCTTGTTGAGCCAGTCGCCTAAATGCCCAGGCGGCGCCGCGCCGGGATAATAGCCGCCGGGCCGATTTGCGTTGGGATATCCGGGACGCGTATAGCTCGGCACAGGAGCGTTCGGGCTGCCACCGAGAGCCGGGCCTGCAAGCGTCGGGTGTAGCGCGCCGTTATACTGCGGCGTTGGCTGATAAGGCCTCTGCTGGGCCTGATACGGCCGCTGTTGATTCTGGTACGGCCGCTGTTGATTCTGGTAGGGCCGTTGTTGATTTTGGTACGGCCGCTGCTGATTCTGATTTCGCGGTTGCTGCGCCTGATATTGCCGCTGCTGATTCCGATACTGCCGCTGATTCTGCGCTCCGTTTTGCCGGGCCTGCGTTTGCGCGTATCGGAATTGGCCCTGCGCAGCACCGCGCTGAAAACTACGCTGACCGGACGCGGCCGCCACGGTCAGACAAAGGAACGAGCAGACGAACAGGACCGCGGCGGCCACTGCCGCCGGACGCACTCTTTCCGCGTTGGAATTCCTGTTCACGAGTCTTTCTCCTAGTTCGCTCCGATTCGGCTCCGATTTGCCTCTGAGTTGGCTACCAGCGAGCGACTCTCGGCGCGTGGTTCCCGGCAAGCGGCCGAAATTCAAAAAGGTCATTCTCCGTTCTGGCTGGCGGTAAGCGCTTCCATCTGATCCAGCACCTGCGCGTTTGAATCCAGCGTTTGCAGGTCGTGCACTACAGCAGCGTTCCGGCCAGTCGCTTGCGCGGGCTGCATCCAGTTCGTCACGCCGAGATAGGTTCCTCCGCCCACCAGCAGCGCAATGGTAAGCGCCACGGCGGCCAGCGGACGGGCGTGCAATCCCGGCCCATACGTCACGGTTGCGCGCAGCCGCGCAAAGGCGCCTGCAAACCAGCCGGCCGGCGCGGCCTGGCGCTCTTCACGCATTGATGCGCTGAGCCGCGTCATGAAGTAAGGGCTCGGCTCAGGCGCCTTCCAGGCATCCATCAAATCCATGGTCGCCTTCAGTTCGTCGAGCTTGCTCTGGCAGTCCTCGCACTCGGCAACATGCGCCTGAACCTCGGCCGAAGCCGGGCGCGAATCGAGCAGCACTTCGGCCAGCTCAGCATCCATTCCCGTGCAATTTTTCTTTATCTGTTTCATCGTTTGCCACCCCATGTTTCTGCCGGACGATTTTCCTTTTTAGAGGGCTCCGGCCTTTTTTCACTCTTGCCTTCAAACAAAATCCTTCAGTTTGTCCCGCAGCGTCTGGTAAGCGCGAAAGAGCAGCGATTTTGTTGCCGATTCGCTCAACTTGAGTACTTCACCGATCTGCCTGTAATCCATCCCTTGATACTTGTGCATCAACACGGCCATCCGTTGCCGCTCGGGCAGCGCCATCACGTGATGGCGAATTGCCGTCATGCGCTCATCGCGCATCAACTGCTGCTCCGCTGTCGGTTCATCGTCGGCCACATCGGGAGTCGTCCCCGTCTCCGGGTCCGGCTGATCCAGATACACCGTTTGCGCGGTCCGTTCGTGCCGGGTGTCGCGCGCATGATTCACGGCGAGATTCGTCGCGATCCGGTAAAGCCAGGTGGTAAACTTCGCCTCCGCCCGATAGCTGCTCCTGGCACGATAAACGCGAAGAAAGACCTCCTGGGCCAATTCTTCGGCAACAGCCTGGTTTCCGACCATCCGGTAGAGGAAATGAATCATCGGCCGGTGGTACTTTTCCGCCAGGTAATTGAAACCTGCAACATCGCCCTCTGCGACTCGCAGCATAATGGCTGCGTCGCTCTTGGGGTCCAGTTCTTCTCTGAGGCCCACACGCGGCTCACCGGCACGTGGCTCCGGGGTTGCACCCGGTCGATATGCCGGACCCGATGCCGAACCCGCTCCCAAAGCGGGACCGTTGAGGACCATCGTAGCCATGTCTTCTTGAACCCCATCCGAGCCGGAAGGTTGCGCCTCGTAAGGGGTTTCCTCCCCTGGATTTCCGTCCTCTGAACCGTCTTCTGAGCCCTCTTCGCCTGCCCCCGGCTGGGCGGCCTGGGCGAGGACAACGGCGGAGGCGTCGGGCCGGGCCAATCGGGAGGGCAGTCGGGAGCCGATCATGTCTAGAAACGGGGCCGAAAAAGGGGCCGTAAACAGGCCGCGGCGCCGCTTCCCCGTTGAATGGGAGCTCGCTGTCAATGCGAATTGAAGCGCGAATTGCAAGGCGAATGGAACGCGCTCTCCTGAGCATGGTTTGTAAGCCCGAGCGGGATAGCTCGGTTCGCTAGGCCTTCGGCCCTTGCGCAATCCGCCCGCTGACTGTTGTTTTGGGCGGCGCTGGTTTGGCCGTAAAGCCCTGCTGGTGTTAATCTACCCTACGGGAAGCCGGTTGCGACGCCGCTGCCATGTTTGCGGAGCTTCGGGAGCTCAGCACGCGGTATCGGACGCAAAAACCGCCTCCCGGTTGCGCCTTTTCGGCTGCTGATATTCTGGCCGCGCTGGATTGCCGAACGCAACCCCTCCAATGCCTTTTCCGGGCGCTTAACTCAGCGGTAGAGTGCCACCTTCACACGGTGGAAGTCGTAGGTTCGAATCCTACAGCGCCCACCATGGAATCAATGGTTTAGCTGGATTCTGGCTGTGCTTGTGGCTCGGCTCCTGCCGCGGCCCACAATCAGCTTCGCCCCGCAATCACAGCCGGAATCACATCCAATGACCGCCGAAAGCCTCCTTGAAGCATGGAGGCTTTACGGACGGACTGGCCTTTGCAGGGACTTCTTGTATGCGAGAGGCCACCAACAGCATCACCGCTTCGCCGGCCTGCCTAGCCGGTTTGCGGGCGTGGCTCCAGAAGTCCCGCCCTAGTTCGACTTCTTGGTAAAGACATCTCCATCGAGCGTAATGGTTGTCTGATTTATCCAGACAACGCTCCAGCGAATGTGGCCGGGAGCGACAGGCATGGGATATACCATATCGAGAATCCCTCCTCTGGCCGTGGGGACCTCCCAATGGCAGGTTCCGGTGTAGGCGACCCTGCCGTTGACCAGGAAGCCGCAGGTTCCGCTCTGCTGAACCACCAGACCTTCCGTTTTGTTGCCCCAGACGCCGATAGGCGGGGGAGCGCTTTGCGCCCTGGCGAGTTGGTTGCTCATCACGCCCAGCATCATGCATGCAAAAGCCAGGCAAAGTGTACTTGAAGTGAAGGACCTGCGAGTGCTTTCCATTTCTCGAATAACCTCCGTTGCGCCTACTGAAACCTATGTCGATGAAACCTGTATGGCCGGGGGTACTTGTGAATTTACCACGACCAGGCGGCGGTTGGCTCGGTCGTTTACCGCGGGGGAAGGCAGTTCTATATTCGACCCCTCCCACGCTCGACAATGTTCGTCTCTACCTTGGAGACACGATCGTTGCGCGGAGAAGATGGTCAAGCTGCCCGGGCCTGGTGGGCTAGCGGATGGGACCCAGATCATGTCGCAGCTGACCTTGAGCTCTGCTGCGCTCGAATTCGTTCAAAGACGCGCTTCGCCCGTCTGAATGTTTTCTAATAATTCACCTCTCAAAACCGCACACGGATTGCCTTAAACCACCGTGGGTTCTTCAGTCACGGAATCCGGTGGCACGGAATCCGGTGGCATGGAATCCCCGTGGCCTGTTTACAACGGGAAATCCGCGGAAGCCAATCGATTCTCAGCACCTGACCCGTCTCAGCACCTGACCCGCAGCACCTATGAATTTCAATACTGAGGTTTGCCTCATGCAGGACGTAAGCGGCCTACAAGATCGAGTACGAACAGTTTCTTCGGTTCCGCAGATTCTGGCTTCTCTCGACGACGCTGAGACCACTCATGCGTTGAGTGCGGATTTTCCGATGGCGAGTAAATGGAGCGCATCACCCGCGAGGCGCTTCTTCGACGCAGCCGTTGCACTGCTTATGTTAATGTTGTTCGCTTTACCCATGCTGGCCATTGCGATCCTGATACGGATCTCATCACGCGGTCCCGCACTTTTTGTTCAGCCTCGCGTGGGCCGTTGGGGAGAGATGTTTCTCATTTACAAATTTCGCAGCATGGTGTCTTGCCCCGTCACTTCTTCAGGTACAACACACACCTGCGAAGGTGACAGCCGCATCACGCCCATTGGCCGCATTCTTCGCAGGTTCAAGCTGGATGAACTGCCGCAGTTTTACAACGTCGTTCGCGGGCATATGAGCCTGGTTGGGCCGCGGCCAATGCTGCCACAGCACACCTCAATCTGTAACATGCCGTTTCGCCCCGGCATCACGGGTGCGGCCACCCTTGCCTTCCGCAGGGAAGAAAAGGTCCTGGATCAGATTCAACCAGCTCTACTCGATGCCTTTTACGACCTGCACATCCGGCCCATGAGGGCGAGCATCGATCTCGACTACATGGCTCAAGCGACCCTTCGGTCGGACATGCGCATCGGCGCGAGGACAGCCCTGGCCTGCATCGTGCCCACGTGGGATCGCTACGTCCCTCTCGCCCGCAAGGGCCGCGAACAAAGCAACCATGATCTGTCGCCGGTACCGTTTTCCAGCAAAGATCCAACCTGCGAAGAACTCTGAGCATAACTCCACTCCATCGCAGGAAAGGCCGCCGGCGCCTTTTCGCCTCCGCGATCTGCCCCCAATGGATTCCCGGATAAAGCTCGCATTGATGCCGACGCGCCCAGTCGCTTTGGCCGCTCGATTCATGGGCCTTGCAGGAATATGGCGGGTTAGTCTCTCGCTTCAGCTATATTTGCGAGTGAGCGTTTTCGCGCTGCGATCGTGGCCTGAATTCAGCGAATCGACCTTGGCGCCAGACAGGCCAAATTTCTCTATGGCGTTGGCGCTCGAAGGCAAAAGGGGAAAATCGTGAAACGAGCGATTCATATTGTTGTATTCATCATTGCCGCCGCGATGGCGATTCCGGCCGTTGCAAAGGGAGAGACGAAGATGTCAATTTGGGGTAAAACCGCGGACGGAGTTCCCGTTCCGATCTACACGCTGACCAGCGGGCAGATTGAAGTAAGAGTCATGGCGTACGGAGCGCATCTGGTGAGCGTGAAAGCCCCGGACCGCAACGGAAAGATAGCCGATGTCGTGCTCGGCTACGACGACTTGAGCACGTATCTGAAAACGCCCAATCCGTTCATCGGGGCCATCGTCGGGCGCTACGGCAATCGCATCGCCGGGGGCAAGTTCACGCTGGACGGAAAGACCTACCAGATTCCCTTAAACGAACCCACCAATGCGCTGCACGGCGGGCCCAAGGGGTTCGATCAATACGTCTGGCAGGCGCAGGAAGTGCCCGGCGGGGTCGAGTTCACCCTCGTCAGCCCCGATGGCGACATGGGATTTCCGGGAACGCTCACCGCAAAGGTACGCTATACCCTCAATGGAGCGACGCTGCGCATCGACTACACTGCGACGACTGACAAGCCGACCGTCGTCAACTTGACCAACCACGCCTATTACAACCTGCATGGCGACGACCAGGGCAATATCCTGGACCAGAAAATTGAGATCGCAGCCGATCGCTTCACGCCTGTGAATTCGACCCTTATCCCGACGGGCGAGCTGGCACCGGTGGCGGGCACGCCGCTGGACTTCCGCACGCCGGAAGTGATCGGCGCCCGCATCAACGCCGACAACCAGCAACTGAAGATTGCCGGTGGCTACGACCATAACTGGGTGCTGAACGGCAACGCCGGCACAATCCATTTGGCGGCGATCGTCACCGACCCCGTGAGTGGACGCAAACTAACGGTGGAGACGACGCAGCCCGGTGTGCAGTTCTATTCGGGCAACTTCCTCAATGGAGCATTCACCGGCCGTCACGGCGTGAAGTACGAAAAGCACTCGGGTTTTTGCCTGGAAACGCAGCATTTTCCCGATTCGCCGAACCAGCCGAATTTTCCCAGCACGGTTCTGCGCCCCGGGGAGACCATGCACTCCACAACTACGCTCACCTTTGGTGTTGTGAAGTAAGCAGAGCTTCTCAATCTTTGAAGTCGCCGCCGCGAGTTTTACTTCGCGGCGGTTTGCTTTTTAAACCAGGCGAGGCCTGCCGAGGTCGCCGCGGCGGGAATGTATTCGCACCCGATCCAGCCCTCGTAGCCCAACTCATCGATCAGATTGAAGAGATAGTCGTAATTCACTTCGCCCGTGTCAGGCTCGTGGCGTTCGGGCACCCCGGCAATCTGGAAGTGGGCAACGCGGGTTTTCTTCGCGTCGGCCAGGTACTTGCGAATTCTCACCGCCAAGTCGCCTTCTTCCACCTGGCAATGAAATAGGTCCATCAGGATTTTGAGATTTGGAGCACCGATCTCCGCCACGATTGCGTGCGCCTCTTCCTGGCGATTGAGAAAGAATCCCGGAATATTTCGTTTTGCGATCGGCTCAATCAGCAGATCGACGCCTGCCGCGCGCGCCCGGTCCGCCGCCCATGCGAGGTTCGCTGTGTATACACCCAGCAAGTGCGCGCGATCGGCTCCCTGGGGTGGGATGCCCGCCATCGCATGAATCCGCGAGCATTGCAATACCTGGGCGTACTCCAAAGCCAGTAAAAAACCGTCGCGAAACTCTTGTTCGCGCCCTGGCACCGCTGCGATTCCGCGCTCGCCGGCCTTCCAGTCTCCTGGAGGCGAGTTGAACAGCACCTGCCGCAGGCCATGCTCCTTCAGAAGCGCCGCCAGCGTCGCAGCCGGATAATCGTACGGGAAAAGGTACTCGACGGCTTTGAATCCATCGTGCGCGGCAGCGCCAAAGCGGTCGAGAAAGTTGTGCTCCGTGTACATCATGGTCAGGTTGGCGGCAAAGCGAGGCATGGCATTCACTCCGTTGATTGGTGAATCATTTCTCGAAATTGTTCGGTCGACGCTGCACTGCGCTCTTGAAGTCTCACACCGTATAAAGCGCCGCGACTTCGTAGTCCGTGACGGAAGGAATCGTAAATTCAACCGAACCATCCGCCGCGTGGAAGGGAATGTCGCGCTCGGCGCGCAGCAACTCGACTCGCGTGACACGCAGGCCCGTGGGCAGCTTGAAGCGGACCTTCTGCGCACCAATCGGATAGAACTCGTTGAACCATCCATGATGTGCATTCGGGTTGGTGTAATTCAGCACATGAATCGCAAAGCCCGGCTCTGTTTCCCACGCGAAAATCTCGACCAGCCCCTTGCCCTCCACGCTCACCGGAGCCGGCGCGCCCGCCACCCAGCGAATCGCATTCACGAGGAGCCTGCTGAGATCGGTCTGCCCTGAAAGCCACATCGTCGGCTCAATGTCGCCGGGGAAATACACGAGACGGCTGGCTCCGCGCTCGCGCAACACAACTGCCGGCTCATCGGTATGTGAAACCGGCGGATACGAAAGCTCCGGCGGATACGCGGTGTAACCCGGCACCACTGTAAGTACGGGATTGTCCACCGGCTTCAATGGCACGCGAAACTCCGCGCCCGGAATCCAGTGCGTATCGCTGAATCCATCGAGAATGGGATGTGGCCGTTCGATGCGCGCCAGGTACGGGTTCGCATTTCCCAGCCGGCCGATCACCGGGCCCGCTGCGTGAATCCCAAAAACGTCGGCCAGTCCAAAATCTTCGCGGCGCTCGTTTCGCTCGTTGTACATGCTGGTTTCAAACGTGGCCAGCAGCGAGCCGCCCTGGTTCACATATTCGCGCAACTGCCGGCACTGCTCGTCGCTCAGCAGCGCGGTGTTGGGCAGAATGAGAGCCGCGTATTTCTTGATCCGGTCTAATTGCAACAGATCTTCGTGCACAAAATCGAAGAGAAATCTTCCATCGAGCAGCGCGGAATACACGGCATCCATATATTGCTGCATCGAGAAGTCGCGCTGCGGCTGATAAAAGAGCTGGGTGCGCTGCCCCATCACGACGCCGATGTTGGCGATGGTTGCTTTGTTCACCCAATGCCCATCGTGCCGCGCGGTCCATAAAAAGTAGTCGCGGCCAATCTTTTCCCAGCGCAGATCTTCGCCGAGGCCGTTCTCTCCGCCCACGATGTGATAGTAAGGAACCATGCCACTGGCGAGTGTTTGGCTGGTCCAGATCACGGCTTCGGCAGCCGACTTGGTGACCTCGCGCCAGCGAATCGGCCCGGTCGTATATGCGCCCGTCAGGTTCGTCGCCATTTTGCCGTCAAGCACTGCGTTGCACACTCGCCCCTGCTGCGCCGCGCCCCACACTGGCGCATTCTCCCGGTTGCGGCCCTGGTTATCGCCCTGAAACCACTGGCAGAACTCGCCGAACTGCGCGAGATTAGGTGTGGCATGAAAGCCTCCGCCCATATTGTTAATGAAGAAACTCGACGCTTTCTTTTCCTTCGCGATCGAATCGTACAGCTTCCACAGGTATGTGAAACGCTCGTTGAATTTGTCCCAGTTAGCGGGCGTCTTTGCCGGCGGCAACTTTCGGCATTGGTCGCAGTAGCATTCCGGCAATGTGAACGAGGGCCACCCATTTGTGTAATGCGCGTCAACGTCATAGCGCGAATTTACTTCGCGGATCACGGTGGGAAAATAATCGGTCATGTACGTCGAAAACATGCACGTTTGAAAAAGCTCAGGCGCTTCAGCTGAAGCAAGCGGCTGTCCATGCTCATCGCGCATGAACCACTCAGGATGTGCTGCCAGCGCGTCGCCCCAGTTCAGGTCGGGGCTATAGCGCGCGATCGTTCGCAGTCCGCGTTTCTTCGCCGCGTCGTTCAGTTCGCCTGTGAAATCGCGCCCATTCAGGTACTTTGCGGGTCGATGAAACGGCACTTTGCTCGGATAAAACGCAACAATCCCGGTCACGCTGACAAAAACCGCTCCAACTTTTGCGCTTGCCCAGTAGTCGGCCCACGCTTCCACGTCGAGCACCGCCGGATCGTGTTCAGTAATATTCGTCTGGCCAATGCGGCGGAGCTTCTTTTGCCACGGCACGTCGGTCGCGGCCTCCGAAACTGCTGCTGCTGCCGCTCGAGCCGGAGTCAGGCCAAAGGAATCCCCCATCTTCACGAGCGGCACAGTTGCCGCAGCTGTTTTCAGAAATTTGCGCCGATCAAAAATGGACATGGGGCGACCAGGACCTCCGATGCAATCATAATGGTTGATCGATGCTTGAAAAATACGAACGGGCCGCGCTATTTTCCGCGCGAGTTCAATTCGCTCAGAACCTTCTTGAGATCGTCGAGTTTCTGTCCGGCATCGGCCAGCTTTCCTTCTGACGTCAGGCGTTGATAGTCCGCGAAATCCTGGCTGGCCTGGCTGATGAGAGCACTCTGGCTTTCATTGGGCTGCGTCGTTGCGGAGGGGACAGTTGCTCCCGTTCCGTTTCCTGCGCCCGCCGAAGTTTGCGGTGTTTCGCCGCTCGTGAGCGACGGCGCCTCTGACCCGAACAGCGAGCTTAACGCGGCCTCGAAAGTCGGGCCGTAAGCGAGACGATCTTGCAGCGCCAGCACGACGAGGCGCAACTCCGGCATGGGGCTCTGCTGCGCTTGCAGGTAGATAGGTTCCGCGTAGAGAAGAGCCTGCCCGCACGGAATCACAAGCAGGCTGCCGCGGATCACATGCGAGCCTTGCTGATTCCAGAGCGTGAGCTGGCCGGAGAGCTGCGCGTTCTGATCGATGCGCGCTTCAATCTGCTGGGGCCCGTCCACGAGGCGCGTCTTGGGGAAATCGAAGACCACCGCTTTGCCGTAGTTCGCGCCATCGCTGCGAGCGGCAATCCAGCCGATGAGGTTGTTGCGGTTCGTCGGCGTGAAGGGCAGAATCTCAACGAACTCCAGGCCGCCAAAACTTCCTGATTTCGACTCGCCGGGCAGCGTCATCAGCACAAAGTTCGGTTGCATCTCCTGCGCCGATTGATCGCCCTGGCTCGATCCCGTTTGGGTGGCCACGCTCCACTGGTCCTCGCGGTTATAAAACACCTCAGGGTCGGTCATGTGGTAAAGAGCGTATATATCGGCCTGCTTGCTCAGCATCGTCTCCGGGTAGCGAACGTGCGCGCGCAGCCACGCGGGCATGGCCGACTCATCCTTGAACAAGTCGGGAAAGATGCCGCGCCACGCGGCCAGGATTGGATCCTGGTTATCGAAAATGTAGAACGTGACCGTACCGTCGTACGCGTCCACCACTGCCTTCACGCTGTTGCGAATGTAATTGACAGGCTGGTTTTCGAGCGTCGACGGCGCCGAGTACGGATAGCTCGCAGAAGAAGTGTAACCGTCGATTATCCACGAAAGACGTCCGTCGGCGCCAACAACGATATACGGATCCTGATCGAAGGTGAGGAACGGCGCGAGAGTGGAAACGCGCGTCACCACGTTGCGCCGCATCAGCAGGCGGCTCTCGGCCGTGATGTCGTCGCTGAAAGGGACCTTGGTCAGGTCGCCGCGATCGAAGGCCAGCAGCGCACGGCGCATGAAGCCCCCCATCTCGATTCCGCCAGTGCCCTCATACGAAGAAAGATTGTTGCTCTGTCCCTGCGGATAGTTAAACTCCCGCTGATGCGTTTTCACGTAGACATCGCTGTCGGTGAGCTCGCCGAAGTAGATCTCCGGCCGCGTAACGCTCAGGCCAGACACCGTGCTTTGCACCGGCATATTGCTCAGATAAAGTATCGGCAGCCCTTCCGGCGAAAAGCCGTTCACCGGATTCATAGTGATGCCGTAGCCGTGCGTATAAATCAATTTGTCGTTGATCCAGTTGTGGCTGCTGTCGGGCAGCTTGTCCACATTCAATTCGCGCACCGCCAGCATCACCTGGCGTAGCGATCCATTGATCTTGTAGCGGTCGATGTCGATGCCGGGAAAATCGTAATACGTGCGAATCTCCTGCACCTGCCGCAGCGTGTCCTGCAGCGCATTCACATCCCAAAGGCGAATATTTTCAAGCGTCGCCTGGTTGTGTTCCGGATCTACGGCGGCGACGCCGATGTCGGCGGGAAACTCGCGCTGCGCAAAGCTGTCAAGGCCGTAAGCCTGTCGCGTCAAAGTGATGTTGTTGGCGATGTAAGGCCGCTCTTTGTCAAGCTGGTTGGGCTTCACGATGAACGTGCTTACATACCATCCGGCCAACCCGGCCACCACGTAGCACGCTATTGCTGGAATTACCGCAGCAACCAGCCAGCGCGCTTGCGGACGGATCACGCCGCCGGCGATCGCAATTGCCGCGCCCACCGCCAGCGCCACGGCGATGAACAGCATTCCCAAGAGCGTGACGTGCGCGTCCGTATAGGTCACGCCGTCAAAGATCGTGTGCTCCTGGAATAGCAGATCGTAGCGGCCCACATACTCGCGAATGGCCAACGCAAAAAGAACGAACCCGCCTGCAATAGAAACGCCGCGCCAGGGCAGGGAAGCGGCGCCGCCGAAACGGCCGCCCAGCGCTCGCCCCCCGCCTGCGGCAATCAGAAAGAGCACGGCAAGAACGCACACCATCACGGCGAGCGTCAGCAGCCATCCGGCAATCATTTCCCATGCCGGCAGTGTGAACAGATAGAAGCCAAGCGGGCGGCCGAAGATGGGATCGGTGACGCTTGCCGCATGTGGCGCGTACCAGTAGAGCGCCAACGTTGGCCACTGAGCTTCCATGGCGAAGCCGGTCGCCAGCGAGATCAAAAGCGCCGCGACCAGAGCAATGGTGTTCAGAAACTTCTTGAGCGGCAGCTCAATGGGCTTGCCACCGAAGAAAATCGTGTGCGAGTCAGGCAAGTCGGCGGCATGGTTATGCCGCAGCACCAGAAACGACCCGAACAGAATCAGGAATGCTAATGCCGCGAACACCGCGAAGGTTCCCCATTCGAGGCCAAAGCTCTTCCAGAACACGCTCGCGTAACCGAGCGAGCCGAACCAGAGCAGGTCAACCCAGTAGGAGATGGCGGTACGGCTGCCGACGAAGATCAAAATGACAACTGCGAGGAGAAGATAAATCGCCAGGCGCGGACGCTGCCGTTTTCCGCCCATCGGCCAATCGATTGTTTCGGGCATTTCCCACCCCACTCAGGCGACAAGTGCGCGCTGAGTTACCCAAGAATTGTACAGCGGTGGAGCAGGAGGCCGTGGCAGGCGAATCGCAGCTGGATCAGATCGGCTAAATCAGTTCGCTCCGGCCCGTGATGCTCAGCTCTTTCACAATCTTGCCCACGTCCTGGGAGCGGTCGCGGTGAGCAATTAGCAGCGCGTCTTCGGTGTCGCGCATTGCGGTCAGGACGTGGTCCGAGTCAGCAAGCCGCTACCTGTGTCGCTCGCGCAGGTTCCACCGGTAACGCGGTACGACTCTTTGGGAATGTAAGGGCCTGGCACTCCAGCAGGATGCGAACCCATAATTTCAAGCGTGCCATTGTTGTTCAGGTTGACGGTCACATCGACATAGCCGCCAAAGACATTGCTGGAAGTGATCGTGCCGGTAGAGAAGCATGGGGACCCGGTAATCGTGGCCATACCAGGAGCCACGCTGTATTCCCCATCGGCATCTGGTCCCGACTGCGCGAGCGGCATGCTCACTCCGAAAGTATTGCCGGAAGAGGATTGAAAAGTCCCAGTGTAAGTGCCGGGTTCCAGCGCAATGGCCGCCAGACCCATCATCGAGCCGCTCTGGTTGCTTACGCAGCTGTCCGTGATCGAGTAGGTGCCGTTCAAGGGGTAGGAAATTCCCGGGACCCGGGGCAATTCGAAAGCGTATGTTCCAATGATGGTGAGTGTGAGGCCGCCGCTCGAAGTGCCAGTGAAGGAGATGTTTCCATCGGGCGTGAGTGTTCCCGTGATCGGCAGGCTTACGGTGGATGAAGTGCAGGCGAGGCCCTGCATGAGAAGGGTCCCGGACACTGAATTGTTCGTGTTCGTGATATACCCGCCAAGCTGAGGCGCGGTCTGGGACGAATTGCTTGGGAGCAGGGCGATGTTCCAATTCCCTGTCAGGGTCCCGGTCGGGGTGGGACTGCCGGACGAACCGCATCCGGCTGCGAATGCGCACAACGCTGCGCAGGAGAGCAACGGAAAAGGATAACGCATAGGAACTCCTTTTGCGCCTGGAAAAGCTCCACTGTGTCTGGGCTACGGCGATGATTAGACGCCTGATTTGTCTTGTAGGGTCAGATCAGCTCGCTTCGCCCCGTAATGCTCAGCTCTTTCACAATCTTGCCTACGTCCTGGGAGTGGTCGCGGTGAGCAATCAGCAGCGCGTCTTCGGTATCCACCACGACTAGATTCTCCACGCCGACGAGCGCGACAAATTTCCGAGGGCTGTAGATGTAGTTGTCGCTGGCTTCAATCGAGATGTGGCCCGTGGAATCGGCAACGTTGCCTTCTGCATCCCCACGCAACCGCGTCTCCACCTGATACTCGTAGAGCGAGGCCCACGAGCCGAGATCGTTCCAGTTGAACTCTGCCGGAATGCAGTAGAGATTTGAAAGGTGTTCGCCCTTAGCCGATCGCGGCTCAAGCACGGCATAGTCGACTGAAATGTTCTCGCACTTGGGATACGCGGTGCGGAACACGTCGTCGAACTGCGGCGTGCCCCACGCGGCGGCGATGGCCTCAAGCAGCGGAGCCGTCTCGGGCAAGTGCTCGCGCACCGCATTCGCAAGCGTCCGCGCCGACCACAGAAACATCCCCGAATTCCAGTAGTAGTTTCCCGCCGCCACAAACTCGTCGGCGCGATTCTGGTTTGGCTTCTCGATAAAACGTCGCACATGCAGCGCGGAATCGTCCTTCGTCAGGTCGCCGGTTTCAATGTATCCATATCCCGTTTCTGCGCGGAACGGCTCAATGCCCAGCACCACGATGTTCTCGCCCGCAGCGGCTGCCGCGATTCCTTTTTGCAGTGCCTTCAAAAAGCGCGGCTCGTCGGCAATCACATGATCCGACGGAAATACTCCCAGCACCGCGTCGGGGTTTTCGCGCTCAATCAGAAACGCCGCAAGCCCACACGCCGGCGCTGTGTTGCGCGCCACCGGCTCCTGCACAATCTGCGCCGCCGGCAAGCCAGGCAACTGGTCGGCGATCTCATGCGCCAGATATTCATTGGTAATGATCCAGGTCTTATCCAACCCAGCCAGCGGCTTCAACCGTTCCACGGTCTGCTGGATCATGGAGCGTTCGCCATCCAGCGCCAGAACCTGCTTGGCGTGCGCGCGCCGCGAGCGCGGCCAGAACCGCGTGCCGCTGCCTCCGGCCAGAATCACGGGACGAAAGTCAATTTGGTCTATCATTCGAAGGATTATCGTACTCGACAGAGACAGCGTTTGCACAGAGAGGAATGAATAAATTTCCCGGCGCCCACGGAAGCCGGCCTATTTACCACTCTATTTGCCGCATTGAGTTAAACGCTCACCCTGCGCGCTCGAATCCCGCCTTTCCTCGCGCCACTTGCCATACGCGGCCAGCACTCCGCCGCCCGGGTCCAGTTGCCCTGCCGAGCTCGTAACTGGCGTAATCTATCTGGAATGCTCTCTCTGCGTCAGGGTTCCATCCATCTCGGCCGCGTTGCTGGTATCGATCTCTACCTGCACTGGTCTTGGTTTGTCATTGCCGTTATCGAGATCGGCAGCCGCGAGGGCCGGTACACCTCGCTCGTCTGGAGCGCCCTCGAGTACCTCGCGCTCTTTGCCATCGTGCTTCTGCACGAGTTTGGCCACGCGCTGGCTTGCCGCCAGGTCGGTGGAACCGTTGACCGCATCATGCTCTGGCCGCTGGGCGGTGTCGCATATGTCAATCCGCCTCAGCGCCCCGGCGCCACGCTCTGGAGCCTCGCCGCCGGGCCCCTCGTCAACGTTGCGTTAGCGCCCGTATTCGGGGGCGCCTACTTCGCGGCACACACGCTCGGATGGGCCACTTCCTCCCCCGACGCCTTTAACCTCGTCTCGGCAGTATTCTGGATCGACGTTGTCCTGTTCGTATTCAATATTCTGCCCATCTATCCGCTCGACGGCGGCCAGATTCTGCGCTCCCTGCTTTGGTTTTTCATGGGACGCGCCCGCAGCCTCTACGTCGCCACGATTCTTGGATTTGTCGGCGCGGCTGGCCTCGTCTGCCTTGCCTTGTGGATGCACTCCACCTGGTCATTGCTCATCGCCGCGTATATTTTGCTCAACTGCTGGAGTGGATTCAAGAGCGCCCGCGCATTGCTACGCATTGAGAGGCTTCCTCGCCGTGAAGGCTTCGCCTGTCCCTGCTGCGGAACACACCCTCCGGTTGGCGCGAATTGGAGATGTGCGGGGTGCAAACAGACGTTCGACACGTTCGAGTCCGGCGCCGTCTGCCCGCATTGCGGCTCCCAATTCCCCAACACCATGTGCGGCGAGTGCCAAAAGATGCATTCCATCGGCGAGTGGGCGGCCGGCGCAAACTCGAGGCCCGCCGAGGTAAGCAGTGCTTCACTCGCGAATCGCTAAGCCCGTCTCATTGTGTCGGATTCTGAAGGCGCGCGGCGCGCCCGATCACTAACCACTGACCACTAACCACTGCCTCTATTTCAGTCCCGTCAGGAACTCGCCCATCCGGCGCGTGCCCTCGTCGATGTTCTCCCGCGTTACCGGGTACGAAATGCGCACGTGCTCCGCAGTCCCGAACGCCTCGCCCGGAACGGTCACCACGTGTCCCTCGTGGAGCAGTCGCGTGGCCAGTTCCGTTGCGGTGCGAATGCCGCCCTTGCCCAGGTACGCCGAAATGTTCGGATACACGTAGAACGCGCCCTCCGGCTTGGTACACGTCACACCGGGAATCTTCAAGAGCGCGGCCAGCATATAGTCGCGCAGCTCGATAAACTCCGCGCGAAACTGCGCCACGCACTCCTGCGAGCCGCTCAGCGCCGCAATCGCCGCCTTCTGCACAAAGCTGGTGGCATTCGAAGTCGATTGCGACTGCAGCTTGCTCAGGTTCGCGGCCACCTTCTTATTCGCCAGCGCATATCCCGCGCGCCACCCGGTCATCGAGTATGTCTTCGACAGCGAGCCGAGAATGACGATATGCTCCTTGGCCCATGTGAACGATCCGCCCGAAACCGGCTTGCCTGCGTAGTTCAGGTAGACGTAGCACTCATCGAGAAGCAGAAAAATCCCGCGATCGTGCGCCAAATGAACGATCCGCTCGAGATCATCCGCCGACACCACCGACCCCGCCGGATTCGACGGCGAGTTCAGAATGATCGCCTTGGTCTGCGGCGTAATCGCCTGCTCAATTGCATCGGCCGTGATGCGGAAGCTCTCCGCTTCGCTGGTCTCGAGGTAAACGACCTTGCCGCCCGCGTACTGAATGATGTCCTTGAAGCTCACCCAGTAAGGAACAGGCAGAATCACCTCGTCGCCGTGGTCGACAAGGACTTGAATGGTGTTAAACAGCGCCAGCTTGCCGCCGGTGGTAAACACAGCTTCGTCGATCGTGTAGTCCGATCCGAAGTCGCACGCGTGCCGCTCCACAATCGCCTTGCGCACGTCGGGAATCCCCGGCACAACGGTATAGCGCGTGAAGTTCGCCTCGATCGCGGCAATCGCGGCGTCCTTGATGTGCCGCGGAGTGGCAAAGTGAGGCTCGCCGGCCCCGAAATCCACCAGGTTCACACCCTGTGCGCGCAGTTTAGCCGCCTCGGCGGCCACGGCCATCGTTGCGGAAACTTCAATCCGGCCTATGCGGTCGGCAAATACTTTTGTGGGAGCTGTAACGGTCATATCTCTTCTATCTTCTCAGATTTTGCAGTGGGCGCAAAGTTCAGCATGTGGAAGGCGCGCGCGGTCTGCCGCATCCTTCGTCCAACCGACCCACAAAAAATGGGTGCCCCAGAGCCTGCCCTGAGCGAAGCCGAAGGGTCCCTCGCATTTGGGGACCAGGGATAGCACGAACCCGCCCCCTGGACCTTCAACCGCCGTTCTTGATTCGCGCGCGCAGCTTCTTTACCACGTTCGGGGGCACCAGCCCGCTGATGTCGCCGCCGAAGCTGAAAACTTCCTTCACCATCCGCGAGCTTACGAAAGAGTAGCGACCGGCCGGCTGCAGAAATACTGTCTCCACGTCCGGCGCGAGCCGCCGGTTCATCAGCGCCGTTTGGAACTCATGTTCATAGTCTGAGATGGCGCGAATGCCACGCAGCACTGCCGATGCTCCTATCTTGCGCGCGAATGCGACCATCAGCCCGTCGAATGTCGCCACCGAAACATTGCCCAGCGGCCGCGTCGCCTCTTCGAGCATCTCCACGCGCTCTTCCACGGTGAACAGCGGATTCTTCACCGGATTCACGAGGATCGCCACCGTCAGATGGTCAAACAGCTTCGATCCGCGCTGAATCAGGTCCACATGGCCATTCGTGGGCGGGTCAAAGGTGCCGGGATAGAGTGCTTTTACGGGCATTTGGGCTTCCAAGGGAATTCTAGCAGCGCCGGAGAGACGGTGAACGCATACCGTGCGTCCACTGGGGACCGAGGAGTCCATTCGTGGATTTGCGGAGTAAACAAGCGACGCCGAGCTGCGCGAAAAGGAGGGGGGAACGTCGCGTCTGTCCCCCAGGTTCTGTCCCCCAGGTTCCCGAGTCACTGATTCAGTATCAGTTTTTTGCAGTTTTTCGGTAGCGGCGGGGTCATCGATTTCGCTTTCTAACCTGCGAAACCTGCAGTGCTACGATTATGGGCGTGCAGAACGACGAACTTCACTTCAAACAACTCGATGGCGCCACGGCGCGTGAAGACTTCCTTGAGAAGGAGATGCTGGACTCGGATGTTCACCATCTTGAGGTTCGTGGCACTTTCTTCGACAAGCTGTCGATACTTGCCGCCGGATCTCTTGCCGTCGGCATTTCATTTCTTGTGGCAGGCATCGAGCATTCTGAGGTCCAAGCGGGGATTAGGGAACGCATCGTTCCTGTCGTGGCCTCTTTCGTACTTCTCTTCATCTCACTCGCATTGTGTATTGTTCACAATTACCTTATTTCACGCGCCGTTCACCTTCTTTCGTTTCAGCTGCAACGTCTTTACAAAGGCGCGAATTTGATTCGAGTATGGATCAGAGACCATCCGAATGCGGGCGTGTCTTCATTTGACTACTACGGTTCGGCAGGCCAAAATCAAAAGCAAAAGGTAGTTGAGTTCGATCAGGAAGCAAGAGTCTATGAGAGCCGCCGCGATCGGCTCATAGTGCTCTCGAAATGGGTCGGCCACTGTGCGATGCCAGCTTTGCTGATTGGGTATGCCGTGGGTTTGAGCGCAGTTTTGGCGATTTACATTACGAAGCCTGATCCACCAGCAGCGAAGCAGGCCGTAGTGGTTTCGCCCACAACAAATACAGTTGCTCCTCGAGAACAACAGCCCTGCCACGGCTTACCTACCTCTTCGAGAACGAAAGCCAAGCCCAGCACGCTACCTTAAGAGCGCGGCCTCCCTGCCCTGGGCGCTGAAATAGAGCCCGCCCTCTAAATAATGGTGGTATATTTGTGGCGATTGGAGAATCGAGAAATGAAGAATATTCTCATTTTGCTGGCGTTGTTGTTGGCGTTTACCGTAGTGACACGGGCAGACTCGACGGGCTGCACCCCGGCGACCTGCCCCTACGGCTCCCACAGCGTATGCGAGAAGCAGTGTGACCCCGATAAGGGACCGGCGTGTATACCGCAATGCAAATGCCATTGTGAAAAGGACCCACCTCCCCAAAATGTGCACTGAGTCGGCGCATAGGAAACCTGGACGGAAACCTGGGAAAACCTGGGGACAGACGGGACATTCCTTCAACTTCGGAGCTTATGGCCATTGAAACCACTAATCTCGACCATGGCGGACTTCCCCCACCGGAGTGTCGACCCATCCGCACCTCCGCGCACGGCCCATTGGCCCGCTAGCCCGCTGATTCTCTAGCCCCTTGTGCCCGCGAAATATTCACTGCCAGGTTTGCCGATAATTTCCGCCTCCCGGCGCATACTCATTCCATGATCCGCTTCTTTAGCACCGCTAACTCCGCTAGCTCCGCCGACTCCGCTGCCCCTTCGCTCCGCGTCTTTCTAGCCACTAAACACTACCCACTAACCACTGTCTTCGGAGGTCGAAAATCGCAGAAAAAATAATTTGCTATCCCAAATTTGGTGCAAATTGCACTTAACCCCTTCATAATCAACACAAATGCTTCAAAATTCACATCGATTTTTCGCATTTTTTTGCGATTTTTGTTGGTTTTTTCGCGCAAA
This sequence comes from Acidobacteriaceae bacterium, assembly GCA_003134815.1. Lineage (GTDB taxonomy): Bacteria > Acidobacteriota > Terriglobia > Terriglobales > Acidobacteriaceae > Telmatobacter. Next base: position 65,818 of record PLCO01000059.1, on the reverse strand, counting down.
ACGACCCCTTTTTGCACCCAAATCGACCCCATTTCGACCCCAAAATGGCTACCGAATAAGAGAGCGATCCTCGAGCGAGGACGGCCAGATGCGAGGACGGCCAGATGAGCGTATGGGAATCCGCCGGGGAAACCTGGCCGGCCTACCCGACGCTATCGGGCATTTGCGAGAGAGGACTCGCGCTATCCCTTACGCCCGCGCACCACTTCCTTGGCTTCCGCTGCGCCGCCGGCCGGCGCCTCGGGCACGTCGGCCTTTGCAGCGCCAATGCTCAGCCGCTTGCGCAGTTCGGCGTCCATCTTCGCGTAGACGTCCTTGTTCTCCTTCAGGAAGGCACGGGTGTTTTCGCGGCCCTGTCCGATGCGCTCGCCGCCATAGCTGTACCAGGCGCCACTCTTCTCCACAATGTTGTGCGTCACGGCCAGATCCAGCACATCGCCCTCTTTGCTGATCCCCTCGCCATAGAGAATGTCGAACTCGGCCTCGCGGAAGGGCGCAGCCACCTTGTTCTTCACGATCTTCACCTTGGTGTGCGAGCCCACTACCGTGTCGCCTTCCTTCACTGCGGCGATGCGCCGGATATCGATGCGGACTGAGGAATAAAATTTCAGCGCGCGGCCGCCTGTCGTGGTTTCAGGGTTGCCGAACATCACGCCGATCTTTTCGCGAATCTGATTGATGAAAATGAGAGCGGTGCGCGACTTCGAAACCGTTCCCGTCAGCTTGCGCAGCGCCTGGGACATGAGCCGCGCCTGCAGGCCCATGTGCGAGTCGCCCATCTCTCCGTCGAGTTCGGCCTTGGGCACAAGCGCGGCAACCGAGTCGACCACCAGCACATCGATTGCGCCCGAGCGGACCAGCGCTTCAGTAATCTCCAGTGCCTGCTCACCGCTGTCCGGCTGCGAAACAAGGAGATTGTCTACGTCAACGCCGAGCTTTTTCGCATAGCCAGGGTCGAGCGCGTGCTCCGCGTCCACAAATGCCGCCAACCCGCCGGCGCGCTGCGCCTCGGCGATGATCTGCAAAGTGATGGTGGTCTTTCCCGAAGACTCCGGCCCGAAAACCTCAGTGACTCGGCCGCGAGGAACTCCGCCCACTCCCAGCGCTAGGTCAAAGCTGATCGATCCGGTAGAGATCACTGCGATCGGCAGCAGCGCCTCCCGGGAACCGAGCCGCACGATCGACCCTTTCCCAAACTGTTTTTCAATCTGTGCCAGGGCAAGTTCTACCGCTTTGGCGCGGTCGTCGACGATGGGCATGGGGAGGCTCCTGAAAAAAAGTGTCCGCCCGCCAAATCTCATGCTTTGCTAATCATGCTCTTTGGGCAAGAAACGGCGAGAGGCTTGAATTGGATTTCGATGGGATTGTAGCAGGATGCGACAAGGGAGAAAAGGAGAAAATAGCGAAGAAACAGAGAAACTATGCGCGGGCTTGCGCAATGGTGTGACGAATCGCACAGGTTTGAATCGGAATTTCGCATCAATATCGTAAATCATCATCAATCGAATAAATATGCATCAAACAGACAGTATTGCATCAAATCTGAAATTGATGCAAGATGAAGGTATGAGAACCACGATTTCCCTTGACGATGAAACCCATGAGTTTGCCGCCTATTATGCCCGGGCGCGCGGAATCAGCCTGAGCACGGCAATCAATGAGCTAATCCGCAAGGCAGAAACGGCGCCCCCGCCACCTCTGCCCAAAATCGAGTATTCCGAAATTGGTCTCCCGATGTTGCCTCGGACCGGCAGGACGATTACTTGCGAGATGGTTAAAGAGCTTTCGGAGGACGAGTTTGATCCGGCGAAATTTGCTTGACTTGAATGTCCTGATCGCTTTGACCGACCCCGAACACATTCATCGACGGAAGGCGGAACGCTGGTTCCTTTCATCGGGCAAGGACAATTGGGGCGTCTGCCCACTCACCGAATCGGGGTTCATCCGCCTTACAACAAATCCGGCGATGCAGACAGGAACAATCACTGTGGAGCGAGCCATAGTTATCCTCCAAGAGCTCAGGGCGCATCCCGGCTACCAATACTGGCCCATCTCTGGAAGTTGGGCTGTCCTGACTGCGTCGTTTGCCGTGCGCATTACGGGACATCAGCAGGTGACCGATGCCTATCTGCTTGGGTTGGCGATCAAAGAAGACGGGGTGCTGGTCACGTTCGACCGGGGCATTCGATATATGGCTGGGGCCGAGTTCAGCCGGAATGTCTTGATTCTTGAATGAGCGAAAATCCCTGGCTCAAGCCGTGTACGCGCCCACTCTCGTTTCGCGGCTGGTCAGGTCGTCGCACTTCCGGTCCAGCAGCTCGTACTCGCGATCGTGATCCTTGCGGAACGTCCGAAAAGCCTCTTCGCTGGTCCAGCGGTCGATGGTCAGGTAGTTTCCTGGAACATAGGCATCGCGCAGCAGTTCAGTTCCCCGATATTCCGGTGAGGTCCTGAAGAGTTGCGCCCAAGCTCCTTCGGGCCCATAGGCGGCCTCAAAGCCGGCCACTTTGTCCTCGGAAATCTCAAACTGCCAGACCACAACAAACATGCAAACCTCAATCGTGTCTTTATCGTAGCGCAACCGGTGTCTCGGGCGAGTCCGCTCAATGCGCCCAATCCGCACCTCGGCTGCGCTGCTTCCCATAATTTGGTACACCGTCTCTATACTGGGCGCATACTGATGATGGGCCATTCTATTTGAGGAGTAACCTTCCCCTTAGGCCTCCTTTTGCAGCTGTGCCCGCTCGATAATTAATTTGGGGTCTTTGACGAGGCTGTCTGACGCACGGTCAGTCAAGTACCCGCCAAATCTGGTGCGGCGTTCAAGTGGATGCGATGGACTCGCGTCCCGTTCACTCAGGCGCAAGACCTGTACTCTGACGACTTCGAACCAGACTTCATTTCGAACCAGATTTCAATGTGAGGGATCAATGAAAGCTCGCTATCCAGGCATCCGCGTTACCGCCAACGGGAATCAGCTCGTCAGCTACCACACTGAGACGCGCATCGCCGACGCCGGCGTGTTCTATCCCATCACGCCTTCCACTGAAGGCGGCGAGCTCTTCCAGCAGGCTTATGCCGAAGGCCACCTGAACGTATTCGGCCACAACACTTTGGCCATCGAAGCAGAAGGCGAGCACGCGGCTCAGGGCGGAGCCATCGCTCATTCAGTCTGCGGCAAACGCGTGGTTAACTTCACCTCCGGCCAGGGAGTCGTTTACGGAGTCGAGCAGTACTACCACGCGCCCGGCAAGGGGTCGACGATGGTTCTCGAGATCGGCGCGCGCGCCCTTACCAAGCACGCCCTCAATGTTCACTGCGGCCACGACGATATTTATGGCGCCCTTGACACCGGCTGGATCATGCTCTTCGGCAAAGACGCGCAGCAGGCCGCCGACCAGTCGCTGATTCTGCGCCGCGTGACCGAGCTCTCGCTCACGCCGGGCATGAACATCATGGACGGCTTCCTCACCACGCACCTCGAGCGCACCTTCTATAAGCATGAATCGGAGCTGATCCGCAAGTATCTGGGCGCGCCCGAAGACATCATCGACTGCCCCACCGAGGCGCAGCGCGTTCTTTTTGGCCCCACGCGCCGCCGCGTTCCCAAGATGATGGATCTCACCAATCCCATCCTGCTCGGCCCGGTGCAGAACCAGGAACACTACATGCAGGGAATCGTGGCGCGGCGCAATAACTTTGCCGAGCCGATTCTCGAGTTTCTTGAAGCTGCATACAAAGACTTCGGCGATTTGACCGGGCGGTATTACGGACTGGTTACCAAGTACAAGACGGAAGATGCGGACACGGTTTTTGTCTCACTCGGCTCAGCGGCAGAGAATATTGAAGCTGCAGTCGACTACCTGCGCCAGACCCGCAACGCAAGCGTCGGATCGGTCCATGTCAACGTGATTCGCCCCTTCCCCGAGGCTGCTCTCGTCGCGGCGCTCAAGGGCAAGAAGAACGTCATCATTCTGGAGCGGACCGACGAGGCTCTTTCCGGCGACAATCCGCTTGGCCGCGACATTCGCACCGCGTTTTCAAAAGCGTTGCAGGGAACTGAAGGCCTGCCTTCAATCACACTCGCAGAGGTTCCGCGCTTCATCGGCGGCAGCTACGGCCTGGGCTCGCGCGACTTCCGCCCCGAGCACATTATTGGTGCCTTTGAGTTCGCTACCGCCGGCCGCGCGCGCAAAGACGGCAAGACAGCGGCCGACGGCGTCAACTTTATCGTCCTCGGCATCGACCACCCCTACAGCGTCGTCGGCGATGAAACGCCTTCGCTGCTGCCAGAGGGCGCGGTTGCCGTGCGCTTCCATTCCATCGGCGGATGGGGCGCCATCACCACCGGGAAGAATCTCGGCGCGATCCTCGGCGACTTGAACGATCTGCTCTTTGAGCGCGACGGACTGAAGGATGACCTCGGCAATCCCAAAGAAGTTATTCACGTCAGCGCCAATCCCAAGTACGGCTCGGAGAAAAAGGGTGCGCCCACCAGCTACTTCATGGTCGCGGCCAAAGATCGTATCCGCGTCAACTGCGATCTGCGCCACGTAACGGTCGTTCTCTGCTGCGACCCCAAGGCCTTCACCCACACCAACCCCCTCGACGGCATGCAGGAGGGCGGCAGCCTGGTTTGGGAGTCGGATGTTGACGGCGAGCGCGCATGGCAGAATCTGCCCATCTGGGCACGCCAGCAAATCATCAAGAAAAAGATTCGCGTCTTTACTCTGCCTGGTTTCGAAATCGCGCGCAACGCCACCGACCGCGCCGATCTGCAACTGCGCATGCAGGGCAATGCGTTCCTCGGTGCATTCTTCGCAGTCAGTCCCATGCTGCAGGAGTTCGGCATCACGCAGGAGCAGTTCCGCGAGGTCGTCTTCAAGCAATATGTCAAAAAGTTCGGCAAGCTCGGCGACGCGGTCGTCAAGTCAAACATGGAAGTAATGATCCAGGGCTTCGAGCGCGTGAAAGAGATCGCCATAGGCGAAGTCACCGCGGTCGATCACTCCAGCCTGCGAGGCCAGGCGTTGCTCCCGATTATCGAGACTGTTCCGGCTTTTGCTGAAGCTAGTTGCGGTACTGGCCGCCGCGCCACGCCGCCGCCCGCAGGACAAGGCGCGCGCACACCCATTTCCTCCGTCAAGGTATTCGATGCGGAGTTCCGCTCTCACTTTGGCTACGACCAGCCGGCCACACCGCTATCCGCAATGGGCATCATTGCCGCAGCCACCGGCGACACGGCTTCAAAGTACGTCGCCCGCCGCGAAACGCCGCTCTACATTGCGGAAAATTGCACGCAGTGCATGGAGTGCATTTCGGTTTGCCCGGATACGGCGCTGCCCAACTGCTCACAGGACCTCGGCACCATTCTCGGTACAGCGGTTACGCGCTATGTGGCCGATCCCGCTGAGCGCAGAAAGATGCTCGACAAGCTGCCTGAAATCGAAAAGCTTACGCGCCAACGCATGTTGGCCGAAATGAAGACCGGCACTCCGCTGCAGACCATCGTCCGCGAAGTCACTGAGTCGGTCGACGGCTTCTCGCCCGCAGCCAAGACGCAGTTCTACTCGATTATTGACAAGGTGCCGATGGCTTATCAAAAGACCAACGCCATCTTCTCCTCACCGGAACGCAAAGCGCCCGGCTCCGGCGGCATCTTCTCCATATTCGTGAGCGATCTTTGCAAAGGCTGCGCGGCCTGCGTAACTGCCTGCGGCGACCACATGGCGCTGAAGATGGTGCAGGAGACCGAGGAGGTCAACGCCGAGCACGAAACGGGCACGGCATTTCTTGACCTGCTGCCTGATACCGCACAGAAGTACCTCGGCCTGTATAACGGCGCCAATCCCGCCGACTCAAAGACCGCCACGCTGCGCAACATGCTGATGGTGCGGACAAACTACGACGCGCTGGTTTCCGGCGACGGCGCATGCGCCGGCTGCGGCGAAAAAAGTGTGCTTCGCTCGATTGCCGCCGTTACTGAGGCGTATATGCGCCCCGTCTACCACGCCAAGAGCGACCGCTTTGTCGCGAAGGCCGGCGAGTTGGAGAAAACCGGCGCCGCGAAGCTTGCAGCGATCAAGGAAAGCTGCCCGGAGGATTACGATCGGCTGCGCCAAGCTATCGCGCACCTGGTGATGGGCCTGGGCGGCGAAGACACTACGGACACCACGGCGCGTATTGCGGCATACGAGGCAGAGCACGGCTCGATCACGGATGCGCAGTTGGTCGAGGCTATTGCCGCTGTGCTGCTTACCGAGGCGTTCAATCACAAGAACCTGCAGCCCATCGACGGGCGGCTCGCCAACGGCATGAGCGTGATGGCCATGGCAGCGCACACGGGCTGCAACACCGTCTACGGTTCTACCGCGCCCAACAATCCGCATCCTTATCCCTGGATGAATTCGCTCTTCCAGGATGGCGTTACCGTGGGCTGGCTCATGGGCGAGAGCTTCATCGTCGATCATGCGCGCCGTTCCGTGATCCCCGAGCGGCTGGCCGACATTCTGCTCACGCGCGAATCGGATTTTTTGAGCGGAGAAGAGTACTACCACTTCACGCACTTTACCGATGCGCTCATGACCGACCAGGAAATCGTTGAGCTGCCCAAGGTCTGGGTGGTCGGCGGCGACGGCGGCATCGGCGACATCGGCTACCAGAACACATCGAAGGTGATGCTGCAGAACCGGCCCAACGTTAAGGTTCTGATGCTCGACACGCAGGTCTACTCGAACACCGGCGGCCAGAACTCCGATTCGACGCCCATGCTTGGCGGCGGTGACATGAACACCTTTGGCTCCGCCACGCAGGGAAAAAACACCGAGAAGAAGACGGTAGCGGAGACCTTCCTGGCCGGCCACGGCTCGCCGTTCGTCGCGCAGGTGTCGATGGCCAACGCGCCTAAGCTTTATCGCGCGATTCTTGACGGCCTCGAATATCGCGGCACCATGTTCCTGCAGTGCTTCACCACCTGCCAGCCTGAGCACGGCGTAGCCGACGACATGGCGCTCTTCCAGGCGCAGCGCGTGCGCGATTCGCGCGGCGCGCCGGAGTTTGTCTTCAACCCGCGTCTCGGCGAAACCTATCAGGAGGCGCTCGACATCAAGGGCAATCCCTCCATCGATCTCGACTGGTACGAAACCAAGTCCAAGGTCACCAACGAGCCTTATCGCTACACCGTCGCGCACTGGTGCGTCACTGAGGCGCGCTTCCGGAATCATTTGAAGAAAGTCAAGCCCGAGCAAGCCGCGACAATGATTTCGCTCGACAACATGCTGGTGCGCATCACGCAGCAGGATGTCGTCTACCGCTACTACCTGTTGCCCGAGCACCGCAGCTTCATCCCTGACTTCGGCGTGTATATTACGTTCGATCAAGATGGCAAGACCGTCTACTACGCGCTCAGTCGCCAACTGGTCATGTTCTGTGTGGAGCGGCGCAAGGCGTGGCGTATGTTGCAATCGAAGGCCGGCGTCCAAAACCGCGAGTATCAGGCGCAGAAGGCCATCCTCGCCGACCTCGATGCGGGCAAGATCGCGAAGGACGAGTTCTTCGGCCACGCGCACGAGATCATGGCTGAGCGGCTGGGAAAACCGGTGCTGGCGAAAGCGTAAGCCTCGAACCCATCCTCAATAACAACGAACGCGGATCTTCGGGTCCGCGTTTCTTATGCTGACTGGTTTCGTATCCAGTGCGAAATTCCAACCTGGCTATGGAAGATACGCATCCACATACTCGTTGACGGGCATCCCGTCGAGGCGGGCGGGGTTGAGTGAGACGTCGAGAATCCGCTGCTGCTGCGTGTTGTTAAAGCGTCGACGGAGGTTGGTCTTGAACTTTTCAACCAGCAAAGGCATCCCTTCTTCGCGACGGCGGCGATGGCCGATGGGATACTCGACTTTTTCTTCGAGAACGGTGCCGTCGATCAGTTCCATGCGCAGCGAATTGGCAATCGAGCGTTTTTCGGGGTCGTGATAATCCGCAGTGAATCGGGGTTCTTCAACGCAAGCGATTTTGGCGCGAAGGGCGTCAATGCGTGAATCGGCCGCAATGTTGTCCTCGTAATCGGTAGCGGTCAAGCTGTCGAAGAGCAGCGGAATGGCAACCATATATTGCACGCAGTGGTCACGGTCGGCGGGATTCGAGAGCAGACCCTTCTTGTCGATGATGCGCAGGCAGGCCTCGTGCGTGCGAATCGTAATCTTGCGAATATCCGCGGCGGATTTGCCCATTGCATCGAGCCGCGCGCGCAACTTCATCGCCGCTTCTACCGCGGTCTGCGCGTGAAATTCAGCCGGGTAGCTGATTTTGAACAGCACGTTCTCTATCACATACGATCCGTAAGCCCGCTGGAACTTGAACTCCTGGCCGCGAAACGAAACATCGTAGAAACCCCAGGTCTTCGCTGTGAGCGCGGACGGATATCCCATCTCGCCTGCGCGCGCCGTCAACGCCAGACGCACTGCACGGCTTGTCGCATCGCCTGCCGCCCAGCCTTTCCGTGAGCCGGTGTTCGGCGCGTGACGATAGGTGCGTAGGCTTTGCCCATCGACCCACGCAAGCGACAGCGCGTTAACGGTCTGATCGCGGCTGAGGCCGAGAAGTTGGCATACGACGGCAGTTGATGCGACCTTAACCAGCACGACGTGATCGAGTCCAACTTTGTTGAACGAGTTTTCGAGAGCGATGCAGCCCTGGATCTCGTGCGCTTTGATCATCGCCGTCAGCACATCGCGCATGGTAAGCGGTGACCGGCCGGAAGCAATCGCCTCGCGCGAAAGCCAATCGGCCGTGGCCAGAATGCCGCCAAGATTGTCGCTGGGATGACCCCATTCCGCAGCGAGCCAGGTGTCGTTGAAGTCGAGCCAGCGAATCATCGTGCCGATGTTGAATGCAGCTTGAACGGGATCGAGCTGAAAGTTGGTGCCGGGAACGCGCGCGCCGTTGGGAACGATGGTCCCCGGAACGATAGGCCCGAGCAACTTGGTGCACGCCGGATATTCGAGTGCCTCCAAGCCGCAACCGAGCGTGTCCATCAGGCAATAACGCGCAGTGGTATAGGCAAGATCGCTCTCGATCTTGAAATTCAACGCATAGTCGGCGATGTCGGTGAGGACTTTGTCGGGCGCTGAGCGTTCATTGCTGATGTGCGACGACACGCGGGCTCCTTCGTTCCTATTCCCGTGCCTCAATCGGCACAAACTTTAGATTCTCCGGCCCAGTATAGATGGCCGACGGCCGGATGATCTTCCCATTCTGCCGCTGCTCGATCACATGCGCGCACCAGCCTGCGGTTCGCGCCATTACAAACAACGGCGTAAACAGATTAGTCGGAATGCCCATCAAGTGATAGGCCACTGCCGAAAACCAATCAAGGTTGGGAAACATCTGCTTGGCGTCCTGCATGGTGCTCTCAATCCGCTCGGCGACTGAGAAAAGCCGCTGGCCATCGGCGTCGACCGCCAACTTGCGCGCCTGCTCCTTGATAAAGCGATTGCGCGGGTCGCTGACCGTGTACACAGGATGACCGAACCCGATGATAACCTCGCGATTGGCTACGCGGCGGCGAATGTCCGTGTCAGCTTCATCGGCTGTCTTGTAACGCTGTTGAATTTCCAGCGCGACCTCGTTGGCCCCGCCGTGCTTGGGCCCTTTGAGCGCACCGATCGCGCCGACAATACACGAATAAAGATCGGACCCGGTTCCGGCGATCACGCGCGCGGTGAATGTAGATGCGTTGAATTCGTGTTCCGCATAGAGAATCAACGACACCTGCATCGCATGGACCCACTCCTTGCTCGCTGGCCGGCCGTGCAGCAAATGGAGAAAATGCGCAGCCAGCGGCTCGCTATCGGCGTCTACCGCGATCCTCTTGCCGTTTCGCGCAAAGTGGTGCCAGTAGAGAAGCATCGACGGAAGCGAGGCCAGCAGGGCATCGGCGATGTCGCGCGCGCCGGTCGCGCTATGGTCCTCGGCCTCTGGCCGTATGCAACCCAGCACGGAGACGCCTGTCCGCAACACGTCCATGGGATGCGTATGAGGGGGTATGAGCTCGAGCGCATGTTTCACTTCAATGGGCAAGCTGCGCAGGCCGAGCAGGCGCGTCTTGTACGCGGCCAGTTCCGCGGCATTGGGCAGCTTGCCGTGAATCAGTAAATGCGCGACTTCGGCGAACGCGCAGTTCTCCGCCAGGTCGGCAATGTCGTAGCCGCGATAATGCAGGTCATTGCCGCTCTGGCCCACCGTGCAGATAGCGGTCTCGCCCGCAGGCGTGCCTGAGAGCGCCACGGACTTCTTTGGCCTGAAGGCGCCTTGGGAGTCGCTCTCCTTTTGATCACTCATGGTTTGACCCTCGATGAGCATGAAGCTAACGAAAACGAACGAGGATGTCTACTCTGTCTTACTGCTTTTGGCAAAAAGCTTATCCAGCTTCTGCTCGTAGGCGTGGTAATCGAGATAGCGGTAGAGCTCGTCGCGGGTTTGCATCAATGGCAGCACGCTTTTCTGTGTTCCATCCGCGCGAATCGCCTCGTATACCTTGAGCGCTGCTGCATTCATCGCCCGATACGCCGCGCAGCAATAGAGGATGATGTCGACCCCCGCCGCTGCCAATTCTTCGAGTTTGAAAAGCGGCGTTTTGCCGAACTCGGTGATGTTGGCGAGAATTGGCACGCCGACTGCCTTGCGAATTGCCGTGTACATCGCGAGGTCCGTCACCGCCTCGACAAAAATCATGTCAGCCCCGGCCGCAACATACGCTTGCGCTCGCTCAATCGCCCGCTGCAACCCCTCGACCGCGAGCGCATCCGTGCGCGCCATAATCACAAATTCTGGATCGATGCCCGCGTCGAATTTCGCTTCGGCGGCGGCCTTGATCCGATCCACCATCTCTTCGGTCGGCACCAGTTCCTTGCCTGGACGATGGCCGCAGCGCTTGGCGCTCACCTGGTCCTCGATGTGCACCGCAGCCGCGCCGGCTTTGATCATCTGGCGAATCGTCCGCGCGATGTTGAACGCACTGCCCCAGCCGGTATCGATGTCAACCAGCAACGGCAGCGGGCACGCATCGGTGATGCGCCGAACGTCGGTCAGCACATCTTCCATGGTGCTGATCCCCAGGTCCGGAACGCCAAGCGAATTGGCCGCTACGCCGCCACCCGAGAGGTAAATGGCGCGAAACCCTGCAGCTTCAGCGAGCTTTGCCGCGTAGGCGTTGATCGTCCCCGCCACTTGCAACGGCTTTTCCGCTGCCATCGCCGCGCGAAAGCGCGCTCCCGCCGAATTGTTCTCACCGCCCGCCATGCCTCTTCCTTTGGCGCATCATAACAGGGTTTTCACGCAGGCGGCTTTCACAAACTGGCCGGGCAGTGCGACAATCATCGCTCAGGGCCTTCCTATAAAAAACAAGGTCCTACCCGGAGGAAAATCATTACAATGAAACGCGCTTTGATCTGTACAGGCTTGTTGTTCGCCGCAACCACCCTTCTTGCCCAACAAAAGGCGCCGCCACTGAGCCCGCCAGCGACGGCGACAGCCACTATCGCCGGCAAGACCATCACAATCACCTACAGCTCGCCGCGCGTAAAAGGCCGGGAGGGCAAGATCTATACGAAGGACGGGCTGATCGCCACGAGTCGGGGGTCGCAGTATCCGATTTGGCGTGGGGGCGCGAACGCCGCAACGACCCTGCAAACGAGCGGCGACCTGACCATTGGCGACCTCAGCGTTCCCGCCGGCACCTACACGCTGTTTGTCGACATCTCCGACCCCGCGAATTGGGTCTTGATCGTGAGCAAGAAGACCGGCGAGTGGGGGCTTGCGTACGACAACACGCAGGATCTTGGCAAAACGAAGATGGCCACCTCCGCTACTCCATCGCTGGTCGAGGATTTGACCTACACAATCATCGACAATGGCGGCGGCAAGGGAACTCTGACATTGGCTTGGGAGAACGTAAGCGCGTCAGTCCCGATTCATGCACATTGAGACGGGCGCATTGAGAGCTGGTCAGAACTGATCAAAACTTATCGAGACTGATCAGGCCGTTACCTCCGGCATCCGTTAAGGGCGGCGAAATTCTCCGTGATCCGCCGCCCACCCGCTAAAATAGAAGATGAATGATTCCTCGCTGAGAGGACGGGAACTTTGCCGCTGTATCCATATCGCTGCACGCAGTGCGGCCATAAATTTGAGAAAATCCAGCACTTCAACTCCGAGCCGGAGAAGGTCTGCCCTCAATGCGGCGGAGTTCTGGAGCGGACTCTGACTGCGCCAGGCCTGAGCTTCAAGGGCGCGGGCTGGTACGTCAACGACTACGCCTCCAAGAGCAGTTCGGCTGGTAGCGCGGCCGCTTCCGAATCCGCGTCCGACGCCAAATCGGACAATAAATCGGACACTAAATCTGAAACAAAGTCCGACGCGAAGAGCGCAGGGTCCGGTGACAGCGGCGGAACCAGTGCCGCATCTCCCGCACCAGCGGCGCCTGCCGCCAAGCCCGGCACCACGGTGAAGTAATTTGCGGGCACCCTGCGCTGGATCTTCAAGTCGAAAGATCAATTCGCTGGACCATAGAGTCTGCGCACGTCACATCAAGATGACTGTGCCGCAATGAAGCCTCGAAACGCTACCATAGTTCCTGACGATGCCGCTTCTCGATCCCATTCCGTCGCCGGTGGAGCACGCTGATCTCATAGCGCTTGAGTGGGAGCCGCTGCTTGTGCTTGTCGCCGGCTTCGCCGCGTCGCCCGTCGGCCGCGAAGCGATCCTTGCGTTGCATCCTTCAAGCGATGAAGTGTGGATCGGCCGCCAACACCGATTGGCCGCTGAGGTAGGGCTCATCCTCGAACAACAAGTTTCGATCCCGCTCGGCGGCTTGTTTGATCCCACCCAACTCGCAGCCAAAGCGCAGATCGCGGGCGCGGCGCTCGAAGCGGTCGAGCTGCAGAGCGTTGCGCGGCTCGCCAACGACGTTGCGGCATGGCAGGCGCTGCTGCGCGAGCCGCCGGTGCGGCTTGTCGGCAAGCTGCGCGGGCTTTCCGAACTCTCCGCGGCGCTCACCACCTCTTTACGTCCGCTCGCTGAAGCCATCGAGCGCACCATTCAGCCGGATGGGTCGCTGGCCGACGACGCCTCGCCCGAGTTGAATCGCATTCGCCGCGAGCAAGAGCGCCAGCAGAAGCTCATCGAAGAAAGCCTGCGCGCGGCGCTGCGCAAACTGTCCGCGGAAAATGCGACGCAGGACGACGTCATCACTATTCGCGGCGAGCGTTTTGTAATTCCCGTCCGCGCGGAGCTCAAGCGGCGCGTCACCGGAGTGATTCACGGCACGAGTTCCTCGGGGCAAACGGTCTACGTGGAGCCACTCGAAACCATCGAGCAAAACAACGAACTCGTGCGGCTCATCGAGGAAGAGCAAGCGGAGATTCATCGCATCTTCGTCGCGCTCACGCGTCAGGTCGGAGGCTACGCGCTCAGTTTGGTCGAGGGTGCGCGTGTGCTGGCGTTGGTCGATAGCCTGCTGGCGAGGGCGCGTTTTGCGCGCGAGTTCGATTGTATTTCTCCTGGTTTTGGACCAGAGATGTTGCGAGTCGAAGGTGCGCGCCATCCGCTGCTCGAGAAGCGCCTCCGGACGAGCGGCGGGCAAGCTGTTCCTCTCGTTTTGGAGCTGACTTCGAACGAGCGCCAGCTCATCATAAGCGGCCCCAATACAGGCGGTAAAACTGTGGCCCTCAAGACAACTGCGCTGCTCGCCATGATGGCGCAGGCTGGAATTCCAGTTCCCGCCGCACGCGCCAGCTTTCCCTTATTTACGGCATTCCTTGCCGACATTGGCGATGCGCAATCGATCGAGGCCGCGCTCTCCACCTTTTCCGCGCATATTACGAACCTCGACCGTCTGTCGCGCCTCGCCGATGGACGCTCGCTTGTGCTGCTCGATGAGCTTGGCTCGTCGACCGATCCCGAAGAAGGCGCGGCTCTCGCCGTGGCCGTGGCGCATCACTTTCTCAAAGCCGGCGCGTGGTCGCTGATCTCGACGCATCACACCTCGCTCAAGGTTTACGCTGCCAACACGCCCGGAGTGCGCAATGCCGCGGCGGGCGTGGATGAGCGGACGCTTGTGCCCAATTATCAATTTCATCTTGGCGTGCCGGGCGCCTCAGCCGGAATTCAAACGGCGGAGCGGCTGGGCCTGAACGCCTCAATCATCGCAGCGGCCCGCGAACGCCTTGGCTCGCAGCAAGCCGATATCGCACGCTTCCTGGACAAACTGCACAGCGAGCTTGCCGAGCTCGAAGTTGAGCGCAAGGCGGCGCGCGAGCAGCAGTACGCACTCAATCAGGAGAGGAAAAGGCTGGAACGCGAGGGCGACGTTGAGGTACGCAATCGCGTGCGCGAGCTTGAAGCCAAGCTGGCTTCACTCCTCAAGGACTTTGAATTCCAGATGCGCGAAAACGTGCGCGTTGTCGAAGATCGTGCATCGCAACAAAAACTATCCAAGGAAGCTGAACGGCGGATCACACGCCTGCGTCGCGAATTTCAGGAAAGCTTCAATCAGTCGGTTGTGGCGCATCGCACAGGAGCCGACCAGGGCGACGCCAATGCGCAACCGCACGTTTTGCGTCACATCGCTCCGGGAGACCAGGTTTTTCTGAAATCAATGGGCAAAATCGCTGTAGTGCAACGCGAAGTCGACAGAGATCTCTTCGAGGTTGCGCTGGGGCCGATCAAGATGCGCGTGAAGCGCGACGACTGCTCTGCACCTCCGGGTCTTGGGGCAGATTCCGGGCAAGGGAAGTCCGCGCAGGGAAAAAATGATCCGCTTGCCGCCGCCCGAAGACAAAAGGGCGTGCACGTTACTGTGACCAGCGCGAACACCGACGACATGCGCCCGGAGATCAATCTAATCGGCCGCACGGTGGACGAAGCCACCGATGAGCTCGAGAAATATCTCGACCACGCATTTCTTGCTGGATTGCCGCGCGTGCGCATCATTCACGGCCACGGCGCCGGGATTCTTCGCCGCGGAGTTCGCGAGTTCCTCAAATCCCATCCCCATGTCGCGGGAATCGAAGAGGCTCCGCAAAACGAAGGCGGCCAGGGCGCGACGCTGGTGGAGCTAAGGCAGTAGGTCGCTGGCGCCTCCAATCTGGCGACATTTTGCTTTAGCCTTCACCTTGTCCTGTATCATCAACCGGTGATTCCAATGACGCGCGCCCGAGTTCTTTTAATCTGCTCTCTCCTGTTTGTTTGTCCGTTGGCGATTGCCCAGCGGCCTCCGATTCCGCAACAACTGACCTTCACGCCCTATCACGCGAACGGCATCTACAAGATCGGCGAAACGGTTGGCTGGACAGTCATGCCAGGCCCCGAATCTCCTACCTATACCTACAAGTGGACGATTCGAAGAAACAATGCCGTGGTTCTCAAGGAAGGTAAGCTCGATCTTTCCTCAGGTAAGGACAAGATCGAAATCGTCGGCGACCAGCCCGAGATGATCTATGTTGCGATCGAGCCGTATGCCGCTCTTGCGGTCGCACCGAATGCGCCGAGCGCTTCGTCCACGGGCGCGGGTCAACCCGGGTCCGCAGCGCCAAACCAAAACAGTTCGGCGCCGGACGCCGCTTCCACGGTCGCGGCCCAGTCCGGGTCCGCAGCAGCGAACATCGGCGGCTCGCCCCAGCCGCCTCACTGGATCGGCGGCAACACGGGCCGGAACAACGGACTTTACGCAGTTGGCGCCGCGGTGGCGCCGACTGAGATTCCGCTCTCAACGCCGGGCCCGGCGGACTTCGATGCATTCTGGAACGGCAAGTTGGCTTTGCAGGCTAAGGTTCCCATCGACGCCGTGCTCACTCCGGTCCAGACTGATGTACCGGGAGTGGAGATGAGCATCTTCGCGCTTGATGCGCTCGGTTCAAAAGCTCATGGCTATGTGGCGCGACCCGCTGCCGAGGGAAAGTATCCCGCGCTGATCATGCTGCAATATGCCGGAGTTTACGCGCTGAACGCACACGCCGATGCTGAGCATGCCGCCGAAGGCTGGCTGGTTTTGAACGTTGACTCTCACGACAAACTGCCCTCAGATCCGACGGGCGGCATTCCTACGAACTACAACGCCGTCGGCAATACCGATCGTGAAAAATCTTACTTTCTCGATATGTATCTGCGCGATTCGCGCGTACTCGATTATCTGACAACCCGGCCCGACTGGGATGGCAAAACGGTGGTGCTAAATGGCGGCAGCATGGGCGGCCAGCAAAGCATTGTGCTTGCGGGATTGCGGCCGGAAAAGGTGACCGATGTGCTGGTCTGCGTGCCGGCGGGCGCCGATACGAATGGCGACTTGCACGGGCGCAAAGCCGGCTATCCCTATTGGCCTTCTGACAACCCCGAAGCGATGAACACAGCTCTCTATTTCGACACCGTTAACTTTGCCTCACGCATCGAGGCGCCGGTGATGGCGGGCTTCGGGTTTATCGATACCGTTTCGCCGCCGGCAGGCGTGTGGACGATGCTCAACCAGATACCCGGCCCGAAAGAGCCCGTGCCAGTCATCGACTCCGAACACGATAACTACACGTACACGAAGATGGAGCCGTGTCACGCGAGAACGAAGGACATCCTCGAACTGCTCGTGAAGGGCGGAGTCTATACGCCGAAGGAGTTCCAGCCGTAGAGATCCGGCATCGGCTGCTTCAGGCGGCTCGCAAACCGATCCCGGCCTGGTGCTATGCCATAGCCTCTCGCCCCATCGGCTCAAAGACCAACTGATTCGACTTGCGGTCCACGTCGATGCGCACGTGCGCGCCGTGCAGCACTTCGCCGTCGAGGATTTTGATCGCCAGCGGATCCTGAACCATGCGCTGCAGCGCACGCTTGAGCGGTCGCGCGCCGTAAGCAGCATCGGAGCCGGAAGCCAGGATCAACTGCAGGGCTGGTTCCGTAAGTTCGAGCGAAATCGCCCGGTCTTCGAGCATTTTGCGCACTTCACTCAGACGAAGATCGAGAATCTTGCTCAACTGCGCGTTGCCCAGGGGCCTGTAGATCACGATGTCGTCCACGCGGTTGAGGAACTCCGGCCGGAAGTGCTCGCGCAACACGCGCATTACGCTTTCGCGTGCCATGTCAAAATCGTGCTCGGTCTTCAGCTTTTCGTTCGCAAGCATCGCCGCGCCGAGATTCGACGTCATGATCAGCACTGTGTTCTTAAAGTCCACGGTGCGTCCCTTCGCGTCGGTCAAACGCCCGTCGTCCATCACCTGCAGCAGAATGTTGAAGACATCCGGGTGCGCCTTTTCGATTTCATCGAACAGAATTACCGCGTAGGGCCGGCGATGAATGGCCTCGGTCAACTGGCCGCCCTCATCGTAACCCACGTATCCCGGTGGCGCGCCGATCAGGCGAGCCACGGCGTGCTTCTCCATGTACTCGCTCATGTCGATGCGCACCAGCGCCTGTTCGTCATCAAACAGAAACTCGGCGAGCGCGCGCGCCGTCTCCGTCTTGCCCACGCCCGTGGGACCGAGGAAAATAAACGAACCGATAGGCCGTTTGGGATCGCTCAGGCCCGCGCGCGAACGGCGAATGGCGTTGGCCACGATACTCAGCGCGTCGTCCTGGCCCACTACGCGCTCGCGCAGCCGGTCTTCCATCTGGACGAGCTTCTTCACTTCGCCTTCGAGCATGCGCGAGACGGGAATTCCCGTCCACTTGCTGACGATTTTGGCGATGTCCTCCTCGTCCACCTCTTCCTTCAACATTCGCGGCGCGCTGGACTTGCCGCCCTGCGCGGCATCGAGCTTCTTCAGCTCCGCCTCGAGCTTGGGCAGTTCGCCATACTGAATTTGAGCCGCGCGGTCGAGCTGGCCCTTGCGAGTTTGTTCCTCGGCCTCAAAGCGCAGCGATTTAACCTTCTCCCTGATGTCACTAATCCGCTTATCGGCATCGCGTTCCTTTGTCCATCGTGCGCGTTGTGCAGTGATCTCCTCCGTCAATTGAGCCACTTCACGCTTGACCTCATCGCGGCGTCCGACACTGTTGGCGTCTTTCTCGTGCTTCAGAGCCGCTAGCTCAATCTCAAGAGACGTTCTCGCACGCTCCTTCTGATCAATCTCGGTCGGCACCGATCCCCTCTGTATGGCTAGCGATGCGGCGGCCTCATCGACAAGGTCGATGGCCTTGTCAGGCAGGAAGCGGTCGCTGATGTAACGGTGGGAAAGCGTGGCAGCCGCGACGATGGCCGCATCCTTAATACTCACTTTGTGGTGCGTCTCGTAGCTTTCCTTCAGGCCGCGCAGAATCGCAATCGTGTCCTCGACATTGGGTTCGCCCACGTAGACGATCTGGAAGCGGCGCTCGAGCGCCTTGTCCTTCTCGATGTACTTGCGGTACTCATTCAGCGTGGTTGCGCCAATAGCCCGCAGCTCGCCGCGCGCCAGAGCCGGTTTAAGCATGTTGCTTGCGTCGATGGTGCCCTCAGCCGCTCCCGCGCCCACCAGCGTATGCAGCTCGTCGATAAAAAGCACAACCTGGCCGTTCGATTCTTCGATTTCCTTCAGCACCGCCTTGAGCCGGTCTTCGAACTCGCCGCGATACTTGGCGCCTGCGAGCATCGAACCAAGATCGAGCGCGATCACGCGCTTGTCGCGCAGGCCCTCGGGCACATCGCCCGAAATGATGCGTCGTGCGAGTCCTTCAACGATAGCGGTTTTGCCAACGCCCGGCTCGCCAATCAGGACCGGATTGTTTTTCGTGCGCCGGCTCAGCACCTGGATCACGCGGCGGATCTCCTCATCGCGGCCGATCACCGGGTCAAGCTTGCCGCGGCGAGCCAGCTCCGTCAGGTCTTTTGCATATTTTTCGAGCGCCTGGAACTTTTCTTCCGGATTCTGGTCGGTCACACGCTGCGAGCCGCGAACTGCTGTCAGCGCCTTCAAAATAGCCTCGTGCGTTGCGCCGCCGGCGACCAGCGCATCGCGCGCAGGATCGCCTTTCAGGTGGGCCACGCCAAGTAGCAAATGTTCCGTCGAGACGTACTCGTCCTTGAAGTTTGCCGCCTCGCGAAATGCCTGCTCGAGCACCTTGTTCATCGCCTGGCTGAGGCTGGGCTGCGCCGCAACCCCGGCCACGCGCGGCAGTTTTTGCTCGATTCCGCGCAGGTCGCTCTCCAAATGCTCGGTGGGCACACCGACCTTCTCGAGTACCGCGGGGACCACGCCCTCGCGGTCTTCAATCAGTGAGAGCAACAAGTGCACGGGCTGCAACTCGGGGTTGCTGAGCTCCGCGGCGCGCGTCTGCGCCTCCTGGATCGCCTGCTGCGTCTTGACCGTCAACTTTTCCCAACGAATGGCCATGGTTTGATGCCTCAATGAATGATCTTGCGATGCGAGGGGTCAGGTTTCAGGTGTCAGGGCTCAGAAAAACGGGATCAGCCGAGGCCCCGTGTCGTGCGCCGTGACACGAAGCTTGCTCTTTGGCAAGCATAGTACCTGACGCGCCGGAAGGGCGACTGATCCCTGAAACATGATCACTGAGCCCTGGTTTTTACGCCGCCAGCGCCTGGCCTGCATTCACCTTGATTTGCCGGGGCTGCGCTTCGGGCTTCTTGGTCAGCTCCAGCTTCAGAACGCCGGCGGTGTAACTGGCAGCTACGCTCTCAGTGTCCACGGTTGTGGGCAGCATGAATGCACGATAGAAGCTGCCGTAATGGCGCTCGATGCGATGGAAGTTCTCTTCCTTCTCTTCTTTATCGAACTTGCGCTCGCCCTTAACAGTCAGCGTGTTTTTTTCCACGCTCACGTCCAGGTCCTTCTCATCGATGCCCGGCACTTCCAGCTTCAGGACGACCTTCTTTTCGTCCTCATAAACGTCAACCGCCGGAATAAAGCCGGCCGTCGTCGGCGTGCCTTCGCCCTCGTTAAAGTCGCGAAACAGCGAGTTCATACGATTCTGCAGAGCCACAACATCCCGGAACGGGTCCCAACGAGTAATTGCCATGATCTTGTCCTCCAGATGCAATTAGGAATTCGAATGGAGCGGCGGCGAAATCCCAGCCGCTCAATCACTTTGATGAAACTATAGCACAAATGATTCATAAAATATGAGTGTATAACGCTAATATTTAGCGAAAACAAGTTAACTAAAGCGTTTTCATTAACTTATTCGTCAATCATCCGATTGGGTTTCTGGTCTTACGGGGCTAAGCGGGTGTGAGGGCGGGTGCGACAGGCTTCGATTCGGTTGGTTCTTCGGTGGCCTGTCGGGTCAGGGTGAGCACGGTAATGTCGTCTTCCTGGCCGAAGCGCTGAGCCGCGCCGGCAATGTTTTGGGCGGAATCCGAGGAAAGGGCGGCGGCGCGGTCGAAGCCGAAAAGTTCGCCGGATTTGTTGCGCGCTTCGACGACGCCGTCGGAGAGAAAAGTGAGTGAATCGCCGGGAGCAAGCGCAAGCGTGGTTTCGACATAATGCGTGTCGGACGCGATGCCAAGTGGCAGACTGGGCTCGAGTGGAATCTCGCGGCCTTCGCGGTAGGGAGGCAGGTGTCCGGCGTTGGCGAGGACCACAGTACTGTCCGGCGCAATTTCGGCGCAAAGGCAAGTGGCAAAACCGCCAAGATGGTTTTCACACAGCACGCGATTGAGGTGCTGCAGCAGATCGGCGGGCGAGTCGGTGTCGCGAGCGGCGGCCGCACCAAGCAAAAGTGTTGCGGCCATGGCGGCGGCCGCACCTTTGCCGCTCACATCACCCAGCAGCACACGCTGACGGCCATCGGGAAGGACTCGTCCAAGATAAAAATCGCCGCCAACTTCGCGCATAGGGTGAAAAGCGACGTCAATTCTCAGGCCGGGCGCGGATTCGATTGCCGCCGGCGCCAGCATGCGCTGAATTTCACTTGCCGCCTGCATTTCGCCGGCGAGGACGGCACGTTCGCGCGCGGTTTGTTGCTGCTCGCGAGAAAGCAGCGCTAGTAGCGCAACAACGACGCAGAGGGTCGCGATGGCCTCGACGTATGCCATGGGGATGGCCCACCGCGCCTGCAGGTCGGGGATTCCCGGAATTTGCGTGCCGGTGAAGCGCAAGGCGAAGAAAGCCACCATTGTCGCCCCCCAGGTCATGCAAAGCATTGCAAGCGGCTTCATGCGGAAAGTGAGGCCCTTCCAGGGCAGGAAGGCAACAAAGGGCGCGGAGCACTCAAAGATCGCAACGACCGCGCTTACTCTTGCCACTTGACCGGAACGGAGCGCATCGAGCCAGAGCGACTGCGGCGCGGAGAGAAGCGGGATCACGAGCGTCACGGAGTACGCCACAGTTGCCAAGCCGATCAGCATCCAAAAAAGCAAAGGCACGCGCCTGCCTGCGAGCGCAAAAAAGAAGAGAGTACGGGCGACATTGCTGACGGTTGCAAAGACGGACCATACTGCAAAGTACGCTGTCGCGGAATAGGCGAGAAGGGCGGCGGCGCCGAAGTAGTCGAGGTATATCGGCGTCAACGAAAGGCACGCCAAGGAAAGAAGCAAAAGTTCGCGGCGGTTGCGGTCGTTCAGCCACAAGCCCAGTAGGATGAGTCCGAGGATGCCGATGATACTGAAGCAGACTGAGGGAACGAAACGGGCGCGAATCTGACTAAAAGCCAGCGCGTCGCGTCGATCGCGCAAAAGGGGTTCGTCTCCGGCCAGGATCTGGAGCGGCGGCAATGTTCCTACAGGAACAGAGGAGGCTATTCGGCGCGTGATGCGCAATGCGATGGTGGTAGACCGGGCGGCGACAGGGGCCAGCGGCCAGTTGCGCACGGCATTCATGGTGAATGCCCCGCTCTGAAGATTGCCCGCAGAGCCAATCATGAGGCCGTCGGCAAAGACCTGATATGCCGCGTACAACGTGACTTGCAATGCGGGCTGATCCAGTCGATTAAGCGGCGAGAGGTCTGTATGGCAGCGTACCCAGATGTGCGGTTGTGAGGGATTGAGTTTCCAGCCTGTGTACGGCTGCCAGCCGGATTCATCGAGATTGGGCGCGGCCCAACTCGGGTCGTCCCCTGCGCGCCAGACGCAATGCTGTGGAGCGACGGTGACGATGGTCTGCGCAGCGAGCGCGCCGGGAAGCGCAAAGAGAAGAACCACGAGCGCGGTAACAAGCAAACCCGCTAAAGGATTCTGGCGAAGGGGAAGCGCGGGCATGTGGAGAGGATACGATGGCGCATTTCCGTATGGAAGAGAATTTTTTAGCTCGATGAGCGGCCTCCGAAGCAGGGGGTCTCGAATCTGCGAAAGAGTTTTAGGCCGGTTGGCTCGAATACAATCCGCTTCATGCACCTTTCCGGCGTGGCTGCAACCGTCAACTGGCACTGGATCTGGCTGGTGATGGCCGCGTTTCTGGCCGGCGTGCTGAATGCCGTCGCCGGGGGCGGTTCGTTTCTGTCGTTTCCTGCTCTTCTCGGCATGCACATCCCGCCTGTTCAGGCTAACGCTACGAATACGGTGGCAATCTGGCCGGGCCAGTTGACCTCAGTCGCAGCCTACCGCGAAGACGTGCGCAGGAACCTGAGCGCCGCGATGTTGATGGGGCTTGCCGGCCTGCTGGGCGGCACCGCGGGGGCTGTCGTCCTGCTCAACACGCCGCAGACGACGTTCCTGCATCTGGTTCCCTGGCTGCTGCTCGGCGCCGCATCGATCTTCGCCGTCAGCGGGCCGGTCTCTCGCTGGTTGGAGCGGTTGAAGCGCGCGCGCCGCGAACGCGCTGGAACAGGGCAAATTCGTCCGCAGCGACGCATGCCCCTGTTTCTTGCCGCGGTTGCAATCAGTTTTTATGTTGGCTATTTTGGCGCCGGCGCCGGTTTTCTTTTCATGACGTTGCTGGCGCTCTTCGGCTATGAGGACATCCACGTGATTAACGCGCTGAAGGTAGTGGCCAACCTGCTTGCCAACGGTATCGCCTTTCTCATCTTTATCGTGGATGGCCAGGTTGTCTGGCGCTATTGCCTGGCGGCTATGATCGCCGCAGCCATCGGCGGCTACGCTTCGGCCACGCTGGCAAAGCGCGTACCGCAGCCGGTACTGCGCGGGCTGGTCGTGGTCATTGGTCTTGGAATGGCGGCGTGGTTCTTCTGGAGAAACCACTGAGCGGTCGATCGTGAGAACCGGCCGGAAATCACGGGCGTGATCAGCGCGGGATTGAGGGCGGCTCTGAACTGACCACTGACGACTGTAAACTGTTCTTATGAGCCACGAGGGCCTCCGCATCGCGTCAAAAGACGAGCAGGCGCGCGACGATCAGGCGAGCGAGCCGCTGCCGCGCATCGCCACTACGCCGGAAAAAGTGCGCGTGCTGATGACCGAGGGCAAGGGTCTGGAGATTGACTGGGCCGACGGTCACAAGAGCGCGTGGGGCTTTGCCTGGCTGCGCGAAGCCTGCCCTTGCGCTAACTGCGTGGACGAGCGCGCGCAGCAGGGCCGCAAAACCGGCCAACCCAAACCGAAGCCCGCGGCTGTGCTGCCCATGTACACGCCTCCGCCAAAGCCCGCGAGCGCTCATGCTGTCGGCCGCTACGCCATCCAGTTCAATTGGGCCGATGGACACTCCGCCGGAATCTATTCATGGGAGTTTCTGCGCCGCGTCTGCCAGTGCCGGGAGTGCACGTTTGTCGCGACGGACACCACGGGCACGCCAAATTAGAAGACACCCTCAAGGCCGTTGCGTCCGAAAATTATTTCAATCGACTGGAAGTTGAAAATTGATCTCCATGCATATGCTGGGGGAGGGATTTGTCATGAGAATCGGATTCCTTGGCTTGGGGAAAATGGGCGCGCCGATGGCGAGACACCTGCTAGCTGCCGGTCACGAGCTCGCAGTCTGGAACCGCACTGAGGGGCGCACTGAACCGCTGATCCGCGAAGGCGCAATCGCCGCAGGCACTCCGGCTGAGGCCGAACTGGGCGCAGACGTTGTCATCACCATGCTCTTTGACGATGCGGCGCACGAAGAAGTGCTCTTCGGCGCCAACGGGCTCATGGACGCGCTTTCGCCGGGCGCACTTCACATCTCGTGCAGCACCATCAGCGTGGCGTTGAACGAGCGGCTCACGCAGGAGCATGCCCGGCGCGGGCACGAATTCGTCGCAGCGCCGGTCTTTGGCCGTCCGAACTTTGCCGAAGAAGGCCGTCTGTGGGTCGTCGCTGCCGGCACGGACCCCGCAGTCGCCAAAGCGAGGCCGTTGCTGGAAACCTTTTCGCGCGGCATCTCGATTGTGGGCTCGGAGCCGAAGCAGGCGCACGCCGTCAAACTCGGCGGCAATTTTCTGATCGGTGCGATGATTCACTCGCTCAGCGAGTCATTTGTCTACGCGGAAGGGCAGGGAATCGATCCGGCGATTTTTATCGAGGCCGTCAACAGCGCGCTCTTTCAGTCGCCGTTTTTTGCTGCCTACGGGAATGTCATGTTGCACCCGCCGGAGCATCCGGGCGCGACAATTGAGCTGGGCGAAAAGGATTTGCGCCTGCTGCGCGAGGCCGCGGCCGCCGGCGGCTCCCGCCTCGGCCTTGCGGATTTTCTTGGTGGCGTCTTCGCGCGCGCCAAAGCAGCTGGCATCAGTCAGCAGGATTGGCCCGCTGGAATGTACAAGATGATTCAGCAGGACAGCAAAATGCGTTCGTAAAATTCGTGGGTGCTACCCGAGAGATTGAAGCTGCTTCTCGATATGAGCCAATGCCGCCTCAAGTGCCGAGCGGCGTCCCGGATTCGACGTCCTTTGCGAGAGGATATTCTCGCGTTGCAAATCCAGAACCTGGCGTTGCCGTTCTCGCGCGGCGCGTTGCGACTCCGCGATGCGCCGGTTCTCTTCGCTCACGTGGCCACTGCCGGCATTCGCACCGGGGCTTTCCAAGGCGTTTGCCATCTGCTCCTCCACCGATTTACTTTCCCATCCACGGGCCATATCTTCATTCTACGGGGCTGTGAGTGTTTGCGTCCCGCAGAATGACGAAAGTCGAAACTAAAAGAGAAAGGGGCCTCCATGCGCGCCTGGCAAGTTTCCGCGTTTGGCATTGATTCTTTGGAGTTTGTGGAGCGGCCAACTCCTGCGCCTGGTCCCGGCGAAGTTCTTGTGGGCGTGCGCGCGGTTTCTCTCAACTATCGCGACCTGATGGTGGTGAAGGGCGTTTACAACCCCAAAATGAAATTGCCCCGCATCCCTTGCTCCGACGGCGCAGGAGAAGTGGTAGCCATTGGCGCTGATGTCAACTTGTGGAGACCCGGCGACCGCGTGGCCGGCATCTTTATGCAGAACTGGCTGGATGGGCCGATGACTGCCGCCAAAGCTCGTGGCGCGCTGGGCGGCGATGTGGATGGAATGCTGACCGACTTCATTGTGCTCAAAGAGCCGGGACTGGTTTCGATCCCCGATCACCTCAGTTTTCAGGAGGCTGCCACGCTGCCCTGCGCGGCGGTAACCGCATGGAACGCGCTTGCTACCGCTGAGCTCAAGCCGGGCTCGACGATTCTCATTCAGGGCACAGGCGGCGTGTCGATTTTTGCGTTGCAATTCGCTCGGTTGAAGGGCGCGCGTGTGCTCGGCATCAGCTCCAGCTACGACAAGCTGGAGCGCGCGAGCGCCATGGGTCTGGATGCGGGCCTCAACTATCGTGACAATCCCGATTGGGACCGCTGGTCGCTCGACCAGACCGGCGGCGAAGGTGTGGACCTGATTGTGGAAGTGGGCGGCGCAGGCACACTCGCGCGCTCGCTCAGGGCCATCCGGCCCGGCGGAACCATCGCCCAGGTTGGCGTGCTCACCCAATCTCCGGAACCGTTCCCGATTCCGCTCCTCCTCCACAAGACGGCGCGCATTCATGGCATCTATGTCGGATCGCGCAGGGATTTTCTTGAGATGAATCGCGCCATCGTGCTGGCCGAGCTGCGCCCGGTAGGAGAGGAGTTCGATTGGCGTCACACTCGAGAAGCTCTCGACCGAATGCAGGAGGCCAGCCACTTCGGCAAGTTGGTGCTCACCATCAGGTGAAGCTGCAACGCGCCGAAGCGCTCTGTGAACCCGCTGATTTAGATTGGACTTGTGACTTTGCCATCTGCGACGTACGAAAAAATGCTGGCGGTGGCCCTGGAAGAGGCGCGGGTTGGCCTCGCAGAAGGTGGCGTGCCGGTGGGCGCAGCGCTGTTTACGCGCGAGGGCGAGCTGTTGAGCCGCGGCCGCAATCGCCGCGTGCAGCAGAATGACCCCAGCATTCACGGCGAGACCGACGCATTTCGCCGCGCCGGCCGCCAGCGCAGTTACCGCAACCTGGTGATGGTTACCACGCTCGCCCCTTGCTGGTATTGCAGCGGCCTCGTACGCCAGTTTCGCATCGGCACGCTGGTTGTGGGAGATAGCTGCACCTTTGCCGGTGGGCTCGACTGGCTGCGCGAAAATGGTGTCGAAGTCGTCGATCTCGAAAATCGCGAGTGCCGCGAGTTGATGGAGACCTTCATTGCGCGGCATCCGGAAATTTGGAACGAAGACATCGGCGAAGAGTGAGGATCGCAGTTTTTGATGTTTTCCTGGCGGTAAGATGCGCCTCACCTCGGCACGATGGAGCTAGAAGCGAGAAGCTATCAGCTAGAAGCTAAAAAGAAGGTGAATCATTTTGGATCAGAAAACAGAGCTGAATCTTCGAGGTTACTCGATCATCGGTGGCCAAAGCCACGAGGGTAATGGCGCCACCTTTCATGGAGTCGACCCGGCCAAGGGCGTGCAACTCGAACCCGTCTATCATTGCGCCTCGCTTGCCGATCTGAACCACGCCGCCGACCTTGCCGAGGAAGCATTTGTCGCCTACCGCAAGCTTTCCGGCCGTGAGCGGGGCCGCTTTCTACGCCACATCGCCGACGGCATTGAAGCCATTGTGCCGGAGCTCGTCGACCGCGCCATCCGCGAGACCGCCCTGCCTGAAGCGCGCCTCAAAGGCGAGTCCGCGCGCACCATCAATCAGCTTCGCCTTTTTGCGCAGGTGGTTGAAGAGGGCTCCTGGGTAAACGCGCGCATCGATCCCGCGCAGCCCGATCGCAAGCCGTTGCCGCGCTCCGACATTCGCTCCATGATGAAGCCGCTCGGCCCGGTCGCCGTCTTCGGCGCCAGCAACTTCCCGCTCGCGTTCTCAGTCGCAGGGGGCGACACAGCTGCGGCCTTCGCTGCCGGCAACCCCGTGATCGTGAAAGCGCACCACGCCCATCCCGGCACCAGCGAAATGGTCGGCCATGTCATTGCCCGCAGCGTGCGCGAGTGCGGCCTTCCCTCTGGCGTCTTCGCGCTGCTCTTCGGCGCGGGCTCTGAAATCGGTGCTGCATTGGTCGACCACCCCAACGTAAAGGCCGTTGGATTCACCGGCTCGCTTTCGGCCGGCAAAGCGCTGATGCAGCGTGCAGCCGCGCGCCCCGAGCCCATCCCATGCTTTATGGAGATGAGCAGCGTAAACCCGCTCTTTGTGCTGCCCGAAGCCCTGCATGGGCGCACCCCGCAGATTGCCGCCGGGCTCTTCGGCTCGTTTACTCTCGGCGTTGGCCAGTTCTGCACCAAGCCGGGCCTCGTCTATCTTCCCCGCAACGCAGACGCCGATGCGTTGGTCGCAGGGGTCAAGGCGCTGGTAGAGAAGGGCACTCCATCACCCATGCTCACGGAGGGAATCTCAAAGAGCTACCATTCAGGAATTGCGAGCCGCCAGGCCCACAGCCACGTGGATACGGTTGCGCAAGCCAATTCCGATGGCGCGGGCAACAACTGTGCAGCGCCGGTTCTGATGCAGATTGACGCCACAGAGCTGCTGAGCAATCCCGAGCTTGCCACAGAAGTCTTTGGCCCCAGCGCTCTGGTGATCCGCTACGACGGCCGAGAGCAGCTCCTAGATCTGGCCGGCGCAATTGAAGGCCAGCTCACCGCAACGCTGCACGGCACCGAGGCCGATTTGGTCGCCTTTGCCGACCTCATCGCGATCCTCGAGCGCAAGGCTGGAAGGCTGATCGTCAATGGCTTTCCCACTGGCGTTGAAGTTTGCCACGCGATGGTGCATGGTGGCCCGTACCCGGCCACCAGCGACAGTCGCGCGACCTCCGTCGGCACCTATTCGATCTATCGCTTTGTGCGGCCAGTTTGTTACCAGGATTTTCCGCAGGCATCGCTGCCCGACGAGCTGAAGAACGGGAATCCACTGGGGATCATGCGGCTCATCGATGGCGAGCTTACGCGGGGCCAGCTCACACGGGATGCGCTTTGAGATCCGCTCTGTGCGTCCGCAGGGTTAGCGTGATCACCCCGGACAGCATCAGCGCGACGGCCATGGAGAAGTAGCCAGCGCGGGCGCTCCCCGTGAGCGCTTGCATCGCCCCCACCATCCAGGTACCGGCAAACCCGCCCAGCGCGCCACAACTATTCACCAGCGCCACCACTTCGCCTGCCACGTTGGCAGGCAACATCTCCGGCATGATGGCGAAGAACGGACCGTAAGGCGCATACATTGCGCCTCCGGCAATGATCAGGCAGAAATACGCAAGCCAGAAGCTGTGCCCGGCAGTTGCAAAGCTGCAAAACAGCGCCACGCCCGAGAGCATGAGGAACGGCCAGATGAACAGCTTGCGATTCTGCACGCGATCGGAGAACGTCGCGACCACGAGCATCAACACCACGGCAAGAAGGAATGGCGCCGCACTCAGAAGGCCAATCTGCTCGATGCCGCGCGATGAGCCGGAGCGAATCATCGCTGGAATCCATAGCACAAGCCCGTACACCCCAAAACTCCAGCAGAAGTACTGAAAGCACAACGTGAGAACGCCCGGCACGCGCAACGCATGGCGGAAACTTGCGTACTTGGGCAGGGAAGCCTGCTCTCGCTTGAGCGACTCGGTCAGGTGTTCGCAGCATTCGTCGGGAAGCCAGTGAGCCTGCTTCGGTTTGTCGCGCGCCACCAGTATCCAGACAAAGGCCCACATTACCGAAGGAATGCCTTCGAGGACAAACGTCATTTGCCAGCCCACTGCGCGAATCAGGTATCCGGTTGCGGCGGACATCCACGTGACCGTGACCGGATTTCCCAAAAGCAGAATCGCATTGGCCCGCGAGCGCTCGGTACGCGTGAACCAATTCGTCAGCAGGATAATCATCGACGGCAAGATCAGGCTTTCCGCAACGCCCAGCAGCAACCTGTCCAGAACCAGCAGCCAGAAATTGTGGATGATTCCAGTCAGTCCGGAAAAGATTCCCCAACTGATCAGCGCGAAGAAAACAAGCCGGGTTGCGCTCCTGCGCCTGGCGTAAGTCGCCGCAGGCACCTGAAACAGAAAATAGCCGAGAAAGAATACCGAACCAAGAAAAGCCGCGCGCGATTCGGTGATGTTGAGCGACTTCGCGAGGCCAGCCGCGGCGCCGAATCCAAAATTCGATCGCCCCAGGTAGGCGAGGCTGTAGGTCACGAACACTACCGGCATCAGGTACAGCCAGCGCCGGCGCAGGCCCGCCTGAATTTGCGCCGCCCCGAATTGCGTGGCCCCGTTTTGCGCCGCGTTGTGCGAATCGTCTTCGGGCACATCACTTTATAGCACCCGCCGCGCCACGCTCTCTATTTGAAGGCCGGACTGCACACGATCCCGATTCGCGCCCGCGCAAACTATACTTGTTTGCGGAAAGAGGCTTCTCATCGCAACCATCTCACTCAGCTCGGTTCTCGAAACAGACGACAGCAGCCTCCTTCGTGTAAACACACGCGCGCCCGGCCCTTCGGGAGCGCTGCCGCTCTCGCCCGAGATGCTTCTCACCGAGCCATCGGGCAATCTCTTCGGCCTCACGCAAAATGCGGGCATGGGCTGGGAGCCGAATCGCCTCCTCGATCCGGAGTTTCTGATTTTGAGCACGCACGGCGGTTTGCGCGCTGAAAATGGCGAAGCCATCGCGCTCGGTTTTCACACCGGCCATTGGGAAGTCGGCCTGCTCGTTGCCGAGGCCGCCCGCGAGCTGAAGTCTCTCCGCGCCACGCCGTTCGCTGGAGCGGTCACCGATCCCTGCGACGGCCGCACGCAAGGCACCACGGGCATGATGGATTCTTTGCCCTTTCGCAACGACGCCGCTATTGTGTTGCGCCGCTTGATGCGCTCGCTGCCCACGGGCAAGGGCGTCATCGGCGTAGCCACATGCGACAAGGGCCTGCCCGCAATGATGATGGCGCTCGCGTCTTTAGGGAAAAAGCCCGCCGTGCTCGTTCCCGGCGGAGTCACGCTGCTGCCGGAGTCAGGCGAGGACGCGGGCAAGGTGCAGAGCATCGGCGCGCGCTACGCCCAGAACCAGATCACGCTTGAATACGCCGCCGAGGTGGGCTGCAGAGCCTGCGCGTCGCCCGGCGGTGGCTGTCAGTTCCTCGGCACCGCTGCCACTTCGCAGGTGGTCGGAGAAGCGCTCGGCCTCTCGCTGCCGCACACTGCGCTCGCGCCATCCGGCCAGCCCGCGTGGCTCGACGCCGCTCGCCGCTCGGCTCGCGCGATCCTGCGCCTGCATCAACTAAATCTCGGCGCGCGCGACATTCTCACTCCGGCTGCCATCCGCAACGCCATGGTGCTGCACGCCGCGTTCGGCGGATCCACGAATCTGCTCATCCATCTTCCCGCCATCGCGCATGCAGCGGGCCAGCCTCGCCCCACGGTCTCCGATTGGGTTGAAGTCAATCGTCAGGTCCCGCGCCTCGTGGACGCCCTGCCCAACGGCC
Organism: Acidobacteriaceae bacterium; assembly: GCA_003134815.1. Classification (GTDB taxonomy): domain Bacteria; phylum Acidobacteriota; class Terriglobia; order Terriglobales; family Acidobacteriaceae; genus Telmatobacter. The sequence goes on along the minus strand of PLCO01000059.1, from coordinate 35,088 downwards.
CGAGAGGCTTTGCCACTGTACAGGTGTTTCTCGCCGGCGGTGTGCCCGAAGTCATGCTGGAGCTTCGCGCCGCCGGATTGCTCGACACCAGCGTCAAGACCGTCTCCGGCGATTCGCTCGACGAGTGCCTCAACTGGTGGATGCACAGCCCGCGCCGCGCGGCGCTGCGCCAGCGGCTCCAGGAAATTGACGGCATCGATCCAGACGACGTGATCATGTCGCGCGATCGCGCCCGTTCGCACGGCCTCACCTCGACCGTGTGCTTCCCGCAGGGAAATCTCGCGCCCGAGGGATCGGTCATCAAATGCACCGCCATTGACTCCTCCCTGGTCGGCGAGGACAACGTCTATCGGCACACCGGCCCGGCGCGCGTGTTTATCACGGAGGCTGCGGCCATCCAGGCCATTAAGACTGGAAAAATCACGCAGGGCGACGTCATGGTGCTCATCTGCAGCGGTCCCGTGGGCGCCGGCATGCAGGAGATTTATCAGATCACTTCGGCGCTGAAGCAACTGCCGCATTGCAAGCATGTGGCCGTGCTGACCGATGCGCGTTTCAGCGGCGTTTCCACGGGAGCCTGCATCGGCCACATCTCGCCAGAAGCGCTGGCCGGAGGGCCAATCGGAAAAGTCCGCGACGGCGACCAAATTGAAATCGTCGTCGATCGCTCGCGGCTGGAAGGCTCTGTCCATCTGGTCGGCGAGGGTAGCGAGATTTTAGAAGCCAAAGAAGGCGCGCGCCGCCTTAGCTCACGCAGTCCCCGCGCCGATCTCGCTCCGCATCCTGATATACCCGCGGACACGCGCCTTTGGGCCGCACTGGTTACGGCGAGCGGCGGTGTGTGGGGCGGCTGCGTCTACGATGTCGATCAAATTGTTTCTCGATTGGAGAAAAAAGCGTGAAGCTGTACAAGACCAACAATGGAAATTATGTAGAAGACGGCGGCAAACCCTTCCGGGTTCCCGAGTTCAACTGGGACGCGCTTGTTGCGCACGAAAACCTCGGCGGCTACCTGCGTTCCGTCGTCGAGGCGGGAAGGCCCGCGACTGACTTCGCATCGGCGAAGATTCTAGCTCCCATCGGCAGTCAGGAAGTCTGGGCCGCGGGCGTAACTTACTTTCGCAGCCGCAGTGCGCGCATAGCCGAATCCAAAGACGCAGGCGGAGGCGATTTTTATGACCGCGTCTACACCGCCGAGCGCCCTGAGCTGTTCTTCAAAGCCACGCCGAGCCGCGTCGCTGGTCCTGGCAGCAATGTGCGGATTCGCGCCGACGCCAAGTGGTCGGTTCCCGAGCCGGAACTGACGCTGCTCATCAATCCTCGCGGCCAGATCATCGGTTATACCGTCGGCAACGACATGAGCTCGCGCGACATCGAGGGCGAGAATCCGCTCTATCTGCCCCAGGCCAAGGTCTACGACCGCAGTTGCGCTTTAGGCCCCTGCATTCTTGTCAGCAGCGATCCGCTTCCGGCCACAACGCCCATTCGCATCGAGATCGTGCGCGGCGGACACGTAGCATTCTCCGGCGCCACCACCCTTGCGGAGTTGAAGCGCGCCCCGGCCGACTTGGCCGCCTACCTTTTTCGCGAAAATATGTTCCCCTTCGGCGCTTTTTTGATGACCGGAACCGGCATCGTTCCCCCTGATGACTTTACCCTTGCGCCGGGCGACAAGGTCCGTATTACCATCGACCCCATTGGCACGCTCGAGAATGACGTGGTGCAGGGAAGACTCAGTCCGGCGAACTGACTTTGGAAACTTGACAGCAAGGAAGACGATTGATCGATCAGGATTCCTACTCGGCGCAAGACCCGCTGCGCCATGCTCACATTCCGCGTCGCCGCTGGCGTATCGCCTGGCTGCTTGGCATCGGCGTCCTGGTCAACTTCTTTGACCGCGTCAATCTCTCCGTCTCCCACGATTCTCTGATCGCCGCTTTCGGCATCTCCGATGTTGCATTTGGCTATCTTTCCAGCTCCTACAACTGGACTTACGCGCTTTGCCAGTTGCCCATCGGCGTGGTTCTCGACAAGCTCGGCGTCCGCCGCGTCGGGCGCATCGGCACATTCATCTGGAGCGCCGCCTCCTTTGCTGCATCTGCCGCGCCCAATCTGAACGCATTCTTCGGCGCGCGGCTTTTGCTCGGCGTCGGCGAGTCGCCCACTTTCCCCGCCAATTCCAAAGCCATTGGCCTGTGGTTCCCCGAGCGCGAGCGCAGCTTCGCCACCTCGCTCAACGACTCCGCTGCAAAATTTGCCTCGGCCATCGGAGTCCCGATCATCGGCATCGTTCTCATCCACTCCGGGTGGCGCTGGAGCTTCGCCTTCACGGGCGCCATCAGTTTTGCCTACTTCCTTCTCTTCTGGCGCGTCTATCGCGATCCGGACGAGGATCCGGAACTGACCGAAATTGAGCGCAACTACATCGAGGGTCGGCCTGTCGAGGATCTTGCCGCCTCACTCGCCGCGCCCGATCTCGGCCCCGATCTCAATGAAGACCGCCAAACGCCGCTGGGCCAACTGCTTTCCCAGCGCAAGGTTCTTGGCCTCGCTCTCGGCTTCGGGGCCTACAACTACGTTTTTTTCCTGCTGCTTTACTGGCTGCCGGCGTATCTGTCTTCGGCCCTCCATATCGATCTCCTGCATTCGTTCCTTTACACCAGCGTCCCCTGGCTCCTTGCCACGGCAACAGATCTCGCCATCGGCGGATTGCTCGTCGACTTCCTCGTTCAGCGCGGCTTTAGCCAGAGTGCTGTTCGTCGCACCGTCCTCATCGGCGGCACGGCGTTTGGGCTGGGCATTCTGGGCGCGGTTCACGCGCACAGCGCCTTGCAGGCCCTCATCTGGATCACCGTCTCGCTCAGCGGTCTTGCCGCAGCCGCGCCCGTGGCCTGGTCGCTGCCGTCGTTCATCGCCCACCGGCCAGACGTCGGAAAAGTGGGCGGCATCATCAATTTCTGCGGCCAGGTCTCGGGGATTGCGGCCTCCATCCTCACGGGCTATCTGATCACGGCGCGCCATTCTTATTCATCCGCGTTTGCCGTGGCCGCCGGCTACCTGGCCATCGGCATTGCAGCATATATCTTTTTGCTGGGCACAATCGAGCTTCCGCCTCTCGCGCCCGACGCTGCGTGACTCGCCGTCGCAGCCCACTTGCGTCTGCCACGAGCCCTTTTCGCCCACTGATCGTCAATCCCTCGAGCCATCGGCACCAAATCGGGAGCATTACCAACGTGCGTAATAGTTTTGGTGCACGCGCAGAAATTTGTTCTCCTGTAACGTTCCTTGGTGCAAAATAGTCGGATGGGAGAATGACCCAGTGCCCCGTATTCACTTTCACCAGCAACTCGCAGAGCTCAAGGACAAGCTTCTCGCCATGGCTGCTCTGGCGCAGCTGGCGGTCGAGTCTGCCGTTGAGGCCTACACTCGACGCGATAAGGGGCTCTGCAAATTCGTTAAGCAGAACGAGCGGGCCATCGACACGGCGCAGCGCGAGCTCGACGAAATGGCTTATGAGCTCCTTGCCAAGCAACAGCCCATGGCCATCGATCTGCGCTTCATCCTCGCCGTCATCAAGATCAATGGCGACCTTGAGCGCATCGGCGACCAGTCCATGAGCATTTCGCGGCGGACCAAGGAAATCCTCGCCGTGGATGACGTGGATCTGCCCGTAGATTTTGCCGCCATGGGCGATTTTGCCGCACAAATGATCCGCAACGCACTGCAGGCGCTGCTCGACGGCGACGCCCGCCTTGCCGATTCGGTTCGCGAGATGGACGACGAGATCGACCGCATGAACCGCCGCGCCCACAACGACCTGCTTAAGCTGATCGAAGAGAAGCCGCAGTTCACGCAGCAGGCCATGAACGGCATTTTGGTCGCCAAGAACCTCGAACGGATCGCCGACCACTCCTCCAACATTGCCACCGACGTAATCTTCTGGGTTCGCGGCGCCGATGTGCGCCACCAGTTGAGCATGGCGATGGATTGATCGCGGCCCGTCGCGCCGGGAACAAAGAAGCCCCCGATTCCACCGCGAGTGCGGCCTGAATCGGGGGCTTTTATCTTCTGATGCTCTCGAATCCGCGCCTACACTCCAATCACAGCGCAAAGCTCCTTCACCGCTTCGGCGCTCTTCTTGAGTGCTGCATCTTCTTCAGGCGTCAGCTTGATCTCGATGATTTTTTCCAGGCCCGCCGCGCCCAATTTGCATGGCACGCCGATATAGTAGCCATCGATTCCGTACTCGCCTTCGAGGTACGCCGCGCAGGGCAGAATCTTCTTCTTGTCCTTCAGAATCGCTTCAACCATTTCGGTTACTGCGGCCGATGGCGCGTAGTAGGCGCTTCCTGTCTTCAGGTACTTCACGATCTCCGCACCGCCGTCCCGCGTGCGTTGCACAAGCTGTTCCAACCGGTCGGGAGCGATCAACTCTGTGATCGGTATGCCCGCCACCGTCGAGTACCGCGCCAGCGGCACCATCGTGTCGCCGTGCCCACCCAGCACAAAGGCCGTCACGTTCTCCACGCTCACATTGAGTTCGGCGGCAATAAAGCTGCGGAAGCGCGCCGAGTCCAGCACGCCGGCCATGCCGATCACCCGTTCGCGATTGAAGCCGGCCTGGCGATGGGCCGCCTGGGCCATGGCGTCCAGCGGATTCGACACGATGATGAGAATGCACTCAGGCGATTGCGCCACCACCTTCTGCACCACGTCCGACATGATTTTGAAGTTGGTGTGCAACAAATCGTCGCGGCTCATGCCCGGCTTGCGCGGAATGCCCGCCGTGATGACCACGATGTCGGAGTTCGCAGTGGCCGCATAGTCGTTTGCGCCCACGATGGCCACGTCCCGCTTCTCGATGGGCATGGCTTCCAGCAGGTCCAGCGCCTTGCCCTGCGGAACGCCCTCGACCACGTCAATCAGTGCCACATCGGCCAGTTCCTTGGCCGCAATCCAGTGCGCGGTCGTCGCGCCCACGTTGCCCGCGCCAACAATGCTTACCTTCTTCCGCATTTCGTCTCCTGTGAACTGTCCTACATGTTTCCAATGATCCGCGTGGCAAACTCGCTCGTGCCGACCTTCGTTGCGCCGGCAAGCTGGCGTTCAAAGTCGTACGTCACCGACTTCTGCTGAATGGTCTTCTCTATCGCGTTCTCAATCAGCTTGGCTGCTTCTTTCCATCCAATGAACTCAAGCAGCATCACGCCGGACAGAATCACCGAGCCGGGATTGATGACGTCCTTGTCGGCATACTTGGGCGCCGTGCCGTGCGTTGCCTCGAAGACCGCGTAGCCGTCGCCGATGTTTGCGCCCGGCGCGATACCGAGGCCCCCGACCTGCGCCGCCGCCGCATCGGAGATGTAGTCGCCATTCAGATTCGATGTGGCCAGAATGCTGTAGTCCTCCGGCCGAATGATGATCTGTTGGAAGATCGAGTCGGCAATGCGGTCGTTGACCAGCACTTTTTTCTTCCATGCGCCGTTGCCGTGGCTCTTGCCAATCGAGTCCAGCACGCCTTTGACCTCGGCGTACACCGAATCGCGAAAGGCCGGCGACCCAAACTCCATACCCGGCTCGATCAGCGCGGCATTGTCTTCAATTGAAATGCCTGGTCTCGATTCCAGGTTGCCCAAGATCCAGCCCTCGCGCTCCGTCACAGTCTGATCGCGGAACTCCTGCGTCGCAACCTCATAGCCCCACTCGCGGAACGCGCCCTCGGTGAATTTTTGAATATTGCCCTTGTGGACGAGCGTCACCGTCTTGCGATCCATCTCGAGCGCTTGGCGAATCGCGTAGCGCACGAGTCTCTTCGTCCCGAAGACAGAAATCGGTTTGATGCCCACTCCCGAATCAATGCGCACTTTCTTCTTGGAGCCCTTAAGCAGATCGTCGTTAAGAAAGGAAATCATCCGCGCCGCATCTTCCGAACCCTGCTTGAACTCGATGCCCGCGTACACATCCTCAGTGTTCTCGCGGAAGATCACGATGTCCAGCTTCTCGGGGTGCTTCACCGGGCTGGGCACGCCCTGGTAATACTTCACCGGCCGAACGCACGCATACAGGTCGAGAATCTGGCGCAGCGCAACATTGAGCGAGCGAATGCCGCCGCCAATCGGGGTGGTCAGTGGCCCCTTGATAGAGACGCGCAGATCGCGCGCAGCGGCCACGGAGTCGTCGGGCAGCCAGTTGTTGAACTGCCTGTAGGCCTTCTCGCCGGCATAAATCTCAAACCAGCGAATGGCCCGCTTGCCGCCGTAGGCTTTCTCTACGGCCGCATCAAAAACCCGCTGAGACGCCTTCCAGATGTCGCGTCCTGTGCCGTCGCCCTCGATGAATGGAATGATGGGGTGGTCGGGAACGGTAAATTGCCCGTCCTTGTACTCGATCGGCTCGCCCGTCTTAGGCAGCTCCAGCCCGTTATACGTGCTTTGCATGATTTTGAGGGAAGTCCCTTCCGAAAGTAGTCCAAAGTTGATAGGTCCAAACCCGATAAGTCCAAAGTTGATGGGACCAAATCTGAGGCTACCACCCGCAATTCAGCAGTGGCAATGGCACGCGGCAGAGGTTCGCGCCAGGATTTCGCTCTCCGCGCAAGGATTTTCCTCAATGAGCCGGGCTTTGAAGCTTGGTCTCGCCGAACATCACCCGTAGCACGTCGATGTTTTTCGCGTAGTAGGCGTGCGCTTTGCGAGGCGATTCGAGAAGCCCGAACCAGCGCGTCGTATTCTTCACGTAAAGATTCACAACCTCTACGTCGCCGATCTTCGGCACGCGATAGGTGATCACGTCGCTGGGGTCACTCCACGCCACCACCTGTACCTTCTCCCTGCTCGCCTCGTCACTTGGATGTAGAACTTCCTGGAAGCTCGCTTGATAGCCTTTCCAACGGCTAACAAGCGTTCTGAAGTTTTCAGCCGGCATGGTCGGAACGGTCGGAGCTGGCGCCAGCCCTCGCGATTTCATCTCAATCAATGAACTCTCCGGAGCGCCCTCAAGATTCGTAATCTCCAGCATTTCAAGCTGATTGGCGAAGAAATACACCTGCGACGTTCGCTCAAAAATGTACCGCATTGCATTTTCTTCAGCCGCTTTCCTTGCCGCATCCGCCGCGGACAGGGTCTGTCCAGCCACGCTGTCAAACTCCGGGTTGAGGGTATTGAAGAACAGATAGCTGCCCAGGCTGTGCGTCACGCCGATGAACTCCTGGTCCAGCGCATTGTCCCGGCTAAGTTGCGACTTCCAATTGTACTTTCCTATTCCACCATTTCCGCTCGAATCGACCTCTGCCGCGTTGGGATCGAATGCGGCTGATTTGGCCATCAACTGTCGAACCCCGTCGCGCAGAATGCCGCCCATCGGCCCCACTGCCATCAGCACGTCTGATAGCCCCCAGTCGACGAGCCCCGCCTTCAACTCCCGGTTGATCAGAACGCCGCGCGGCCGGATCTTCGCGAGTTTTGCCGCTTGATCTGGCGGTATCCAGGGGAAGAATCGTCCCAAGCCGCCCGGGTCCTGGGCGGATTGCGCCGAGCAAACCTGCAGCAAACGCTGGTCGGGGCCGGAAAGATGCGCCTCAGCGGCCACGACGCGGCGGCATTTGAGGGCCTGCACCAGCGGCCACCAGTTAATCTCGTCCAGCACAAGTACGGCGGGATGCTGCCTGAGGTGCACAACCCAGTGCACGACAAACGGCGCTGCTGCGTGCCACTCCTCCGGGCTGTTCCACACCGGACTGCCCAGGTAGGCAAGCGTAGGCGGCTCAACATTGATTGAGAACTCCCCTTTGTCCGCAAACTCCGTGCCCGCATTTTTCCAGTCGCTCACCTCGCAAAGCTTCAGCTCTGTGCATATCGATTTGCGCAACAGCGCGGAATCGCCGGACCCCACCTCATCGATCCCGTGCACGTAGAGAATGTGTACCGGATGCCGATCGGCGGAGTCGAGCGCATCTGCAATGCTGGTCAGGGTCTTGAGAGATCCGCTTGCATCTTCGATTACTTTGGCGCGAGCCTGCGCCGCCCACACCGCGACAGCCAGAATCAGGAAAGCAATCGTACCCTTGCGTGTCTGCATCGATCGTTCACTCCCGGAGTTGCATCTCAATTCTGGCAGACCCATGCGGCGCGCCGCCAGTTCGCCGCCTTTGAATCGACCGGAATGCGGGATGAAACATCCACTAGGGCTGCTATTTTGTGCGATGAAAGTAGATTGACATCATGATGCCTTCCAGCGCAGCATCAAGATGTGCGCACAACACTCTCCATCGACGACGATGTGGCCACGCTTGTGGAACACGAAGTGCGGCGCTCGGGAGATTCCTTCAAGGGCACGATCAACCGGCTTTTGCGCCTGGGGCTGACGGCCAGCAGCCGTCCGCAGCCGAGAAAGCGCTTTGTAGTCACTCCCAAAGCCCTGGACACGGGTTTGGTAACGCGCTATGAAAAGGTCGAAGACCTGATTGAAGCGCTGGACGGCCCGATGCACCGATGATCGTCCTCGAAGTCAACCTGCTGATTTACGCTTGTGACACAACTTGTCCTGAACATAGAAAGGCGCGGGCCTGGGTTGAGGGTGCGCTCTCAGGCAACGAGCCCATCGGTTTGCCATGGCAAACCGTATCCGCATTCCTTCGCGTTCTCACGTATCCGGGCTTGTTTGGAGAGCGATTTTCGATGGGGCAAGCGCTCGCAATCGTGGACCGATGGATTGAATTGCCGCATGTTAGTAAGTTATCGCCAGGCGAACGCTACTGGAGCCTTTTTCGCGAGATGCTCGTGGGTGGAGATGCGCGCGGAAAGCTCACAAGCGATGCGGCTCTGGCCGCGTTGACGATCGAATCCGGTGGTGTCCTATACACGAACGACCGCGATTTTGCCCGGTTTCCGGAGCTGCGACGGATGAACCCGCTGCTAGAATCCTGAATTTCCAATTTCCGAAAACTTTTGGCCCGAATCCGAAATTGAGCTAGTGGCTCTTCGTTTCCCCGCGGCTCTGAGTCCTGCGCCAAGTCGTTCACCATGAACCTTAAATGAAAATACTCGAAACTCTGCCAGCACCCTTCAGGATGCGATAGACTCATGCGGGAACACTAAAAAACCGTCACAATTCTCTCACCCACGGAGGGCACACAGAAATTGGGAAAACGCATGGTCCCAAAGAAACTTTTCTTTACCAAGGGCGTCGGCAAACACAAGGAGCGGCTCACCTCATTTGAGCTGGCCCTGCGCGATGCGGGCATTGCCTCGCAGAATCTTGTGCGCGTCTCCTCCATCTTTCCGCCGCAGTGCAAGATGATTCCGCGCAAGGAAGGCCTCAAGTACCTGGACGATGGCGAAGTCGTCTTCGCAGTCATCGCGGAGAACTCCACGCGCGAGCCGCACCGCCTTGTCGCCTGCAGCATCGGCGTGGCCATCCCGGCCGACCGCAACACCTACGGCTATCTCAGTGAGCACCACAGCTTTGGCGAGACCGACGATCAGGCCGGCGAGTACGCCGAGGAACTGGCCGCAGAAATGCTCGCAACCACGCTGGACGTGGAGTTCGATCCTGACAAGAGCTGGGACGAGAAGAAGGAAATCTACCGCATCTCCAACAAAATCGTCCGTACCAGCAACATTACCCAGTCGGCCGTTGGAGATAAGCGCGGCAAGTGGACTACTACCATCGCCGCCGCCGTGCTGATCCTGGAAGAGTAGCGGCCTCACCCCGGCTCATGAGCAGAGGCCAATTCCGCGCGCCGGGGTTGGCCTTGTTGCATCGGCCACAATTCTTAGTGACGGAGGCGCGTAAGACCAGCAATGACCACGGCGCACAAATTTACAGTCGCTCTTGTGCAGATGCGCATGGGCGCCGATCCCGAGGCAAATTTCTCGGCCGCCCTGTGCCACATCCGCGAGGCCGCCAAGCTCGGCGCGCAGGTCGTCTGCCTGCCTGAGCTATTCCGCACGCAGTATTTTTGCCAGCGCGAGGATCTCCGGCTTTTCGATCTTGCCGAGCTGATTCCCGGCCCGTCCACCGTCAGGCTTGCAGAAGTTGCTCGCGAGTCCCACGTCGCAGTCGTTGCTTCGCTCTTCGAGCGCCGCGCACCCGGCCTCTACCACAACACCGCGGTCACGCTCGACACGGATGGGCAGATCGCCGGCGTCTATCGCAAGATGCACATCCCCGACGATCCGCTTTACCACGAGAAGTACTATTTCGCGCCGGGCGACCTCGGTTTTCAAGCCGTCGATACAGCTGTCGGGCGCGTCGGCACGCTCGTCTGCTGGGACCAGTGGTATCCCGAGGGCGCGCGTATCACCGCGTTGCAGGGCGCGGAAGTTCTCTTCTATCCCACCGCCATCGGCTGGCACCCGGCGGAAAAGGACGAGTTCGGCGCCGCGCAATTCGACGCCTGGCGCACCATCCAGCGCGCGCACGCCATCGCCAACGGGGTCTACGTGGCTGCGGTGAATCGCGTGGGTATCGAGCATGGCGAGGTCAAACTTGCAAACGGCGAAATTCTGGGAAATCGCGCCTCCGGGCCGGGCCTCGAGTTCTGGGGCGGCAGCTTTTTGGCTGACCCCTTCGGCCGCATCATCGCCAAGGCCGGCCACGATGCCGAAGAAATCGTACTCGGCGAAATCGATCGCTCGTTGATTGAGGAGACACGCCGCAACTGGCCCTTTCTGCGCGATCGCCGCGTCGACGCATACGCGCCTATCACCCAGCGCTTTCTCGACCCCGCGCACCCACGCGCCGCGCACCCAGCCCCGGCGCGTAAAGAGCACAAGTAGCCATGCCGGTTCGACATTATGAAAAAACACCGCGCGCCCTCGGCTACCGCATGCCCGCCGAGTGGGAGCCGCACGAGGCCACATGGCTCGCCTGGCCGCATAATCCCGAGGACTGGCCCGGCAAATTCCAGTCCATCCCCTGGCTCCACGCGGAAATCGTTCGCCTGCTTGCGGCCCATGAGCGCGTGCATTTGATCGTCGAAAACGCTTCGGCCAAACAGCGCGTCAAGTCCATGCTTCACCGCGCCGGCGTCAATCTCGATCAGGTCACTTTCCACGCCTGGCCCACAGATCGCGGCTGGACGCGCGACTCAGGCCCGATTTTTATCAAGAAAGACGGTGTCCGTAACGCCGAAAGCCGTAACTCCGAGGTGAAGGTTGGGCTTACCAACTGGCGCTTTAATGGCTGGGCAAAGTACTCTGACTGGCGCCTCGACGACAAGCTCCGCGGCCGCGTTACCAAGCTGCTCGGCCTTCCCTCCTGGCAGCCTCTCATCCAAAATCACAACGGTATGAATCGCCCAATCGTCCTCGAAGGCGGTTCCATCGACGTGAACGGTGCGGGATCTCTGCTTAGCACCGAGGAGTGTCTTCTGAGCGAGGTGCAGCAGCGCAACCCCGGCGTGAGTCGCGGGCAACTCGAACGCGTCTTTTACGACTATCTGGGCGTCGACCAAACCATCTGGCTCAACCGCGGCATTGTGGGCGACGACACTCATGGCCACATCGACGACATCGCGCGCTTCGTCGCGCCCGCCACTATCGTCGCCGCTGTCGAGCCGGATACGCGCGATCCCAACCACGCCCCGCTGGCTGAAAATCTATCGCGTCTCAAATCCGCGCGCACTCAGCAGGGCAAGGAGTTCACCATCGTCGAGCTGCCCATGCCACGCCCCATCGTCTTTCGCGGCCAGCGCCTGCCGGCCAGCTACGCAAACTTCTACGTCGCCAACGAAATCGTCCTCGTGCCCACCTTCCACGATCGCAACGACCGCGTCGCGCTCAACATTCTCGCCGAACTCTTCCCCGACCGCGAAATCATCGGCGTCCACTGTGTTGACCTCATCTGGGGACTCGGCGCGCTCCACTGCATGACCCAGCAGCAACCATCGGCGCTACCATCGAAAGCATGATCGCCGGAAGCAGGATTGACGACCGCGAAGCCATGCAGGCTGCGCTGGCCGAAGCCCGTCTGGCTGCCGAAGCCGGCGAAGTTCCGATCGGCGCTGTCGTTGTCCATGAAGGCGCAATCATCGCCCGCGGCCAGAACCGCGTTCTGCGCGACGTGGATCCAACGGCCCACGCCGAAATCGTCGCCTTGCGCGCGGCCGCGGCGGCTCTCGGCAACTATCGCCTCGCCGGCTGCACGCTCTACGTCACGCTTGAGCCTTGTGCCATGTGCGCCGGAGCCATGATCCACGCGCGCATCGACCGGCTCGTTTTTGCCACCGCAGATCCCAAGGTTGGTGCTTGCGGCTCCGTGCTGTCCGTCCTCAACCATCCCCAGCTCAACCACCAAATGCAGTTGGGGCAGGGAATTGCCGCCGAAGAATCCGCCGAACTGCTGCGCAATTTCTTTCGGGAGCGCAGGTAACTAAAATTAGGCGCGAAAATGCGGAACTCCACATGTACCTGGGTGCTTTTACGGGCGCGGTTTCAACCAGTCGTCGTAGCTTCCTGTATCAATCGCCTTAACAATGTCGACCAGGCGATGCCTTTCCATAATGCAGCCTTGCATGGTAAAAACCATCTCCTGCGAGCCGTCCAACGACTGCAGGATTTCCTTGAAGCGCTCACGATCGAGTTGCCGAATCCCGGCAAGGGCGTAAATCTGCGCCGCTGGATCGCCGGTGGAGTAGACCGATTCAAAGCTGGCGAGAGCAACAGCGGGCGGCTGGGACTGGATAACCCTGAAGTCGATCTCTCCTTGAGAGATCTTTCCGATGAATCCAACGCCGCCAAATGCAAACACGCCTGTTTTGGAGAGGCTCTTTACCGTGACTGAAAGCGTGTCCTGCGCGGGGGCAACGCCGCACAACAAAAGAAGAAGAACTGCAGCGGTTCGTTTCACAGCGCATTCCCCAAGTGAGCTTGACTCACACCGACAATTCTTCGTGTCGCCTGCAAAGTTAGACGTCCGAGGTTGCAGACTTGTTTCGAGTCAGCGCCGCGTCAGCTTCCTGATCTGCTTTGCCTCCGCCGGCCACTTTGCCGCCAGCTCCGCGTAGCTCCCGTTGCGGTAATCGGCGAAATCGAAACCCGGAGTTACTGTGCAGCCCAGCAGCGCGACTTTGCCGCGCTCGATCAGCCGCGTTCCCTGCCACACGCCTGCCGGCACCACCATTTGCACATGCTGTCCCGCTGCCAAGTCCGGGCCAAGAGTAAAAACGGCGGAGCGCCCATCCTCGTATAACTGCAGCATCTCCACCGGATCGCCGAGATAAAAGTGGAAAATTTCGTCCGAAGCCAGCACATGCATCTCAGAAAACGTCCCGGCCTCGAGCAGGTAATAAATCGCCGTGCCCTGCGCCCGCAAGCCGCGCGGCAGCTCCACGCTGCCCGCCGAGGTATACGTCAGGCGAAACGATCCTCCCTCCACCGGATGCGGTTCCAGCTTCAGCAGCGTCTTGATTTCCTCAGCGGTCATTGTCCACTCTGCTTCATTGCCTATTCCTGTGGCCATCATCACAGATCGTAGCATCGCAATTTGTGTAAAATTCCCTCATGGTCGTGCAGGTTTACACCACTGCCTGGTGCCGCGATTGCCGCTCAGCCAAGCAATTCCTTGAAGAGCACGGCGTCGCCTACACCGAGGTCAACCTCGACGCGGACCCCGATGCGTCGGCCGAGGTCCTGAAGCGTGTGGGCAAGCGCGCCGTCCCGCAACTCGTCATCGATGGCGAGTGGTTCCAGCCTTACATGCCGGGCCGCGGGCTGCTGACCGACGAGTTGATGCGGCGCCTCAGAATTCCTCGCGGCCTTTGAATTCCTCGCGGATAATCGCCGCCCCTCGTACAATTGAAAGTGGTTGGGTTGGGCCGCAAATGTCGGCCATGCAAGGAGTTCTCCGTTGATCGAACGCTATACGCGCCCGGCCATGGGCGCAATCTGGACGGACGAGAACAAATATCGTTGCTGGCTCCAGGTCGAGGCAGCGGCGAGCACCGTGCTGGCCGAGGACGGCGTCATTCCAGCCTCCGCCGCGGAAGATATTGCAACAAAAGCCACTGTTTCAGCCGCGCGCGTCGCCGAAATTGAAGCCGAGGTCAAGCACGACGTCATCGCGTTCACGACCGCGGTCGCAGAGTCTCTCGAGGGCCAAGGCGTGGATGGCCAATCCTCGCGTTGGCTGCACTATGGCCTCACGTCGAATGACATCGTTGACACGGCCCAGGCCCTCCAGATCAAAGAAGCTTCCGCGCTCATTCGCGAAGGCATCGCCAGTTTGCTGACGGTTCTAAAGCGTCGCGCCATCGAATTCAAGCTGACGCCGACGATTGGCCGGACACATGGGATTCATGCGGAGCCGACGACTTTCGGCCTCAAGCTGCTCAACTGGTACGCGGAAATGGAGCGCAATGCCACACGCTTCGCCGCTGCCGCCGAGGACATGCGCGTCGGCAAGCTTTCCGGCGCCGTCGGTACTTTTGGACACCTGAAGCCCGAGCACGAAGAGCGGATCTGTGAGCGGCTCGGACTCAAGCCCGCGCCCGTCGCCACGCAGGTCATCCAGCGCGACCGCCACGCAGCTTATATCGCCACGCTCGCCATCATCGGCAGCACACTCGACAAAATTGCCGTCGAAATCCGCCACCTGCAGCGCACAGAGGTTCGCGAGGCGCAGGAGTACTTCAGCGAAAAGCAAAAGGGCTCCTCGGCAATGCCGCACAAAAAGAACCCCATCACCAGCGAGCAAATCAGCGGCTTGGCACGCGTGCTTCGCGGCAATTCGCAGGCGGCGATGGAGAACATCCCGCTCTGGCACGAACGCGACATTTCTCATTCTTCCGTGGAGCGGGTCATCTTTCCGGACTCGACGATTTTGGTCGACTATCTGCTGGCAAAAACCGCCGATCTGGTTGACCGGCTTCTTGTTTACCCCGAGCGGATGAAGAAGAATCTCGAATTGACTGGCGGCCTGATTTTTTCGGGCCAATTGCTGCTCGATCTGGCCGAGGGCGGAATGTTGCGCGAGGACGCTTATAAGCTTGTGCAATCGCAAGCCATGCGCGCCTGGAAAGAAGATTTGAACTTCCGCGACGAAGTCTCCCGCGATCCGGCGATTACCAAGCTGCTCTCGCCGGAGAAGCTGGCGAAGACATTTGACTACAACCGCCAGCTTGGCAACGTGGATGCGATCTTCAAGCGCGTGCTGGGCGAGTAGGATTGTTGGTTGAAATCGGAGGTCTTAATGCGACTCGAAGATTTCGATCTCAATGCTCACGCAGTAATAATGGCCCCATTCGTTCGGAATGAACCTGAGCCTGAATGGGTCGCCGCTAAGGATTCGGGGATACTGCCTGAATCAATGTTTACTCTGTATACACGATCAAGCTATTTGTCTTTCGGATCTGCACCGTCCTTCTTGTCGGATAAAGACCATTTTCTGTTTAGCTATTTCGGTCTCGTGCTGAGGAGCATCAAAGACTGCTTGGTTGAAGCAGACAGTGAACTTCAGACATTCGCTGCGGCACAGGGAAAAGGCTACAATCCGGAGAAGCGCTTAAGGGGCGAGAATTGGGACGTCGAAGCCGACGCTAATGCGAGGCGAAATTTCCAATTATTCCTGATGTCTCTGCTTGCTAGCCTGGATGGAACCGCTGATCTGATTGCCTTGTTCTTGACGGACTCGATCAAGGGATTGGTCGTAGGAAGGGCGGTTTTCTCAGCGATTGAGACTTGGCTCCAAATCCCGCTGCCAAGCTCCTCTCTTGTAATTACGCCTCAGCAGCAGGCGCTGGAAGACTTGTACGAGCGAATCAAACCAATCGTCTGCGCTCAGGGCGAAGAACAGGATTGGCTCAAATTCGCACGTATTCTAAGAAACAAATCGGCGCATATAAAGAATAGTGTACGTTCTTTCGTGTTTAAACATTCTGATCAAAACTTGTATACATTCCTCCCAGCACAGTGGCCATTTCTTTGGGAGCAGCATATGCATGCTACTGGTGCGGTACCCCCGGCAGGCTTTAAGCCGATGCCACAACTCCTTCTAGACATACTGATTCATCAGGATATCGTTTCATATGGACATGACCTTCGGGACAGGATAACGACACTCTTAGGAGCGACCGTAGCTGCCGTTGACGCGATGTACCTTGAGTTCCAGAGCTTTCCTCTAAATCAGGCGGCTCTCTCGCAGCTGGTCGGCAACTTCGAGTCGACCGGCTTTAGGGCCTTTCAAGGAAGCGGCCAGTCGCCACCTCCCTGAAGCTACAACAATCGGCCATGAAATGGAGCTCCTCCAAAATGGAACGCGTTAACCTCACCCTCGCCATCACCGGCGCATCCGGCGCAATCCTCGCCCGCGAGGCACTGCGTGCCCTTGAAGCCGACGACCGAGTCGCTTGCGTTCATTTTGTTGCCTCGGAAAACTCGCTGCGAGTGCTGGCCGAGGAACTTGGCGTTTCGGGCAGAACGAATCTGCTGAAAAAGCTCCTCGGCGCCGTGCCTGGCAAGACGATCCAGCACGCCGACTCCGACATCGGCGCGCCCATCGCCAGCGGCAGTCATCCGTCTGATGGAATGATTATTCTGCCCTGCTCCATGGGCTCGCTAGCCTCGATCGCTCTCGGCCTTGCAAACTCGCTTATCGCCCGCGCTGCCGACGTCACGCTCAAGGAGCAGCGGCCATTGATTTTGTGCGTGCGCGAAACGCCCTTCAACCGCATTCACTTGCGCAATATGACGCTGGCCGCCGAAGCCGGCGCGACCATCTTTCCCTGCATCCCGGCGTTTTATAACCACCCCACCGACTCCGAAGAAATGGCCCGCCAATTTGTCTGCCGCGTGCTCGCCCACATCGGCTTGCCCCAGCCCGGAGCCTATATCTGGAAGCCGGAAGAATAGGGATTTGAGCCGGGACCAACTACCACTTCAGCGTCAAAGCCTAATCGCATCAGGCGCGTTCTTTGCTTGACACCCGCCCAGCTTCGCCCTGATACTGCAAACTATGCCGTTCTCACAGGGAACACGGAATTGCGGGCGAATCGCAAGCGAGGCCATGGCCATGTGTATGCCATCCCGACCCCTCCGTGCATCTCTTGAGCGGCGAATGCGCTAAGCGTTACCGATCTTGAAGTCAAGCGGCCCGGGTCCTGAAAACGGATGCGGGCCGTTTTCATTGTTTCTCATGCGCCAGGCAGCAAATCGCTCGCCGCCTGGGCGCTCCGGGTCAGTCGGCCCGCAAACGATCCCGAAGTCCCCAATTGCGCATTCCCCAATGCAAAGACCACGAATCTGAAGGAGATCATCATGTCGGAACCGAAACCGCAGCAACTTGCTACGCAGGCCGTTCACGCCGGCCAATCCCCCGATCCCACCACTGGCGCGCGTGCCGTGCCCATCTACCAGACCACCTCCTACGTCTTTCAGGACGCGGACCACGCAGGCCGTCTCTTCGCGCTGCAGGAGTTCGGCAACATCTACACACGCATCATGAACCCCACCACGGACGTCTTTGAAAAGCGCGTGGCTGCACTCGAAGGCGGCGCGGCGGCCCTCGCCACGGCCTCGGGCCAGGCGGCAGAGACGCTGGCCATCACCACCCTCGCCGCTGCGGGCGACGAAATCGTCTCCACAACCTCACTTTATGGCGGCACTTACAATCTCTTCCACTACACGCTGCCGCGCCTGGGCATCAAGGTCAAGTTTGCCGATGCCGATGACTTCGACGGCCTGCGCGCCTTGATCAACGACAAAACCCGCGCCCTCTACACTGAAACGCTGGGCAACCCCAAACTCGACATTGCCGACATCGAGCGGCTGGCTTCAATCGCCCACGACCACAAACTTCCGCTGGTCATCGACAACACGTCGGCCTCGCCGGCCCTGGTGCGGCCCATCGAGTGGGGCGCCGACATTGTCGTCAACTCGGCCACCAAGTTCCTCGGCGGCCACGGCACAGCCATTGGCGGCGTTATTGTGGACGCAGGAAAGTTCGACTGGGCCGCCTCGGGCCGCTTCAAGGACTTCACCGAGCCTGATCCCTCCTATCACGGACTCTCTTACACCGCGGCCTTCGGCCCACTCGCGTTCATTCTCAAGGCGCGCGTGCAAGGCCTGCGGGATACGGGCGCAGCGCTCTCGCCTTTCAACGCATTCCTGCTGCTGCAAGGGATCGAGACGCTGCACCTGCGCATGGAGCGCCACTCGCAAAACGCTCTTGCCGTCGCCAGGCACCTCGCCGAGCATCCCGGCGTCGAGTGGGTCAACTATCCCGGCCTAGAGTCCAGCCCCTACTACGCGCGGACCAAGAAGTATCTCCCGACCGGCGCCGGCGCGCTGGTCACTTTTGGCATTAAGGCTGGAACCACGGGGGGCGGCTACGAAGCGGGAAAGAAGCTCATCAACACGCTTGAGCTGTTTTCTTTGCTGGCCAACATCGGCGACGCCAAGTCGCTGGTGATTCACCCCGCCTCCACTACGCATCAACAGTTGTCGACGGAGGAGCAGGCGGCCACGGGCGTCACGCCTGAGATGGTGCGGCTCTCCGTTGGTATTGAGGACATTCGCGACATCCTCGCCGATCTCGATCAGGCGATTGAGGCCGCTAGCGGACACAAATTTGCGGGGTCAGCCAGGGCTGTTGCGGCAAAATAGGAGAGGCAGCTTCTAGCTCCTAGCTTCTAGCCTCTAGCTCCCGGCTTTCCAAACCGCTAGAGGTGGAATCGCTCGGCGATGACATCTTCAAGCTGCCCGGGTCACTTAGAGCAGTTCTGAGGTCCGAGGTTAAGATTTAGAGGCTAGGAGCTAAGAGCTAAAAGCTAGAGGCTGATTATGACCGACAGTTACAGCCGCAGCGGCGCTTCGCCGCCGGGAGAAAAAACGGGGGCCCCCGCGGACAGGTCCACGTCCGTGGGGACCAAAACCGTGGAGCCCACCTACGAAGGCGACTTCGTCCTGGACGGCTCCCTGCCGCTCGAATGCGGCCGGTCCCTTATCTGTCCCACGCTGCATTACGCCGTCTACGGCCGGTTGAATGCAGCTCGCGACAATGCCGTTCTTGTTTGCCACGCACTCTCGGGCTCGGCTCTCGTCGGCTCCTGGTGGCCTGAAATTTTTGCTCCCGGCGCGGTCCTCTCACTGGAGCATGACTTCGTCATCTGCATCAACATGCTGGGCTCCTGTTACGGCTCCACGGGGCCTGGTTCCGTCAATCCCGAAACAGGCGAAATCTACGGGACGGACTTCCCTCTGGTCGGCGTTCGCGACAACGTCCGCGCACAGGCGCGTCTGCTTGACTCGCTCGGCATCCGCCGTATTCGCCTCGTCCTTGGCGGCTCCATTGGCGGCATGCAGGCGCTGGACTGGACCATCCATCAGCCCGAACGCATTGAGCGCGCGCTCATCATCGGCGTCACGCCGCTCTCTGCCATGGGGCTGGCCCTCAACCATCTTCAGCGCCAGGCCATTGAGCACGACGTCGAGTGGTCCGGCGGCCGCTATCTGCCGCAGCGCCCACCACGCAACGGGCTGGCGCTCGCCCGCAAAATCGCCATGATCAGCTACAAATCCGCGCCCCTCTTCGACGAGCGTTTCGGCCGCAATCCCGACCGCAGCGGCGAAGATCCATGGGCGGCCAACGGCCACGGCGCAGGCCTCATCGGCGAGCGCTTTGACATCGCCGGCTACCTCGATCTCCAGGGCAGCCGTTTCATTGAGCGCTTTGACGCCAACTCCTACCTCGCCATCCTGCGCGCCATGGACACCTGGGATCCGCTGCGCGGTTACGCCTCGCCTACGGAGGCATTCGGCCGCATCAAGGCCCGCCTCAGCTTCATCGGCATCAGCTCCGACTGGCTTTTTCCCGCCGAAGATGTGCGCCGCTTTGCCGAGCGAATTCGCGCAGCCGGAGCCCAGGCCGACTACCGCGAGATGAAGAGCGACCATGGCCACGACGCTTTCCTTGCCGAGCAGGCTGAGCTGGTTCGCCTGCTCCAATAGGCCAGTCCATTTAAACCTGTCCATCAGTCTCGAATCGAGACATGCAGGCCGGCGCTCTCCAGGCCGTGGCCGCCCAGTTACCAGTGTGCGGTACGCTCCTCAATTCACCTCTCGCATTGCTTGTCAGCGGCGATTTCGCTTTCTATAATCCTGCTACGTGGCATTGGTGGCCGTGGTATCTTTATATCCGTTGCCCCAGCGCTCAAACGCCACCCATGATTGTTGACATTTACCTGGCGCGCGAGTCATTTTCTTGATCTCCATTTCGGCATTTCCCAGGAGCATTGCATGAAGAAGTTATTCTTTGCATCTGCGATGGCAGTGGCAAGCTTAAGCCTTGTTTCCATGCCCGCACTGCGAGCTCAGGACGCCAGCCAGATCACTATCCAGGATCCGGCCGAGTTCAACGCGTATCAGAACGCGATCACACAGACCGACCCCGGCCAAAAGGCCGCAGCGCTCGAAGGTTTTCTTCAAACCTATCCACAGAGCGTCGTCAAGAAAGCTGTTCTCGATCAGCTCATCGATTCCTATCAGGCTGTGAGCCAGCCCGCTAAGGTCATTGACGCCGCCACCCGCCTGCTTCAGGTCGATCCTAATAACATGAAGGCCATTTTCATCTCGGTCTACATCAAGAAGCAGCAGTGCGGCGCCACTCTCGATGCCTCCGGCGTCGCTACAGATTCGGCAACATGCGACGATGCGGCTGCTCTGGCAGAGAAAGGTCTTGTGGCTCCCAAACCGGCCGCCACGACTGACGCCGATTGGGCAAAATTGACGGGTGCCGCTTACCCTGCCTTCCACTCCGCCATCGCTTTTGACGACGCGGTTTCGAAGAAGGTCCCAGCTGCAGGAGTTACACCTCCCAAAATGGTTTGTTGTGACTTCGCCAACGCCATCAAGGAGTACACAGCGGAGTTGATGCTCTATTCGCCTACAGCATGCACAACGCCGGGCCCGTGCCTTGCCGATACGCTGCAGTTGGCGCAGGCCTATGCCAAGCCCGGCGATTCAAAGGACGAAGTAAAGGCCGTCTGGTTCTACGCCCGCGCATGGGACTACGCGCCGGCTAACTTCAAGGGCCAGATCGAGCCACAGCTTGAGTACTGGTACAAGCGTTATCACGGCACGCTCGACGGCGAGGCCGCCATCACTCAGCAGATTCAGGCGATCGAAGCACAGGCCCAGGCTACGCTCTTCCCGCCGGCCGGCTTCACCATTGCGCCTGCTCCAACTCCGGCCGAGCTGGCACATCACGCCTACACCAGCGGCGACCCCAAAACTCTGGGCCTCGAAGACAAGGAATACATTCTGGCGAATGGATCTGACGCGGATGCCACTGGCCTCTGGGCTCTGCTCAAGGGACAAGCCACTCCGGTACCGGGCATCGTCATCTCCGATCCCGCGACGGTGCTGCACATCTCTGTCACCACCACCGCTGCGGTTAAGCCCAAGGACTTCGTCGTCAAGCTCACCAACCCCGTGGCTTGCAGCGCTGTTCCCGAGCCGCCCACAGAGCTCAAAGTTGCGGACGCGCAGGCCTACATTGTGGCCAACGGTGTCAAGGCCGATACCGACGCCATGGGCGACGTGCTGACCGACACGCCCGCGCATATCCACAAGATTTCGGTTGAGCCTTCAATCTCGACCGTGAATGTGGCTGTAACGCAGGACGCCAAAGACGCGCACACCGCCGACTTTACCGTCACTCTCAAGGAACCGCTCTCCTGCAAGGATGCTCCGGCATCGGGCTCCGCGCTGGGTCTACAGCCGGCCATCGAGTTGGACGGCACCTACGACACCTTCACGCACACCGCGGCGGCCGGAACTACTGCTGCCTCCGCGCAAATCGTCCTTAGCGACGGATTCATACAGTTGGAAAAGAAGGCAGGCCCGGTGCATCATACTGTCAAGCCTTCACCCGCGCACAAGGCGCATTAACCGCGAGGCCCTCATTCGCCGTTCTCTCATTGGCGATTGAGGGCCGCGGGACGAAATGCTTCCGGGAATTGAAAGGGCAGTCCGCTTCGGCGGGCTGCCCTTTTTGTTGCGTCGCGAAGGGTACAGGCTTCTGCCGGTACTTCGACTGCTCATTAACCACTAACCACTGATCTATTCGCCCAGCATGATCCGCTGGATCGCCGAAGCTCTCCCCGTCGCCGGATCGCACGTCACCACGGCACCGCACATCTTGGGATTTCCCTTCGCCGCCTCGAATTTGCCCGGCATTGCGGTCAGGAATTTGTGCAGCACCAGATCTTTTTCGACGCCGATGATGCTGTCGTATGGCCCGCTCATGCCCACGTCAGTCTGGTAGGCGGTTCCATGCGGCAGAATGCGCTCGTCGGCCGTTGGCACATGCGTGTGCGTGCCCAGCACCGCCGTCACGCGACCATCGAGGTACCAGCCAAGCGCCGCCTTCTCGCTCGAGGCCTCCGCGTGGAAATCGACAACGATCACTTTAGCCTGCACGCCGGCAAGCAGCGCATCGGCTGCGCGAAACGGATCGTCGATCGCGGTCATGAAGACGCGTCCCTGCAGTTGCAGTACCGCATAGTCCACGCCGCCCGAGGTCTTACCCTCGTAGAGTCCGTATCCCGGCACGCCCGGCGGAAAGTTCGCAGGCCGCAGCACACGGCGAGCTCGATCGTGGGCGGTTGGGGCAGCGGAGTTCAAATAGTCGAGCAGTTCCTTCTTGTCCCAGACGTGATTGCCGGTCGTCAGCACGTCCGCGCCCAGATCGAAGATCTCCTCGGCCAGTCCGGGTGTTACGCCGAACCCGCCGGCGGCATTTTCCACGTTCACAATCGTCAGGTCGACCTTGTGCGCCGCGCGCACGTGGCCAATGTGCTCGCGCACAATCCTGCGCCCCGCGCTGCCGAAAATGTCGCCGACGAATAAGATGTTCAATGCGGTCAGATGCTCCTGTGAAAGCGGAGTTAGCGGTGCTAGCGGGGTTAGCGGAGCTAGCTTGCGGCTTCCGGCTTCTTGTTCCCTTGTTCCCTTGTTCCCTCGTTCACTGTATTTCTCATCAGCGGGAACAGAATTACATCGCGAATCGACTTCGAGCCGGTCAGCAGCATCACTAGCCGGTCGATGCCGATGCCTTCGCCGCCTGTCGGAGGCAACCCGTACATCAGCGCCCTCACGTAGTCCTCGTCCATCTGGTGCGCTTCTTCGTCGCCGGCCGCCCGCTGCGCGAGCTGGTCTTCGAAACGTTTTTGCTGCTCCACCGGATCGTTCAACTCGCTAAAGGCATTGCCCAGCTCAAATCCCCCGGCAAAAATCTCAAACCGCTCGACGTGATCCGGGTCGTCAGGTTTTTGCTTCGACAGCGGGGAGACAACCGTTGGGTAGTCGTAGATGATGGTTGGCTGGACGAGGTGCTCTTCGGCCAGCATTTCAAACACGGTCGCAAATATCTTGCCGTCGTAATATTTCAAGGCTCTATTCAAAGTCCATCTATTGGTATTCGCAGTTGCCATCAAACCCGTGATTTCTTGAATTTGTGCTCTTGTGTCGAGCGATTCCGTTTCGGTCTTTTCAGGGCCGGCAAGAAATGTGCTATGGATATGCTCCCGTTCTGCCGTTAGCCGCCCAGCTTCTTGAGCGAAATGCGTCATGAGCGCTTCTACAAAAGGCTTGAATTGGTTTAGGTTGGCTAGGTCATCGAGCTGCGGGATTGGAGTTGCCTTTTCAGGCCACCACTCGGCAATCGCTTGGACCATCGTCAGCCGTTCCCATTTCGCGAAGTCGATCGGATTTCCCTGCGGGTCGAGTCGCGGAATCGGATTCCCGGCCTCGTCTTTTTTCCCCGACGGAAGAACCGTCGTCCCGTTTACTTCTTTCGCTACGAACGCAATCAATTCCTCGGTCAAATCCATCAGGTCGTGGTAATTCGCGTATGCCTGGTAGAACTCGAGCATTGTGAACTCTGGATTGTGCTGCGTGCTCACGCCCTCGTTACGAAAGTTGCGGTTGATCTCGTAAACCCGATCTAATCCGCCCACCACCAGCCGCTTCAGATAAAGCTCCGGCGCGATCCGCAAATACAAATCCATGTCCAGCGCGTTGTGGTGCGTTTTGAACGGCCGCGCCGCAGCCCCGCCGGCGATCGGCTGCATCATCGGCGTCTCCACTTCAAGGTAGCCACGGCTGTCAAAGAACGTTCGCAGCGCCTTCAACACCTTCGCCCGCTTCACAAATACTTCGCGGGCGTCGAGGTTCGCAAACAGGTCCACATAGCGCTGGCGGTAGCGCAGTTCGACGTCAGCGAGGCCATGGTACTTCTCCGGCAGCGTGAGCATGGCCTTGGCCAGAAACGTCAGCGTATCCACATGAACCGTCAACTCGCCGGTTCGGGTGCGGAAGAGGTATCCCGTTACGCCGATGTGGTCGCCCAGGTCGAGCAGCTTATACAACGCGAAGCCCTGCTCACCGACGGCGTCGAGCCGCACGTAAATCTGCAGCCGGGCGCCCTCCTGCTGCAGCGTGGCGAAACCGGCCTTGCCCTGCGCGCGAATGGCCATGATGCGCCCCGCCACGGTGACGGTCTCGCGCTTCGCCTCAAGTTCTTCGGCCGTCGCATGATCCCATCTGGCGCGCACTAGCGGGATGCTCTCCGGCGCGGCAAACCGGTTGGGATACGCCGCCTGCCCCAACTCGGCGATCTTCTTCAGTTTTTCTCGGCGCTCGTCAAAGAGCTTGCGCTCGAATTCCGATTCGAACTCCATACTTCCTTTTCCAGACGAACTCTTTGCTTCTTTTCCAGATTTGATCGAAGGTCCAACCGCCAGTATAACGGCTAACGAATGGCCGGCTTTTTCGTACGCGAATGCGGGTGTAAACTTTCCCCATTACTAATCCTTCATGCGGGAGTTGTCATGAACAGAATGATGATCTTCGTGCTGTTGATGTGTCTTGCTCTTACACCCTCAGCGCGGGCGAAAAAGAACGTCCTGCCCGATGCCTGCGGAGATGACAAGGCGGAATTCCATGTGAGCGTCGTCGACGATCACACACAGGAGCTAAAAGCCCAGGAGGGCAAAGCGCTGCTGGTGATAGTGGAAGAGGGAGAGAGCAATCATTTCGACCTTACGACACGTTATGGCATTGACGGCACGTGGGTGGGAGCAACGCACGGCAGCTCCTACTTCCTGGTGCAATTGGCTCCGGGCGAACATCATCTGTGCGTCTCTCCGCAAAAGCATTTTGGTTTCACTGGAACCATGCGCGAGCACCTGATTTCGATGACCCCATTTACTGCGGAGGCAGGCAAGGTCTACTTCTTCGGCGGCAAAGAGTCGGCGACTGGCACGCCCGGACAATCGGTTTACGTACCCCCCGCAGCCGGTTCCTCGGCGCCCGGGCAATATGCCCATACTGCCGGGAGTGCGACCCTGGTTGTCGATTATGGCTTCATGAGCGAAGACGAGGGCAAATATCGCGTCAAAGTGGGCAAGCTGGCAACCTGGACGAGTAAGTAGCCTTCCGTCCTGCAAGCCCAATTCAGTCAAAGCCGAATCGATAGTCCTCCGAGGCTTCCCTCGGGTATTACCACGATGGATGACTGTCTGCTCATTCGCGACCGTCACCACGGACTCTCAGACAGGCCCAACCAATTAGGCCCAGCCGGAATCAAAGTAACCCAGGAGATTCCCACATGAAAAGAGCGATGGCAGTATTCCTTGTCTGCACCTTGTGCGTTTTGGGCAACCAGCTCCGCGCCGCCAACCTTTCCGATGCGTGCGGTGACGATCACGCTCATTTCGATGTGAAAACGGAGAAGAACGCGCCAGCGCCTGCGCCACCTGCGGCGGGAAAGGCGCAAGTCGTCTTCATCGAGCGCATCGATGCGCCGGGATGCCTCGGATGCTACGATTTCGCCCCTCGCATCGCCGTGGATGGCTCGTGGGTGGGAGCGACCAAAGGCGATTCTTATTTTGTTCTGGATGTTGCGCCCGGCGCGCACAGTGTTTGCGCCGATTGGAAGTCGCTCTCCGCGGCGCACGGAAAGCACATCGGCGTAGCTTCCTTTACAGCGGAGCCGGGACAAACTTATTTCTTCGAGGCTAAGATTCTGGCCGCTCCTGAAGGACCTTCGAACCCACCCAGCGTGAGAACGCGATGGGTTCTCGTTTTGAGCCAGCTCGACAACGACAAAGGCGAGGACCGGATGAAGAACTCGGCTCTTGCTACTTCAACACCCACAACGCCCACGACGCCCACGACGCCCTCGACACCCTCTACACCGACAAAGCAGTAGCCTGGTCCTACGTCGCGTCCAGCAGCGCCTCTAGTCCGGCCCCGCGTCGGGGCCGTGTTGAGTAATGCCGGCGACTTGTCTGGATCAGCGTCTGGCTCGGTCACTGTATCGCCTGGTCTGGCGTCGCGCCTAGCCACGCATCTAGCGTGGCTCAGCGTCGCGCCGAAGAGCGTTCCTCGTGTATAACCACGAAGTATGCCGGACCGCACTGCACCCGATAAGAACCAGAGCAACAAGCCCGGCCTCGCCTCTGACGGATCGGGCGAATCCGGCGACAGCGGCGGCGATAGCGGAGCCAGCGGCCTGATCGGTTCATGGATTCAGGCCGAGAAAATGATCCAGATCGCGCTCATGCTGCCGTGCGCGGGCCTCATCGGCTGGGCCATTGGCGCGGGGCTTGACCGCTGGCTGCACCAGAGCTGGATTTCGATGGCCGGCATCGTCTTCGGCATCATCGCCGGACTCGTCGGCGCAATCCAAATGGCCATCGCATCGGCGGCTGGTCCAGAGGGGGCCGGTCCAAAACACAAAGGCGGCAACGGAGACGAGACCGAAAGCGGAAGTTCTGGTCGCCCGCTATGAGCGACGAAAGCCATTCCTTTGTCGACCTCACCGACGAGGGTCTCCAGGCCCTGTTAAACCGGGCCATCCGTAACACGTTGATCGTCGGCGTCCTTTCCGCGCTTGTCGTTTGGAAGGCTTCCGGCTGGCATAACGCGGGAATGATGGCTGCGGGCACCGCTGTCTCGGCAGCCAGCATCTATGAATGGCGCCGTCTCGCCCGCTTTATTACCGTCGCAATGGACAAGCAAAAGACACCGCGCGGCGCTGGCATTGCGGTGGTCCTGTTTATGCTGCGCCTCGTGGTATTCGCGGCGGTCATATATGGTAGCCTGAAGTGTTTCCAGGGCTCTGTGGTGCCGCTTCTTTTTGGTCTAGCGCTGGCGGTGTTGTCACTGGTTTGGGAAGTGGTGCGCCTGCTCAGGGACTGACCGCCGAAGCAATCCGGGCATGTGCCCTGGGGCCCACTCTGCCGGAAAAGGAAAGATTCAGCTCAGATGCCGCCTAGTCTCGCAATCACTCGCCTGTTGAACAATCTCTTCGGACCCGTGGTGGCTGCCGTTATGCAGCATCTGGGTCTGCATCCGGCGAGCACCGCGCCAATCAACAACACTTTCGCGCTGGAGTTCCTCGTCGCCTTCGGTCTGATTGTCTTCTTTCTCGTTGTGCGGTTTACGCTCTCGGTCGAGAATCCGAACCCCGCGCAGCAGCTTGCCGAGATGATCCACGAGTTTGTCGGCAGCCAGGCGGAACAGGTGATTGGTCACGGATACGAGCGCTTCCAGCCGTTTGTCACTTGCGTGCTTCTGTTTATTCTTCTTAACAACCTGTTTGGCCTGTTCGCCGGATTTCCGGGCATGAACACGCCCACCGCGCAACCTGAAGTGCCACTTGGTATCGCCGTGCTCACATTTCTCTACTACAACTACCACGGCGTTCGTACCCAAGGTGCGATCAGCTATCTCAAGCATTTTGCCGGCCCCGTCTGGTGGATGGCATGGCTGCTTTTCCCAGTCGAAATCATCTCGCATCTCGCGCGCATGATGTCGCTGACCATCCGTCTTTACGCCAACATGCTGGCCAGCGACTTGCTCACATTGATTTGTTTTTCCATGATGCCGGTGATTGCGCCCACTGTCTTTCTCGGCCTTCACGCTGGGGTCGCCGTCATTCAGGCTTACGTTTTTATGCTGCTGTCGATGATCTATCTCGGCATGGCGGTTGCACACGAGCAAATCAATTAGAAACAGTACACAGATCGCAGTTCGTAGTTGGTGTCTTCGTTTGGGCATTTCCTGTGAACTGAGAACTTCGAACTGTGAACTGCATTCAAGTTTCCGCCGGAGCCGCTTCCGCTCTGGATCAACGGAAGGCTGAAAGCGTGAGGGGGCCAAAGGCATAAGGACAGCCTTTAGCCTCTAGCTGCTAGCCTCTAGCCATCGCGTCGGTGAATTGAGATCCTCAGCTCACCGATGAACAAGCTAGAAGCTAAAGGCTAGAAGCTAGAAGCTGCTTATGTGCCGGCACGGTGAGCCTCAACCACCCACTGGCAGCCAATCTTAGGGAGCAGGAGAATTATGCGGAAACTTCAATATGTGTTTATGGCCCTGGCAGTTTTGTCCTTTGCCATTCCGGCCTTCGCGGATGGCGGCTCAGCCCCCATCGACATGGTGCCCATCGGCGTCGGCCTCGGCATGGGACTGGCTGCCGGCCTCTGCGGCCTGGGCCAGGGAAGAGCAGTCGGCTCAACCACTGAAGCTCTGGCGCGCAATCCGGGAACCCGTCCGGCCCTGATGACCTTCATGATCATCGGCCTGGCGTTCATCGAGTCACTCACCCTGTTTACCTTCGCCATGATCTTCCTCAAGGTGAAGTAGGCACAAGTTGAAATAGGCTCAAGGTGAAGTAGTTTTCGAAACGCAAATCAGCAAAAGCGGCGCATCCCGATCGGGTATCGCCGCTTTTCTTTTGTTGGATTGCGCCTTTATGCAGGGCCGCAGCACTCACGGATTAGCGCGCAGTATCTCAATCGCCTTTTGATATCCCACCCCAACCGGAACCGGCTCGTATCCAGTCTCGTCCTCGGCTGTGTCGAATACGCGCGTCTTCCACACCACGCGCCCGCTCATCTTCATCTCAAAGTGAACGGTCCGCCACTGCCCTCCACCAACGTCCGCCTGCTGAATAACGATCCAGCCGCCCTTGTTCAGCCTTCCCAGGATTCCCCAGCCGAAGTCCACGTCCTGCTGCAAGTGGCCCTCGAGCCGGACGACTCTCAGGTGGACGGGATCGATCCAAATCTCGCCCGCCATCTGCGTCAAAACTTGCGTCTCCAGGTCCGGCGAAACGAATCCTGGATTCGGTTTGAAGGCGAACTTTTCGACTTTGCCAGTCGGTCCGTCGGCTGCGCCCGCGTCCTGGTACACGAACGCGGTGGGTAGCGCGCGCAGCACCTTCAGCACGCGCCCTGTGTCATCGCTCTCAGACTGCTTTCGTCGACGCTGCTTCCCGGGGTCGCTCAGCAGCTCGGTCAGGCGAGCTTCTTCCTGCTCTTCATCCGCCGGGCTCAGCGGCTTACCGTTCAGCTGTATCAGCCGCGCGACGTCGCCATCTTTGGTTTCGCAGATCTTCTTGATTGCGGCCAGCCGCGGGCTGGTCTTTACCAGCTCATACCGCATGGGGTGGCTTGCATCCTGCGCAGCGTTGTACTCGTTCGACAGCGCGCGGTTCACTAGCGTTTGTCCCTGCAAGGGTGGCTGCCGGTTCCCTGCGCCGGAGGCGGGTTGGGCGGATTGCCCAGGGACGCTGGCCGCCGCGGAGAGCATGAGGAGCAGGGAGGAGAGCCGGTGCACACGTCCAGTTTAGCCGGACACGCTCGTGTGGGCACGCTTGTCCGAAGGCGCTTATTCGGGCGTACATGTGCCCAGGCGCGCGCCGCCGAACCTGCCTTTTCGTGCCGCCGGTCCCCATTTCGTCGTCGTTTCGTTGCTGCCGCGCGGCCGCGGTTACTCGATTTGCGGCTTTTGGTGCAGCTTTTTACACGCACGAATTGATGCGGGCTGGCAGGGTTGATATAGTTCGGGCAGGTACTTAAAGAAAGTCGACGAATTTCGACAAGGATTTGTGACCATGGCTCAAGAGAATTCTCCAGCGCGCATTGGCAAGACCATCATCATCAACGGCGAAGTGAAAGGCAGTGAGGACTTGCTGCTGGATGGGCGGGTCGAAGGCACCGTCAACCTGGGTGAGAACCGCCTCACCATTGGTCCCAACGCCAATATAGCCGCTGACCTGACCGCAAAAGATGTGCTCGTTCAGGGCCGCGTCCGGGGCAACATTATTGCCAGCGGCCGCGTGGAACTGCGCTCCGGCTGCAACCTCGAGGGCGATATCCGCGCGCTTCGCCTGGCCATTGAAGACAATGCCGTCTTCCACGGCAAGGTGGACCTGACGCAGGCCGTCTCGGCCCCTCCGCAGGCTGGTAGCGGATCGTCGAGCAGCGGCTCCTGAGTCCGCAAGCAATAGATCAGGTCCGGAAGCAACAGATCGGGTCCGCAAGCAAGTGATCGTGCGTCGCCGGGCAAGCGCCACCCATCCGCTCGGCAGTGAGAGGGAGTGAGGGTGCTGCGCACGTGGTTCGACAAAAAACAGCAGACCGCGGTCGCCCAGTCTCTTCCGGGCCTCACCGGTCCGCGCATTCCGCGCCACTCCGGCGCGTGGAGCCTGTTGCGCAAGCGCCTGCAGGCTGAGCCAGGCCTGCGCGTCATTGACACCGGCTACACCTCGCCCTCCAATATCAACTTCCTCACTAATCTCGGCCAAAGCGTCTTCCTCGCCGACCTTGAAGTCGAAGCCTACGGCGAGAACTGGATCACCGGCACCGACGAGGACGACAAGCCAATCTGGAACGCCCAGGGCTACCTGGAGCACACTCTGAATTTCTCCGGCCGCACCTTTGACATGGTGCTGCTGTGGACGGCCCTCGATTATCTGCCCGAGCAGCTGGTCGCCCCTATCGTCGGTCACCTCTCCGACGCAATGAATCCCGGCGGGCAGGTTCTGGCCTTCTTCCACACCAAAACGCGGGACGAGGAGGCGGTTCGCTGCCGCTTCCACCTGACCGAAGGCGACGACGTGGAGATGCAGTTGGCCCAGCAATTCCCGATCCAGCGCTGCTTTACCAACCGCAGCATTGAGCGCCTGTTTGCCGGCTGGTCGGGCCACAGGCAGTTCCTGGCCAAAGACAGCGTGTCTGAAGTGATCATGACGCGCTGAGCCCGTGACCGCATCATTCCGCAATCGCGCCACAAGTACCGCCCGGTCTCCTGTTCGGCAGCCGTGCGGGTCTCCCGACCCGACAGGCCAGCCGCCGGAATGCACGCTGGCACGGGAGGCCACGGGTGACTAGCCGTCGGCGTGCGGAACCATTGTTCAATCAGTAACTTCCGAGTTGCCGGTGATTCGACCGGAACGCCCTGTCAATCCGATATTTTCAGGATCTAATTAGCTAGTTGTCCTGTAGCCAGCGCGGGTTTCGCGCGCTTTGCCTCTGCTGCAGATAGCGGTGAGTTCCTTTCCGGGGCCTCGTTGTACCGATGGGCTAACTGAAGCGTAAAATATCGCCAGTTTCGAGTTCATGAAAGAAATTCTGATTGAATGCGAATCCCAGATCGAGCGATATCGACCCAGGTACGGGTAGCGTCGAGCCCGCCCTGGGCGAGAGAGCGCTTGATCGCCAGTCCGGCGTGCTCTCGCGGCGATGGCAAATTGTGGTTGCTTTCTGGCTTTGCGCCGTTGCTATCGCCATGGTGGGTTACTCAAAGCAAAAGCCTCTCTGGGCTGATGAAGTGGTTTACCGCTGGATCGCAATCTTGCCAACGACCCGGGAGATATGGCTGGCGCTTACCCTGGGGCTCAATCCTGATCCGCCCCTCGCACATCTTCTGGTTCACTGGCTGACCGTGCTCTTTGGATCCAGCCCGCTCGTGGTGAGACTTGCATCCATTGGCGGCATCACCATGATGCTCGTTGGCCTGTTTTTCACTTTGCGAAGATACGTCGGACCGTTCTATGCGCTGCTCGGTCTCCTCTTGCCGTTCTGCACAACACTTGTTGACTACGGCTATGAAGCGCGCCCATATGGGTTGATGTACGGATGTTTCGGCATTGCGATTTACTGTTGGGTCAGGGCGGGTGATGACGGTTCCAGCCCGATTGCGTGGAACGTCGGCCTCGGGCTCGCGCTCGCTGCTGCTTTGTCGTGCCACTTTTACGCCGTCTTCGCCTTGCCCGCGTTTTACATGAGCGAATATGTTCGAACCTTACGGCGTCGGGTAAGCTGGCCGACCGTCAGTGCTCTGGTTGGCGCTTCTGCCACCATGGCGCTGTATTGGCCAATCATCGTTGGTGCGCGAAAGTACTCCAACGCCTATTTTGGCACTCCGCGTTTGTTGTCGTTGCCGTCAATGGCTGACAGCAGTTTGCGCGATATAGGGATTGTGTTGGTTAGCGCCCTGTTCCTTTTGGCGGTCCTGATTACCTTGGGCATCCGTTTCACTCGGAAAGTGGACAGCGAGGAAATGCCTTCGATGCGGGAAATCGCAGCGTTGGGGCTGGGCTTCTTGTTCGTTCCGCTGCTCGCGTTCGCTGCGGGCGTCTTGTTCTTGAAGGCATTCACAGACCGCTATGCGCTGCATGGGCTGTTTGGAGTGTTTCTTTTATTCCCCTTATTTGCGAGCCGGGTATGCAAGTCAAATCGATCTCTCGGCTTGGTTTTGCTTGTCTCATGCGGAATTCCCGGCCTTATGTACGTCACGCGCGGCATTCACCAGGCGTTGAAGGCTCCAGACCCACTTGTGGCCGCCTCGAATGGAGGTGCTCGCCCAATTGACCTGTTCGACCTCGAACGAACAATCCCACAGCTGAACGGCGATATTGTCGTATCGGATCCTCACCTGTTCTTGCAGATGGTGAATTACTCACCGACTTTAAAGGCCAGGTGTATTTACTTATGGGATGCCGAGAAGGAGCGTGAGTTCGCAGGCCACGACGATTTTGCCAATTTCGTTGCCGATAGCAGGCAAATGGGATGGTTCCGAGCCGAACAGTGGGGCCACTACCGCGGTCATGAGCAAACGTTCCTGTTCTTAACGACACCAGATGGGCAGTCGGACGGCGCGGGATGGTTGCGGGCCTACCTGGAGGCAGTTGACCGCTACGGAGATGTGATGGTGAAGGTGGGACAATACCTCGTCGTCACGGCAAAACCTCGAAAAGATGAGGCAGCGCGGCTTCGCAAGATTCTCAACACCGAGACCGGGTCAGCCAAACTGATCAAATGCCATGCCGTTCACGCCATGATCGTTGAAGCCGACGGCATGTTTACGTACGCTGGAAATGAAGCGGTCCGCGACGTGGCATTCATTGCAGGTGCCCAACGCATTGAGCACCATGAGATCGCAGCGTACGGTGCGGTTCGCCTTTACTCTACGGCTTTGAGCGTGCCCAGGCCATCAGCAACCACCAGCGAAGGCTATCGCGGAAGCAGCCACGCAGTTTGGCCAGAGGACGACATTGCAGTCTTGACTCTTTCCGGGCAGACGGTTGAAGCAACTGCAAGCGCACAGCATTGTGTTCCCCCACTTTCCGTCTAAGTCTGGTTCCGAGCGGATGGCCGCCCACTCGTCAATTACTAATCGGTAAACACCGGCGAGTCCCTCGTTTTTGGGCAAAAGCCCCTGAGGGTCTCCTCTCTTACGCGCCCACCCTGGGCCTGCAACCTTCGCCGGCCGCACGCGCAAACGGCAGCCAGGGCTGCATCTCGACGACCTGCGCGCCTTCTTTCATCGCTGCGTCTCCGTTCGCCATGTCCTCGTACATGTGCCGCTTGCCGAGCTTGAACTCGCGGCAGATTTGATCGACCAACGCAGCCATTCGCTCCCGGTACGCGCTGGAAACAAATGCGCTCGACGCGTAGCGCCGTTCATACCCGGCTAACTGCTCGGGAAAGTGCTCTCGCACAAAACCGAGAAACGTGGGCAGCGAGCACGGCTTGAGAAACAGCGCTCCCGCCGCCAGAAAACTCGCGCCTGCGGCCGCCGCGGCGCGAGCCACCGCGCGGATCGAGCTTGCGCTGTCGGTGATTCCCGGCATCAGCGGCGAGCACATCACTCCTGCACGAAGGCCGGCCGCGCGCAGCTCGGCAACGGTTCTCATGCGCAGGTCGGGCCGCGGCGCGCGTGGCTCCAGTTGCCGCGCCAGCTTGGCGTTCATCGTGGTCACGGTGATGTGTACCGTCAGCCGGTTGTTCCGTGCGATTTGTTGCAGAAGATCAATGTCGCGCGCGATCAGAGCTGACTTGGTGATGATGCCCACCCGGAATCCGCCGTGCCGCGCAAACACCTCGAGCAGCGACCGCGTGATCTTGAGCTTTCTTTCGAGCGGCTGATAAGGATCGGTGGCCGTGCCGATTGCTATCTGCGTGCCGGGCTTCAGCTTTTTCAGATCTTGTTCGAGCAGCCAGGCGGCGTTTTGCTTGAAGTAGATCTTGCGTTCAAAATCCTCTGGGCCCAGCTCGAGGAACTCGTGCGTGTACCGCGCGTAGCAGTAGCGGCAGGCGAACTCGCACCCTCGGTAGGGGTTGATGGCGTGGGTGAAGGGCAGGCCACGGTTCGAGGTGACTTTGTTGAGGATCGTGCGGCTGGTGAGGGGGCGGTATTCGGTGAGGCAGCCGGTTGAATCGAGCGGCGCCTCGGCGGCGGTTCGAGCGAGACCCGTGAGAGTTGGGCTGGCGAGGGTTGGGCTTTTTTCAGCCCGGCTTGCCAGTGGCAGGCCGGGGAGTGGGGAGGGCTGGAGGATGGGGAAGAGGGAGTCGACTTTCGCTGCTAGTTTCGTCATTTGTTCGCCTCATTCACAGAGTAGCCCGGACTGTGGCAGAGGTCAAGCTTCTGCCACCGCGCGTCTGGGATGTCGAGGTCGAGTCCGCCCGGACCACCGCGGTAGCAGTCATCAATTACCGAGAGATTGACGATTCAAAGAAAAGGGCGGTCGAGGTTCGTGCTTTCCCCGGTCCCCAAATGCGAGGGACCGGGGGCACCCATTTTCGTTGTCAATTTGCATTCTGGGACCCGAGCCCCCGGCCGATTCACGGCTCAAAAGGGGCCGTTTCACGAAAAAAAATCGACAAAAAACGATAAAAATCGACAAAAATCGATGTGGATTTTGAGGTAGATTTGTTGATTCCAGAGTAGTTAACATCGTTTTTCGTGTTTTTAAGTGTGCATTTTTTTAATTAATTAATGGGGCTGTCCTAGATAACTA
>PLCO01000030.1 GCA_003134815.1 Acidobacteriaceae bacterium | reverse complement strand
TGGCGGGGACGACGGGGCTCGAACCCGCGACCTCTGCCGTGACAGGGCAGCGCTCTAACCAACTGAGCTACGTCCCCACTTTCTTTTCTTCGACTTACGCTAAGTCTAAGAATTTTCTGTCCATCGCTGCTGTCTATCTTTTCTCCCGCTTCCACGTTTTCCACGGAATCTAACCGAATTCCGCGATGAATGGACAGCATGAACAGCATGAAACTTTGCCGTCAATGCCGCTGCAGGCGACCCGCAACCCAGAACATCTGTCCATGTCCCGTGATTCAAATTCTACCAAATAGATCCGGCTGCGAGGCGAGGTTCATCGAGAAGGCTTGATCCGCGAAAGGCATCGGGAAGCCTGCACCGGCCGGATCGGGTCGAGGCTGGTTCGGTGCCAGGCTGATCGTCGCATTCGTCAGCCGGTAGATGCCGTCATAGCTCCAGCTCTCCGTGCGCCCGTTGGACTCAGTGGCACTGATGACATTGCACGCGGGGCCAACCTGGTAGATGTAGCCCGACAACTGCGAAGACATTGACGAGGAACTTTGTGACCACGCCGCTGACGGACTTTGATACGCGGTTGCCTTCGGCGGGCGATCGCTCCAGACGAACGCAATTCAAACCTCGCTAAATAGGGAGCAAATGGCCTCCAATATTGCTACGGGATTCGGCGGACAGCCTGTGACCGTGCGGTGTACGGGTATGACGTTTGCTATGGCGCCCCTGCTTGCGTAGTTGCTCCCAAACACTCCGCCGCAGGCTCCGCAGTCTCCCACAGCAACAACAAGTTTAGGATCCGGTACAGCATCCAGAGTGCGTTTCAAAGCCTCTTCCATGTTCGCCGATACTGGCCCTGTTACCAGCAGCAGGTCAGCGTGGCGCGGACTCGCTACAAACTTGATGCCAATACCCTCGAGGTTATAGTACGGATTGTTGAGAGCCTGAATCTCAAGTTCGCAACCATTGCACGAACCGGCATCGACATGGCGAATGCACAGAGCACGGCCCAGGATGTTCCTCAAGTCTTTATGCAGTCCTTCGATTTCGGGCGCAGCGGCGACCGGAGTTGGATAAGTCTCCGTCAAGATCCCAGTACGAATGATCCGCGATAGAGTGTGAATCATTGCTACCTCACCCGTCGTGTCCGCTGTAGGACAAGTTGAAGGATTTATTGATCAAAGGGAAATCCGGCACAATGTTGCCGAGTATCGCGTATTCGAGCAGCGGCCAGTTCTGCCACGAAGGATCGTGGGCGTGGCAGCGGCGAATACTCCCGTCGGGGCCGCTCTCAATCGCGATCACCACCGGGCCACGCCAAGCCTCTATCAATCCGAGTCCAAGGCGGCCAGGTACGCCGAAAGGGCAATCTGTGCGTATCGGGCCCGAAGCGGAATCTTCAAGGAGCATTCGACAGAGACGAAGAGATTCAAAGATCTCGTCGAATCTGACCTGCACACGCGCGCCAACATCGCCTGTGGATTGGATGACCAATTTCGGATTCAAACGGTCGTAGGGCGGATACGGGTAATCCACCCGCAGATCGATGGAAACACCGGATGCCCGTCCGGCCAAACCGATTGCTCCAAGTTTCTCGGCCAATTCCTGATTCAGAACTCCCGCGTCGCGAAAGCGATCCTGGAGACCAGGATGGTTATCGTATATGGCGCACAAGGATGAGACTCCCTCTTCCAGCACCAGGTAATGATCAAGAAGCGAGCGAGATGCGTTTTCAGGCAAATCGACAACCACTCCACCCGGCTCGACGAAATCGAATAAGTAACGCGCCCCGAAAGCGGAAGCGTTGACCCGTAGAAGGTCCTCTTTCATGCGAGAGAACTGTGTAAGTCCAAAGGCAAAGCCTGCATCATTGCCCAGCGCTCCCAAATCGCCCAGGTGATTGGCAAGCCGCTCATGCTCCAGCGCGAGCGCGCGCAGGTTAGCGGCTCGTGGGGGGCAGGTTGTGTGAGTGATTGCCTCCAGTGCCGCGCAGTAAGCCCACGAAAACGCAACGGCGGAATCGCCTGACAGACGTGCTGCAAGACGGTGGCCTTCCTTTTGCTGCATTCCCTCAAATCGCTTCGCGACTCCTTTGTGTGTATAGCCGAGGCGTTCTTCAAGTCGCAAGACTTTCTCTCCAACCACCGAGAACCGAAAATGGCCCGGCTCGATCGTGCCTGCGTGGACCGGGCCGACTGCGATCTCATGGACGCCATCGCCTTCCACCTGGACAAAAGCATAGGGCTGAGAGTCGATTGGAAACTGTTGGCTCCCATCAAAATCCCGTCGCAGCGGAAATACTGTTTGCGGCCAGCCGCCATGGCGCAACCAGCCGCGGTGGTCCGGCTCCATGCTCGCAATCCCAAGCAGATCGTGCACCGCGCGCTCCATATGCAATGCACAGGGAAAGATTTCCGCAAGGCTTGGATATGTCGGCTTCGATTGAGATTCCATCTCATGTTCGAAAACCGCAACGCCTTCCTTGACGAGAAAGGCCGCATAGATACGAAAGCGGCCATCGCGGTCGCGGTCATCCGCACCCCAGAGAGTAAGGAGCCGGCCTCCGGCGGCCTGCAACATCTCGGCGCCCCTGTGCCAGTCCACGGCGCCAACCGTGGTGCGCCTGCAAGGCAGGTTTGATGGGATATCGTAGGTTGCTTTTCCACCGAGACATAGATCCATTGGCATCACCCGATCAATTGCGCCGCTGCGCGATACCACTCCGCGAGCACAGGCGGTATGTAAATACCCAATGTCAGCACGATGGCCAGATGAGCGAAGACCGGCAAGAGCGCTGGAGAATGTGGAAGCCGAATCGCGTCGCTCTCGCCAAAGACCATCGGTTGTACGCGGCTAAAGATGCCCCCAAATGCGACTCCAAGTGCAATCAGGAGGAATGGAGTCGTCCAGGGATGCTCTCTCATGGCCGTTGTCAGAATAAGAAATTCGCTTGCGAAGACGCCGAACGGAGGCATACCGAGAATCGCCAGCGACCCGAGCATAAGCCCCCAGCCGATAGTAGGACTGATGGTCACCAACCCCCGAATGCCGTCCATCTGCTGTGTGCCTGCCTTCTGCGAAGCATGGCCGGCAGTGAAAAAGATGGCCGACTTTGTGAGTGAATGAACTGTCATGTGGAGCAGGGCCGCGAAGTTGGCCACCGGTCCACCGAGGCCGAACGCGAATGTGATGATGCCCATGTGTTCAATCGAGGAGTAACCGAACAGCCGC
This sequence comes from Acidobacteriaceae bacterium, assembly GCA_003134815.1. Lineage (GTDB taxonomy): Bacteria > Acidobacteriota > Terriglobia > Terriglobales > Acidobacteriaceae > Telmatobacter. The sequence goes on along the minus strand of PLCO01000030.1, from coordinate 21,794 downwards.
TTGATATCGCGCTGTCTCCAGATGAAGAAGGCGCCAAGCACAGCGGACAACAGCCCAAAGGTCATCAGCATTCGCCCGGGCAGAAGATGACCGATGGACCCCTCTACCAGTACTTTGCAACGGATCACCGCATACAGCGCGACATTCAGAAGAAGGCCTGAGAGTACCGCGGATACCGGTGTTGGGCCTTCGGCATGTGCGTCGGGGAGCCAGTTGTGCAGGGGCGCAAGCCCAACCTTTGTTCCATATCCAACCAGAAGAAAAACAAACGCGAGTCCCAGGACTCTGGGTTCAAGTTGACCCTTCACGGCATTCAGGTGGGTCCACAGGAGCGCAGTCATTCCTTCTCGCCCAAGCGTCTTCTCGGCGGCAAAGTAGAGAAGAATCGTGCCGAATAGGGCTTGGGCAATTCCGACGCCGCACAAAATGAAGTATTTCCATGCAGCTTCCAGGCTGGCCCGCGTGCGATAGAGCGATACCAGCAGTACTGTCGAAAGTGTGGCCGCTTCCATCGCTACCCAAAGCAGGCCCATATTGTTGGTCAGCAGCGCCAGCAGCATGGCAAACATGAAGAGCTGATACATACTGTGATAAAGACGGAGGCGTGTGGGATTCAATCGTCCGTGATGCTCTTCGATGCGCATGTAGGGGCGCGAAAACAGCGCGGTGGTGAAGCCGACGAAGGCAGTCAACGCGACCAGGAAGACATTGAACGGATCGACGAAGAATTGCTCATGTCCGGCTAGCATGGGGCCATATCGAATGACACGCAAGACAAGAAACGATGCGGCGATCAGAGTGGCCAGGCTCGTCCCGGCATTGAGTTCGGGCGCGAATCGACGCGCCCCGAATGATGCCAGCAGGGCGGCTCCCAGCAGCGGCAAGCCTAGAACAATCAGGATTTCCAATCAGTCCTCCTTGAGCGATTCCAGGTTATGCAGGTCGAGACTGTCGAATTGCTCCCGAATCTGAAAGAAAAAGATGCCGAGGATGAATACGCCGACCAACACGTCGAGCGCAATGCCCAACTCAATGACCATGGGCATCCCATACGTTGCGCTGGTTGCAGCGAGGAACAGGCCGTTCTCCATGGCCAGGAATCCGATGACCTGTGTTACTGCCTTGCGGCGGGTAATCATCATCAGGAATGCAAGCAGGATTACCGCGAGGGCGATTCCCAGCGTATGGCGCGTGATGGTCGTCGCCATCGAACTGATTGGCTGTGCCAAACCAAAGGCGAAGATGACGAGAACCAATCCCGCCAGCATCGTCATCGGTACATTCACCAGCTGCTCGCTGTCCGATTGCGCTCCGAGCCGCTTGATCAGCCGATGGAGTATCCAGGGCAGGGCAATGACCTTCAGGAGCAAGGTGAGCGCCGCGGAGTAATACATCTCTGTCAAGCCTGAGCTATACGCTACAAGACAAGTCGAAACAAAGAGCAAGGCGCCCTGCCAGGCGAACAGAGTGATCAATTGCTGCGTACGCCGTCCTGACAGCATCGCGAATGAGATAAGCAGCAGCCCGGCAGCGAGAACCCTCAGTATCTCGGTGATCAGTTCAGAAGCGTGCATCTTGTTTAGGCCCCCACTAGTAGATGAACCAGCAAGCCGAGCACAGCAAGCAGAAATGCCATCGCCAGATACTCGGGAGCGCGAAAGATGCGCAGCTTGGCCGAGAGCGATTCGATGAGCGCGAGTGCCGCGCCGGCGATCGTGAGTTTTCCAATCAACGCTGCTATGGCAATCAGCAACGCTCCGGCCCCATCCGCTCCGTGAGTGGCGATGCCCCAGGGCAGAAACAATGCAAAACCAATGCAGGCATAATTGAACAGCTTCAAGCTCGATGCCCACTCCACCAGCGCGAGGTGACGTGCCGAGTACTCGAGAAGCATCGCCTCGTGGATCATCGTCAGTTCCAGATGGGTCGATGGATTATCAATCGGGATTCGGGCGTTTTCGGCGAGCGCCACCATCACAAAAGCGAGTGCGGCGAAGATTACGCTCGGATCAATGACCGACAAATGCGCCCGGTAGCCATCCACGAGGCTTGGAAGCGACGTACTGCCATAGAGCAGGAAGGCGTTGAATAGCACCATCAGCAATGCCGGTTCCGCCAGGAATCCGATCATCATTTCGCGGCGCGCCCCGAGGGTGCCGAAAGCGGTGCCGATATCCATGGCAGCAAGTGATAAGAAGACACGCGCCGTCGCAAAAAGCCCAACCAGAGCAATAGAGTCGGCCACCCGCGCCAAGGGCAGATCCGTGACAATCGAGGGGATGATTGCCGCCGCCAGCACCATCGTTCCGAACAGCACATACGGCGTCGCCCGAAACAGCGCCGATGCGCCCGTGGCCAACGCAACATCCTTCAAGAAGAGCTTGCGCAGCATCCGATACGGCTGCAGCAGCGGCGGGGCTGAACGATTCTGCAGCCACGCCCGGCATTGCGCAATCCAGCCTGTAAACAGCGGCGCGATGGCAATGGCCAGTGCCGCCTCGACGAATTGTCGAACGAAGCTGATCGCTCTCATAGGACAAACACCAGCAGAGCAAGCAGGGTCAGAAAGCTGTAGAGCAGGTAGATCGAAAGCCTTCCGCCTTGCAGGATTCCGATCCAATCCGCGAGCTTCTGGACTCCTCGTGCAATCGGCAGATAGATCGCCCGCCACAACCGGTCCTCGATATAGACTCTGTATCGCGGAGCGGTGTCGGAGGGTGACGGCAGATTGCGATCCATTCGAAAGAACGTTCCGAACATGTGACGAATCGGTTGACCAAAGCCTTCGGCGGTATCTTGCATACGCGAGGTCTGCCATGGGTAACCGCAGTCCCAGGCGTCCGTACGCCGTATGCGTCCGTGAGCCAGGAGGCGAACGCAAATGAAGGTGATGGCCACAACTGAAAGGATCCCAGCCAGGAGTATCAGGCCACTGTAAGAAGCCTGCTCCCGCGCAATCGGGGCTATCCACCACACAGTGGAACTGAGCCGGACGGTTTGCCCAATCAATTTACCGGTCACAGGAGCCACAGCCAGAAGCGCAAGTTGTGGAAACGCGCCGATCGTAACGCAACCGACCGCCAGCCAGATCAGGCCAAGTCGTTCCAGCCAATTAGCATCATGCGCATTTACGAGAGAGGCTTCTCGCGGCTGGCCCAGAAATATGACGCCATAAAACTTCACCATCACATAGGCCGCCAGGGCAAATGTCAGGGCGAGTGCCGCGGCCCCGAGTGGGATCAGCATGTTGAGAAAGGCATGCGGAAGCTGCGGGGTAAAAAGAAAAGACTGTAAGAGCAGCCACTCGGAAACGAAGCCGTTGAGTGGCGGCAAACCCGCAATGGACAGCGTACCGATCAGCGCAAGGCTGGCCACCCAGGGCATGCGGCGAATCAGGCCGCCAAGCTTTCCCAGGCTTCGCTGCTTTGTGGCATGAAGCACCGAACCCGTGGTGAGAAAAAGCAAGCTCTTGAAAAGTGCGTGGTTTAGAGAGTGGACCAAGGCGGCAGTCAGGGCCAGAGCAGCAAACAAATGCATGTTGCTTGTCTCGAACAGGATGGACAGGCCGATGGCAGTGAAGATCAGGCCGACATTTTCTATGGAAGAGTAAGCCAGCAAACGCTTCATGTCTGTCTGTACGGCGGCGAAGATCGCTCCGAACAATGCGGAGAAGAGTCCGAGTGCGAGTAAGAGAGCACCCCACTGCCAGAAGCGGACGCTTAGCAAATCAAAGCTGATCCGCAACATCCCATAAATCGCCGTCTTCAGCATTAGCCCGCTCATCATGGCCGAGACGGGCGATGGCGCGGCAGGATGCGCTTCCGGCAGCCACACATGCATCGGAACCAAGCCCGCCTTGGCCCCAAAGCCCAACAGGGCAAGCAGGAATGCGGTCGTTGCCCAGAATGGCGTGAAGTGAGCGGCGCGCATCGCATCGAACGTGAATTGCCAACTGCCACCTTGCAGAACTCCAAAACTGAGCAGAATGCAAACGGCGCCGACGTGCGCCATGATCAGATACAAAAAGCCGGCTCTGCGGATCTCCGGAATGCGATGGCGGGAGGTCACAAGAAAGTAGGAACTGAGCGCCATGGTTTCCCACGCCACCATGAACAGATAGGCATCGTCGGCAAGTATGACCATCGCCATACTCGCGAGAAAGAGATGATATCCAAGGCCAAGCAGAGCAGGGGCTGTGCCTTCGCCCGATCGGAAGTAGCCCGCGGCGAAGGTCGAAATGCCAGTGCCTGCCACTCCCAGCAACAAGAGAAAGAAGCCAGACAGCACGTCCAGGCGAATGTGAAAGGGCAGATCCGGGAGACCTAGAGGAAGCACCACGACCTGTGCAGCCTGTCCCGAGGCAAGGAAAAGCCCTGCGAGGAGGGCGATGCCGAGACACAGCAGGGATCCGGTGGGAAAAAGCAGACGCGCCACGAATCGTGTGCTGTGAGGCCGCAGGAATCCTGCAAATCCCAGCATCATCCATGCGGCTACAAGAAATAGCATGAATCGGAGATCATGGACGGCAAGAGTATTCGCCATTCCAGAGACCCAATGATTTGCATTCAATAGCAAGTTTCTGTTCTCTCCGCCCAACAATGATCAACGCATGGCCTGCTCGTCGAGCAATTCGTCCTGTTAGAAGAAAGCGTGTCTCTTGCGCGCTTGGAGCAGTATCGAAGCTTTCTTGACTGGCTCGTCAGTGCCGCGGCACAACGGGATCTCCGTCCATTTCTCCCAATAGTTCCAGCGCCTCTTTAAGATGCTTTTGGAAATAACGACGCATCAGAGCAAGAACCTTGTTGATGATCGGGTCTCGAACAGCGTAGAAGACCTGGTTTCCCGCTTTGCGGTTCACCACCAGCTGCTTGGCCCGGAGCACGGCCAAATGCTGCGAGATATTCGCCTGCTCCATCCCCAGCTTTTCTATTAGCTCGCCCGCTGAAAGTTCTCCGCCCGCCAGTAGCTCAATGATCGCAATCCGCGTAGGGTGTGCGAGCGCCTGAAAGATGTCGGCCTTAAAACGGCGCAGCGAGTCTTGCATGGCGCGCTCCAATCATATTGAATATTCCAACATTCGAATATAGTATCACACAATGTGTCGAGGACGCCATTTTTCTTGCCTTGGCATTCACTATCTGTTTCCGGTGACCTAAGTACTGGTTCTCAACCGCCGCAATTCAGTTCTTCCTGGACCGATCTGCCGCGCGCGTGATTTGCGATAGACGTTGGCGACGGCGAGGGTCCGGAAGGGGGACGAGGTCAACACCGGGGATGAGCCTGGCGGCTAGGTAGTGGCCGCCCGACCCTGGTAAATTGCTTCCAGCCTGCATATCGTGATGAACATACGGGCCATTTGTTGAGAAGATAAGGTGGGTGGCCGACGATCAGCCTACGTTGTAACATGAGGTTCGACATGAAGAAATGCATCATGCAAAAGTTTCTCTTCGGAACTGGATCGCTTCTCCTCGCCATGGCAGTACAGCCTTCGGTCGGTCAGGATGCAACGACTCCTCCATACTTGGACACCAATTTGGCGCCGGAGCAAAGGGCTGCCGATTTGGTGCACAGGATGACTCTTGCGGAGAAGGCTACGCAAATGCAGAACAATTCCGCGGCGGTTCCGCGGCTTAACATCCCGGCATACCAATGGTGGAGTGAGGCACTGCATGGAGTTATCAACCAGGGCGTTACCGAGTATCCCGAGCCGATTGGCCTTGCTGCCACCTTCGATGCTCCGGGAATTCACACCATGGCGACCCAGATTGGTATAGAGGGACGCATCAAGCACGTGCAAAACGTACGCGAAGGACACACCGGCATCATGGGAGGCCTCGATTTCTGGTCCCCGAATTTGAATATCTTCCGTGACCCGCGCTGGGGCCGCGGACAGGAGACCTACGGCGAAGACCCGTTTCTCACCGGCCGCATGGGTGTCGCCTACGTCACTGGATTGCAGGGCGATAATCCAAAGTACTACCTGGCCATCGCGACACCGAAACACTATGCCGTGCACAGCGGGCCGGAGCCAACTCGCCATTTTGCCGATGTGGACGTGAGCAAGCACGACGAGGTCGATACCTACGAACCTGCCTTCCGCGCCGCCGTCGTCGAAGGCAACGCCGGCTCCGTCATGTGTGCATACAACGCGATCAACGGACAGCCTGCATGCGCCAACCAATACTTGCTGCAGGACCAGTTGCGCGGCAAGTGGGGCTTCAAGGGATATGTAGTTTCGGACTGCGACGCAGTTCGCGACGTTGCCGCCAATCATCGCTATCGCGCCACCCAGGCGCAAGGCGTAGCCATTTCCGTAATCAGAGGCATGGACAACGAGTGCGTCACTTTCACTTCGAGGTTTGGCGATCCCGACGAAAAGGCCTATATCGATGCGGTGCAGCAGGGGTACCTGCCTGAAAGCACATTGGACACGGCGCTGATTCGCCTGTTTTCGGCGCGCATAAAGCTTGGCATGTTCGACCCTCCGGATATGGTCCCCTACTCAAAGATCGATGAGAAGGAACTCGATAGCGCCGAGCATCGCGCGCTGGCGCGCAAACTCGCGAATGAGTCGATGGTCCTGCTGAAGAACGATGGTCTGCTTCCCCTCGGGCCTGGAATCAAAAAGATCGCCGTCATCGGTCCACTTGCTGACCAGACTCGGCCACTGCTCGGAAACTATGCCGGCCAGCCGACGCATATCGTCTCCATCCTTGATGGTCTGAAGGCGGAGTTCCCGAACGCCATGATTACCTATGTTCCAGGCACCCAGTTCCTGCGCAGCGATGGAAACCCGGTTCCCGATGTCGCGCTGACTTCTCCCGACGGCAAGCCTGGCCTGAAGGCGGAGTATAGCGAATCAGCGGGCCGGCCCGGCGCCCAATCGAATGCGAAACCGCTCGCCACCCGGACTGAACCCAACGTAAATCTTTCTGACAGCAATTCTCCGCCGGAGGTCGCGGGGAAGAAGCCTCTGGGTGTGCATTGGACGGGCTTTATTACGCCAACCGAAACCGGCGACTATCTCGTGGGCCTGCGCGGCGTCGGCTTCGGAAGACTGTCGATCGACGACAAGCAGGTTGCGATGTTGTTCGCCCGCGATCGAGTCGATGCAGCCACTGGCCGCGTTCACCTGGTAAAGGGCCATAGATCTCAGTTGAGCCTTAATTACGGCAACATGACCGGCGCACCTCAATTGCAACTCATCTGGACGAAAGCGAGTGATGCGCCTTCGCCTGAAGCCATCGCCGCCGCGAAAACTGCCGATGTTGTCATCGCCGTTGTGGGGATCACAAGTCAGCTCGAAGGCGAAGAAATGCCGGTGACCGAACCGGGATTTTTCGGCGGAGATCGCACCAGCATCGATCTTCCACTGCCGGAAGAAGAACTGGTCGAAGCAGTTGCAGCAACTGGCAAGCCGCTCGCCGTGGTTCTCATCAATGGAAGTGCCCTGGCCGTCAACTGGATTAACGAGCATGCCAACGCGGTTCTCGAAGCTTGGTACCCCGGGGAAGAGGGCGGAGCGGCGGTCGCTGAGACTCTGAGCGGCAAAAACAATCCTGCGGGAAAGTTGCCGGTCACGTTCTACACAGCCGTCAACCAGTTGCCCAACTTTGAGGACTATGGGATGGCTAACCGGACCTACCGGTACTTCAATGGCAAACCGCTCTACGCGTTTGGTTACGGGCTCAGCTACACAACCTTCAGCTATAGCGATCTCAGTGTCCCAACGCAGGCTGTAGCTGCGGGGCAACCTGTTGATGCGGATGTCACGGTGACTAATACGGGCAAGGTGGCTGGCGATGAGGTCGTCCAAGTCTATCTTAAGTTCCCCTCGATAAAGGGCGCCCCGCAGATCGCTCTCCGCGGATTTCAGAGGGTCCATCTCGATCCGGGTGGGAGCCAGAAGGTTCACTTCGAGTTGAATGACCGCGATTTGGGCATGGTGACTGAGGATGGAAATCCAATCATTGCTCAAGGTGATTACACAATCATCATCGGAGGGGGCCAGCCGGATGCAGGAGCGCCAATAGTTACTGGAAGATTCCATGTCGAGGGCCAAATTGACTTGCCGGAATAAAAGACATCGGTTACTTCGACAGCATTTCGGTCCTGGGATCTCGGCAGGGGGTTCTGTTGATCCAACTCTGGCGCCACAGAGAACCCTTCTTAGTGGGGCAACCATGCCGGCCATAGGCCTGGGCACTTTTGGGGTCCGAGCCCCGTCGTCCCCGCCATACATTCCAAAGAGGTCAATTGGGATTCATTGGTTTTCCGGTGTACGCGCTTCTTCTCCACGCGGGCTAGCCACGGATTAGGAAAGTCAGGCCGGCAAGAACCAGCACCGCTTCAATGATCACAACAAAGACTCTTTCCGGAATGCGATCCACGATCCGTTTGCCCAGGAATGAGCCAAAGATCATGATCGGTCCGAGGGCAAGACCGATCATTACATCCGATCGCGTCAGAATCGATGTTTGTCGATATGCAACGAGCTTCGTGACGTGCATAACTACGGTGGAGAGAGCTTCCGTGCCGATGTACGCTCCTTTGACCAGACCGTACGCGAGAAAGAACGGCGCCATCACCGGCCCCACACTGCCCAGAAGAGCCGATAGGAAACTGGCGCCGGCGCCAATTCCCGCGAACGCTGTAACAGGGAACGGGCGCGCTCGCTTTGGTCGAAGGTGACGCCAGACCACGACGAGTAGAAGAAAAGCGCCGAGCAGCCGTGTGAGAGCGGAAAGCGGAGCGGTCGCAAACAAGTATCCGCCAACAAGCGCCATGGGAACGCCGCCCAATGCGAACCACGCGACGACGCGCCAGTCCAGATCGCGACGGTTGAACCAGACCCGGCTGCCATTGCCGATCAATTGAGCCACGGTCAAAATCGGCACGGCTTGGCGGACCCCGACCACCAGGATCAATACCGGTAACAAGGCCGCCGCTCCGCCAAACCCGGTTACGCCGGCAAGCGTCGACGCCGCCAGTGCAGCCAACGCGAGCATTAACCATTGCAGGATTGGCGCCATAGATGTGTATGGTATCTTCCCGGTGCTGAGCTCGGCCCCCACTTCGCCCTCAGAGGATGAGCTTCACACGCGATGTTCTTCCGGCGCGTGACTACTGAAACGCATGGCTCAGGCTCATGGGGTCCAGGCCCAATAGAAATTTCTGGGCTTCAGCGGTGAGAGCGCCTTGCGTGAGGGTCTTCGACGCGCCGGAATGGGGCTGATCGGATTGCAAGTGGTCGATGCGAATCATGATGGGAACGGGATGCGCTGCGCTGCCGGCGAGTTCGCTCATCTTTGGCTTGAGAACGAAGAAGCTGAAGTGGCCTTTTGTGGCGACCTGCTGTGACTGCGAGCATGATCCCGGAGTGCAGACGACGCTGACGACGATGCTGTCAGTGACTCCGTCGTTGTAGAAGCCTGTGCTGAGATCGACGGTCGTACCTTGCACGGTGACGAAGGGCAGGGAAGTGACGAGGTCGGGCGTGAGGCCGCGCGCCAGCCAGCAGGAGTTGGCATCGTGATAATAAACATAGGGCGCAACCCAGATGGCGAGGATGATTTCATCCGATCCGTTTGCAGAGTAGGGCGCGGAGTAGGCGCCGCCTTCGACCAGCGTTTGTCCGCCGGATTGTTCGTACCAGGTGCGAGTAAGCGCGAAGCTGCCGATTTGCTTGGGGAAGCGGGCGAGCGATGCAGCCGAGGACAGGGATGAGGCTGGTATGCTCTGGCTGGACCGCAGTGCCGAGGAAGGCAGCGCCAAAACTACGAGCAGCACCGCGGCGAATGCGGCGCTCTTGATGGAAAGATTTCGGATTGGCCGGGCAGGACGTTCGCCCGCCGGCGCGAGATCTGCCGGAGCCGGCGTCTCTTGCTTCAAGCTCGCGAGGCGGAGAAAGATCAGGATCGCCGCAAGAAACAAGGAGCTTCCGATGGCGTAGTCCGCCTGCTTGGCTACGTTTTCGAGCGCGGGTACCCCAAGAGCGATGCGGTAGTAGACGACGAGGACGCAGAGGCGGATGAAGTTGAAGAGGTAGCCCAAAAGGACGCCGCCGATGACATAGGCCGCCCAGCGGCGCAGGGAAACGCGCTTGAGATAGCCGAGGACGAGGGCCAGATACCCTAACGTGACCGCGCCGCGAATGCCGTCGCAGCCGGGTGCAATGAACATGCCGAAGTCCGGCGAAAACATGAGACGCAGTTGCGGAGTGGTGGGCGCGAAGTGAATGAGCGTGGCGAAGTCGCGCGCGACGCGGGCGGAGATGTTTTGCAGAGGAATGTCGATCATGCTGCTGGTGAGCACGGGCACGGGCTGCGAGAGCAATAAAAGCCCAAGCGGAAACCATGCCTTGCGCCAGACGCGCATCCCGGCGAACAAGAGAAAAACGCCGCTGCCATAGAGATAGACAGGCAGGGTGAGCGGGATGAGAGAGACGAGCGCTCCGCCGCCAGTGAAAAAGAGTTCGGCGCTCGCGTGGAGAATGCTCACGAAGAATGCGGCGGCGACCACAGCGAGTCCCCACCAGCTTCCTCGCAGTTCCCAATTATTTTGGCGCCAGACGCGGAGAGTGAGGAAGATGCTGACCGGCGGGATCAACATGCCGATTGAGCGCAGAGGATCGGTGGTCCAGCATCGCCACAGCAGAGCGAGCTCGCGCTCGATGCCGAGGCAGCCCACTGCTGTGAGAACGGCGATGGAGCACCAAAGCGCAACTGACAGATTTGTCGGCCGGCGGGAATCCACGACCGGCTCGAGCGCGCCTTCGTCCGCTTGCGGTGTCGCGATTGCCAACTCTTCGGCCATGGAAACTGCGAACCCCTCGTTGGATATCATCGCATCCTACGGCAACTGCGGCGGCCCGGCAAGCGGCGTTTTGACCGGCGCCGCGACCCCGATAAATTGCGTGAGCGTGTTCTGGCCAGAGTTCGATACCCAAAGATTTCCGCTGGCATCGATGGCGAGGCCATAGGGTCCGAGAAGAGAAGCGTCGGTCCCGAATCCGGTTGCGGGTGACAAGTACGTGCCCGGCGATGAGCTCGAAGAGCCGCCAAGCTCAGAGAGCGAGTTGCCCTGAAAGTTGGCCACCCAGACTGCTCCCGCGCCATCGACGGCGATTCCCTGGGGGCGCAACACGCCGCCGCCGAGCGCTGCGTCCAGCTTGAGGGTTCCGCAGGTATCCACTTCGCTGACGCTGTTGCCGTAGTAATTCGCAATCCACACATTGCCGCTCTGGTCGGTGGCGACGCCCGATGCGCCGTTGCAATCGCAATTGAAGTTGGTCACCTGCGAGCCGTCGGCGGAGATTTTGGTGATGGGAACCAGACCCCCCTGATTGGCAACCCAGGCGTTGTGGCCGGCGTCGACGGCGAGCGCGACGGGGAACGAGAGCGAGGTACCGCCCCAACCGGAGGAGCTTGAAATCGCAGAGCCGGAACTCGAAAGCAGCGTCACCTTCGAGTCGCCATAATCGGCGAACCACATATCGCCGTTCGGGTCGGCGGCCACGCCGAGGGGAAAGTAGATGCCACCGCTGGTGATCCCGGTGGCGAGGGGCTGGCCGGAATGGTTCAGCTCGGTGACATCGCCGTTGCCGCTTTGTGGGGTGGTTTGCTCATTGGCGATCCAGACGTTGCCCTCGACATCGAGCGCCATGCCATAGGACTCGTTGATTCCGGAACCGGTGATTCCGGCAGGGAACACAGCAGCGCCGTTGGGTGAAAACTCGGAGATCGCATTGAAGTAGCTTGAGGCCCAGACATTGCCGGATGCGTCCACGGCGACCGATGCGGGCGAACTCATTCCACCTCCCGAGACGGTGTTGTGCAGCATCCAGTCTGGTGGGGCGCTGGTGAGAGCTGGAGAGAACGTCGCGCTGCCCGCGGCGAGCGAGTAAATTGCCGCTGCGTTGTTGGCGGGGGCGCGCGCAATATCGAGCGCGGCATCGAGCGTGTTGGTCGGGACGGATTTGCCGGCAGCAGCGCTGAACAGAGGCGAGCAGGCGCTGCCGCCGGCAGACACGGTACACGACGTCAGCGCATTGGCAAGCGTGTTCAGCTTTTTAGTGGGCACGGCGAGGTTTGAAGGATTGCCCGCTCCGGGCGACGCGCCAGTGGTTGGATCTGCCAGCCTGCTCGCGATGAAAAACGCATTATCCAGGCCGGTTGTGTTGGTGCAACTGGCGCCCACATTGCCGCCGCTTGACATGAATGAAGCCAGCGCCCAGACAGACGCGGCTGTAGTGACTTCGTTGACGACGTAAGAACTTCCTGAGTTGAGGCTGCCACAGGGGCCGAGCGCGGTCATGAGCCAGAGGGAAGAATTTGCCGATCCGGCGGAAGCAGGCTGGCCGCCTTTCGAGATCAAATAGACAGGAGTCTGCGCCGAAGGGCAGAGGTATCCGAAGGGAACCGTGAAGCTTCCATCCGATGCGGTGGTGAGCGTTGTGGCGAGCAGCGCAGCCGGAGCCGATCCGTTCCCCGAATTGCTCGCGGCGTACAGCTCGACAGATGCGCCGATCACAGGCTTTGTGGCGGTGGTGACTTTGCCACTAAAGGCGACGCCAGCGACTGGCGTTCTGGAAGGGCAGGACGCGGGCGTGCTTGAGCTGATGCTTGGGGTGCAGCCGCCGCCTCCACCACCGCCACCGCCAGTGGAGACATTGCCGCCGCATCCGGTCAATAAGGCAAAAAAGGGGATGGCGAAAAAAGGGGCGGCCACGGAAGCAGAGAGCGGGATAGAGAGTGGATGCGAGAGAAGGATGCGGGGAAGCTTCACCGTCTTATTCCCCATTCTATCGAGGACCGGAACGCAGGTTGAGGACTAGCGCTTGCGGTTGCGTGTTGCCCGCGCACTCGCCAGGAGAGCGCCTACGCCACCCACGAGAGCCAGCACGATGGTCGGATCTTCGGGCGAGTCAGCGCATCCGGTTTGCGCTCGGAGCGGAAGAGCAACGGCGGCCAGCATCAGGGCCAGGAGAAATGCGTAACGGGGGGTCATTCGAGTCTCCTTTACTCAATCCAGAGTCTTAGCGCAAATGCGGGTGCAGCCGTGGAATGCCCTCACGGCAACCACATCCAGAATACACGGAAAATTGCTTGGAGTGGCTATGCCCCGAAAGGGTCACCAGAGCGATAACCTACCCAGTTTCCCACAACCGGGCGATTTGGCCCGAGTCGCTCAAGCGACTTGACCGGGCGATATTCAAAGTCGGCGGTCAAAGCTGTCCCGAATCGAGAAAAAGGCGTCTTTGGGCCGGTAATCACGATCGAAGGGCAGCGATCGCTGGGGCCGGTTGGGTTGCTTGCGATGGTGCGTGGGGCCGCTGTTGAGCCAGGTGAAGCGGTCGCTCAAGTCCCAGGTGAGCACGAGCTTTACGGCCGGATTGGCGAGGGCGACGCGGAGATAGTCGGTGTAAGTTTGCGCAATGATGGCGTCGCGCTTGACGGGATCGTCTGTGGCGATGTCGTCTTCGTTGACGTCCATTTCGGTCAAATACACCTCGAGGCCCATCTGGCGGATGGCCTCAATATAGTCAGCCAGGCCCTTGCCGAAGGTGATTGGCTGGGCGGCTTTCACGTGGCTTTGGATGCCCACGGCGTCGAGAGGCACGCCGCGCTTTTGCATGCCGCGCAGCAGATCGAGAATCAGACGCCGGCGCTCTGCACTGTCGTCGTTATCGTACTCAACTCCATAGTCGTTATAGGTGAGCTTCGCGTGCGGATCGGCGGCTCGCGCGGTTCGGAAGGCCAGGTCGATGTAGTCGGGCCCGATTTGCTCGTACCAGAATGATTTGCGCAGGCCGCCCGGCTGGCCATCTTTGGGAAGAATCGCCTCGTTGACCACGTCCCATGACTGCAATTGCCCCGCAAAGTGTTTGCAGACTGTGGTGATGTGTTCGACAAAGAACTGGCGCGTGTTGGGGCGATTCTCCGCGGTCTGGATCCAAGCGGGAACTGACTCGTGCCAGCAGAGCGTGTGGCCGCGCATGAGCATTCGATTGCGCCGCGCGAATTGAAGCAGGAAGTCGGGGCGGGAAAAGTCGTAGCGGTCGGGAGCGGGGCGCAACGCGATCCACTTCAGCTCGCCGGTGGGCACAACAATGCCGCATTGCTCGCCGATCAACTCAGCGAAGTCGGGATCGTCTTGCACATTGTGAATGATGACCGCTGAACCGAAGACGAGGCCGTGGCGGTGCGCGTGGGCTCGCAACGAGCGCGACCCCGCGACATCGTGGAATGAGGCGGGCAGAACGGGCGGGATCGAGGTTGGATGCGCGCAGCCCTCCAAGAGAAGCGCCGGCCCGGCTGCGGCAATCGCTGCTGCCCTGGCTCCCTCTGCGATGAATTCTCGCCGTGTTTGCATTTTGGATCTTCTTTCCTTCGGCACTGCCGTGAAATCGTTTTCGAGATTACCAGGGGTTCGGGCCCAAGGGCTCGTAGTGAACCCAGTCGATGTCGACAAATCCAAGGTTGGCGGGTCCAGGGTTTGCGGGTCGGTTTGCGGGCACTGGATTGGCGCTTCGGGGATCGACGGCCCCGGAGTTGGCGGCTTGCATAGTGTAGGCGAAGAGTGCGGGACGCGACCCTTTCCACCAACTGAATCGGATCTCAGCGTCCGCGCCAAGTTCATTGAAGGTCTTGCCGTCGTCGAGGCTGTACGAATAGCGGGCCTGGTCGCCATCGACGCGCACGCGAAGCTGAATCACGGACTGCGAGAATTCCGGGCCCGCGGTGTGATCCAGCTGGTGAAAGAAATTCAGCCGGCGCTTCTGACCGTCTTGCTCAATCTCAAGGCCGCTGGCAGATTTCTCGAACATGGCCAGCCCGGTATGGACGCCAAGCTTGATGCCTGCCAAATCCATGCGGACAGTAAACTGAAATGAATTGTCCTGCATGCTCTGAGTAAGAGTGTTGCGCGCGGAAAGCAAGTCGTCGGCCTGCATGGGAATCAGGCGAAGATAGCCGGGCCTTGCGCTGAGCGACCAGTGGTCATCGTCCGGGTTGTGATTCCACTCCCATTGCGGACCGAGCTTTGCGTCGTTGAAATCATCAGAGGTCTGGGGCCGCTGCTCGGATTCCACGCGCGGATTGCCGGGAATGGGGCCGGAGGGCGCAGGTTGCCCGGTTGCCGCGCCGTCAGGATCCGCGCCGATGACCGGCCAATCGTCATGCCAACGCACCGGCTCAAGGTGAACGATGCGGCCGTGCGCCCCATCGGCCTGGAAATGCACGAACCATCCTTCGCCGTCCGGGGTTTCCACGTAGCCGCCCTGATGAGGGCCGTTGATGTTGGTCGAGCCCTGCGCAAGCACAACACGATGCTCGTATGGACCGTAAATTTGCCGCGACCGTAACACTGCTTGCGCACCACTGCCCACGCCGCCGAAGGGAGCAAATATGTAATAGAAGCCGTCGCGTTTATACAGCTTGGGCCCTTCGAGAACCGGCAGGTTCTTGGGATCCTGAACGATGATCTTGCCTTCGTCGAGCACATGCTTACCGTCAGACGACATGCGATGCAGGATGAGCGGGCCTGCGCCGGTGATGGAGTGAATCAGGTAAGCCTTGCCGTCGTCGTCCCAAAAGGGACAGGGGTCCTCAAGGCCGGCGCCGGCAATCACGACTGCAGGCTCGCTCCATGGGCCAGTGATTTTTTCGGCGGTGCTCATGAAAATTCCCTCGCTGGGCGTGGGGAAATAAACATAGAACAGGCTATTGTGCTTCCTGATCGAAGGCGCCCACACCCCTTTGCCGTAACGGTTGCCGCCGATCATGCTGTAACGCGGATCCATGCCGAGGCGGTCGACCACATGACCGATGATCGTCCAATGGACCAGATCACTGGATTGCAGAATGGGAATGCCGGGCACGAAATGGAAAGTGGAGGCGACGAGGTAGTAATTCAGGCCGTCGCGGATGACATCGGGGTCGGAGTAGTCGGCGAACAGAATGGGATTGCGGTACATCGCCTGAACGGCAGGCCGTGGCGCCTGGGCTTGCGGTGTGGTCAGCACTCCGGCCAGGCAAAGGCCCAGCAGTAGTTTTCTCGACGAGCTTTGTGCGGAGCTTGCTGCAATTTGGGTCATCGAGCGGCCTTCACGCTTATGCTCAGGTTGCGTTCAGAGATAGAAACGGCCTCCGGCTGCCGCTTTACTCGGCACTCGACCATCCAACGATTGATTTAGCAAAGTTGATGTGGAGTGCGGCCGGGCCGCACTCCACAGTATGTCTAGAAGACCAGCTTCAACGAGAGCTGAGCAATGCGCGGTTCGTTGCCTCCTGCCGCGGTGTTTTGGTAGCTTGAATTCGTAACCCTGCCGAACGACGATGAACCGGCCGTTGTTCCCGGATCACCGAGATTCGCGTGGTTGAACAGGTTGAAGTAATCAGCCTCGAAACGGAGATAGGTCCGCTCGGTTATCGGGAACTTACGCGCCAGGCTCCCATCCCAAACCACGTAATGCGGGCCGACGAATGATCCCTTTTTAACATTTCCAAAGTTGCCGGTGCCGGTTGCGGGGCTCGTGAAGCTGCTCGTGTTCAGCCAGCCCCTGCAGTTCGCTGCGCCAGTGGCGCATGCATTACTGCCGTAAGCGCCGCTCCCTGAGTACACGGCGCGATCGCGATTCTGGCCCGATCCGTCCGCGTTGCCGTTGCCCGAGAAGATGGTCAACGGATCGCCGCTGCGGTACTGGACAATCCCGCTTGGCTCCCAGCCGTTGACAATGTACCGCAAGACGGCTGGCGCGTCCGGAATCATATTCGGAATGTCATACACATACGACAAAGAAACAACGTTGCGATGATCGAAGTCCGCCGGTCCATAGTCGAGACGCTTGTAGTTCGGTACGTTGATCGGGTAGACAAACGAGTTGCCTCCGCCAATCGAGGTAGCGGCCTGGTTCCAGGGCATGTCGGTCAGCGCCTTTGACCAGGTGTAGTTAAAGAGCAGGTTCAGGCCATACTTCATGCGCTGCTCAGCCGAGACCTGCAACGAGTTGAAGTTCGCGTTACCGCCCGTATTCGCCGCGGTGATTGAGTTCGGATAGCAACTGTTGGTTGTTGAACATCCGGCCGGATTGAACACGCGGGTTCCGCTGACAATCGGGTTCAGCTCCACGGGCTGCCACTCGTGGCTGCCATGGGAGGCGACGTAGGCAATACGCAGAGAGAGGCTGCTTGACATTTGCTGCTCGACGGCCAGATTCCAGGCATACATGAGCGGGTCCTGGAAGCCCTTATACGGGTCGTAGGTCAGCCAGGCCTGGACGGGGATGGCCGTAGTTGGCGGTGGAGGCTGAGCCGCCGGGAAGGGGTTCGCGATTCCGTAGGTCGAGTATGGATTGGCAACGTTAATGACCGTTCCGGGAGCGTTGTTGTTAAAGCTCGCAGCCGTCACGAAAGGCGATCCGTTGGAAAAGATATTGAACAACGTGCTGTTGATGCGGCTATCGAAGAACATACCCGCGCCGCCACGGATGGAGGTTTTGCCCGTGCCGAAGACATCGTAAGCGAACCCGAGTCTCGGCATGAAGTGTTTGTAAGCCGAGGCAACTCCATTGGGGTTGAATCCCTGATCGCCGGCAAATAAGAGTCCGGCAGGCGCCAATGGATACTTCGCCGAGTGCGTGCCGGAGGCCCAGAGCGTGGGGAAGAAACTCCCCATCCGCCCCTGCATCTCGTGCCAGGGAATGAAAGGCTCATAGCGGACGCCGTAGTTCAGGGTCAGATTGCGCGTTGCTTTCCAACTGTCCTGAACGTAGGCCCCCTGAAACTTGCCGCGGGTATTGAAGAACTGCCCCGAAGCCTGAGCGAAGGAAGCAAGGTACCCAAACAGAAAGTTGGCGGCAGGATCACCGCCCGTATTGTTGCCATTGAACGTGAACGCGCCAGGCTGCTGAAAGAGATTATTGATGTCGATCTTCGACACCTCGCCGTGGTAGCCGGCGTCAATGTTGTGCCTGCCAAGCTGGAAGTGAATATCGTCGGTGAGCGTGTAGTTAGCGCGGCGGAAGAATGCCTGCGGGTTGTCACCGATGTTGAAGTAACCCGCCACCTGGATCTGATTGATCTGCTTGAAAGCGGGTTGCCAGATATTGACGCCCAGATCCGCCACATCGACGCTGCTCGAGATCGGCCCGCGAGAGTCGTTATCGAGCTGGTAGCTCATGATGAAGTTATTTACGGTGTGATCGTTGAAGGTGTGCGTCTCAGAGATCAGCGCGTTGTAGTAGTGGTTCGCGGCTCCGTCGGCGTAGGTGAGCAGATCCTGAGGGTTGAGCACGCCCTGCAAGATGTAAGCGTCGGAGAAGTAGCGCAGCGTTGCCTTATCCTTCGGCGTCAATTCCGTATCGACGCGCGAGGTGATCTCGGCCTCAGAGTAAAAGTTCGGCTTGATGATCCCACCCGGGTTGCCGGTGGAGGTAAGAGCCGGAAGAAACGTGAACAACTTGGACGCGACTGGGCTGAGGGCTGACGCGCTCCAGGTGTGGGACGAACCGGTCGCACAACCGGAATCGACGACGATGGCCGATGGCATAATCGGATCCGATACGCAATCGGTAAACACAAGATTGTTGGTGCCCGGCGCGCCGCCGGAGGAGTTGGCGCCCGCCTGGGCAATTGTGGGCAGGAATGTTGAGCTGGAGATATTCGATCCTGCGTGAACGATCGTCCTCTGATATCCAAAGAAGCCGAAGGCCTTGTTGGCGTGGAAAACGTGCGGAATCTCAAGCGGGCCGCCCACCGTTCCGCCAAACTGATTGCGTTTGAGAGGGTCCACGGTCTTGCTGTGAGTGGTGGTGCTGTAGGTGTACCACGGCGCAGCGTTGAGAGCGCGATTCCGGACGTATTCAAACAGATCGCCATGCCACTGGTTGGTGCCGCTCTTGGTAATGATGTTCACCACGCCGCCGGCGTTCTGGCCGTACTGCGCCGCGTAGTTGTTAGTCTCAATGCTGAATTCCTGCACCGAGTCGGGCATGGGGAAGGGCATATTGACGTTGGTGTACTCGTCGACGTTATTGCCGCCGTCAAGCATGTAGTTGGTCTGTCCCACAAAGGCGCCGTTGGTCGAGACGGCGACCACCGCGGGGAAGGTCTTGGTACTTCCTTGGTCGGCCTGTGCTGTGGGCGCGATGGTGACGCCTGCAACTTCTTCAGTGAGCTGGGCTGCGTTGCGCCCATTCAGCGGCAGATCGTTGACCTGCGATGTCCCGATCACTTGAGACAGCGTTCCTGTCGTCACGTCCACCTGGGCCGTCTCTGCGTTTACGGTCACAGTTTCGGTTGTCGTGCCGGTTTTCAGAGTAATGCTCACCGTCACTGCGGAGTCAGCGCGCAACTGCACGCCTTTCTGCGTGTACGCCTGAAATCCCGGACGCGTGGCGGTGATGTTGTAAACCGAAGGCGCCAGGATAGGGAAGACAAACTCGCCCTGACCGCCCGAAGTAGTCTTCGACGAGACTCCCGTTCCAGCCTGAACGGCTGTTACCTCGGCGCCTGCAACCACTGCACCGCTTGCGTCCGTCACGGTGCCGTTTATGCTCCCGAAGCCTTGCGCGGACAACCGGCCTGGAATGCAAATGCACAACGCGAAAACGGCGACAAAACAACCTATTAGCTTGGGAAAAGCCTTCATATAGCCTCCTGAAACGTTGCTCCTGTGAGTCTTAACAATCGCTTCGCGCCCGGAGCAGAGCGCACCGGGCTCACGAAAATACGAGCAACAAAGTTTGTATTGAAACAGATTGACAGTTGATGAGACAGATACCGTCCCTGACTGTCAGGAATCGCGAATATCATGTTTGTTTTCTGTGATCTATGCCTAGAAAGTAAACGCTAGCAATCCCTATGGAAAAGGGCCAGCTATTCAGCCGACACGGCCAGGACCCGGGGTGGGCCAGGGGTGCCATCAGTCACCGTCGTACCGAGAACGATCTGCAGATTTTGCTCAGCGCCATTCAGCCGCGTTTCCCGGGAGATGGCCTGCATTAGACTCGGATCGGTGAGGAATTCGCCGGCGGTTTCAGTTCCGTAGGTGTACAAACCGCCGATTACCACCACAACGTGCCCGGTCTCTGAGTCGCGGATGCGGGAGATCAGGGCGAAGTCCTGCAATTTGGGGCTATTGGCTCCGGTGACTGGTTCTCGGGGCTGGTTCGTGCCCCAGCTCCAACTCCGCGACGAGGGGTTCTTCGCATCGCGAATGTAGATCAGGTGCTGGTCCACGTCCAGCGCCAAGGTAAAGCGCAACTGGCGGGTCAGGCGCAGGCTCCATTCGTTATTGAAGGCCCCGATGAGGACCACTGCGCCGCTCCTGAGGTCGGAGAAAGAACTCTCGTTGCCTCTGCGAATGAGGACCTGCTTGTTTCTCGCTTCGAGCGCACCAACAACTTTGGCGATGGTCACGGTATCGGCGAAAGGAACTGTTTGCGACGAGTCCGAGCTTGGCACAGGAGTCATGGGGTTTCCGCTGCCATCCAAATCGGGCATCGTCGGCGGCCCGTTTGGATGATCTCCGACTGCCACCAGAACGGGGCCCGGCGTGTCCAGAACCGGCTTCCAGAAAAGGTCTTCGGGGTTGGCACGGTGCATACCTGCGTACGCTGCGAAGACCGCGACCGCGACGACGGCTGCCGCGGAGGCGCCAACATACCACCGGTTCCACCACGGCGCGGGCTTGCTTAACCCCGGCGCGTTAAACGAACTGATGCGAGCATGAGCGGTGTGAGTTTCGATTGCTGAGTCCTGCAATCCCGACTCGATTTCGCTTTCGAGTGTGGCGTGCCTGGCCTGCCCGGGAAGCGTGAATCTGGGGATATACGACCCCGGAATCAGGCCCATCCGCAATTCGGAGCGGTGTTTCTCGTCGACGTAATAGGTGGCCAGCCGCTTGCGGAGCTCTGTGGCCGCGGTGCGAACAATATGATCGAGGTTTGTGTCGTACGAGGGGTGCCTGTTGAAGACCTCAACCCCGATGGTGCGCTCTTTGATCTGATCCGCTGATCCGCTCAGCGTCATCTCCACCACATACTTGAGGAATGCGACGGACCGCTTGCTGGAGCGAAAGACCTCGTCGTGAATCAGGATATCGAGCTGCGCCCGGATCATCTCCGCCGTCAACTCCGGTGTCGTGCCGTACTCGACTTCGGTCTCGATCATTGCAGGTCCAGTGACAGGCAGGTCCAGTTTCAGGCAAGTCTAGGTGACAGCGATTTTAGCACGATAATTCAAGGGTTTGACGATGTTGAGTGCGCGCTGAACAGATGCGGCGGGCGCCGTTGAGATTGATCCCAGAAAAGCGCTCGTAGTCTTTTCACGGCGCATCAATTTTAAGATTGGTTTGTGATCGGCTGGTGACCGGCCTGGATTCCGCCGTGTAATCGATACCAGAAAAATTCCACGGAATGCGCGTCAGCGGTTCACCGCGCCGGGGCGATCGCTGGAATGTTCGAGGATGTGACCCATTTTTTCCTGCTTCGTTCGCAGATAGCGCTCGAAGCTCTCCTGCGTCTCGACTTCCGCCGACACGCGCTCGGTCACTTTAATTCCGGCAGACTCTAATGCCGCCAATTTGTCGGGATTGTTTGTCATCAGCCGCACCCGCGAGACGCCAAGCAGCTTCAATGCTTCGGCCGCCAGGTCGTAGTCGCGGCAGTCGGCGGCGAAGCCCAGCTTCTCGTTTGCTTGCACGGTGTCGAGCCCCTGGTCCTGGAGTTCGTAGGCCTTTAACTTGGCCATGAGGCCGATGCCGCGGCCCTCCTGCTGTTCGTAGAGCAGAAT
>PLCO01000064.1 GCA_003134815.1 Acidobacteriaceae bacterium | reverse complement strand
GAGCTGGCGATGCTGAAAGCCGTCGTCGAGGATATGAGCTTTGAGCCTGAGGCTTCTATTGGCATCTTGCGGCGCTTTGGCAGCCTGTTCCGCGAGCAGCCCTGCTTCATAGCGTTCTGCTGCGACATAAACGGGAACATTGGCCTCACGCGCAATCAGGAGCGGCTCGTCGCCGAAGTCTTGTGTTGTCCCGCCGGGATCAACCAAAAGTGGAAGCGAGGATTGCCGGCCGTATCCGCGCGAGAGCACATCGACTTGCATGCCGCGCGCGGCGAGAGCTTTGGCCAGTGCGATGGTGAGCGGGGTCTTCCCCGCCCCGCCCGTTGAGAGATTGCCGACGCTGACGACTGGACAGCGGAGGCGGCGGGTGCGCTTGAATCCAGTGCGCAATTGCAATTCGCGCAGCGCGAGGCCGAGACTGTAGACGGGCACGAGAGGCCAAAGTAGCGGGCGCTCTGCAGGGGTGCGTGTCATTGTCCAGGCTCCGAGAATGCAGGCTCCGCTTCATAAGAAGCTGCGAGCAACTCGCGGATGGCTTCGACGCAGCGATCGGTTGCTCCAGCCTGGCGATCGAAGACTTCCTTTGCGCGTATGCCCATGGCAATGGCGACGGCGCGATCATTGAGGAGTTCGATGAGAATGGTGCCCAATTCATCTTTCGCGGCGATGCGCAGTGCGTCGTGACTGCGCAGGCTGTCGACAATGGCGACGAAGTTGGCGTAGTGCGGGCCGATGACGATGGGGACCGCGAATTGGGCCGGTTCGAGAGGGTTGTGGCCGCCGGCTGGAACGAGGCTTCCGCCTACGAAGGCGGAGCTTGCGAGCGAATACACAGAAGCCAGCTCACCGATCGTGTCGAGAAGGACGACTTCACCGGGGCGGAGCGAGCGAGGCGCGCGCGGCGCGGACGATGATTCAGCAGACCAGCTTGAACGCTTACTCCAAAGAACGCCGGACTTGTGGAGAAGCGCCGCAACAGAGCTGAATCGCTCAGGATGACGCGGGGCGAGAACGAGAACGAGTTGCGGATCTTCGGCCAGGAGGCGCGGCCACTCTTCAACGAGCGTTGATTCCTCGCCTTCAAGCGTGCTGCCGGCGACAATGAACCGCAGTTCGGCGGACATCGAACGCAGGAAACGCGTTGCTTCGGATTCCTGAGCGGCGCGGACATCAAACTTGAGATTGCCGGCGACGGAGACGCGATCGGGGAGGCAGCCGAGTGCGAGCAGGCGGTCGGCGTCGGTCTGGCTTTGGGCGAGCACACGGCTGAGTCGCGAGAGCAGCGGACGCCAAAGCCCGCGGAAACGCCGGTAGCGCGGCCAGGAGCGGTCGGAGATGCGCGCGTTAACCACGGCGACAGGAATGCCACGGCGAAAGCAGCCATCGAGCAGGTTGGGCCAGAACTCGGTTTCAGCGAGAATGAGGAGGCGCGGCTGGAGTGCGTCAAGATACGCATGGACGGCCCAGGGGAGATCGAGCGGGCAGCAGAAAACGCGAGTCGAGTCGAAACGTTCGCGGGCCAGCGCCTGGCCGGTGCGCGTTGTAGTGGAGATGACGATCAGATAGCCGGGGAGGACGGACTCAAGTTCCTTGACGAGGCGAGTGACGGCGAGGACTTCACCGACGGACACGGCGTGAAGCCAGATGAGCGGGCGGTCGCCGAAAGAAGTTGAAATGAGCGAGCGCGGGACACGGCCCAGACGCTGCAAAAGCCCTTCGCGGTACTTATGCGTGGTGGCCATGCGCCACAGCCACCAGGGCGCGCCGGCAACGAGAGCCACGAACAAGGCCAGGTTATAGAAAAAAAGAATCATGCGTAAACGAACCAGTCTTCCGCAGGTCTAATCTTAGAGCCTGCTATTCACTTTCGCGCGGGACGGCGTTGCGGACGAAAATCGGGTCAGAACCGGGGCCCCCGCGGACAGGTCTTCGTCCGTGGGGTGGAGACGAGGCGGAGTCCGAAGGCTGTGGCGGGCCCACAGTCGAGGACGAGAACGAAGTATGGCCCGATTTCCACCCCTGCGACAAAGACCCGTCGCCGGGGACCCCGGATTTGTGCCGCAACCCAGAGGGCTGGGGCCAATTTCTCCCATTTCATCGTCGCTCGTCGCTCGAAGATACTCCATATTCGTCGCTCCTCGCTCCTTGAACCGAGAAAAATTGGCTCCCAGCGCCGCCCGTGGGAAAGTTAATAGCAGGCTCTAGAGCGTCCGATCTTGGAATGATACAGTTGAGCGCAATGAAAACTTTGCGGGGAATCCCGTTGTTGATGCTTTGGTTTGCTCTGCCTTTGGCGGCGAACGATCGCACGCCGCCCACGGTGCAGCCGGCGACTTCGTTCCCTGCTGTCGAAGTGCACACCGACGAGCATGTGGCGATCGCGGCGGAGCCCTACGATACGAAGGAAAAAGAATCGATATTCCGCGTGGACTATCTGAGCCACGACGTGATGCCAATTCGGCTGATTGTGACCAACCAGGGCGACCGGCCCATTTCTCTGGCCGATGCGCGGATTTTGTTTGAGACGGCGGACGGCGACCGGATTCGCGCCGCGGAGCCTGACGATGTGGAACGCATGATGACGCGCAAGGAAAGGGAGGGATCGAGAATTCCACTGCCCGCGCCGCTGCCGCCGCTTCATGTAAAGCCGAAGGGCAGCATCCAGGAGATCGAGGACGACTTTAATACCTTTGAGTACTCGGCGCTGGCGGTAGAACCGCATACTACACGCGCCGGGTTCCTGTTTTACGACGTCTCGGGGTTGAAGGACCCGCTTGTCGGAGCGAAACTCTATCTGCACGACCTGCGCGACGCTGACGGAAAACAGCTTTTCTATTTCGAAATTCCCTTTGACAAATATCTGCGGTCAAAGTCGAACCAGATGAACTGACGGAGGGCGATGGCGGCCGCAGCCAGCGGCGCTATTCGAAGTAGGTGGCCGTGGTGGTGTCGGTCTCCCAGATGGTGCAGTCCTTGACGCGCACGCGGCCCGCGGTCATTCCAGCAAGCTGGCGGTTGGTCTCGTCGTAAAAATATTTGGCAATGTTTTCGGCTGAGGGGTTGAGCGTCGTGAAGGGCTCAAGGTCGTTGAGCATCTGGTGGTCGATGCGGTCGATGACTGGACGCAGCACCTGCTTGAGGAGCTTGAAGTCGAGGAGAAGACCAGCCTCGTCAAGCGAGGAGCCGGCCAAGGTGACACGGACCTTGTAGTTGTGGCCGTGCGGGTTCTCGCACTTGCCCTTGTAGTTACGGAGATAGTGGCCGGAGGAGAAATCCGCCTCCACGGTGACTTCGTACATTTGCGTCTGCTCGATCCTGCGCGGAATACACTCCGCGCTTTCTCATTCTAATTTGATCGGCCGCGTCATTCATTTCCATGACTCTTTGATTGGCCCGAATCTTTGAATGCTCTTGGCCTTTGATCGGCCAAGGTCAGGGCCGGCGATTGCCGCGGCGCTTGTTTCGCGCAGCGCGGCGGGATTCTTCGCTGCGGCGATCAACCTGCTCGAAGAGGTTGCTAAGGACGCCGATTAGCGCCGACGCGAGTCCGGCTAACAGGAGAATCAGCGCCATGGTGCGCCAAAGCGAGCCGTTAGCGGGCAGGCCGGGCTGGAAGCTTGACGGCACCAGCGTCATTGCCCCGGAGATAAGGGCAAAGAAGCCGAGCGTGGCGGCGAGAATGTAAAAGTTGCGGGACATGCGCGGTTTGGCGTGAGATTGGATCAGCGCGAGATTTGCTGGGCCTGCTGCGATTTTACGCGGCTAAAAGCAGCGCGGCCACATCTCGCTTCAGGTCAGATGCATTGAACTACTTCAAATCGGGTGCCTTGAACTGACGCCTGGACCCGTGGCGAATGTGCAACACCTCAACCGTCTTTCGTTTCTCCAGAATACGGTAGATCGCGCGATAGACAGAATGAGGCCGGTGGCCATAAAGAATGTGCCGTAGCAGCCGCGCCTCACGCGTAGCGGGCCAAATGTATGGTTCATTTTCGAGGCGAAGAATGGCTTGCTTGAGCCCCTGAAACCATCTCCGCGCGGCGCTGGAACTGGCAGCATCGATCTCATCGTAAAGAAGAGCGAGGTCGCGCTCTGCCCGCGCCGTGATGTTAACGAGATAGGCCACGCGCAGATTCGAACTCGTCGAAGAACTGCCTCGCCGGCCTGGTTCTTCCTTTCCTTACATCTTCCAGGCCCTGCCGGACACCTTCCCCTGTATCGGCGCGCGCGGCCACGTCGAGCAGACGCTGGTAGGCTTCGGCATCCTGCACGACTGCCGCGGCCTTGCCATTCAGTGTCAGCACCAGAGGGCGCTTGCTCTTGCGAAGGTGCTTCATCATTCCGGCGGAATTGCGGCGGAATGCAGTCAAGGATTGAATGTCAGTTGCGATGTTCAGCATTTGCCCTCCGGACAAAACACGAAGTCGAGGCACCTTATTCGGTGCTTCAAGCATACCGCATCGCCGCACGATTGGCATTGATGCTGAATTCGCCTCAACTTGCCTGGAGCTTCAACCTGTCTCGATAAACTCAGAGCTTTCAAGGATTGCGACGCCCGCGATGGCGAATTCGGCTTCAATGGCGGCGACGGAGCCATTGAGATCGATGGCGCGAGAAGCGTCGCGCAGGATGAAGGCGGGCAGGCCCAGGCGGCGCGCGTCGAGGGCGGAGTAGCCGACGCAATAGTCGTAGGCGAGGCCGGCGAGGAAGACGCGCGTGAGGCCGCGCTCACGCAGATAGCCGGCCAAACCCGTCGGCGTGGAGTGGTCGTTCTCAAAGAAGGCCGAGTAGGAATCGATTTGCGTGCGAAAGCCTTTGCGCAGGATCAGCTCGGCCTGAGGAAGATGGAGCGCCGGGTGGAACTCCGCGCCGCGCGTGCCTTGCACGCAGTGCGGAGGCCAGAGAACTTGCGTGCCGTAGGGAAGATCGATCGAATCGTAAGGCTGTTTGCCGGGGTGGGACGCGGCGAAGGAGAAATGATTCGGCGGGTGCCAGTCCTGCGTGAGGACGATGTGCTGAAATCGCGGCGCGATGCGATGGATGGGCGCGATGACTTCGTCGCCGCGGGGAACGGCGAGCGCGCCGCCGGGGCAGAAATCATTCTGCACGTCGATGACGAGGAGAACGTCGTTCGGGTCGATCAGCATCGGGGCTCCTGGGTGGCTGTTTGAATGCGATGGGGCTTTGAGCTTCAACACGTGGGTCGTTCACTGGTGGCATGTCGAGACGGGAATCCGAGGGGGATTCCGGCGGAAATTCCGGCAGGCCGAGTTTCTTTCTCAAGGCGCGCAGATCGGCGCCCTGCTGCTCAGAGATGCGCAGGATGGGCGAGCCCAACTGCGCGGCGATCATCAGCGTCCAGCAATAGGTTTCGAGCACCTCGGCGCACCACTCGGCGCGCGTCACCGTATCAGCCCAGCACACGATGCCGTGATTTGCCAGCAGCACCGTATTGTGATTCTTCACGTAGGGAAGTACGGTTTCAGCAAACGCCATCGTGCCCGGCGTTTCATAGGGCGCGACGGCGACCCTTCCCACGATGACCTCGAACTCCGGAATGATCAAGCTGGGCGGCAGGCAGCCGGTGATGGCGTAAGCCGTGGCGTGGGGCGGATGACAATGCACGACAGCCTTCGCCTGCGGCACGGCTTTGTAGATCTCGAGATGCAGAAGCAGCTCGCTGGAGCGTGGTTTGCTGCCGGCAATCTGATTGCCGTCGATATCGGTAAGGCAAATGTCGTCGGGAGTGAGATCGTATTTACTCACCAGCGAAGGCGTGCATAGGACCGCGTTGGGGCCGATGCGATAGGAGATGTTGCCGCCGTTGCCNNGTTGCCGTCGACAAACTGGCGCAACCAGAGCTTGCGGCCAACGGCGCAGATTTCTTTTTTGATTTCGCAGGCCTGAGGGGAAGAAAAGAGAAGATTTACTGCGTTACGCCGGGAGGCCGGCTTGCGGCCGGTTCGGGCGGTTGTGGCAGTTCGGGTGGACGTGCTGGTGCTCGTCTTCTTGCCGTTTTTCACTTCAGCACCTCGGCTCCCATTCAATTTTACGGCGCTGCGGGGAGGGTGGGTACCCCCCCCCCCCCCCCCC
>PLCO01000063.1 GCA_003134815.1 Acidobacteriaceae bacterium | reverse complement strand
CGGCAACCGGCTCCGCAACCGGAACGCCAACCGGTTCCGCAACCGCAGATGCGCCCGGCGATTCCGCCGCCAGAACGCCAAGCGCCTCCGCAACCGCAACGCCAACCGGCTCCGCAAGGCAGGGACAAACATCCCCAGTCGTAGCGATTCGCAGAGCATCCGCGGGAGATTCCGCGGGTGGTCCCTCAATTGACGCGCCTTAACTTCGCCGCCGGCCAACGGTCGGGGCAAATTCTTCCAGCCCTCGGATCGGAATTAGCGGCGGTCGTTGTTTCGGTCCAGGCCGAGACTCGCTGGCCGGCCGGGCGTATCGCCACTTGCCGCTCTCAGACGCGCGGACTCACTCCGCCGTCTGCACCTTAATTGCCACCAGATTGCGCACCCAGCGCGCGGGGCGCTTCTCTCCTGTCGCAATCAACTTCAGGGGACCATCGGCGTTCTGCGGCTCGCCATTTTCCTTGTCGGCCACCAGCACGGTGGCGTCATGAACGTCGGGAGTCACTTCGCCGATCGAGTACACCACTTCGTAGCCGTCGGATCCCGCAGCCACGATGTAAAGCCGCAGGTCCTTGCCGCGCGGCTTGTCGGTCACGCCCAGCGGAGTGAGCAGCGCGATGAGAGGCACGCCGGAGTAGGTCTCGTCCGCTTTCGTGTGCTCGTTGTGGGCTGTGACCGTGACGTGAGGTAATGCGGCCAGCGTGGCTGGCGTCCATGTAGCCGATTTCTCCCCGAACGTAATTTGCAGTGGTCCTGCCGGCGGCGCTGGCTTGTGTATCTCGCCCATGGGCATTGATGGCTGCCCCATCGGCATCGCCGGATGCTGGTTTTGCGCGCCTGCGCCAGCGATTTCCATTCCAAACGCCGTGAGAAAAATTGCGAACCATGCAATGCGAGCCTTCATCATGCTCTCCCAAGCTCCATCGTATACTGGACTCATGTCGATCGCGCGCAACGTCGCCGGCATCGCCAAGGGAATGAGCATTACCCTGCGCGAGATGTTTGCGCCCACTGAGGTTGAGAATTACCCCGACGGTCCGGGTCCTACGCGCGGAGCGGTTTTTGAGCAGCGCTATCGCGGCGCACACGAGCTGCAGCGCGACGAAAATGGCCTGGAGAAGTGTGTTGCCTGCTATCTGTGCGCAGCGGCGTGCCCGGCCAACTGCATTTATATTGAGGCCGCTGAGAACACCGCCGAGAACCGCATCTCGTCGTCGGAGCGTTACGCCAAGGTCTACAACATCGACTACAACCGGTGCATCTTCTGCGGCTATTGCGTTGAGGCCTGCCCCACGGACGCAATCACCCACGGCCACGGCTTTGAGCTAGCCACTCTCAATGCCACCAATCTCGTGGTGCGCAAGGAAGACATGCTGGTGCCGATCGCTGCGTTGACGGCAAAGTAAAGTCCTTCTCTCGCCGGAGATCTCTCCGGCCCCGGCCCGATGCCAAATTGAGACTCTTTTCTCCCGCTTCGGGAATTCTGCCACCCGATTCTGCCGGCTCACGCTGGTAACGTATCACTCCCTCACATTGGGGAGCATAATGGTCGATAGAATCACTGGCCTGCAGGCTATTGGTCTCGCTATACGAGCGATCTAGTTCGTAGATTTTCACATGGCCAAGTCAGCGGGTCTTCGAAGGAGGGATCGGATGCGGATCCGGCGCCTGTTGGTGCCGTTCGTCGCGCTGGCTGTGGCTTGCCTGGTGGCCGCCGCCCAGGTCAATTCCGCATCCAAGCCTGCATCTCAGTCTGCCCCCAAGGGACCGCCGCGGATGATATCGCCGCCGACTATCCAGACGGCCCGCGCGGTGCACAGTCTCCCTCCAGAGCAGGCCGCTCAGGAGTATCCCGTTCGCCTGCGCGCGGTGGTCACCTATTACGATCCCTACATCGATTCGAGACATGGCGCGCTTTTCGTTCACGACGCCTCGGGCGGCGTCTTCGTATCGGTTCCCGCGCGGCCCATCCTGCCCATTAAACCGGGCTCGCTGGTTGAGATTACGGGAGTCACCGCGCCGGGCGACTATGCGGCCGTCGTCAATGAATCACGCATCCAGTTGATCGGGCAGTCCAGCCTACCACCCAATCCGCCCAATACAACCTTGACGCAATTGCTCACAGGGGCCTTCGATTGCCAGTGGGTCAAGGTCGAAGGCCGCGTACGCTCCGCGCATGTGGGGCCGAATAATGTCGTTCTCGGAATTGCTGCCGACGGCGGAGTGCTTACCGCGATCACCTTGCGCCAGCCCGGCGTGGACTACGAATCGCTGGTCGATTCGCTCGTCCGCATCGAAGGCAACGTCGCGCCCCTTTTCAACCTGCGCCGCCAGATGGTTGGCGTGCATCTGTTCTTCCCTTCGCTTCGCGAGGTTACGGTGATCCAGCCGGCGACCGGCGATCCCTTCGCGGTGCCGGCGGTTCCGCTCGCTGAGCTGTTCCGCTTCTCGCCCGATCCCGGCCTGCTGCACCGTGTTCACGTACAGGGAACAGTCACGCTCGACTGGCCGGGTCGCGTGCTGTGCATTCAGGATGCCAAGGCCGGCATCTGCATGCAGACTACCCAGCAGGCCAGCGTTCCGGTGGGCTCCAATGTCGACGTCGTCGGCTTTCCCGCGGTCAACCTGTTCAAGCCCGCCCTCGAAGACGCCGTCTTTCGGACTACCGGCGCGCCAATTGCTTCTCCATCACCCGTGGCCATCTCGCCCGATCAGGCTGTCAAAGGCGATCTCGACGGCAAACTGGTGCAGGTTGACGCCGAGCTGATCGGCCGCGACGTTGCCGCCGCAGATCCGACCGTCATGCTCCGTGCCGGCGGCGTGCTTTTTCCCGCCATTCTGCCCAAAGATTTTCCCCTTGGCACCGCGCTTCCGTGGAAGGATGGAAGTCTGGTGCGCATCACCGGCGTCTGCAATGTGCAAGTGGATTCCTTGAGCACCAACGTCGGCGAGGGCGCGGTCCGGCCTGAGTCGGTACATATCCTGCTGCGCTCCATCGACGACATCGCCGTTCTCAAGGCTCCTACCTGGTGGACGTCGCAACACGCTTTGGAGAGTCTTTCCGCCGTCTGTCTGCTGGTTCTGGTCGCCTTCGCCTGGATCGTTATTCTTCGCCATCGCGTGGCGCTGCAAACGCGCGCGCTTCGCGGCAGCGAGGAGCGCCTGCGCCACCTTTCCGAGCACGATGTGCTCACCGGGCTGCCCAATCGCATCCTTTTGAGGGACCGGTGCCAGACATCCCTTAAGCGCGCCGTACGCTATCAATCCTGCCTGGGTTTGCTCATGATCGATGCGGATGAGTTCAAGACCGTTAATGACGCCCTGGGACACCTGGCCGGCGACGAACTGCTGCGCAAGTTAGCCGAGCGCCTGTGCGCATGCGTGCGCGACACCGACACCGTGGCCCGCATTGGCGGCGATGAGTTCATCGTCCTTCTCCCCGACCTGCGCATTCCCGCGGAGGCCGAATCCATCGCCGCCAAGATTGTTGCCGCCATCGCGCAACCGTATGCCATCGATAGCGCGCAGGCTGTTATCACCGTCAGCGTGGGAGTTGTCACTTACCCCGAAGCGGGCAAAGATCTTGACACGCTGATGCGCTGCGCCGACGAAGCAATGTATGCGGCGAAGGAGAAGGGCAAAAACAGCTTCCAGGTGTACCGGCCGGGATCAGTGGCTACCGGAGGAGGCAGCAGCTCTTTAGCGCACCCTCCACAAATCCCACTGGCCACTGGCGGGGCGTGATACTGCCGTGCGGCGTCCTTCTCATCGCTCGATGAATGGTGTTTCAGGACTCATCGCGTCCGCCGCGCAAGGCGCTGTTGATCGAGGGCCTGCCTCAGAAGCGATTTGATCACCGCCTGACGGCTGATATTCAGCGCGCGCGCCGCTTCGTCCAACTCTCGAAGCATCGGAACAGCAAAATCCACATTCACGCGCTGAATCGGCTGCATCATTTTGCCGTTATTGGTAAAGAAGCGGGAAACATTTTGTCCTCGCTCGGCCATCGTGGCGATTTCGTCTGCAGAGATTGTCTTTCGCACTTTAACTGTTGTCGGCATAAAGTCTCTTCTCTTCGCGGGTGGACTTCCACAATGTAACCAGGTGGTAAAACTCGCCTTCCTCGTTTTCGCGCAACTCGAAAATGAGTGTGTAGAGCCGGTCTCCTACCCAGCCAATGGCGCGGAATTGCTCGGGAAAGTCGGACCGCTGGTCCTGGTAATAAGGACGGGCAAAAATCTCCGTGGCCTCTTCAAAGCCGATGCCCCGCCGCGGATTCTCTCTCAACCTCTGACTCTTGCGGGGATCGAAGTCAAACCGCATTGATATAACAGTTATACCATATTGAGTCGATCGCGGCAAAAGTGATTCGTCGCGCCTCCATACGTAAGTTCCGCCAATCACCGCGCCGACGCCGCCAGATCCGCTCGCAACTGCAAAGATTCCGTTTCGCAATCATGCCTGGCGCAGCTCGGTGAGCGTGATGCAGAACACAGACCGCAACGAAACCAACCCCTATCTTCAAGAACGGAAGATGAAACGGCGCATCCAATTCGTAGCGCTCCTGGTGGCAGGCCTTCTTGCGGTTCAGCCCGCATTGGCCGCTCTGCCGTGTATTCAAGGCACACCTGTAGCCTGTGTTGCAGGCTGCCCCATGAACGCGGCAGGCATGGGCCCCGATTGCCACATGGCCGGCAAGACGGCTGCCGGCAACTGCCCACAAAGCTGCTGTTCGCAAGCCCTCCCCCGAGTTCTTGCTCCTCTGGCGGCGCCAAAGCAGCTGCACCCCTCCACGTTGGTGTCGCCTTCCGCGCTCTCATTCGCGGTCTCCGGAATCGAGCCATCTCTTGCGGTCCTGAAGCCCATCAGCGTCTGGGCAGCATCTCCTTCGCATTACCTTCTCAACCGGGCCTTCCGGATCTAATTCTCTCCTGACGTTCATGCCAACGAAGCAGTCGCAAAGTTCTTGCGACCTTGAGGCTCGATGCATTGAGTCTTGAACTTTGACCCGCATTTCAAAACGCCTAAGGAGAACCTAATGAACCGCACATTCGTATCGCTTTCTTTCGCCGCCGTCCTCGCCTTCACGTCCTTCGCCGTTACTGCGCAGGCCCAGCCCAACTCCGACAACCTGAGCAAGCAGCAGCTTGTTTCGCTCATTGCCTCCGCAAAAACGCCGGCCGAGCATCTCCGCATTGCCGAGTACTACGGCGCAAAGGCGCAGGACGATCTGGCTCAGTCAAAGGAACACGCGCAGATGGCCGAGCAGTTCAAGAGCAACCCGCTGACCAACTCGTCGAAATTCTCGACCGGAACGGTGAACCACTGCGAGTTCATGGCGCAGAACTTCAAGCAGAAGGCTGAACAGATGCAGCAACTCGAGCAACAGCACGAGCAGATGGCCAGGGAAGCAGGACAGAAGTAATCAATTCCCAGTTGGCCGCAAAGCAAAGAGGTCCGGGCCGCTTGTCGGCCCGGACTTCTTTGTGTGAGGGGCGTGCTCTTATTGGCAAAAGGTTCTTCAACCGCAACGCAAAGGCACGATAGCGCCAGGTTACTCCACTCCCGCCAGCAGCCCGCGCGTGCGTAGCTCGGTCATCACGCGCTCAACCTTCCAATCGAGAGCGCCGGTTCCGTCCACGATCAGGTCTGCATTCTTCGCCGAGGGCCTGACGTAGGCCATGCTGGTGGGCCGGACTGTGCGGTCGTACTGCTCGCGCACCAACTCGGGCGTGCGTCCGCGCTCTTCCACGTCGCGCTTGAGCCGCCGCTCGAAGCACAAGGCATCGGGCGCATCAACGTAGATGCGCAGATTGTAGATGGGGAGCAGCTCCCGGAAGTGAAGAGCGAAGAGCCCCTCGACGATGAGGAATTGCCCTGCGGCGACTCGTTGGCTGCGTTCCGGAACTCGCGTATAGGTGCCAAAATCGTAGACGGGGCGATCGATAGTCTCTCCGCGCGCAAGAGCCGCGATGTGGCGGGCAAGCAGCGGTAGCTCGATCAACGCCGGATCGTCGAAGTTCTTTTTCACGCGTTCGGCGAGCGGCAGGTCCGCGAGGTCGAGATAGTAGTCGTCAAGATGAAAGCGGAGGCCGCCGAGCGTGCGCGCGAGTTCGTTGGCTAGAGTGGTCTTGCCTGAGCCGGAGCAGCCGGCGATCCCGAGCACAGTAGGAGGAAAGGGAAGGCGCGGGTCGAAATTCGGTCGCGGTCCCTGCGGGGACCGCGACTTCTGCTGGGACTGTAGATCTCGCTCGGGCGGCGCCGCTTGCTGGGGCCGCGGGTCAGGTTGGGACAGCGGCTCTTGCTGGGGCTGCGGTTCTTGAGGCGCCGCTTTTTGAAAGCCCGATTGCTCCGCGTCGGGATCCGGCAAATCGCGTGACTGTGCTGCCGCGTCACTTCCCGGCGCGTCAGTCATTGGCGCGTTTGTGCCTCACTTTTCACGCTTTCGGCGATTCCCGGCGTCACCCGCTTCAGCAGCCCGGAAAGCCGGCTCTCTACCCAACGGCCGGTTTCGTTTACCTCTTCGTGGCTCAGGGGGTGCGTCCCCAGCCCCGCTGCCAGGTTGGTTACGCATGAGATTCCCAGCACTTCAACTCCCATGTGCCGCGCCACAATTGTCTCGGGCACGGTAGACATTCCAACGAGAGAGGCGCCCAGCGCGCGAAACGCGCGAATCTCCGCCGGCGTTTCAAAGCTTGGCCCCGGCGTGGCCAGATATACGCCTTCCTCGAGCGCGAATCCCTCGTCGCGCGCCGCCTCTTTGGCCAGCTTGCGCAAGTCATAACTGTAAGCTTCGGACATGTCGAGGAACCGCTGGCCCGCTCCGGCGGCCGCCGCGAAACGCGGCTCATTGGGCCCGCAGAGCGGGTTCCATCCCATCAGATTGATGTGGTCGCTCAACAATACCAGTTGACCGACAGTGAGGCCGGGCTGGATGGCGCCTGCCGCATTGGTCAACACCACCGCGCGGACCCCGAGCATGCCCAGCACGCGCATGGGAAACGTGACCTCACGCGGCGAATAACCCTCATAGAAGTGGACGCGCCCCTGCAGGATGACCGCCGGCGCGCCGCCGAGCATTCCCGCCACGACGCGTCCGGAATGGCCCTCTACCGTGGATTGCGGAAAGTTGGGGATCTCGCTGTAGGGAACGATGGTGGGATAATCAACGGATTCGGCCGCAGCGCCCAGCCCCGAGCCGAGCACGATGCCGACCTGCGGCTTGAGCGAGCCCAGCTCCGCGCCCAGGAAAGCGGCGGCTTCTGCGACCTGGTCGTAATACGTCATGAGAGATAAGTCATACGGGTTCGTCATTCGAGGCATCTTGCGCTGCTCTTCTGGAACATTCTACTCAGAATTTCGCACTGCTGCTCGTGTGCGCCGGTTGCTTTCGCGGGTTCGCGGGAAGCTTTGACCGCAAACGGGAAAATTCCGTTTCGTAATCTCAAAACCGGAGACTTCGAGGCAGAAGATTCGCACAAATTGACAGTGTGAATCAGCATTCAACTTGCCCGCATAGGCGTGTGGTAGTTTTCTTGTGTGTCCAGCATCAACTCACTGGCCCCCGGCCAAATTGAACCTGCGCAACCGGGATCGCGGCCGGCTTCAGGGAGGCGGTTTACTGCGTGGCATGCGGGGACGGCCCTACTTCTGGCGCTGGGCTATTCTGGCTACTATTTCTGCCGCTCCGATCTGTCTGTGGTGTTGCCTGGCCTGATTCACGATCTGGCGCAGCACGGCATCACGCCGAACCAGGCACAGATCAGGCTTGGTTTTATGGCTTCTCTCGGCACGGTGGCCTATGCATTCGGCAAGTTTTTCTCGGGAGCGCTGGCTGACACCGGCGGCGGGCGGCGAATCTTTCTCGGCGGAATGGCCGGATCGATATTCTTCACGATCGTATTTGCGATGAGCGGCGGTTTTCCGCTGTTCACGCTGGCGTGGCTCGGCAACCGGCTGTTCCAGTCGCAGGGGTGGGCGGGGCTGGTGCGGGTTTCGTCGCGCTGGTTTTCTTATTCCACTTACGGCAGCGTGATGGCCGTGGTGAGCCTGAGCTTTCTGTTCGGCGATGCAGGCTGCCGATGGATGATGAGCCAGTTGCTGGCGCACGGCGTGGGCTGGCGCGGCGTGTTCTTCTTCGCTTCGGGCGCGCTGGCGGTTCTGATGTTGACGTGTCTGCTGCTGCTGCGCGAGGCGCCAGAGGAGCGGGGACTGCGGGCGCCGGAAGTGAATCCGCGCAACGTGTATGCGGAGGCAAAAGCGACGAATGCAGAAGCGGGTGGCGATGGGGAACGGGTGAATGCGGGAGCGATCGGGACTGAAGCGATCGGGATTAGCTCGATTCTGCGGCCGTTGCTGACGAGCTTTCCATTCTGGATGGTCTGCGTGCTGGCGTTTGGGGCGACGATGTTGCGCGAGACGTTTAACCTGTGGACGCCGACTTACTTCGTCCAGTTTGTGCACCTCGCGCCGAGCATTGCCGCCAGCCGCAGCGCGCTGTTTCCGCTATGCGGCGGCGCATCGGTGCTGCTGGGCGGATTCCTGAGTGACAAGCTTGGCCCCAACGGGCGCAACATCCTGGTGGTGGCCGGAATGACGGGATGCACAGTGTGCCTGGTGCTGATGGGGCAAGTGCCCGACCACGCCGCGACGTGGATACCGACGATTCTGGTTGCGATGGCCGGCTTCATGTTGCTGGGGCCGTACTCGTATCTCGCGGGCGCGATGTCGCTCGACTTTGGCGGTGAGCGCGGCAGCGCAACAGCGGCCGGGATCATTGATGGATTCGGCTATCTGGCCGGTTGGCTCTCGGGCGATACGGTGGCGCGGATCGCTGTTGACTTCGGCTGGCGGAGAGCGTTTGTCTGCCTTGCCGGAGTGTCGCTGCTGACGGCTCTGGTGGCAGTCGTGCTGACTGTTCACCAGCGGAACCGGCTGCTGCGCGAGGCGGCTTGAGGCGGGGCTGGGTGGTCCGGGGCGGGGCTAAGTTTGGGGTTGATTTGGGGCGATTTTGGGTCAGTTTGGGGCTGTTTTGCGCACAAAAATTAACAAAAATCGCAAAAAATCGATGCGGATTTTGAGGTTGATTTGTTGATGCCAGATGGGTTGTGGCGATTTTTTGCCCCCAAAGGGCCTAAATTTATTCTGTTGCCGGCTCTTGCCGGGGATTCCGCTGCCCTGGCCCTTCGACTTTCTCTCTGATTGGCCTCAGCGATACGAGCTCCTCCGCAATATATCCGGCTGTTGTCCCATCGGAGAACGTAACGATCAGCCCGTCCTCACCATCTTTTTCGGCAGTCAATATCTGTAACGGCATCTGTAACGGCAACGGCATGGCGGAAAACATACTCCGATTTCTGGCTTGCGCCTGCTCAGTTTTGCTCAAGGAAGGGCTGAATTGGGGTTCGATTTGGGCTAATTTTGAGTCTGATTTGGGCCGTTTTGCGCAAAAAAACGCAAAAAATCAATAAAAAACGCAAAAAATCGAGGAGGATTTTGAGGCAGTTTTGTTGATGATAAAGGAGTTACTCGCATTATTCTGGTTTCAGAGTGTATAAAATCACTCCCCCGCGTCTTTTCCCCGTCGTCAACCGCTTCGCTGGGTGACGCGGCCGGGGGGTTCCCGTATGACTTTGTGCCCATTGACTGTCGCTTTGGCGGGAGGCTGAGAGAGGCCAGGGCGAGCCGGGCGTTGGCGAGGTAGTGCTCGGCTTCGCTGTGGGTGACGATGTCGGTCATGGAGGCGAAGCTGATGCAGGCGATGAAGTCGCAGATGTTCGGGTAGCAGTCGAGGTGAGGTATGGCGCGGAGATAGGCTTCGTTGCCGGCCTTCTGGGCGGGGTAGTCGCTTTCGTCGTCGTCGAGATTCTCGGCCTCCTTTCTATAGGCGTAGTTCCACGCCTTCATGCAGCGGACGATGGTTGGGTTTTCGACGTGGCGCCGGCGTTCGGGCCGGGCGCCTGGTTCGGCACTTGCGGTGATTTCGTCGTTCGCGACAATTTGGCCGCCGGCGCCCGCGGGCACGAGCGAGAGTGGTGATGCGCCTGCGGCGGTGGCATGGGAAGCGGTTTTGGTGGAAACGCGAATTTCTGCCATGAAGTAGCTCCTTCATCTTCAAGGCTAGCGATTTGGTGGAATTAATCGGCAAACTTGGGGGAATTTTTGTGTGGGGCGTAAGGGATGGAGGGGCAAGAACTTAGATTGACTTTGGAGGGTTGCTTTAAAGGGTTGGGGGTTGACATAGAAAGGAACGAGAACATGGATCCACGGTCGAAGGGCCGGCGAGTGCGCCTGTTCGTGAGGCCAAATTGCTAATTCGCTAGCTTGCTGACCGGAGTGCTGGTTCGGGCATCTTTACAGGCACTTGCTTCCGCTTTAGCGCTCAAGCATCATAGGAGCATGGCGAAGAAAGAGCGCGATTTCGGGCAAGACGCAATTCCTGCCGTTGGGGCTTCGGCAGCTGAGGCATTAAAGCCGAGGGAAAAGAATGGAGCTGCCGTTGCGTTGGGTCGCCTTGGGGGTCTCAAGGGGGGCCCGAGGCGAAAGGAAGTTCTCACGGGCGAACGTCTAAGTGAAATCGCCCAACAGGCGGCTAGGGCCCGTTGGGCGAAGGCGAAGGGTTAGATCGGAGGTACAGGGATCATGAGGCCCTGTACCTGTCCTCGTTGATGAATTACCCTATATTGGGATAACGACTACGACGGTCTCATCGCCACTGGAAATTGTGATAACGACCTGTCTAGTCTGGACTGAGATATTTACGGTCCGCACATAGTTGCTCCCTCCTGAATCGCCCGGTCTGCTGACGGGCGATTCTTCATTTAGCAGAATCGATTTCGACGTTAACGACGAGGGACTTGCCCTCTTCCGCGCCTGTGTACATCACGTCGAGAATTCCCAGAGCTAACTGGAGCCATTTTCTTCGGCCCTCAAGCGTCCACGGGATGCTTGGATCGGGAAGTTTGTTGAGAAGCCCTTGAATAAGCGGGTCCAGGCCGCCTGCGCCTTCGGAACCGTTCACGCTTTTTCCGCTCCCAGTTGCCTGCAACGTCGGTGAGGCGCTGGACTCGGGCCCTTGCGTCTCCTTCGGGGTTCTCTCATGGATGGGGACGGGGAAGATAGGGAAAACTAGCTTTGATGCTCCGAAGGCAAAGAATCCGGCCTCTTTCGCTGAGCGCAGGAATGCCTGGCGTGCTTTGTCCTTCTGTTTGATTGCCACGCCAAGATGGACCATGGCGTTCTCGAGCCCAATGATGCCGGGTAGAGTTTTCCCCTTGAATTGTTCGTAAATTGCGCTGTACAAGGGAACCCTCATGAACGCGTCGGCTTTGGCCTGGCGGTCTCCGTCCGGATCCACAATTTCCGATCCCAAATCTGTTAGAGTCAGTTGTCCCTGCGCGGAATTGACCAGGCCGAAGGTGCGAGCGGCTTGAACCTTCAATCGAAATCCGCCGCCCGTCGCGGTCTGGCTGAGATGACCGGCGAGCTGGTCTATTTGGCAATTGCCGCCTAGATCGAAAATTCCCTTTGCGAGCTTAGAGGCCTCATCTAGGCTGTAATAGGGCCACTCGATACGCGAGCGTCCCCTTTCCGCCTTTTCGCTTTTCTGGGGCTCTTCCATCGATTCTGTCGGACGCTTCAAAGGCTCGGCACTCATAGATCAGCTCCTCCCTTCAAGAAGAGTACACCCTTTGTGGTATTTCGCAATCAAAAAAGGTAACAGAATCATTATTTTATTGGCTTCTTGACCGCTCAAGCAAGGTATTCAGCCATTTTGTGGTCGTCTGGGGAGCCCGGCCCAGCCGATCTTTCGAAAATGCGCCAAACACCACGGCAAAGACTTGCTCAGTACGCTGTGTGGAGGATTCAATATGATCCTCGCGGAGGATCTGATATGGAGGGGGTTGCCAATTCGATCGATTCGACCACAATGCTAAGAACCACGAAGCTCCGACTACTTCAATCTGCTCCGCGTACAGCTGCATTATGATTCGCGGCACCCGTTGTACATGTCCTGCTGCGGCTGATAGCGTGGCGGATTGGATTTGCGAAGCCTCATTCACCGTGGCACTCCTGGAGTGCTACGAGCGGGAGGCGGAAAGGGCTGCGTGAGTAAACTGACGGTTCATGCAATGCCGGTGGAAGATAGTTGGAAAGACATGGCGCGAATTCCGGGGAAGTATCGAGTTGATTCGGGCGGGAAAAGAATTCACAGAGCAAAAATCTGCGATGTAACCATTGGCGATAAACATAAGCTGCTTGCGATCCGTGGTTGTCCGGAAAATGATGCCAGAATACTGTTCGACTCTCCGACGCGAATTGATTTTAACTTGCGGGTTTGAACATCCTACGAAATCGAATTGCGACCCGTTGGATGGTTGGGGTACTGGCGTTGGGCGTGGAACGCAGCCGATCCCGCTTATCGCGTTCCCGCCCAAATAAGCATGATCTCCCTAGTTTTAGGAATTATTGGTCTGTTCTTGGGGGCGCTTAGTCTGTGGCCGTTCATCGGTGCATGGATCAGAGCAAGGTAGCCTACTACATCCAGTTTGCGCGCGGCTCCCAATCGATTTACGGTTATCTTGCTTGCGCGAGGCACGACAAAGACGCAGACGGCCGATATAGCGCGGGCAACAGCGACGAAGGTTGAGAGACTCGCCAAATGAAGAGAGCGATTGTTTTTGGATCGAGCGGATTTGTGGGTTCGAATCTTTTGAGCGGGCTGTTGAACAGCTCCGATTACGGAGAGGTGACCGCCGTCGCGCGGAGAAGCCTGAATATTACTCATCCAAAACTGAGAACAGTGATAGCGGACTACGATTCCTTAGTCGCTGGCTACAGGTCTTTAGCCGATTACAACTGCTCAAAAGATGTGAAGGCGGATGTGAAAGAGGGCGTGAAATCAGAAATCGTCCCCGTGCCAGATGTGGAAGACGGAGTGAAAGCGGAGATCGGCCCCCTGGGGAATGTGAAATCGGATATTGCCGGGGATGAAGTGTTTATTGCTCTGGGCACGACCAGGGCGAGCTCGCCGAATGAGGCCGATTACTACCGGGTGGATCACGATTATCCGGTGCTGGCGGCGCGGATAGCGAAAGAAGGAGGAGCGAGATCGGTCTTTCTGGTTTCGGCAGTTGACGCCAATCCTGATTCGAAGATGTTCTATGTGCGGACAAAGGGCGACACCGAGCGAGATGTGGCGGCGCTGAATTTCGAGCATACGAATATCTTTCGTCCGTCGATGATATTGGGGAGCAGGAAAGAGAGACGGTCGCTGCTGGAAGATGCGCTGATGAAGTTTTGGCCTGCTATAAATCCTCTGCTGGCGTGGAAGGGCGGCAAATACAGGGGCATGACGGGAGAGGACATTGCGAAGGCAATGATTGAGACGGCGAAGAACCAGACAAAGAGAAACAAGATTTATGAGTGGAGGGAGATGCAGGATTTGGTGCAAGGGGCCGCCGTGTAGTGTGTGGAATCCGGCAGGGGTTAAAACCCCTGGTTTCCTTTGCGTTTTTTCGGCCCCCTTCGACTTAGCTCAGGGCAGGCTTTGAAGCCGTGCCCCGATACAAGGCCTGTCGGTTTGGGTTCGTGCGATCCCCGGTCCCAGAATCGGACCCGGGGGCACCCATTCTTTTGTGGTGGGTGAGCGTGACGAAAAGAAGAAGCAGGTCCCCATTCGGCTTCGCTCAGGGCAGGCTCTCGGCTCCGCTGAAGAGCGCTTCGCTCGGGATGACAGATATGGGTAGTGGGCAGAGGGGTCCGGGGCTGAAGCCCGCGTTTTTGTGTCGGCGCATTCAGGGGCCTAAAGGCTCCCGCTCCTTCCGGTGGGACGAGGGTACTGCCGCTTGCTCGCCGAGTTGCTGACGCGCTCGGTTTGCGCGCGGCGGCTTAAGCGATTTATGGTTATCTGGCTTGAGAGTCTGTACTTAACTTTGGCGCGTGCGAAAGTTCATAACAGGCTCTAGAAATCGTGAGGGAAATGCGATGCAAACCAAGTTCTTGTTTGTTGCGATTGTTGCGGCCTCTTTTGTGACCGTTGCCGCAGCACAGTACGGGCCGAAGTCAGGGCCGGTGCGGCCGAAGATTACAGGGATTTCGCATCTGGCGGTTTATACGTCGGACGCGACGGTGACCGAGCATTTTTATACCGTTAGTGTGGGCGCGGTGAAAGAGCCCGATCCTGAAAACGCGAAGGGCGTGCGGTACGCGCTGAGCGCGACGCAGTTTGTGGAAGTGCTGCCGCTGCCGGATGGGGAGGGCGTGAACAGGCTGGACCATGCGGCCTTTAATACGGAGAGCGCCGAGGGGATGCGCAAGTACCTGGCGGCCAATGGATGGACGACGCCGGCGCGCGTGGAGCGCGGCAAGGACGGCAGCCGCTGGTTTGACGTGCTCGATCCGGAGGGCAATACCATTCAATTTGTGCAGCCGCCGGCGAGCCCGAAGCCGGTGGACGCGCCGAATGCGATTGGGCATCACATTATCCATGTGGGGCTGCTGGTGCATGATCGCGCGGCAGAGGACAAGTTTTATCGCGACCTGCTGGGCTTTAAGCCGTACTGGTGGGGCGGGCGCGACGGCAAAGTGGAGTGGGTGAGCCAGCAGGTTCCTGACGCGCACGACTGGATGGAGTACATGGTTTCGGGCGGGCCGGGGAAGGGAATTCCGGCAGACATGACGCAGCAGACGCTGGGCGTGCTGGACCATTTCTCGATTGGAGTGGCATCGGTTCCCGATGCGTATAAAGTGCTGGTGGACGCGAACCGGCTGAGCGGGCGGCACGACCAGGCGCCGAAGATTGGGCTGGATGGGAAGTACCAGTTCAATATGTACGATCCGGATGGGACGCGCGTGGAGGTGATGAACTTTCATGCGACGGAGAAGCCGTGCTGCTCGGAGTTTACGGCGGATGATCCGGCGGAGTGAAAAAAGCAGGGAATAGGGAGTAGCGAGTAGGGAGTAGGGAGTAGGGGTTGGCGGGTTGGCGTGCGCTGCGCGCACATGGCGAGTTAGCAAGTTGGCGTGCGCTGCGCGCACATGGCGAGTTAGCAAGTTGGCGTGCGCTGCGCGCACATGGCGAGTTGGCAAGTTGGCGTGGGCTGCGCGCACATGGCGAGTTAGCGAGTTGGCGGGGCTGAACACTGCCTTCGGCTTTCAGCTATCAGCTTCCAGTTCAATCGGAGCGGCAGCTCCCCGCAGAAGAATTGGACTTACGGTATACTGATTGAGGCCTAAATGGTGGGGAAATCCTTGTCTTTAAGGCCGATGGCTGGGCGGTTCCCGCGTGGCCGAACGAGAAAACGAGAAGAAAATGCCAAAGTTGAAGACCCATTCAGGCGCGGCCAAGCGCTTTAGCAAGACCGGCACCGGCAAGATTAAGCGGGGCCAGACGAAGACGCGGCACATCCTTACGTCGAAGCCGCAAAAGAGCAAGCGGAAGCTGGGCAAAAGTGTGCTGGTTTCTGATGGCGACTACTTGAAGGTAGCGCGCATGATTCCCTACGCCTAACCATTGCATGGAGCAGCCCTTTGGATTAGGGGCGTGCGAATGCGATTGGGCCGTTGCATTGGCCCCCGCCGTTGCGGAAATTGTTCCGAGCGGCGAGAGACGAGGCTTAACCAGAGCGAGTGAAGAGGTTGATAGCCGTCGCACAAAATGCGATGGCCTCCTGCCTCCAGCCGCGTAGATACAGCCGTTAGCTTCTAGCTACTAGCTTCCAGCTTGACGTGCTTGAACAGGGTTCTGCGATTCTCCGCGATGAGTGGAGATGGATCGGCGGAGTCCAAAAAAGGAGAAAAACATGCCCCGCGTAAAACGTGGCACGAAACGGAACGACCGGCGCAAGAAGATTCTGAAACGCGCCAGCGGATATTTCCTTACCAAATCAAAGCTCTACCAGGCGGCCCAGGAGGCCGTGGAGCGCGGCCTGAAGTTTGCCTACATGGGCCGGCGGCTGAAGAAGCGCCAGTTCCGCTCGTTGTGGATTGTTCGCATTGCCGCGGCGTGCAAACTGAACGGGACGAGCTATTCGCAGTTCATCAACGGGTTGAAGAAGGCGGGCATCGAACTGGACCGGAAGGTGCTGGCGGATATCGCCGTACACGATGCGGAGGGATTTACCAAGCT
Source organism: Acidobacteriaceae bacterium (assembly GCA_003134815.1). GTDB lineage: Bacteria > Acidobacteriota > Terriglobia > Terriglobales > Acidobacteriaceae > Telmatobacter. The sequence goes on along the minus strand of PLCO01000063.1, from coordinate 115,183 downwards.
CGTGGAGCAGGCAAAGGCTGCGAAGTCGGCCGAGGATAAGAAGGCGGCGAAGGCCAAGGCAGCATAACGAAGAACCGTGCTATCCCACCCTTTCGGCGAAAAACGCCGAAAGGATGGGGCAACAAAGCAACGAGGATCGAAACGACCAGGATCGAAATATGACTGGCGGAAATGCGGCCCGGAGTTCGAAAGGATTCCGGGCCGTGGTGCGTGTGTGGCCTCCCTAAGCGCTTTGCAAACTGACTCCACGCTATAATCAACTCTAGGGCCGTGCGGAATGCATGAAGGTTCGCGACGTACTCAAGATGATTCAGGATGATGGCTGGTATGAAGTGGCGCAAAAGGGCAGCCATCGCCAGTTCAAGCACCCCACGAAGTCAGGCCGGGTCACTGTGGCCGGCCATCCATCGCAGGAAATGGACAAGGGAACACTCAACAGCATTCTCAAACAGGCGGGACTGAAATGATGGAATACGGGGTGGTGTTCGAGAAAACTTCGAATGGTTGGAGCGCTTACGTGCCGGACTTGCCGGGTTTGGGCGTTGCCGCTGCAACCATCGAAGAGACCGAACAATTGATCCGCGAGGGAATAGAGTTTCACATTGCTGGCCTACGCGAGGATGGTGCTCCGGTGCCAGCGCCTGCCGCGCAAGTGAAAAGAATCGCAGTTCCGGCCTGAGCCTTTCCTGTCCTCTCAACTTCGCGCCTTCCCATTGAGCAGTTCGGACGTACACAGCGGCCCGATGCGGTGATTTATCCTGCTGTTTGCACATGACGAACGAAGCGATACCCAATCTGACTGCGTTTGACGAAGCCGCGCTGGACAAGGCGTTTGCCGCGCTTGAGGCGCAGGCGCGTGAGGCGGCGCGCGCGCTCGACGGCGAGGCCGCTGTGGAGGCATTTCGCCTGGAGTGGCTGGGGCGCAAGCAGGGCAGGCTGAATGAGGTTTCAGGTCGATGGCTCAAGGCTGCTCCGCCAGAGGCGAAGAAGGCGCTGGGCGTTCGCTTCAATGCGTTGAAGGCTGTGGTGGAGGGGTTGCTGGACGCGGCGCTGGGCGCGGGCCCAAGTGAGGCCGCGCTGAAAGCCGAGGCCATCGACATTACGCTGCCGGGAACGAGGCGGCTGATTGGCGCCGAGCATCCGATCACGCGCACGATGATTGAGATTGTGAACGTGTTCGCGGCGTTGGGATATTCGGTGGGCGTGGGGCCGGAGGTTGAGACTGACTACTACAACTTTGAGTGCATGAATTTTCCACCAGGTCATCCGGCGCGCGACACACAGGACACGCTGGTGGTTGCGGGCCAGGAGCGCAGGCCGCTGCGCGATCGCCTGCTGCTGCGTACGCATACTTCGCCGGTGCAGATGCGGACCATGGAGCAGCAGCCGCCGCCGGTGCGGATCGTGATTCCGGGCAAGGTGCACCGCAACGACGCGGCCGACGCTACGCACTCGCCGATTTTTCACCAAGTCGAGGGATTGTGCGTGGATACGAACATCACCTTCAGCGACCTGAAGGGGACGCTGGACCATGCGATGAAGGCGCTGTTCGGATCGACGGTGAAGACGCGGTTTTTTCCTTCGTTCTTCCCGTTCACGGAGCCGAGCGCGGACGTGCAGATCAGCTGTATTTTCTGTGGCGGAAAAGGCTGCCGCAAGTGCAAGCAGTCGGGATGGATTGAACTGCTGGGCTGCGGCATGGTGGACCCGGCTGTGTTTGCGTTTGCCGCTGAGAAGCAACCGGCTTACGACGCGAAGCAGATTTCGGGCTTCGCGTTTGGCATGGGCGTGGAACGCATCGCGATGATGAAGTATGGCATCAGTGAGATCGGGCAGTTTTTTGCTGGCGATATGAGGTTCTTAAGCCAGTTTGTTTGATCGTTTCGCAAGTTGGCGTGCGCTGCGCGCACGTTAGCTAGTTGGCAGGTTGGCGGCGTGGCTAGAACACGACAATATCGTGACTTGATCGCATGGCAAGAGGCGATTGGACAGTTTTTTGCTGGCGATATGAGGTTCTTAAGCCGGTTTGTTTGATCGTTTCGCAAGTTAGCGTGCGCTGCGCGCAGGTTAGCAAGTTAGCAGGTTGGCGGCATGGCTAGAACACGACACTATCGTGATTTGATCGCGTGGCAAAAGGCGATGGAGTTGGCCCGCGCAGTATACGCGGAGACCGAGGAGTTTCCAAAGTCCGAGACGTTCGGGTTGCGAATGCAACTTCGCCGATCTGCCGTAAACGTAGCGAGTCACATCGCGGAAGCCCACGGCCGACTGAACGATGCGGAGATGCGGAAAGGGCTTGGCGCGGCGCGCGCTGCAATCAATGAATTGCAGACGCAGATTGAGTTGGCTGCTTCGTTGGGTTTTGTTGGTACTTCTTCAAGTGAGAATCTGTTGGACTTGGGCACTCGCGTGGCCAAGCTGATCAATGCGCTGCTTGGCGTGCTCGAGCCGGAAGCCGGAGTGGCTGGAGCGCGCCAGCCTGCGAACTCGCCAACGTCCGCCACGGCGGACGCCAACCCGCGAGGAGAGAAACTCGATCGATGAAGATATTGACGAAGTGGCTTCGAGCGTATTTGCCGGGCTTGACCGTTGATGACGGACGGTTAGCCGAGGACCTGACGCTGCGCGGGATTGCGGTTGAGGGAATCTATTCGCTCGGCGAGGGCAATGGCTCGCTGTTTGAGATGGACATCACCACCAACCGCGTGGACGCGATGAACCATTACGGCATTGCGCGCGAGGCTGCGGCGATCTATGGGCTCAAGCTGCCGGAACTGCGGTATGCACTGCCGGAAGTGAGGCCGGCGGCGAGGCCTTTTTCTGTGAATATCGAGGCGGAGGATGCGTGCGGGCGGTTCACGGCGCGGGTGCTGCGCGATGTGAAGATTGGCGAGTCGCGCGACTGGTTTGCGGGCGCGGAGGTTGCGACGTATTTCCGGCTGCTCGAGCAGAAGATGATTTCAAACGCCGTTGATGCGACCAACTTTGCCTGGCTGGCGATGGGCCAGCCGACGCACGCCTTCGATCTGGACAAGATTGATGGAGGAATTGTTGTACGACGGGCGCGCAAAGGCGAGCGGCTGAAGACGCTGGACGGAGTTGATCGGGTGCTGGACGCGGACGACGTTGTTGTCGCCGACCACAAGAAGGCGCTGGGCCTGGCGGGGGTGATGGGCGGATGGGACACGATGATTATGCCGGAGACGAAGAGCGTGCTCGTCGAGGCGGCGTGGTTTGATCCCGTTGCAGTGAGACAAACGGCGCGGCGACACGGATTGCACACGGACGCAAGTCATCGCTTTGAGCGCGGCGCGGACTTCAACGCTGCTCCGGTGGCGTCAGGGCTGGTGAGCGCGATATTGCTGGCGAACGGCGGATGGATTGATGGCGAGTTGGTAGACGCGCGCGTGGCGGGGGCTGAAGAACGCACGGCGCTGCGCAGGCCGGTTGAACTGAAGCTGATTGAGGTGTGGAGAATACTCGGTGCGACCGAAGACCAGGAGGGAATTACGGCCGCGACGGTTGAAGGCGTGCTGACGGCGCTGGGATGCGGATTGGAAAGCGGGGTTGGCGCAGTTAGCGGAGCTAGCGGAGTTAGTAACAATGCTCGTGCGAACAGCGACGCTTCCTGGCAAGTCACTTTGCCGAGTTGGCGGCTGGATCTAGAGCGCGAGATTGATTTGATTGAGGAGGTGGCGCGGGTTTACGGATATAACCGGTTCGCCAACACGCTGCCGACGTTTGGCGAGGGCGTGCACGCGCTGCCGTGGGCGGAAAAAGAAGCGGCGGTACGCGGGGTGCTGCTGGCTGCCGGATTCCATGAGGCGATTGGGAGTTCGTTTTGTTCGGCGGCTGAAGGAGCGCTGACCGCGCCGCAAGTCGGACAAATTGTTCCGCTGGGCAATCCGCTGAGTGAAGAGGCGGGCGTGCTGCGGCCGTCGCTTGTGCCCGGAATGTTGGCGATGGTTGCGGGCAACCTGAACCGCGACGTGAGCGATGCGCGGCTTTTCGAAATGGGAACTGTTTTCGGTGGGACGACCAACAAAGTGGAGGAGCGGCCGGCGCTCGGGTTCGGGGCAGTGGGAAGCCTGCCGGAGGAGAGCGCGCTGCATGCGGGCCGGGCCTTTGAGTTCTATGACATCAAAGGCGTGGTGGAGCAGGTGCTGGCGCGTTTCGAGATGCGAGCGATGTACTTCGATCGCTTTCCGGCGGAAGCGGGAATCACGCCGGAATGGCTGCATCCGTATCGCGCGGCGCGCGCGGTGGCTGACGGCGTGACGGTGGGCTGGTTCGGGGAACTGCATCCTCGCGAGGCGGCTGCGCGCAAGATCAAGACTGCGGTGTTGATTGGCGAGCTGTATCTCGACCGGCTCTATAAGCTGCCGCTGCGCAGGCCTGTGGCGCGGGAGATTTCGCGCTATCAACCAGTGCGGCGCGATTTTTCGCTGGTTCTGGATGAGGGCATTGCGTGGGAAACGATTGACTGGGCGATGGCTGAGCTGCTGATTCCGGAGCTCGTGGACTGGCGCGTGCGCGAGGTGTTCCGCGATGCGCGGCTGGGCAAGGGCGAGTACGCGCTGCTGCTGGGCGCGACGTTCCAGGCGCAGGATCGCACGCTGCGCGAAGAGGATCTGCAGGAGTTCCAGGCACGCGTTGTGGAGGCCGTTGGCAAGGCGGGAGCGCGGCTGCGAGTTTGAGGCATGTTCGGCGCTGACCGGCGGTATACTCGAACGCGAACGGGTTCGTTTGGGGGCGCGGTGATTTCGGAATCGGAGGCGGCAGTGGTGACGCAGAGCGAAGAAAAGCAGGCACACGAGGAACCAGTCGCGCTGGCCGTGAGCGTGAGCGATTTTTCGGCGCTCGAAGAGCGGATTAGGCGCGCGGTGCTGCTGGTGAAGCGAGAGCGGGAGGCGCGCGCGCTGGCCGATGCTCGCGCCGCAGAATTGGAGACGCACGCGTCGCAGGCCGGGACACGGCAATTGGAGATAGAAGCACGGGCGGCGCAGGCTGAAGCGCAGGTGCACGAGCAGTCGGCTTTGGTGGAACAGCTCAAGGGCGAATTGAATGCGCTGCGCGCTGAGCGCGACCAGGTGCGCGAGCGCGTGGAGCGGCTACTGAAACAGCTTGACGCATTGGAATTGTGAGGGAGCGGTGGCGGAGCAAACGCATAACAACAATCCGGCTCACGACAGGCCGAGCGAATATGTGACGGTGGAGATTTACAACCAGCTCTATCATCTCTCCGGCCAGGATCCAAAACACATTCGCGAGCTGGCCGCGATTGTGGACGCCAAGATGCGCGCAGTGGCCGCGCACGGGCGGACGGCCGATTCACTGCGCGTGGCAGTGCTGGCGGCGTTGAACCTTGCCGACGAAGTTTCGCAGGCCACCTCGGCCGATTTGCAACTGGGCCACGCCCGCGCCAACAGCCTGCGCATGATGCTGGACGAAGTGCTGGAGCCGAAAGGCTAGTTGTCAGTTCTCAGTGGTCAGTTGTCAGCTTAACGGTGTGGAGCGATTGATTGGGGCGAAGGTTACGAGAGCTAAACGCGAGCGAGAAATAGTTACAGATGGAACAACTGGCCGAAAAGGTTAGTGGATTCTGCGGCGTTAAGATGGAGATTGGATGAACACTCGCCGCTTTCTTTATAGACGTGGCCGATCATCGTGTCGCGACCCAAAGTGTAGCGGCACAAAAGCCCTTCTGATTCAGAGCAGACAAGGCGGAATGATTGGCTGCGTGTGTCTAAAATGCCGGACTCAATCCGATCATGTAACGCGCGAGGAATTGCCCGATCTAAATTGTGAATATTGCGGGGAATTGCTTCAAGTCAGCCAAGGGGAAGAAAAGTACCGTAATTATTACTACGTCTGCCCCAACCCCAAATGCAGCCGAAGATGGAAACTAGCGGACCTGCTCCCTCGTTGGGATGAACTCTTCCCATATTCCGGACTTGCCGCAGATCAGGACATTATCCGCTAATTCCATTTCGCCGGCTATATTAATACCGAAAGATCTGATGTCACTTGACTGGAGCTGCGGACCGCTGGCCGAAGGCCTGCATTGCTACAAGAGCGGCGAATATTTTGAGGCGCATGAGCACTGGGAGAGCGTCTGGCTCAATTGTGATGAGCCGGAGAAGACTTTTCTGCAGGCGCTGATTCAGATAACGGCGGCGTTTCACCACTTTCAGCGGAAGAATTTTCGCGGGACAGCTTCGCTGTTGCGCGCAGCGTTGCGGCGGCTTGAACCGTTTCCCGCGGCTTATGGAGGGATTGAAGTCGAGGGCGTTCGCCAGAGCGTGCGCGGGTGGTTGCGGGTGCTCGATCGCGGCGAGCTGTCGATGGAACTTCCGGTTCCGCGGATTGGTTGACGACAGTGCGAAGAGGGAAGGGTATCCCATGTCCCTCCGGTCGCGGCGGAGGGATATGGGGCACCCAGTTTCTGGATTGATTAGAGCTATTTCGCGGCGAGCTGGCGCAAGACGTATTGCAGGATTCCGCCGTGTTCGTAGTATTCGATCTCCTGAGGCGTGTCGATGCGGATGGTTGTGTCGATCAGCTTTGACGCGCCGTCGTTGCTGGTGGCTTTGACGCGTAAAGTGCGGCCGTTGGCGAGGCGGTCTTTGAGGAGCGCGGTCAGGCCAGGGAAGTCGTAGACTTCTTCGCCGGTGAGGCCGAGTGTTTCGGCGTTGTGGCCCGCTTCGAATTGCAGCGGCAGAATGCCCATGCCGACGAGGTTCGAGCGGTGAATGCGCTCGAAGCTTTCGGCGATGACGGCGCGAACGCCGAGGAGCTTTGGTCCCTTGGCCGCCCAGTCGCGCGAAGAGCCGGAGCCGTATTCTTTTCCGGCGAGGATGATGAGCGGGACACCGCGCTCGGCGTATTTCACGCTAGCGTCGAAGATGGACGTCTGCTCGCCTTCAGGGAGCAGGCGAGTAACGCCGCCTTCGGTGCCGGGCGCGAGCTTGTTGCGCAGGCGGACATTCGCAAAAGTCCCGCGCACCATGACCTCGTGATTGCCGCGGCGCGAGCCATAGGAGTTGAAGTCGGGCGGCTTGACGCCGTGGGCGGATAAATACTGGCCGGCGGGACCGTTGGATTTGATGGAGCCCGCGGGCGAGATGTGATCGGTGGTGACCGAGTCGCCGAGGACAGCGAGAACCCGCGCGCCAGCGATGTCGGTAACGGGCGCGGGGGTCATGGTCATTCCGTCGAAGTAGGGCGCCTGGCGAATGTAGGTCGAGTCCGGCTCCCACTGGTAGACGTCGCCCAAGGGGAAGCTGAGGCCCTGCCAACTGGCGTCGCCATCAGTCACGGTGGCGTATTCCTTGCGGAAGCCTTCGCTTGAAACGGCGCGCTCGATGGAGGCGGAAACTTCGGCCTGCGTGGGCCAGATGTCGCGCAGGTAGACAGGATTGCCCGATGGATCTTTTCCCAAAGGATCGGCGTCGAAGTTGTGGCCGATTTTTCCGGCGAGCGCGAAGGCGACGACGAGCGGCGGCGACATTAAGTAATTTGCGCGGACATCGACGTTGACGCGACCCTCGAAGTTGCGATTGCCACTGAGAACGCTGACGGCGACGAGGCCGTGGTCCTCGATGGATTTGGAAACGTCGGCGGGAAGAGGGCCTGAGTTGCCAATGCAGGTAGTGCAGCCGTAGCCGACCACGTTGAATCGCAACTTGTTGAGGTACGGAAGCAGGCCAGCCTTGTTGTAGTAATCGGTGACGACGCGCGAGCCGGGAGCGAGCGAAGTCTTGACCCACGGCGGAACGGTGAGGCCTTTTTCGACGGCTTTTTTGGCGAGCAAGCCGGCGGCGATCATTACGGATGGATTCGACGTGTTGGTACAACTGGTGATGGCGGCGATGACGACGGAGCCGTGGTCGAGATACTGGTCGGGATCGACGCCGAAGCGGGCTTTAACTGTTGAGGCGACCTGAACAGCGACGGACTGCGTGGCCGAGGAAGTGTCAGAGGACTTGTCTGGGCCTTCGTTGTCTTCAACACCGATGGCGGTGTCGGTGATGGTGTCACGCTGCCATGCGGCTGCGGTGCGCGTGCCGAGCGGCTTGGCGGTGGGCGAGAGGAGCGACGGCAGTTGCTGCGCGAAGCTCGCAGCTGCGTCTTTGAGCAGTACACGATCTTGCGGGCGACGGGGTCCGGCGACGCTGGGCTCGACGTCGCCGAGGTTAAGCTCTAGGGTCTGCGAGTAGTCTGCCTCGGGCGCGCCAGCGGTGTGGAAGAGACCTTGTTCTTTGTAATACGCCTCGACGAGTTTGATTTGCTCTTCGCTGCGGCCGGTGAGGCGCAGGTAGCGGAGAGTTTCCGCATCGACGGGGAAGATGCCGCAGGTTGCGCCGTATTCGGGGGCCATGTTGCCGATGGTGGCGCGGTCGGCGAGCGGGAGCTCGGTTATTCCAGGTCCATAAAACTCTACGAATTTGCCGACGACGCCGAGCTTGCGCAACGCTTGAGTGACGGTGAGGACGAGATCGGTGGCCGTTGCGCCCTCACGCAATTTTCCGATGAGCTTGTAGCCGACGACTTGCGGGATGAGCATGGATACGGGCTGGCCGAGCATTGCAGCCTCGGCTTCGATTCCGCCGACGCCCCAGCCGAGGACACCGAGTCCGTTGATCATGGTGGTGTGCGAGTCAGTGCCGACGAGCGTGTCAGGATACGCGGTTAGCTCGCCGTTGATTTCGGCGGTGAAGACGACGCGGGCGAGGTATTCGAGATTGACCTGGTGACAGATTCCCATACCGGGCGGGACTGCGGAGAAGTTGCGAAATGCGGACTGGCCCCACTTGAGGAAGGCGTAGCGCTCGCGGTTGCGCTGGAACTCGAGGAGCGAGTTGGCCTCGTAGGCCGCGGGCGTGCCGTATTCATCCACCTGGACTGAGTGGTCGATGACGAGCTCGGCGGGCGCGAGTGGATTGACGCGCTCGGGATCGCCGCCGAGGGTCTTGATGGCGTCGCGCATGGCGGCGAGATCGACGACGGCGGGGACGCCGGTGAAGTCCTGCATGAGGACACGGGCAGGCATGTAGGCGATTTCGCGGGATGGCTCGGCCTTCGCGTCCCAGTTGGCGAGGAACTCGATGTCGGCAGCGGTGACGTTGACGCCGTCTTCGCGGCGGAGCAGATTTTCGAGCAGGATTTTGAGGCTGAAGGGAAGGCGCGCGAGGTCAAAGCCGCGGGCGCCATTGGAGCCGCGGGCGCTGAGGGCAGGGAGGCGATAGATGGTGTAGGAGCGGCTGCCGGAGGTGAGCACGGCTTTCGACGAGAAGCTGTTCATTGGGAAATCCTCTCAGCGGAGCTAGCGGTGTTAGCGGAGCTAGCGGAGTTAGAAAACGAGCGGAGTTAGCGGAGCTGGCGGAGCTAGTTCGCCGGCACCGGAAAATCGGACACGACAAAAAGCTCTTCGGTAACAGATTACTCAACGCGGAAAGTCAGCGCCCGCGGTCGGGGCGGCCGTGGCGAAAGCGCCTGAGGAGGGGCGAGCCGGCAATGTAGAAGCGGCGGTCCATGATGACAAGAAAATTCTAGCGCGATTTCGGGTTCAAGTGGAAGGAAAATTTGTACCCACTGCGCAAGATCGGGAAAGATCAGGCCGTGATTGAGGCAGTGAGCCGGACGCCGAGCGCGCGCATGACCTTTAGCGTTGTGCCCAACTCCGGGTTGCCGGTCTCGCTGAGCGCGCGGTAAAGAGATTCGCGGGTGACGCCGGTCTCGCGCGCAAGTTGGGCCATTCCGCCCCGCGCCCGCGCCACGGCGCCAAGCGCCTTGGCAATGTAACGCGGATCGTCGCTCTCCAGCGCCTCTGTCAGATAGGCGGCGATCGTTTCGGGATCGGTGAGGAATTCGGCTGCGTCGTAGGGCTTGGTTTTGATTCCCATCTCATCGCTCCATTATTCTTATGATGTAATCCATAGATTACATGAATGTAAGGCAAGGTTTGATTCGCCGAAAAATCGAAACCGAAACTATTGTGCGGGTGACGGCCATGTTGCGGTCCCAGAATCGCGCGCGAGTTTGCTCCCATACTTGAAATGCGATGTTCTTCCTGATGAGGTTTCCCCCAAATTGAAAAGCTAAGCCGGCATTGAAGGAATGTTTGCCAGGTTTTTGCGGAATGGGCGAGAAAGTAGGTCGTGATACGATATATTTTAGGCAGGGCATTGAACATGAGCAAAAGCATTCGGTCAGCCAAATCCAGCGCGCGGCGAAGGGATGTTTCCGTGGCCGACTACCGCACGCTTGCCGAGTTTCGTTTCCGGATCCGGCAGTTTCTGCACTTTGCCGAAGAGGCTGCACGGTCACATGGCCTGGAGCCACAGCGGCATCAGCTTCTGCTCGCTATCAGGGGTTTGCCGAAAGGCGCACGGCCTACAGTGAGAACGATTTCGGATCGGCTGTGCCTGCGCCACCACAGCACAGTGGAGCTGATCGACCGGCTGGAGAAACAGGGAGCAGTGGCGCGGCGGCACGGCGAAAAGGACCGGCGCGAGGTCCTGTTGCACCTGACTCCGCGCGGCGAGGATTGGCTGCGCCGGCTCACCGTTTCCATTTGGCCTCAACTACAGGTTGAAGGCATGGCCCTTTCCGACTCGCTTCAAAGGCTTTTGGCCGCCTCAGGAGAGGCGGGGAAGGACGCACCATGACTCAACCCGCTGCCGACAAACACCGCGGCTCAACATTCGAGGAGCTTGGCGATTTTACGACGACGGTTCGAGTGATCCCAATCTCGATGATGGCGATACTGATCGGCGCACTGGGCGCATGTGTCGCATGGTTTTTGCTTCGCCTCATCGGGTTGTTTACCAATATCTTTTACTACCAGCGAATCAGCACTGCATTTGTTTCACCGGCCGGGAATCATCTTGGGGTTTACGCGATCCTGGTGCCCGTCGCCGGCTCTCTGATCGTGGGGCTCATGGCGCGTTACGGCTCAGAACAGATACGCGGGCACGGAATCCCGGAGGCCATCGAATCGATTCTGATGAACGGCAGCCGGGTTCGCCCGCGGCTCGCCATCCTCAAACCGCTTTCGGCGGCAATTTCGATAGGATCGGGCGGGCCATTTGGCGCAGAGGGGCCGATCATCATGACCGGCGGGGCATTCGGCTCGATGATCGCCCAGTTTTTCCATTTGACGAGCATGGAGCGCAGGACGCTGCTGGTGGCGGGAGCCGCGGCGGGAATGTCTGCGACATTTGCCGCGCCGCTGGCATCGGTGATGCTCGCGGTAGAGCTGTTGCTGTTTGAGTGGAAGCCGCGGAGCGCGATCCCGGTCGCGCTGGCAAGCGCCACGGCATGCGCCGTTCGCCGTTACATTCTCGGCTTGGGACCGCTCTTTCCCGTGTCTCCCCATCCTGTGTTCATCGGCCCTGTTGGATTGGCAGGCTGCGTTCTTGCCGGAATCGCCGCGGGCGCGCTTTCGGCGCTGTTGACCCTGGGCGTTTACGCGACGGAAGATCTTTTCAAGAAGCTTCCCATTCACTGGATGTGGTGGCCGGCGATTGGCGGCCTGTTCGTTGGAATCGGGGGCTTGATCTTTCCGCAGGCGCTGGGCGTTGGCTATGACACCATCGCCGCGCTGATTCAGGGCGATGTGGCGTTGAAGATTCTTTTGGGGGTTCTTCTCGTCAAGTCGGCAATCTGGATGATCTCGCTGGGCTCGGGAACCTCGGGCGGCGTACTTGCGCCGTTGCTGATGATGGGGGCGGCGCTGGGAGGGATCGAAGGCATGTTCCTGCCCCACTTCGGGGCCGGATTCTGGGCGCTGGTGGGAATGGGGGCTATCCTCGGCGGCACCATGCGCTCGCCGTTCACCGGCATCGTGTTTGCCCTTGAATTGACGCATGACATCAACATGCTTCTGCCGCTGATGGTGGCGTGCTTTCTTGCCCATCTCTTCACCGTGCTTACGCTCAAGCGTTCCATCCTGACCGAGAAAATTTCGCGCCGCGGATATCATTTGAGCCGTGAGTACTCGCTCGATCCGTTCGAGATTCTTTTTGTGAAGGAGGTCATGGCCACAAACGTAGTTGCGCTGCCCGGCGATGCGACTGTGGACGATGCGCGCGAACTCATTCGCAGCCCCGAGCGCCCACGGGGCCAATACCTGTTTCCGGTGATCGATGGCAAAGGGGAGTTGCTGGGAGTGCTCACTCGCACCAGGCTCACCGAGCTGTTCGATCAGGCGCCCGGCATGGCAGGGTCCTTGAATCTGGCGGACATTGCGGTGAAGGATACGGTGGTGGCATATGCCGACGAACCGCTTCGAGTGGTTGTGCATCGCATGGCAGAGTCTGGGTTCACGCGTCTTCCGGTTCTCGATCCACAGTCGGACCGGAGGCTGGTAGGCATGATCTCTCTTGACGGTCTTCTGCGCGCACGATCGCAGAATCTGAGCGAAGAACGCGCTCGCGAACGCGTACTGCACATCAGGCTGCCGTTCGGGCGGCGGGGAACATAAGGCTCACCTATACTTGAAGTGCGATGTTCTTTGCGGCGAGGTTTCACCTGCATTGAAATACTGGGTCGGTATTGAGGGGCTCGTTGCGCGTTTTTTCGCATGGCTCAGGGGCCGCATGCCCAACGAGCGGCAGCGGTTGCTGGCGATCACGATTGTGGCCGGCGGATTGTGCGGGCTGGCTGCGGTAGCGTTCCATGTAAGTTGTGCCTGGCTGTACACATTGTTGATCGATCGCGCGACGGGGGCTCCGGGGCACAGCTGGATCTGGTGGACGATTCTTACGCCGGCATTGGGCGGGCTCGTCGCCGGGCTCGGGCTCACCTATTGGGTTCCAGCGGCGGCAGGCAGCGGCATCCCCCAGGTAAAGACGGCCTACACGTTCCGTTTCGGCACGATCACGCTGAAGGAGACGTTGGGCAAGTTTGTTTTGTGCGCGCTGCAACTTGGGAGCGGAGCGTCGCTGGGCGTGGAAGGGCCGACGGTGCAGATTTGTGCCGGCGTGAGCAGTTTTCTGGCGCGCATCGCGCGACTGAGCCCGGTGAATAGCCGGCGCATGACATCGGTGGGCATGGCGGCGGCCATTGCCGCTGCGTTCAACGCGCCGATTGCGGCAGTGACGTTCACGCTGGAGGAGCTGATCGGCAGTCTCGACCAGACTATGCTCGCGGGTGTGATTGTGGCCGCGGCGCTGGCAGCCGTGGTGGAGCACAGCATTCTGGGCTCGAATCCGATTTTTCAGGTTCCACGGTTGCAGACGTACACCCTCACAATGGCATCGTCGCTCGTCTGGTATGCGCTGCTCGGGTTGCTGGCGGCGATTGTGTCAGTGGCATTTACCGATTTTCTGCTTTGGCTGCGCCTGTGGTACAGGCGGCTCGAGCGGGTTCCCAAGTGGATTCAGCCAGCCACTGGAGCGGCGGCCACGGGCGCGTTGGCGGTAGTGGCGATCCAGTTCTTTCACGTGAACGGCATCGCGGGCAATCCGTATAGCACACTGACGCAGGCGCTGCTGGGCAACGTGCCGGTAACGGCGATGGCGGCGTTGTGCGTTCTCAAGTTGGCGGCGACGGTGACGTCGTATTCGAGTGGGGGATCGGGCGGCATCTTTGCACCGGCTCTGTTTATGGGCGGAATGCTGGGCGGCGCGGTGGGCTATCTCGATGTGACGGTGTTCCATCATCCGGCGGATTCGATTGGGGCCTTCGCCGTGGTGGGAATGGGCGCGGTATTTGCCGGCACGGTGCGCGCGCCGATGACTTCGATTCTGATTATCTTCGAGATGACGGGCGGATACGGGTTGGTGCTGCCGTTGATGATCGCCAATATGACTGCGTTTGCGCTGGCGCGCCATTGGCGGCACACTTCGGTGTACGAGGCGCTGCTGTTGCAGGACGGAATCGATCTCAATCAGAAAAACAAACCGTTCGATCCCGGTGGGGGAGGCGCGGTGGCGGAAGAGCAGACGGAGGACAATGCAAATGCTTAAAGATGAGACTCTGGAGAAGCTGTGGTGGGAAAAAGTGATCGCCGCGTACGACAAGCTTGAGGCTGATCCCGGCCGGGCGATTCCTGCGGACGAAGTATTTGCGGCCGTTCGCGCCCGTCATGGCGCGCGTAAGTCGACAAAGAGCGGAACCAAATCTCGCCTTCGCGAAAGCCGTTGAGCTTCGACCAAACAGCAACAAGAACAACCACAGGTTCTTCGAATCGTCCGCGTTGCGATTCGTCCGCCTTGTCGGACTCGCTTAGGGTGACAGCGGGCTTGTCGACCGAAGATCGAATTCGACGCCTTACCTCGGCTCGGTGTTGTAAAGGAAGTAGGCGCGGAGCTCGAGGTAGGGGCCGTGGAATTCGCGGGGAAGATTGGGATAGCTGGAGCCGGAGATTGCGCCCCAGGCTGCGCGGTCAAGGCCGGTGTCGCCGGAGCGGCCGTCGAGTTGCATATCCACGACCTGGCCGTTGGGCAACACTTTGAAGTGGATGACAACGACGCCCGATTTGAGGATGGGCGGGTTTACCTCGTCAGGGATGAGCGGGTCCCAGGTCTGCTGCGTGATGTAGTGCCAACGCTGGAGCCAGTTGCTGAAGTCGACGCCCTGAGTATCGGAAAGAACCTGGACGCCGCCGGTGCCCGCGCCGGGATGCATTTGCAATCCGGCCGTAGGCGCATCGCCGTAATTTGACTGGCCGCCGTGCATGGCATGCTGCATGTCCTGCTTGAGCTGATCCGCGGGATTGCTGGGGCCCATGGCGAATGCCTTGGCGGGAACGGGCGAGGGACGCGGCGCTTCAACTTGCGACTGCGGCTGCGGATTAGGCGGAACGGGCTGCGAGGGGTGGGGCGTTGTCTGTGCAGGCGGCTGCTGCGTTGGAGGCGGAGGAGGCGTGGGCGGCGCCTGCGGAGTCATCTCCTTAAGCGTTTGTCGGTCTACGGGCGGCAACTTGGGCGCAACTCTGGGCTGCTCGGCCTTGCGCAATGCGTCGGGCGGCAGGTCGAGGTAAGTAAGGTCCTTGCGCTGCTTGATCGCGTCGATGGGATCAGTGACCTGGGGCACCTTGAAGATGTACCTGGGAATCCAGGTGATGGCCGAGAAGAGCAGAATGTGAAAGAGGAGCGCGAGCCAGAATCCTTCGCGCAGGCGAGACCAGCGGCGCTCGTCTTCGAGATCGCCGATCATCTCCAGCAGTTCGTGGGTATCGTAGTCGACCCAGCGCGAGCCTCGGAGTGAGCGCGAACTGGACCCACTGGTGTCTGGCGAGCCTTTGAGAGGACCCTTGGGATTCAGAGGTAGCCCGAGAAATCCGCCTGGGACGGAGGGCTCGGGTGCAGAGCTTTCGGGCGCGGGATTCTCCGCTTCCGGGCTCTCGTCGGCGCTCTCCTCGGGCTCGGGCACTTCAATTGGCGCTTGGCTGATGGGCATTCGATGCTGAGGAGGGTTGGACGGCACACGAAAATTCCCCCGCTCCCCGTCTGAGTCCTTCCTGTCTATTCTCTCATTCCCGTTAAAACTTGTCTGTTATTCCCGTCTGAGCTGGTTTAAGACTTGTGTTCCACGCCCATCTAAGGCTTGTGTTTGATGCCCGATTGAAACCTGCGTAGCAGGATGACTCGTACAATGGTTGTTATTGAATTGACGCAGGATAGGCCGGAAGGGGATAGCGTTTGAAGCAGTTTTTTGCGCACATAGCGGCGGAATGGAAGCTGATGATTCTGCCGGCGCTGATGAAGTGGGGAATCCTGGGAGTGGGCGCGATCGCCGTCCTCGATTCCTCAAGCATTCCGGTGCCGATGGACGCGATTCTCGCGCTCTATGTCTGGAACGATAAACCACACTTCTGGGTCTACTGCCTGATGGCCGCAGCAGGGTCGGCGCTGGGGGGGCTCTTGCCCTACGGGCTTGGCCGCGCCGGGGGCGAGCTTTTCCTGCAGAAGCGCGTGAACCCGGCGAAGTTCGAACAGATTCGCGACCGATTCGAGCGCCAGGAGTTTCTGGCCGTGATGATTCCCTCAATGATGCCCCCACCTGCGCCATGGAAGATGTTTATTTTCGCTTCAGGCGTGTTCAAGATGCGATTGCGGGATTTTCTAGTGGCCGTGTTTGTGGGGCGGATGTTGCGATGGCTTGCGCTGTCAATGCTGGTGCTGAAGCTGGGCCCCGGTGCGGTGGATTTGGTGGCGCGCCACGCGGTGCCGACGGTTCTGGTTGCGAGCGCGCTGGCGCTGATTGGATTTGCGTGGTGGTGGATGCGGAGGAAGCGAGCAGGGAAATTGCTGGAAGAGTGATGGGAGCGACTGGACGCTTGGCGATCTCTGCGCTCATTTTGTGCCGTGGGTTGCGCTATGATTTTGACATTATGAAGGCTGCTGTCTTCCCAGCGCTGACTCTTCTTGCGGCTGCCGCAGCGCTCCATGGAGCGATCAATCAATCTTGCAAAGCGGGAAGCGAAGATGGGTCGATACTTCACGTCCATGGTCGTTTGAGCGTTTACAACGGTGGTTACCCGAATTTGCGCCTTTGGCAGATAGGCACACATCATCTCTTCGGTATCTACGGCGATCCCGAAGACCTGCAATGTAGTCGAGGCGGAGCGTGCAAGGGCGACGACGACACTAAGTTACCAGGTAGCCTAGATCGTCTGAATCTTCTTGGATTCTCCACTTATGGAGACTTCGAGATTCGGCCGCTTGAGTCCTTTCAGCAGGGTCATATGCAAGCCGCTTGCATTGCGGAGGCTCGCAACATCGTGCGCCGACGAACTGATTAGGCGGCGTTGGTCTGAGCGCTTTCAAAAGCGTCGACGAATTCTCGATAACGATGAGCCATTTGATCGACTGCGGTCTCCCGAGAAATCTTCTTGTCGCGCAAATCAACAAGTGGCTGCCAGAAATCCGTGCGGCCAACGGCGAATCCAATGAAGCCGGGAACAGTGGCTGCTGTTTTTAGCCATTCGAGGACCTGTTCATCATCTGCGCCACGGCCAAGAACGATGCACCCAACCGCGCTTCTCCCGCCTGCCTTCACGGTCTCGACGATCTTCTCGCAGTCTTCGCGGCGGTCCAGTCCTTCGATCTTCCAGACGTCTGGCTCAACTCCGGCGGCTTGCAATTCCTGAACGGTTCGGACCATAAGCTCGGGGCGAATTTCCAGATCGTATGCCTTCTTGTCGCCGCCGACTTTTTCAAGCTGGGCTTTCTCTGCTGGCACCAGCAGCTCAAACATGAACAAGCTGCGGTTCGCGTTTTGAAGGTAATCGGAAAGTCGCTTGAGGCGTCCGGTTTGGCGGTGGTTCAAGTCCGGATCGCCCTCGGGATTGTAGCGGACCAGGACTTTGCAGAAGGTGGGGTGAATGGACTCGATGTGCTCGGCAAATTGCTCGCCATACTCGAAGTCGAACTCATCCTGGCCGCTTTTTTCTGCCGGACAAGCGAATGTGTACCCCTTGGCCGCAGCATTGCGCAGGATCGCTGCGCCGAACTGCTCGTCAACCAGGATGCCCGCCTTCTCTTTGGGAACGCCCCTGGCGACAGCCTGCTGGAAGCCTTCATAAATCACCTGCTTGGCAGCGGCGATCTGCGCGGTTTGCTCGGCGTTGAGTACACCCTTCCAGCCAAACATTCCGGTCTCAAACGAGCCGCGATGGTCAAAGGGAAGGATGTACAGCGGCTTCTGGTAGCCACGAATGGTCATATTCGCCTATAGGCGGGTTAGTCTAACAGCTTTTCGATTTCTGATAGATCGAAGCGGCAGGCGCTGCCGGGGAGAGTGAATGGCTCGGCGGGCAACGGCTCGAGGCGGCCTGAAACAAAGCGGAAATGGGGGCCGTTGGGATCGAGCACCAGGATTGTCTTGATGCCCATATGTTCGTAGTCGGCCAGCTTGGTCATCATGCGGTTGAGCGAATCTTCCGGAGAGAGAATCTCGAAAACTGCAATCGGAGCGTGCGTGGCGATCTGCTCGATGGGAAGATTGCGGTCGAGGATGGTCACGTCGGGAACGCGGAATCTTCTTTTCGACACTTGCACTCGCAATTCTGGGCGCACGCGAATGGCCCAATCTTCTAAGTGCCGGCCAAACCACTGTTGGATCGCAAATTGCCAGGATGAATGGTCGTTTTCGCCCACTGGTCTCTCCTCAATCACGCCGTCGACGTATTCAGCGTCGGGCTCGTAGGAGGTGCGGAGGTAGACTTCGACAGGAATCTGAGCGGGTTGTGTTGCCGTCGCCATCTGTCCCTCCTTCGCGGAGATTGTCTTCCGCGAGAGTATCTTTACAGGAATCCTGGCAGCAATCCTGCTATTTGCCGGCCAGCGCCTCTTGCGCGTGAGCAGGGCTCGTCCGCCGGACAAGCGCAGGCACGCCGAGCGCAACGCCAAGAACGATCGCAGTCGCGGCCAGATCATTGCGATAGAAGGGCAAGCCGGCAACAAGGCAGGTACCCAGACCGGCGAGGGTTTGCGGGTACATTGGGTTGCCTGGCCAGGCGCCGAAGTTCGAGACGAGGAAGAAGCCGGTGGGTCCGATTATGGTTGCCGCAGCCCCGCGAGCAAAGGTCGTCTTCTGCTTGAGCAGAATAGACCCGAGCACCATGGCTGCCACATACCAGGTCCAGTCGATTCCATAGCTCTGCCAATGGAACGCGGAGTGGTAGGTGTAGGTGGTCAGGCAATAATCGCTCAGCATAAAGACGGCAAGCGGCGCCAGCATTTCGCGCCACGACCGGCGCGCGCCAAAGTAGATGAGCGAGCCAGTGACGGCCGTGAAGTTCAACAGGGGCAAATGGCCCGCAACCAAATAACGCGACACGACACCGAGCAACACCAGCAGATAAGCGATCATGACCACCTCAACTTTGATTGGCGACCGGAAAATCCGGGCCTGAAACGGCGGTCCCAAGGGGCGAATTCAAGACATGAATTCGAATTTCATGGGACTGCATCTATTCTCCTTCTATTCTGGGGTCCAAATGCCGTGCGGTCAACTTAAACCGTTCCATGGGGCGAATAAAGTTTTGCGCGGGAACAAATTAACTAGCGTTGTTCGCGGCCGTTCAGGGACTCGCCGGCGTCGTCGCGGCCATCGACGATGTAGACCCAGCCGTTGAGCGCGGAACGCCCAGCAGCGCTATTGGCGCCGATGAATTGGTAGTGGAAACGGAGGTCGGTGAATTCGACGGTCGTCCAGACGCGATTTGGCGGGAGTTGTGGAGGGTCCATGCCTGGCGCAGGCCCCTGACCCAGGTCGCGCACGACGGCCCAGGTTCCCCAGTCGAGATAGACCTGGCCGAGCGGCGTGCGCTTGGCGGCTTCAACGGCGGGCGTGTCTGCGGGCTTGTAGAGCACGTCGCGCAGCGGGTCGCTATCGATGGTGTTGGACCATGTGCCGATTTCGGCGGTCTGATAGAAGTCGGGGGTTTCGATGATCCCGTGCCAGCGGAAGGGGTTGATCGGGTATGGCTCGGCGGCTTTGCGCGTCACCGGCTCGGAGGCGATGTTGGTGTTGTCGATCAGGTTCAACGCCTGCGCGTGCTGGGCCCAGCGGAGGCAACCGAGGAGGAACATCGCGGCGAGAGCGAAGATGGCCCAGCCTTGCCCGCGAAACTGCGTGCGGCGCGCGCCGATCTCGCGATCTGCGAGACCGAGCAGCCAGGGAATCGCGAACGTGAGGAAGAAGAGTCCCCACAGCAGCGGCTCGTAAATGAACATGAAGCTGCCGGCATACCAGCGGGCATTGAAGGGAAAGAATGGACGCACACCGTAGTTGTTTGTCCAGTCGAGCAGAATGTGGCTGAGCGCGGCGACGAAGGCAGTGAGGTAGAGCCAACCCCAGTGGATGGGCTGCGCGGCGGGCGCCGGGGGCGCGTTTGCGTTTTGGACGAGAGCATCGCCTTGGGTAGAAGCTGTCGCGGCGCGACGCTGGCGTTTTTCACGCCAGAGATGCAGCAGGCTCACCGCGCCCACCACGACACCCGCGATCACGGGCACGGCCCAGAAGGTATGCGTGATGCCGCGATGGTGCTTGAGCACATCGACCGGACCGGCGAGTCCCCAGAGGATGTCGAGGTCGGCGGCCTCAGCGGCCAGCACTGCGGCGAGCGTGGCGTAGGCCGTCTTGCGGTTGAAGCCGGCGCGGCCTAAACATGCGCCGGTGAGGAAATGAGTGACTGGTTCCATGCGTGCGGGCTTGGAACGCGACTTTGTCGCTAGGCCCACTCTCCCTTGCGCATCAGCGGTTCGGCTGTGCCGGTTGCGGTGATGCCGTCGATGTCGAGCTCGGCTGAGCCGATCATCCAGTCCACATGAATGAGGCTCGAGTTCGCGCCCCTGGCGGCGAGTTCTTCCGGCGAGAGCTTGTCGCCGTTTATGAGGCACGACGAATACGATTGCCCGAGCGCGATGTGCGAGGCGGCATTCTCGTCGAACAGCGTGTTGAAGAAGACGAGGCCGCTTTGCGCGATGGGGGAAGAGTGGGGAACGAGCGCCACTTCGCCCAGGCGGCGCGCGCCATCGTCGGTGTCGATGAGCTTTTCAAGTACTTCCTGGCCTCGCGTGGCGTGGGCCTCAACGATGCGGCCGCGCTCGAAACGGACCTGGATTCCCTCGATCATCGTGCCCAGGTGCGACAGCGGTTTGGAGGCGGTGACGGTGCCGTCGGCGCGGTCTTTGTGCGGAGTGGTGAACACTTCCTCGGTGGGCATGTTGGGAATGCAGTAGTTGCCGTTGCCCGCTGTGGTGCCACCGCCGAGCCATTCGTGATCATCGGCGAGGCCGAGGCGGAAATCGATGCCGGGGCCGCGATATTGCAGAGCTGAGTAGCGCTTTTCATTCAGGATTGCGGAGCGTTTATGCAGGTCGGCATCATGAGACTTCCAGGCGCTCACCGGATCGGGGGTGTTGATGCGCGAGGTGGCAAAGATGGCCGACCACAGCCTAGCCAGGGCTTCGTCAGGCGGATCGTTGGGGAACATAACCGCGGCCCACGCCGGCGTGGCGCCGGCAACGATGGTCCAGTTTATTTCGTGGCGCGTGATGAGCTCAAGCGCCGGGCGATAGGCCTGCGAGACGGCGCGATTGGCGCGGCCGACCTTGTCGGGATCTTCATTAGAGAGCAGATTAGGGTTGCCGCCGGCGATGGCGAGGCGCGCTGCGCCGATTTTGAAGGCCTCGGCCATTCCGTTGTAGAGCCAGTTGGCGGCGCGATCGAAACTCGCGTCGGGAGCGTGACGATAGCGCAGCAGCGCGGACTCATCGTCTGTGAGCAGCGTGGTGACGAGCGAAGCGCCGGCGCGATAAGCCTGCTCCGTGATGCGGCGCGCGAGAGGCAGCGTGTCAACGGATGCAGTCATCACAAGCTCTTGTCCGGATCTGAGTCCGAGGCCGACGTTGATGGCGACAGAGGCGAGCTGGTCGAGATTTTCGGCTTGCGTTCGGGCTGCGGGGGCGGTTGCTGTTGGAGTCATTTCGCGGTGATTCTCCGGGATTCTTTGCGTTGATGTGCGCTGCGGATACTTTGGTCTGGTTCTCCGGGCCGCACGTTGTAGTGCGTTCGATTCTATTTTAGGGGGTTGCCCGGGAGACGCGGGTCGCGACCGGCCGACCATTCATACCTTACAATCGATTCTCGATGATCATGGGTTGACGATTTACCTGTTGAGGGGTCGATACTGGCATGATGCGATCGCAAATGAAACTGAAGATGCGGAGAATTCCTGGGGCGGGAATCGGTGCTCTACTTTTGGTTGTCGCGGTGGGAAATTGCGACGCGCAGACGCCGAAGCCAGCCAGCAATTTTGGGCCTAGTAAGTTTGGTCCGGGCAATCCATTTTATGCGGCCAGCACGCTGCCGTTGCGGACAACTCCCTTCGACAAGATCAAGGACAGCGATTACCAGCCGGCGATTGATGCGGGAATGGCGCAGCAGCTCGTTGAGGTTGAAGCGATCGCGAATAATCCCGCGCCGCCGACCTTTGACAATACTTTGGTCGCGCTGGAGCGCTCAGGCCTGTTGCTCAATCGCGCGTATGCGGCGTTCAACCTGGTTACGCAGGCGAATACCGATCCCGAGCTTGAAAAGGTGCAGGCGTACGAGGCTCCACGGCTGGCCGCGCACGAAGACGCGATTAACCTGAACGCAAAGCTCTTTGCGCGTATCAAAACTATCTACGACGAGCGGGCGTCGCTCTCGCTCGATGCGGAATCGCTGCGGCTGGTGGAATACGACTACCAGCAGTTTGTGAAGGCCGGCGCGAATTTGGCGGATGCCGACAAAGAGAAACTTAAAAAGCTGGACGAAGAAGAATCGACGCTTGAGAACACGTTCATGACCAGGCTGCTGGATGCGACAACGGCGGGGGCGTACTCAACGAAAGACCCCGGGGCGCTGGCCGGGCTGAGCGCTGGGCAGATGGCCGCCGCGGCTGAAGAAGCAAAGGCGCACAAACAGCAGGGCTGGATGCTGCCGCTCGAGAACACCACGCAGCAGCCTGATTTGGCCACGGTGACCGATCGGGCAACGCGCAACGCGATCTTTGAGCACTCCTGGAACCGGACAGAGCGCGGAGACGCGAACGACACGCGCTCGACGATTGCGCGGTTGGCGCAGTTGCGTGCCGCCAAGGCGGCACTGCTCGGATTTCCAAACTACGCAGCGTGGAATTTGACTGACCAGATGGCCAAGACGCCGGAGACGGCGCTGCGTTTTCTTGACGCGATGGTTCCGGCCACGACGGCAAAGGCGGCCAGCGAGGCAAAGGGGATTGAGGCGCTGGACGATTTCAAGCCAAGCGGATCGGATGCGTATCCGGTTGTTGATCCGGCGGACTGGGAGTTTTATGCCGAACAGGTGCGCAAGGCGAAATTCGATTACGACCAGGCGCAGGTGAAGCCCTACTTCGAGCTGAATCATGTTCTCAAGGGCGGCGTGTTCTATGCGGCGCACGAGCTGTACGGCCTGACATTCAAAGAGCGCAAGGATCTTCCGGTGTGGCAACCGGACGTGCGCGTGTTTCAGGTCTATGACGCCGATGGCAGGCCGCTGGCGCTGTGGTACTGCGACTATTTCAAGCGCGATAACAAGAATGGCGGAGCGTGGGAAGACTCGCTGGTGGGCGAGTCGAAGCTGTTGGGCACGCAGCCGGTTGTTTATAACGTGGCAAATTTTGAAAAGCCGGCTGCGGGCGAGCCCGCGCTCTTGAGCTTCGACGATGTGACCACAATGTTCCACGAGTTTGGACACGCGCTGCACGCGATGTTTGCGGACACAAAGTATCCGAGCCTGTCTGGCACCGCTGTGGCGCGCGACTTTGTCGAGTTTCCCTCGCAGTTCAACGAGCATTGGGCGAGTTATCCCGCGGTGTTTGCGCACTATGCGCGGCATTACAAGACGGGCGAGCCGATGCCTGCCGAGCTGGCGGCAAAGATCGTTCGCGCGAAAACTTTCGATCAGGGCTATGAATTTACCGAGATTCTTGCCGCGTCGGAGCTCGATCTGGAGTGGCACACGCTGCCGGCGAGCGCGCCGCTCCAGGATCCCGACGTTTTTGAGCAAGAGGCGCTCAAGAGGACGCATTTGTCGGTCAGCTATGTTCCGCCGCGTTACCGTTCCAGCTATTTCCTGCACATATGGGAGGAAGGCTACCAGGCCGGCTACTACGCGTACACGTGGAGCGAGATGCTGGACGACGATGCCTTCCAGTGGTTTGAGGGTCATGGCGGAATGACGCGCGCCAACGGCGATCGCTTCCGGCACATGGTGCTTTCGCGCGGCAACACGGAAGACCTGCAGAAGATGTACGAAAAGTGGCTGGGCGCGCAGCCGAGCGTGGAGCCGATGCTGAAGGCCCGTGGGCTGGCGGGAAATTAAGCGGAGCTAGCGGGGTTTGCGGAGTTAGCGGAGCTAGCAAGCAGGCGAGTTGGCGTGCGCTACGCGCACATGGCGAGTTAGCGAGTTGGCGCGGTTAACCGAGGCAGGCCGTCAGCGCGTCGGCAAGTTAGCGGAGTCAGGTGCGCGGATCACTATAATTCGTAGCTATGGCGGAGACGAGCAGCGCGAAGAAAATTGAAAAGCTGCGGAACGAGCTGCGGCGCCACGAACATTTTTATTACGTTCTCGATGCGCCGGAGATCGGCGACGCTGAATACGACGCGCTGATAAACGAGCTGAAGAAGCTGGAAGCGGCGCGTCCGGATCTCGTGACTCCCGACTCGCCAACGCAGCGCGTTGGCGGCAAGCCTGCGGAGGGGTTCAGGAAGGCGCAGCATTCGCGGCCGATGTTGTCGCTCGACAACGCGTACAACGCAGAGGAGCTGGCAGACTGGGACCGCCGCGTACATGAGCTGGCGGGCAAATTGCCGGTGGAATACACGGCGGAGCTCAAGCTTGACGGCCTGAGCGTGGCGCTTAGTTACGAGGTAGCTCCGAATGGCGGGGCAGGCACGGGTGGGTCGGGCACGAGTGGGTCAGGCACGGGTGGAGTAAGGCTCGTGATGGGCCTGACGCGCGGCGATGGGCAGACCGGCGAGGACGTCACCTCAAACATTCGCACCATTCGCAGCGTGCCGTTGAGCATTCTGGCCGACCGGCTTAAAAAAGCAAAACTTCCACAGAAATTTGAAGTGCGCGGCGAAGTTGTGATGCCGGCGGCGGCGTTTCTGCGCATGAATGAAGAGCGCGAGCAGGAAGGGCTGCCGGCGTTCGTAAATCCGCGCAACTCTGCCGCGGGAACGCTGCGGACACTGGATTCGTCGATTGTTGCGAGACGCCGGCTGGTGTTCTTCGCCTACTTTCTGCTTGTCGATGGAGAATATTTTGCCGCCGGACAGACGGCGACGCTTGATGCGCTTACCAAGCTCGGCTTTCGCGTGAATCCACATCGCCAGCTCGTCGGCTCGGTTAAAGAGATGATGAAGTTCATCGGCGACGCAGAGAGCAAACGGGCGACGCTGGGTTACGAGATTGACGGAGTGGTTCTGAAGGTGGATGCGCACGCCACGCAGCAGCGGCTCGGTTATACGGGCCGCGCGCCGCGCTGGGCCATTGCGTACAAGTTCACGGCGCAGGCGGCCATTACGAAGCTCGAAGACATCATGATCACGGTGGGCCGGACGGGCAAGCTGACGCCGACGGCGGTGCTGACACCGGTGTTTATCGGCGGCGTGACAGTGAGCCGCGCCACGCTGCACAATGCGGATTTCATTGAGCGCATGGGCCTGATGATCGGCGACCGGGTGAAGGTGGAACGCGGCGGGGACGTGATCCCCAAGGTGGCCGAAGTGATGCATGACGCAGAGCACCCACGCGGGACGCGCAAGTTCAAGTTTCCGACGAAATGCCCGGAATGCGGCAACGCGGTTGTGCGCGAAGAAGGCGAGGCCGACTGGCGTTGCGTGAATACAGACTGCCCGGCGAAGCTGCGCGAGAGCCTGCTGCACTTTGCCAGTCGCGGCGTGATGAACATCGAGGGGCTGGGCGATGCGGTGGTGCAGCAACTGCTTGATCAGGGGCTGGTGCGGAGCGTAGCCGACCTTTACTCGCTGACTGAGGAACAATTGGTCGGGCTGGAGAGGTTCGCGGAAAAATCGGCGCGGGCATTGCTCAAGGAAATTGAGGGATCGAAGCGCGCGGGGCTGGCGCGCGTGGTCATGGGGCTGGGCATTCGCTTTGTCGGCGAGCGAACGGCGGAGCTGCTGGCTGAAGAGTTTGGGAATATCAAGGACTTGATGAGCGCGGATGCCGAACAATTGGAGCGCGTGGAAGAAGTTGGCCCGCGCATTTCTCAATCCATTGCCGAGTTTTTCGCGGACAAGGCGAATTGCGATCTGGTGAAACGGCTGGCGGATGCCGGCGTGAACATGACGGCCGAGAAAAAACAGCGTTCCACACAGCTCGCGGGGCTGACGTTTGTGCTGACCGGCACGCTGCCGAAGATGTCGCGCGAAGAAGCGAAGGAAAAAATCGAGGCTGAAGGCGGAAAGACCGCGGGTTCGGTGAGCAACAAGACCAGTTATGTTGTAGCCGGAGAAGAAGCCGGATCAAAACTCGACAAGGCGCGTGAGCTCAAGATTCCAGTGATTGACGAGGATGGATTGTTGGGGCTGCTTGCGGGGCATGGGGCGCGAGGATAGTGCTCTGCGCGCAAAACTCAATTGCTGGACGGGGCAACATTCGACGCAGGCGCGGCGCTGCTGTTGCGCGGCGCGGCGATGGCCGCGCTCAAGTATCCGCTTGACGATTTGGTGCTGCCTGGATTACTTACCGGTTGCGAAATAGCCCTTCTTGGCGCGAACGGTGTACTTGCGGTCGTAACAGTAGAGGTAAATCGTCCGGTAGGAGCCGTCGGTTTTGAAATCGGCGGGCGTGTAGACCAGCGCGTACTGGCTGCGCAACTCTTCCTCAATGTCCTTGAAGCTGCTTGACATCTCTTCCACGGAGGGCGGGAAGAAAACTTCGCCGCCGGTTTCTTCCGCGAGCTCTTGCAGAATCTTGTCGCCGTTGCCGCGGCTGGGGGTCCAGTTGGTGCTGATGGCATAGATGATGGTCTCGGCGCGCTCGCATTCCTTGATCGCTTCAGAGATGTAAACGCGGCTTTGATTGTCTTCGCCGTCGGAGATGAGGATGATGGCTTTGCGGACGGGCTCAGGGCCGCGCGAGGTACCGAGCTTGTCGCGGCAGGCGACATAAACGGCGTCAAAGAGCGCGGTGCCGCCGCCGGGCTCGAGCTTATTGACGCCGGTCTCCAGAGCGTCCTGATCGTTGGTCCAATCCGCGGTGACGGTCGGCGTTACATCGAATCCCATGACGAAGGCGCGGTCGCTCTTTGCCTTTAGCACATCGAGCAGAAAAGCAGTGGCCGATTGTTGCTCAAACTGGAAACGGGAGCGGATGGAAGTGCTGGCGTCAATGAGGAGGCCCACGCGCAGCGGAAGGTTGATCTGCTGGTGAAAGGAATTTACGCGCTCAGGCGCCTTCTGGTTGTCGAGGAGAGCAAAGTCGTTCTGGCTTAGGTTGGCGATGTAGTGCCCATGCTTGTCAGTGACGGTAAAGATGAGGCTGACTTCGTTGACGCCCACATGGAGGGTCGGCGCGCCGTTATCGGTATTTGACCCCGGTCCTGGAGCTGCCTGTGGCGCGGCAGGAGTGGCTTTTGGCGCGGCTTGTTGCGCGGTTTGTGGCGTGGCTTGCGGCGCACGCTGTGCGGCGGGCTGAGCCGCCGGTGGGGCCGCAGCGGGCGCAGGCTGTTGGGCAAACGCAGCGGAGCAGGCAAAGGCAATCGCCAAAGCGGGCGAAGAAAAACGCCGCAGCCTCGCTGATGCAGTGGACTGAGGCGTGGGAAGCTGTGTGTTCATCACGTCCTATTCTAGCAATCGCAGTGCTTGCAAAAGGGCAATGGGGATTGACACTCCGGGTACTTTTGTCAGCAAAACCGAAAGTGGGCGCAGATCGAGAATTAAGGGATCGAACCCCGAGGCGGCGCACCTGGGAAGCAAACACGGAGAGGGCGAGCTGCCTGGAATCGAAGCCCGAAGATTAGACGGATTCGAGGCGGCTAAGGAAGTCGGTCAGTTCCGCGGGCAGCGGCGCCTCAAGGTGAAGGGGCTTACCTGTGATGGGTTGCGCGAATTCGAGCTTTGCCGAGTGGAGAAAGTTACGGCTGAGCTTCAGCCGCTCGAGTTCTGATTTCTTGCGGGTCGAGTTGCGGGTCGAGCTGCGGGTTGGGCTCGTCGTCTGCGCAGCGTCTTGCTCGGTGAATTGCGCAACGCCGCCATAAAGCGTGTCGCCCACGACGGGGTGGCCGATGGAAGCCATGTGCACGCGGATCTGGTGCGTGCGGCCGGTCTCGATGCGCACTTCGACTAGCGTGAATTTGCCGAAGCGCGTCGCCAGGCGCCGCATTACCTTGTAGTGCGACACCGCCGAGCGGGCATTTTCGCTGGGCCGGGTGGTCATGCGCGTGCGGCGGACGGGATCGCGGCTGACCGCGGCGGTGATAGTGCCTTTTTCTTTCTGGAGAGACCCGTGAACCAGCGCGATGTAAGTTTTTTGTACGCTGCGGCTGGAAAACATTGCTCCGAGAGCAGCGTGAGCGCGGTCGTTTTTGGCGACGATGATCAGCCCGCTGGTGCTTTTGTCGAGGCGGTGGACGATGCCGGGGCGCAGCACGCCGCCAGTGGATGAGAGCGCATTGAAGCGGTGGAGCAGGGCATTGACGAGCGTTCCGCCGCTGCGCGCGGAGTCGTTCTGGCCCGAGCCTGCATGCACCATCATCCCTGCCGGCTTGTTGACCACGGCCAGGTCAGAATCCTCGTAGACAATATCGAGCGGGATCGCCTCCGGCACGGCCTTGAGCGGCGCGGGATGCGGATCGCCGGTGATGACGATCTGCTCGCCGCCGCGCAGCTTGAGTGAGGCCTTCTCGCGGGTGCCATTCACCAGCACGTCGCCCTGGTCGATAAGCAACTGCACGCGCGAACGGCTTATGCCCTCGAGTTGCCCGGCAAGGAAGGCGTCAAGACGCTGGCCTTTAGCCTCAGCAGGTGCGTCGATGGTGCGGACGAGACTCGGGCTGCGGCCGGTACTCATGCCGGGCCTCGGTTCTCGGAAGAGGGCGCGTTGAGAGAGGTTTGCTCGGCGACGGACGGCGCGGCATTGTCGTCACGTGGGACGATTTTGGTCTCGCGCAGAAGCAGCGCGCCGGCGAGCACGAGAAAGACGGCGGCGATCTGGGGCCCGTCGATAAAGCCGTGAAAGAGCGTGCCGCGGCCAATCAATTCTCGTCCGGTCCAGTCTCGCCATATTTCCGTGAGGTAAATTGCCACTCCTGCGCCCATCAGGCCGAGGCCTGCCACGTCTCCCCGTCGGCGCTCAAGCGGCAGCCAGACCCAAAGCAATGCGGCCAGCGCGAAAAACGCGAGCGCCGCATAGGCCTGCACGGGATGCAGGGGAACGCCGAGCGGTGTGCCGCTCCAGATGGCGGCGAGGGGATTCGAGTAAGTGACCGCCCAGCCGACATTGGGACTCGCTTCAACCCCGTAACCGGAGCCGGCTGCCAGCGCGCCCAGTTGCTCGAAGACCAGGCCTGCGGCAATCGGCGGGGCGAGCGCGTCGGCAGTGGCGCGAAAGGGAAGTTTGCTCTTCCGCGCGTGCCAGGCGGCGCAGCCCGCTCCGGCGAGCACGCCCACGCAGGCCAGCAGCGGGTGATGCACCATCCCCAAACCGAGCAACCATGCGGGATGGCTGCGAAGGGCACTCCAGTTGGCCGCGACCAGAAGCAGTCGCGCGGCGACGAGCGCGGCAAACAGGCTCAGGATGCAGAGATTCCAGACTTTGGCGGCGTCGACGCCGACGAGGTAGGCAGCGCGCTGCGCCAGGACAAGCGCGAGGAGCACTCCGAGCGCGGTGATCGCGCCGTAGGACGGGACCACAAGCGATCCGATATGGAAGAGAACTGGATGCACTTAGGTCAGGATACGGGATTGGATCCGCGAGAGGAGGCACTGCGGCTGGGAACGAGAGAAGTAGAATCCGACCCGCTGGGCCGTGGCTGATGCGCCGGTGAACCCGTCCTCAGACGGTGGAGCTCTCCGCGGTTCATTAGGCATTCCGGACTGGCGGACACTGCACACAGAACCGATTGTCGAGTCGAGCCCCTGTTCATTGAATGTTGGTTCAACCAGCGTTGACCACCCACCTGCTTTGCAGGCCGGTTTCTACTGCGGATAGTACGGGGCATTCGGCGGAATTGCAAGTCTTGTCCGAAATGGTCGAGGTGTGGTACGTTCTTCGACCCGTGCTGTCGCGGAGGGCTCCGCCTAAGATGGTACGAGCGCGAATCAATTTACGATTCCCGAGGCTCCGCTGCCTCCGCTGCTGGAAACCGATGGGGCAATCGAGGGCGCCTGCGTGTTGTTTTGGACTTCGACGGCATGGGAGATCATCTTCTTCAGCCGGCCTTCAATGTCCGCATCACCAACGTGCTGATCCTCAAGCACGCCATCGGCATCGATTGAAAACGTTGCAGGGATAGCCTTCACGTCAAACCGGGTTGCAATTGGCCCGGTCCATTTTCCGTCGCGGTATTGCAGCCAGGTCATCTCGTTCTTGTTCACGAAGTCTTTCCATTTGGCATCGTCGTCGTCGAGGCTCACGCTGAGCACGACGAAAGGCTGGCCTTGAAACTTCCGCGCGATATCGCGAACGTGAGGCAGCGCCTCACGGCACGGCCCACACCATGTGGCCCAGAAGTCGATGAGGACGACTTTGCCCGCAAGGCCGTCCATCGAGATGTGCCGACCGTCGATTGTGGTCAATGAGAAGGGAGGAGCCATCCTGGCCCGCGCCAGCTCAGGGCGCTGCACGTACCGAGCCGCTCGTTCGCGAAGGGGCGAATCCAGCGCGGCCCGTTTGAGGAAGGCGGCGAACTCCGCACGTGCCGCGTCGCCCTGATGGAGATACGACAGGGACTCGCCCAAGCCGTAGAGCGCTTCAGCTAGCTCAGGGTTCAGCGATAGGGCGATCTTGTACTCGTCGCAACTGTCCAAGAAGAACTTGTCTTTCTTGTTCTCAGTGCCTTCTCGCTCGAGCGCCGCCGCTATCCGGAAATGAATGCCCGCACGTTCTTTGTCCGATTGCGCCAATGGGAGCAAGTCTCGCGCGATGCTTTCAGCGTCTTTGTAGTCGCCGATCTCCACTGCGAGTGAGTAGGCGCGAATGAGACACTCCGGACAATGACCATCATCCTGCTTGTTGGCCTTGCGGTAGTCGTCGATCGCGGCGCTCTTGTTGCCATGCTTTTCCCAATCGGCGGCACCGGCAAAGGTCTTGCGCGCTTTGGGATCGGTGGGTTCGCCCGGCTTAGCCTGCGCGGGAAGATTGCGAACGAGTGCAAATACCGCCATGAGTGCAGCGATGATTGCCAGCCTTCGCGAAGGATTGATATCAGCCCAGCGAGACATGCGGATACCCCCAGTGATTGACACATTCTTGAGAACGACCAAATTTTACATCTGAAACTGCAAATCAAGAATGGGACTTGGAAGTCGCCGGTCCGTGATCGCGCCATGGGGACGCCTGCGCTGACGCGCCCACGATGATTCCCAACACGCGATCTTCTCGGCAGAAGATCAACAATTGGCCGTAAGCTGCTGAAAATTAGAGGTTAAGGATGGCTCCCGCGGCGTCGGAGGTAACCGCGGGGCGGAAACCAAAGACTCCAGAAACGTATCCTAAGAAATGTTACAGAAATGTCAACGCGTGAGTAAGATCACATAAGTGCCCAGGGATTAAGCGCCTTCTTGCGCCAGATTTATGCGGCTGTGGTTGAGGATGGCCAGGAAAAATTCAAGACCGGTGAGAGTGCTGAAGTCCCTGAAGGGCCGGCGGCTGTACATAGGCCTGTCGATCGCGATTTTCGTAGCGGCAGGCACATGGCTGCTTTCAGGGCTCATCGGGTGCGGTGGTTCGATCGTATTGGGTCCATCGCCGGCAGTGCCTGAAAGCACGGTCCCTCCCATCGCCGGTTCACCCATTCAGCACATCGTCATCATCATGCAGGAGAACCGCAGCTTCGACAATCTGTTCAACGGATTTCCCGGCGCCGATACAGTACAGGGGGGAATGAGCGGAAGCGAGCTGGTTCCGCTTTCTGCCGTGTCGCTCGGCGATTCGCGCGACCTGAGCCACAGCCACAAGCGCTGGATGGAAGATTACGACCACGGCAACATGGATGGATTCGCGGAGAGCGGGTCGAATCTGCCGTATTCGTTTGTTCCAGAAAAGGATGTGGAAGAGTACTGGGCGCTGGCCCATCAATATGTGCTCGGCGACAGGATGTTCCAGTCCAACACCGGCCCGAGCTTTGTGGCGCACCAGTACATGATTGCCGGGCAATCGGGAAACGTGGCTGAAAATCCTACCGGCTCAGTGTGGGGCTGCGACGCGGCTCCCGGAACGACGGCCGCGCTCATGGGGCCGAATGGCGCGGAGCTTCCCGGTGTTTATCCGTGCTTCGATTACGTGACGACGGCCGATCTGCTGGATGAGAAGGGCGTGACGTGGCGCTATTACGCGCCGGGGAGCGGCGACAATTACTATGTCCTGTCGGCATATCAGGCTGTCCGGCACATTCGATTCGGTAAAGACTGGGAGCAGAATGTGATCTCCCCGTCGCGCAGAGTGCTGGTCGACATCCAGCATGGCGAGCTGGCGCAGGTGACGTGGATCGTTCCCGATTTTGCACACTCCGACCATCCCGGATCGGGGAGCGAGGGGCCGGCCTGGATCGCATCGATCGTGAACGCCATCGGCAACAGTCCTTATTGGAACTCGACCGCGATCTTTATCTCATGGGATGACTGGGGCGGTTGGTACGACCATGTGGCTCCGCCCAAGGTTGACGCAATGGGGCCCGGATTCCGTGTTCCGCTGCTCATCGTCTCGCCCTACACGAAGCATGGGTATGTTACCCATCGCAACCATGAGGCCGCCGGGTTCATCAAGTTCATCGAATATAACTTCGATCTGGGCACTCTGGGCGCGCGCGACAAGGGAGCCGACGCATTCAGCGATTGCTTCGACTACACGCAAAAGCCGCCGAACTTTACGCCGGTTCCCACAAAGTTGACGGCGGAGCAAATCATCCGCGAAGAAGACAGCGGGCCGCCCGACGACGACTGAGAAACAGTGATCAGGTTTCAGGGGTCAGTGATCAGGGACGAGAGAAACCGGGACTGAGTGACCGCCCCTGGAAGCCCTGTCAGCGTTACGCAGCGACGTCTATTCATCATTTTGTCCCGCTGGTTACAAGCTACTGACAACCTATGCCTCCGGCTCCGCTACCATCGGAGCGTTGGCGATTGCCGACAGCGCGATCGAAGTTCGAGCGGGGACCCATGGGCACAGGACATTTGCGATCGACACCAATCGTATCGGTTGCGATGTTCGTGCATCGGAAGCGCGCTTCCGCTTTGTTGATTCTCAGCGCAGCGATCCTTGTGCCCCTTTGCTCGCTTGCTGGTTGCAAGGCGACTTTAAATTCGGGCTCGCCTACAGTCTCACCCGTAGCCGGTTCGCCCATCCAGTACGTCGTGGTGGTGATGCAGGAGAACCGCAGCTTCGACAACTTGTTCAACGGCTTTCCGGGCGCCGATTCGGTGCAGGTGGGAATGAGCCTCGGGACGCCTGTTCCACTTGTGCCCATTTCGCTCGCCGACCCGCGCGATCTCGACCACTCGCACCCGGGCTGGTGGCAGGACCTGGACAACGGCAAGATGGATGGCTTTGCGCGCAGCAACATGAATCCGCCCACGTTCGCCTACGCCTACGTTCCCCACGACGAAATTCAGGCGTATTGGACCATGGCCCAGCAATACGTGCTCGGCGATCGCATGTTCCAGTCGAACACCGGCCCCAGCTTTCCCGCGCATCTGTATATGATTGCCGGGCAATCGGGCTTGGCCACCGAGGCTCCCGACAGCGATTACTGGGGTTGCGACGCGCCCGCGGGAACGACTGTTCCTGTGCTCGGGCCTGATGGCACCGACCTTCTTCCCGGCGTCTTTCCCTGCTGGGACTACGCGACGGCGGCCGACCTGCTCGACGCAAAAGGGATGAGCTGGCGCTACTACGCGTCGGCGAGCACTAATCCCCTGATCGTCGGTTCGGCCTATGATGCTATCCGCCATATTCGCTACGGAGCCGACTGGAACGCGAACGTGATCTATCCGCAGACCCAGTTCCTCACCGATGTCCAGAACGGTCACCTGGCGGAGGTGACGTGGGTGACTCCCGACTACCTGCACTCCGATCATCCCGGAACCGGCAGCGCTGAAGGGCCGGACTGGGTGGCAGCTGTCGTCAACGCCGTCGGCTTGAGCAAATTCTGGAATTCAACAGCGATCTTCATCACCTGGGATGACTGGGGCGGCTGGTACGACCATGTCCTGCCGCCCACGGTCGATGCCATGGGGCCTGGATTCCGCGTTCCGGTTCTCGTGGTATCGCCCTACGCGAAGCAGGCCTACATTTCGCACCAGGAGCACGAAGCCAGTGGCTTCATCGCATTCATCGAGCACAACTGGGGGCTGGGGAACCTGGGCGCGCGCGATGCGACCGCGGACGACTTTGCCGACTGCTTCGATTACACACAGAAGGCGCGGCCGTTTATTTTGATTACGACCAAAACGACGGCGGACGCACTGATCAAAGAAAAACCGAGCGGCCCGCCGGACGACGACTGAAATCCAGTGATCAGGTTTCAGGGGTCAGTGATCAGGGACGAGCGAAGCAAGGACCGAGCCGCCCCAACGATCAAGACCCTTCGCTCGAACTCCGGTAGGAAACAGGGAACAGAAAGACTGGAGCAGCGGACGCGAATTGTCCGTCGCTCGTCTCGTCACAGGCAGGCCGAATCCCACGCGCGATTTTTTCCCTGTCCTTTAATCTCGCGTTCACCTACGGCTGCTAGCCTCAGGCGCGGAAGTCGATTCGGTCGTCTCACGAATCCAATTTAAATTCCTCACTACCGGGAGATTCCCTTATGAGCATTCGTGTGTCCAGCGGCGCAGACGCGCGCCGTTTTGCAACCGGCTGCACAGTTCTGGTTTTTGCAGCTATCGCAGCGGCAGTGGCCTGTGGGCCATTTGCCGTCACCTTAAAAGCCCAGGAATTCGACCATGATTTCGGACGCGATCCATTTTTCGGGTTCGGTCACTCCGAATTTCACGGGTTCGTACCCGGCAGCATCGTGTTGAGCGGCACGGTTTACGTTGGAAGGGCCGGCACTGTTGTCCCCGGCGAAGTATTGCCGCCCGGCTGCCTGAACACAGGCACGGTCACGAGCCCAAACGCAGCAACGGTGAATGTGCCGCTGCTGCCCGCCGACCAAACAAAAACCACGACCACCACGGCGGTGACGGTGACTTGCGGTTACGCCAGCGATAACGGCGAAGCGCCGAATCTCCACGACACCCACAACGTGTGGAACAATTCCGCTACCGATGGGAGCTTTGGCGTTTCGTCGCCGATCGTGCTGTGGGACCTGAGCCCCGACGGCTTCCCGCTTGGCGCACTGCACGTGCCCAGCAACGAGATCGTGACCAGCTTCAGTTCCAAATCAGAGCTGGCATTGAATCGTTCGGCGGATGGCAAGAGCCTGACCTTCATGGGCTACCGCGGCGGCCCCGGCTGCCCGGCTCTGACCCTGAACACTACAACCAACATTCTGACGCAGGGAACAAACGTGGGGCCAGAGTCGCCGACCGCGCCGAATTTGCTCGATGTTTCGGCCTCCAGCACGCCGGGACTCTGCGATCCGACTAATTCCGCGGTGGCGAGTTATCCCGGTGCAAGCAATCCCACTGCTTATTACCGTTCCGTAGCGGAGGTGGATGCCTTTGGCCACATCTTCTACACCGACGGCGACGCTTATAGCGGTGACAACTCCCGCGCCGCGATGGAGGGGGGCAACGGGTTGTATTACTCGGTTGGAAACGACAACAGCGGCGGCCTGGGGAAGAAACAGATGCCGGAGACGCAACTCGGCATCGATCTATCTCACTCGACAGGCGCGGAGCTGTACTATCCCGGCGCTGCGCCGCTGGTTCCACCCGCAAACAACATGATTTCCTATTTCGTGATCGCTTCGGGAGACAAGCCCGGCAAGGATACCAACTTCCGCGGCATGACAATCTTCAATGACACGCTGTATGTTGCCAAGGGCAGCGGAGGCAACGGCATCAACACCGTTTATCAGCTCGGCACTGCGGGAGTACTGCCGACGACGGGAAACGCACCCGCTGGCGGCCTCGTCGACGAGCCATTTGCGATTCTTCCCGGATTCCCCAACACGGCTGCCACCACAAACAGCCCGGGCGGTTACTATCCGTTTGGGATTTGGTTCGCGAACGATACCACTTTGTACGTTTGCAACGAGGGCGACTTGGTCTACACGCCGAATCAGGTGATCAATGGAAAAGCGAACGTCGCCGATTCGGGTACGCTCGCGACTTCCGGCCTGCAAAAATGGGTTCTCACGTCAGGAACCTGGGTGCTTCAATACACGATCCAGAACGGGCTCGACCTTGGCATGCCGTATAGCGTCCGGGACTATCCCAGCTCGATCGAGCCCGCGACGGGCGGCTGCCGCAACATTATCGGCGAGGTCAACCACGATGGCTTGGCGACGATTTATGCGATCACTTCCACCATCAGCCTGAACGGCGACAACGGCGCAGATCCAAACAAGCTGGTGAAAGTTACCGATCGCCTCAGCGCAACCAAGCTGGCGACCGGCGGCTATCTCGACTGGTTCGAAACGGTTCGCTCGGCCAGCGCCGGCGAAGCGTTTCGAGGAGTTGCTCTGGCACCTGAATTCGACAGGTTTTAACGAAAGGAAGAAAAGCCAACGGTCAACAAAACAAACAATTCACCAAGGCTCCCCGTGCGAAGTAAGCACGGGGAGCTCTGTTTTTGGCTGGTCGAAATAGCTAGTCGGGCAGCTATTACTATTGCGTCGCGTGGCCTATCTTACCGTCGGCCCACTGGATGAACCACTTCATGTTGGGCGCATCGGTGTGGCCGCCGTCGTGCTGGCGCCATACAAGCTCGCCGTCGAGCAAGCCGTGGTTGACAGGAGGCATCACCGCCGTTTTGTAGTCGCCTTCGACGGCGAGGCCCTTGACGCCGAGCAGCGCAAAGACGCGGCTGGCGTCGACCGTGGCCATCCAACTGCCCTCGTGATCGAGCCAATGCGCGTCGCCTTTTTCCGGCA
Organism: Acidobacteriaceae bacterium; assembly: GCA_003134815.1. GTDB lineage: Bacteria > Acidobacteriota > Terriglobia > Terriglobales > Acidobacteriaceae > Telmatobacter. The sequence continues at coordinate 78,435 of PLCO01000063.1, read as the reverse complement.
CGCCATAGCTGATGAAGGTAAGCCGGGGCGCGCAGAGCGCAATCAGCTCATTGGAGTCGACGGGGAGATCGCCGGGGTTCATGCTGCCGAACGAAGCTTCAGAGGCGTCGTACTTGATGAAGTTGCCGTCCTCCCAGTAATACTCGCCGGTGGCGAGATTCTCCACGCCCTCGCCGAAGTTGCGGCGCAGCAGCGTAGCTCCGCCTTTGCCTGACGAGCCGACCAGCACCAGGTTGAAGCGATCGTCGTAGGCCATGGTGACGAGCGCTGCTTTTCCGTATCTGGAGACGCCCTCGATGCCGATGTGTTTCGCGTCGACGGCCGAATCGGTCTGAAGATAATCGAGGCCGCGGCCCGCTCCCCACGCCCACGCGCGCAGCGCGCCCCAATCGTCCGGCTTGCGCGGCTGGCCTTTGTTCACCAGGCCGATGATGCCGCGCGTCAATCCCGCGGCGTTGTCTGCCTGCACGCTGGCAGGATCGAAGCGGACGAAACCCCAACCGGCGCCTACGAGCTGCCACTCGTTCGGAGGATCGCCGTCCGCGTTCAACTGCGGAGGCTGAAAGAAGGGACTCTCTTTGAGCGGCTGCCACGCGGGATGCTGCGCAAGAATATCTTTGAGCGACGGGTCCTGCTGGATGAGCACGGCCTTCCACGCTGCGTTAATGCGGTCAAGATCCTCGCCGCGCGGCTCGTTCGGATTGGGAAAACCTGCGCGGCCGAACATCATCAGCACGGGCACGGGCCCGTGGGCGTTGGCCGGCGTCACGAGCGTCATGCGAATCTTGACGCTGATCGCAGGACAACCTGAGTTGTCCACTTCGCCGACCAGGTCCTTGGCGATGACGGGAGTGAAACCGATCATTTCGCGATCGACTGTGAGTACGGTCCAGGTGACCTTGGGGACGTTGGCGGGCACGAAGCCATACACGTATTTGGAATACGCATCGACGATCTCCGGCCGCCGCTGCTTCCACCACATCTCGGGAGTGGTTACTTTCTGGCCGTCGTTCAGCGTGAGCGGATCGGGAACATTGGTGTAGGGATTGGCCTTCGACTCATCGTAGTTGGCGTGGTTGGGAGCATTTTCGTTCCCGTTCCAGCCGGGGCGAAGCGTCTTGATGCCGAGCTGGTCCATCATGTTCTGATGATCCTGATCGGCCGTGAACGTGACCGGAGTGCAGGGAGATTGCGCCTGAAGCGCGGCGGCGAAAGTGAAGGCGAGAACGCAAACGAAGGCGGACGCGAAGGCGGACACGGAAATTGGGGGTTTGAAGCTGGGGTGCATTTGAATGCTCCGGACTGATATGCTGGCAGCGCTTTTAATAACCCGATTTACTTCGAGGATCATACTAAATCATCGCTATGAGATTGATTGGCAAAATCGCACGGATTGCAGCCAAAGTCGCACGGATTACAAGTTTGAATGCGGCCCTGACCGCGGGCTTAACTGCGGGCAAAGCTGTGCGCTTTGCAATATTGATTGCAGGGTTGTTGGCGCTGGCGAACGGCGCGTGGGCCGAGCGTGGAGCGGCAAAGGGAGACGCGTGGGTGTCAAGCTGGGGCGCTTCGCAACAGATCCCCGAGCCACAGAATGCGTTGCCACCGGATGACATGCGCGACGCGACGCTGCGGCAGATTGTGCATCTCTCCCTCGGCGGCGCGGCGTTACGCGTGCATCTGTCGAATGCTTTCGGCACCGAAGCGCTGCATTTTACGTCGGTGCACATTGCGCATCCGTTGTCGCCCAGTTCCGCTGCGATTGAGCCCGCGAGCGATCGCGCGCTGACCTTTGCCGGGAGACTAGAGGTGACGATTCCGCCGGGCGCGGAGTACGTTTCCGACCCGGTTGATATGCCTGTCGCGGCGTTGTCGGATGTGTCCGTAACATTTCATCTGGATGCGCCGCCAGCGCAGGAGACAGGGCACCCGGGATCGCGATCGACTTCCTACTATGTGCATGGCGATCAAGTGACCGCCGCGGATTTGCCCAACGCGAAGCATGTGGACCACTGGTACCAACTGACGGAGATCGACGTGCGCACGACTGCAGAAGCAGGCGTGGTTGTAGCGCTGGGAGATTCGACTACTGATGGCCACGCGGCGACGACCAACGGCAACGATCGCTGGACCGACGTGCTGGCGGCGCGGCTGCAGGCCGAGAAAAAGACGCGGGATATCGGCGTGTCGAACCAGGGGATCGGCGGCAATCACGTGCTGACCGACGGGCTGGGGCCCAATGTGCTGGCGCGATTCGATCGCGACGTGCTGGCGCCTGCCGGCGTGCGTTGGTTGATTGTGTTTGAAGGCGTGAACGATCTGGGCGGCCTGGCTCGCAACGGCGAAGTCTCCGCCGATCAACATGCGGCGCTTGTCGCGCGCCTGATTGCGGCGTACCAGCAAATTATTGCGCGGGCGCACGCGCACGGGCTGCTCGTGTATGGCGCAACCATCACGCCGTATACCGGATCGGGCTACTACCATCCGGGGCTGTGGAGCGAGGGCGACCGGCAGGCGGTGAACGCGTGGATTCGCGCCGATGGCCACTTTGACGCGGTGATCGATTTCGACAAGGTGGTGCGCGACCCCGCGCATCCGGAGATGCTCTTACCGGCTTTCGACAGCGGAGACCATCTGCATCCTTCGCCGGCAGGATACAAGGCGCTGGGGGACGCGATTCCGCTGAACTTATTCGGAAAGTGATGGGCGAGCAAGTCCGGCGCCGCCATTTCCGGCGCCGAGCATGGGCAAAGGGAACGTCCCGTCTGTCCCCAGGTTTTGTCCACAGGTTTTCTGAAGGAACTCGCCGAGCGTTTGGGGGAGCGGGTCAGTATTTTGTGGCGAGGGATCTTGCGGCTTCGGAGAATTCCGGCTTCTGCGCCTGGGCAGGGCGTGCTTTGCGCTTCTTGCCTGCAGGGGCGTTCTGTACGGTTGCGGAGGTATGCGCGTGCGCGCCGGAGTTTTCGCCCATGACGTGCAGGCGCAGGAAGTTGGTTGAACCGGATTTGGTGCGGGTGCCGGCCACGATGGCAATGACTTCGCGCGGGCGGACGTAGCCGCCCTTTTCCAGCAGGTTCTCGGCGCATTCGACCATGGCCTCGCTGGTGTTCACCTTAGGACACCGGATGGGAGTCGTGCCCCACAGCAGGTTGAGGCGATTGACGGTGACGTCAAGCGGGCTGAGCGCGAAGATGGGCGCCGTTGGGTGATATTTGGAGAGCTGGCGTGCCGTGGTGCCCGACTCAGTGAAGAGCGCGATGCCGCGCAGGTCGAGATCGTCTGCGGCGTGGGCTGTTGCCTCGCAGATGGTTTCGGCGATGGAGAGGCCGCTGCGGCGCTCGCGCGGAGCGGCATCGAGATTCTCCCTCATGTGCCGCTCGGTCTCAGTGACGATGCGCGCCATCATCTCCACCGACTCCACCGGATACTTGCCCACGGCCGATTCGCCGGAGAGCATGACTGCGTCAGTGCCGTCGTAAATTGCGTTGGCCACGTCAGAGACCTCGGCTCGCGTGGGGCGCGGATTCTCGATCATCGATTCCAGCATCTGCGTGGCGGTAATGACCGGCTTGAAGTACTCGGCCGCGCGGCGAATGATGAACTTCTGAATCGCGGGGACTTTTTCCGGTGGCACTTCCACTCCCAGATCGCCTCGGGCAACCATGATGCCGTCAGCTACCTGGAGAATTGCATCGAGATGCTCGACAGCCTGCGGCTTTTCCAGTTTGGCAATGATCCAGGTATGGGCGCCGTGCGCCGCCACGCGATTTCGGACCAGGGTGACGTCTTCTGCTGTGCGCACGAAGGAGACGGCGATGGCGTCGCAGCCGTGATTGAGCGCGAACTCGAGATCTTCGGAGTCTTTCTCCGTAAGCGAGGGCGTCCGCACCAGAACGCCGGGGAGATTGATGCCTTTGCTTTCACCCAGCATGCCGCCGTTGACGATGTCGCAAACTACATCACCGCCGGAGATCTCGTGCACGCGCAGCTCGATCAGGCCGTCGGAGAGAAGGATGCGGGAGCCTTGCTCGAGGTTTTCGGCAAGCGTCTTGAAGGTGGTGCCAACAAGAGAAGCAGTGCCCAGCACGTCGCGCGGCGTGATGGTGAGGCGGTGACCGGCCTTCAGAAGCACGGGCTGATGATCCTTGAGCAGCGCGGTGCGGATCTTGGGCCCTTGCAGGTCGGCGAGAATGCAGAGCGGCTTGTTTTCCTCTTTGCTCACTTTGCGAATCTTGTGCATGACCGCGACCTTGCGATCGTGCGTGCTGTGCGAAAAATTGAGGCGCACGACATCGACTCCGGCATGAATCATGGCGCGGATCACGGACTCAGTGTTTGAAGCCGGCCCAAGCGTGGCGACAATCTTGGCGCGGCGCTGCGAGGGGGACCCTGTCAGATTCAGATCGGCAAAGGGCATGGAGGCGGCTCCAGACACGATTCTAATTTCGTAAAAGGTGAATTTCGGGGTCGAAAAGGGCGCAAGGGAACGCGATTGAGTTTATTGTAGCTGGCCGAGCCGGTGAGGAAAAGCACCCGCGAGAAATGCTTGCTGACAAATATATGCGAAGTTGAAAGCGTGGAGCGGATTCAGCGGGAAACTTGCGCCTGTTTGCGCGCTGAAGACTTCGAGGCAAGATGATTTTGGCGTTCCCAATAGAGAACGCCGTTCAGCTCCGCGCCCAGCAGGACACTGAACGAAGTAATGTAAAGCCAAACCAGCGTGGCGATTCCGGCGGCGAACGATCCGTAGAGCCGGGTATAGTTTGCGACGCTGGTCACGTACCAGCCATATGCGAGTGTGGCCGGAAACCAGATCAAGGTGCCTGCGACGGCGCCGGGCGTGACCCAGAACCAACGCTCCGTCCTGCGAGTTCCGAAATGATAAAGCTCGGTGAGGACGGTAACGATTGCCGCAAAGCTGACCGCCCAACGGACCGTTCGCCAGAAAAGGACGACGATATGGCGCAGGGCATGGCCGGCGTTTTCGATCATCCAGTGCTCAATCTGGTGGCCGAACACGATCACGAGTGACGCCAGCGACAACGGGATGAGCACAATGAACACCAACAGCAACGCGCGCCCCCGGCGCCCCCAGAAGGTCCAGTTTTCCGGCGGAAGCCTGTAGGCGCGGCGAAAGCCTTCCATGAACGAAAGCATCACGCCCATGCCCGCAAAAAGGCTGAGGCAGGTTGCGGAGAGAACCAACTGCCCGGAGTGGAGCTGGTGGTTGAGGATGGAGGTCTGCACCAGATCGAGTGTGTTAGAGGGTAGAAACTGCTCGAGCACGCTGCGTGTTTCGCGCACGAAAGAAGGCCCCGCTTCACGCTGCGCGATCAAGGTGGTGATGACCAGCAGGGCAGGGAAGAACATGAGCATCCCGGAGTAAGCGGCGGCCTTCGACGTATTGATTACGTCGTGGATATAGGCCTGAAAAAGCGCTTCCCGAGTTTTGGCCAGATAGCTCGACACGGGCATCACATGCCAGAGTAGTGCATCTGCCGGGTGTGCGGCGATAAAAACAGGGAACAGGATACAGGGAATAGGGAGTAGAAGCAGTGAGATAGCCGTCAGCTCTCAGCCAGGTCTGCGGAGTCATGAGCGGTAAGCGAATGACCGGAAGATCGATCATAAAGGAGCTCGGGGTGAACTTAGAGGCTGAAGTCTGAGAGCTGAAAGCCGTCGGCTGGTATTCTGGAACGAGCAAGGAGCATGCGCCATGCATATCACTTCTCCGTTCTTTGTGGTTCCCGTCATCATCGCCGTTTTTGTTGCGTCGATTTTGTTTGCTACGAGCAGCAAAGAAGACGGCTCGACACATTGAGCGGGGCGAACCGCCCGGGGCTGAACCCCCACGTATGCAGGTGCTCGAATTCAGGGGGCTGAAGTCCCCAGCTCCCTCCGTTTTCCGGAACCTTTTGGCGGTCCAGGGCGTATAACGTCCCAAGAGGGCGATTGCCATGGCAGAAAACCTGGAACTAAATTCGGCAAACTCGAAGCTCAAGCCGGCAAACTCAAAACTCAATTCTGCAGACTCGGAACTCAAGCCGGCAGAGAACTCGGCGCGTGATTCGACAGAGAACTCGACGCGGAACGCGACACATAAGGCGAGCGGCTTGGTCGCCAGCCTTACTGCCGGCTTGGCCTCGTGTGCACTTTTGGCGGCTGGAATTGCCGGATGCAGAGTGCAGGTGGACAAAGGCGCCAACGGCGAGGACAAAAAGGTTCAGGTAGACACTCCGTTCGGCGGCATCCATGTGAACACCGACCAGACCTCTGCTGCGGACCTCGGCTTGCCTGCCTATCCCGGCGCGAATATCGTGAAGGACAAAGACAACGACAAATCCGCGGATATCCACATGGGCTTTGGCGAGTGGGAGCTGCGGGTGAAGGTGGTCAACTACTCGACGCCTGACAGCAAGGACAAAGTTGTTGCGTTCTACAAAGACGCGCTCAAGCGCTACGGCGATGTGATTTCGTGCCAGGGTCACACTCCCGTGGGCACGCCGACGGCGACTTCTGAGGGTTTGACTTGTGCGGACGAGGGCGGCGCCAATGTGAAGATCGATACAGGCGACCACAATCATGGCTATGACATGGACCAGGAGGGTTTTCAGTTGAAGGCCGGATCGAAGCGCCATCAGCACATCGTCGGCTTTGAAAGCTCTACGCCGGGCGAGACGCGGTTTGCGCTCGTGGCGCTCGATCTGCCGGCTGGCGCCACCGGCGACTCCGGCAATAGCGACTGAGCGGCTGAAGTGCAACCAAATCAGAGCGACCGATTCAGAGGCCGCCGCCAATGTGGCGGGTCGGCGCGAGGGAAATTTCGTGGCAGGCTCTGGCCCGCCGTGGAGGCCGCCACCAGCGAATGGTTCACAGGATGGGATAAATGGTGGAAAAAGCCGCCTGAATGGCACGGACAGGCGCCAACCCCTTCGCCAAACCCTGCCCCAAACTGGTAGCTTGAGAGTAGGAAACTCTCTCCGGCGATGGCTTCTAGTTCTTACTTTTCATTATCAGTTCTATTTGTTGCGGCGCTGGGCTTTGGCCTGGCACCACTGGGGCTGGCCTGGCTTTGGGCACGGGTGTATTCGCCGCCCAAGCCGAACGCGATCAAGAACGCAATTTACGAGTGCGGCCTGGAGTCGAAGGGCGACGCCTGGATGGGATTCCGTTCGGCCTACTACCTTTACGGCATTATCTTTCTCATCTTCGACGTGGAAGCCGTGTTTCTGCTTCCGTTCGCCGTGGCTTTTACTGGGCTTGGCGCGGCGGCGTGCGCGGCCATGTTGGTTTTTGTTCTGCTGCTGGTTGAGGGATTGGCCTGGGCCTGGGCAAAAGGCGTGTTGACGTGGCAGTGAAAGGCAGTTCGCAGTTCGCAGTTCACAGTTCGTAATTCGCAGTTGACCTGCAGCGGGCTTCTCTGAACTGTGAACTGTGAACTACGAACTGTGAACTTGCATCTGGGGCGACCGATGGCAGTTGACCAAAACCTGAAGATCGAGCTGGGCAAGCAGGGCATCTTCGTCACGACCATCGAGGAGCTCTACAACTGGGGGCGCCGCAGCTCGGTGTGGCCTATGCAATTCGGGCTGGCCTGCTGCGCGATTGAGATGATTGCGACAACCATGGCGCGCTACGACCTGGCCCGCTTTGGCGCTGAAGTTTTTCGTCCCTCGCCGCGCCAGGCCGATCTGATGATCGTCTCCGGCACCGTGACCAAAAAGATGGCGCCGCAGGTGGTGCGCCTCTACAACCAGATGGCCGAGCCGCGCTACGTGATCGCGATGGGAGCCTGCGCTATCTCCGGCGGCCCGTTCAAGCAGGGTTACAACGTGTTGAAGGGAATCGACCGCTACATTCCTGTCGACGTACACATTCCCGGCTGCCCTCCGCGGCCTGAGGCGCTGATTCAGGCCTTTATGACGCTGCAGAAGAAGATTGATGGCCAGCCGTTGACCGGCGAAGGGCGTCCGCGGCATCTGGACGCCGAAGCGCAGGGCGAGTTTGCCGTGCCTGAGCAGGGCGAGCACGATCTGGAGCCGACTTCGAACAAGGGTGTATGGCCGGTGCCGATTACGATTCGGTAAAAGAGCAGGGAGCAGGGAACAGGGAATAGGGAATAGGGAATAGGGAACAGAACAACATCGCGGCGGCGCGGAATTGCTGAGAGTTGGTAGCTGAATTGAAGACTGTCGAAGAGATCAAGGCGGCAATTGAGGCGGCGGTTCCGGGCGCAGGCGTGGAGTTTGTGCCCAACCCCAGTCCCTCCGCGCAGCACTCGCTGCGACTCGCGCCGGAGAGCGCAGTGGCGGTCGCAAAGTTTCTGCGCGACGACGACGAGCTTGCCTTCGATTTCCTCTCTAACCTAACCGGCGTTGACTGGCCCGACAAGGAGATAGCGGAGAAAGTTAAAGTGACGCGTCAGGTTACCAAAACCGTCGACGGTCCAGAAGGAAAAGTTGACCAGACCGTCGATGAGACCGTTGAGGAAACCCACAAGCGTGTCGAGCCCGGCTATCTTGAAGCGGTCTACCATTTGTATTCGGTCGAGAAGAAACACGGGCCGCTGGTGATCCGGATGCGCACGGCAAATCGGACGGACCAGGCTCAACTGCCGTCGCTTACGCCGGTCTGGCGCGCGGCCGAATTTCAGGAACGCGAAATCTTCGATCTTTACGGAATCGTTTTTACCGGCCATCCGGACCTGCGCCGCATATTAATGTGGGACGAATTCAAGGACCATCCGATGCGCAAGGACTACGTTGAGCCGGACGACTTTGAGTACGAACCCACGCCGCACGATGAGGTGCTGAATCGGGCGCAGGAGCATAAGAGCGAGGGACTAGGGACTGGGGACTAAGGAGCGAGCGTCACGTAACGCGGGTCACGGTTCACGAAAAAGGATTCAATGAGTGTTGCGGAAGACAAAGCGGAGAGAGTCGAAGGCTGGAATCGGCCGCCGGTGATTGAGCCGGAGGGCGAGGGCGAGCTGCTTGAAGTCGCCATGGGGCCGCACCATCCGTCGACGCACGGCGTCTTTCGCATGGATGTGGCGCTTGACGGCGAGCGCGTCGTTCGCCTCAAGCCGGTCTTCGGCTACCTGCACCGCAACCACGAAAAGATTGCAGAGGGCGCTTCGTATCTTGCCTCGATGCCCTACACCGACCGCCTGGATTACTTCTGCTCTCTAACCAACAACTGGGCCTACGCGCTGGCGGTGGAAAAGCTCGTCGGTCAAGCGGTTCCCGAGCGCGCCGAATACATTCGCGTGATTCTCGCCGAGCTGACGCGGGTGCAAAATCACGCTTCGTCCATCGGCTTTCTCATCCAGGAGATGGGCGCGAGCGGCACGCCGCTGATGTACGCCTTCAAAGAGCGTGAAAAAATTCTTGACCTGTTTGAATCGCTCACCGGTTCGCGCATGATGTGCAACTACATGCGTTTCGGCGGCTGTCGCGTAGACGTTTCGGGGCCGTGGCTTGACGCCACGCGCAAAGTTGTGGCCGGCCTGCCGGCGTTTGTCGATGAGTTCGAGGCGCTGCTCTCGACCAACGAAATTCTGATGGCGCGCTGCCAGGGCATGGGCATTCTGCCGCCGGAGCTTGCCGTCAACGCCGGAGTTTCGGGGCCGATGCTGCGCGCGGCGGGAGTGAATTACGACATTCGCAAAGTGGACCGCTACGGCATCTACGATCGCTTTCAATTCCGCGTTCCGCTCGGCGACCACGGCGATATCTACGACCGCTACATGGTTCGCATTCTCGAAATGCGCGAGTCGATCAAGATTCTGGAGCAGGCGCTCCCGACAATTCCTACTGGCCCGATCATGGATGCGAAAGCGAAGATTCGCGGATTCCGTCCCAAGCCCGGCGAGGCGTACGGCCGCATCGAAGCGCCCAAGGGCGAGCTTGGCTTTTATCTCATCAGCGACGGCGGGCCGAATCCGTATCGCTATCGCGTGCGGCCGCCGAGCCTGATCAACCTGACGATTCTCGAAGACATGTGCCTGGGGCATAATGTCGCCGATGTGGTGCTGATATTTGGCAGCGTGGATATTGTTCTGGGAGAAGTGGATCGATAGCTTCCAGCTATCTTGTTTGGAAATGGAATTATGAGTGAATGCGGAAGCGCGGTAGTGCACGAAGAGGCTAGAGGCTAGAAGCGAGAGCTAGAGGCTCAAACCGGAGGATGCATTGCTGGGTGACGGGATTCTGAAGGGGATGGCGGAGACGGCGAGGAATTTCTTCGGCAGCTATGTCTCCAAAGAGCGGCTTACGACGGTAGAGTATCCGGAACAGCGGATCCCGACCGCCGAAAACGCGCGCGTCTTTCCCTTTCTGGTGTACGACGGCACGGACTGGGAGGCCGGCATGCGCTGCGTGGCCTGCCAGATCTGCGAGAAAGAGTGCCCGCCCAAGTGCATCTATATAGACAAGAGCACCGACAAGAAGCCGGACTACGTGGGCAAGCCGCAGTTTTATCCTGCGCGGTTCGACATCGATATCTCCGTCTGCATGAGCTGCCAGATCTGCGTTGAAGTTTGCCCGTTCGAGGCCATTAAGATGGACACGCAATTTGAGCTGGCCACCGACGATCGTTTCGGCGGCCTGCTCTATGACCGCAAGGAGCTATCCCGCTCGAATGAGTATTACCACGCAATCCACCCGACGGAAGCCGCCGAAGTGGACGCGCGACTCGCCGAAGAAAAAGCCAAGGTGGAAGCGAAGGCCAAGGCTGCAGCCGAGGCGGCTGCCGCAAAGGCTGCGGCCGCAGCGACTCAGCCTGCGGCGCCGGCAAAGGCTGACTCGTCTGGGCTCGCCGCGACTGCGCCCGAAGCCGCAAGTTTGACGGATGCGACGAAACCGGCAGGAGGAGGAAGCTAGGTCATGATCACGATGCTTGGGGCCGCGAATCTCCTTCTTGCGAATCCACTCTTTACGAATCTCGATCAGATTTTTGTCCTGCTGCGCAATTGGCTGGTGGGATTTTTTCCTGTTGCGATTCGGCCCGCGGCGGGCGTTGTGCTTGGCGTTGTCGCCATTGTCTGCGTGTTTCCCGGCCTCTTTGCGCTGACCACGGTCTTTGAGCGCAAGGGCCTGGGGCGCATTCAGAATCGCCTGGGGCCCAACCGCGTCGGTCCCTTTGGTTTTTTTCAGCCGATCGCCGACGGCATCAAATCGCTCACCAAGGAGGACGTGGTCCCATTCCGCGCCAACGCGGTCGTTCACTTTCTTGCGCCGCTCGTGCTCGTCGTTACGGTCTTCATGGGCTTTGCCGTTTTGCCAATGGGCCGCAACATGGTTCTGGTCGACATGGACTCCGGCCTGCTGTTCTTTTTCGCTATGGGCGCGGCGACAGAGCTTTCTGTTTTCATGGCCGGATGGTCGAGCCGCAACAAATATTCGATGCTCGGCGCCATGCGCGCCGTGGCGCAGATGATCAGCTACGAGGTTGTCTTGCTGCTCTCAGCTGTTTCCGTTGTCATGATCGCAGGTTCGCTTTCGCTGCCGGCGATTGTTGCGGCGCAGAACCAATACACCGGCAGTTTTCCGCACTGGTACATCTTTACACCGTGGGGCCTGGCGGGATTTGTCGTTTTCGCTATCGCCGCCACGGCCGAATCCAATCGTTCTCCCTTCGATCTGCCTGAAGGCGAGTCGGAGCTGGTCGCCGGCTACCACACCGAGTATTCCGGCTTCAAATTCGCTCTCTTCTTTCTCGGCGAATACCTCGCCATGTTTTCTCTCTCCGGCCTCGGAGTCACGCTATTTTTCGGCGGCTGGTTGGCGCCGTTTTCTTTCCTTAATTTTGTTCCTTCGTGGATATGGTTCTTCGGCAAAGTAATGTTTTTCATCTTCGTCTTTATCTGGATGCGCGGCACGCTGCCCCGCCTGCGCCAGGACCAGTTGATGAACTTTGCCTGGAAATTCACCTTGCCATTCACGCTGCTCAATTTGCTGGTTACCGCGCTGTGGCGATTCATGGGCGAGGGCTGGCAGCGTTGGGTGGTGTGCACCATTATTCTTGCGGCGGCTTACGTCATCTTCGGCCGGATCGAGATGCGCAGGCAGCACTTTGGGCCGAGGAAATACCGCTATGCTGAGTAGGGAGCGCGAACGTTGAGCCCGATCTTTTATCTGCTTGCAGCCCTCACGCTGGCCGGCGGCCTGGCCGCGGTGCTGCTCAAGCACCTTGTCCACAGCGCGCTCGCGGTCACCGTGGCGTTTGCCGGATTGGCCCTGCTGTTTCTCCAGCTCGACGCGCAATTCGCCGGCTTCGCGCAGATTCTTGTCTACATCGGCGCCGTCGCCATCCTTATTGTCTTCGCCATTTTGCTTACGCACGGCTCAGAGCTGCCGAAGGGCGGCGTATTCAGCCACACGTGGTTTTTGGGTCTGGTCATCGCAGCAGGCGTCTTTGCCGTGCTGGGATGGGCCGTGCTCGCGAGTGTAAGCGCGGTTCCGCAATCGAACATCGTCCCATCCGTCACTGTGCACGACATCGGCATCGCGCTTGTGGGCCGTTATGTATTGCCGCTCGAAATTGTCGCCCTGCTGCTGACGGCAGCCACCATTGGCGCGGTCATCGTGGCCATGCACGAGAAAGAGAGGGCGCGATGACTGGAATGTCTACGCCACTCGCAGGCTATCTGCTCGTCGCGGCACTGCTTTTCGCCATCGGCCTCGGCGGCGCGCTCGTGCGGCGCAACGCCATCCTGGTTCTCATTGGAATTGAATTGATGCTCAACGCGGCAAATCTCAATCTGATTGCCTTTTGGCGTTATGGCCCGCATCCGGAGGCGCTCACCGGAATGATGTTCGCCATCTTCTCGATCGCAGTGGCGGCGGCCGAGGCTGCCGTGGGTCTGGGCCTCGTGATCGCCATTTATCGCCACACCAACACCGCCGAACTCGACAAGATCGACAGGATGAAGGGGTGAACGCTTGATCGCGCAATCTGCTGCAGTCACTCCACAATTCGCCGCTTCCTCGATCGCGAGAATTTTGTGGCTCATCCCCGCTGTGCCGATGGTCGCCTCCGGCATCATTGCGCTGCTCAAGCAGCCGCGCCGGAAATTCGCGTCAACGCTGGCCATCGGTTCGCTTGGTTTCTCGCTGCTCTTGTCGCTCGCTGCCTTTGCATATGTCCTGAGCGGTTGGGCGCACGGCGCAGCCGTTCGCGAGACCGTCAATTTCACGTGGCTGCACTTCGGCGCAACGAGCGTCGATCTTGGATGGGTGATTGATCCTCTCGCCGCTGTCATGCTTGTGATGGTCAGCTTTGTCGGCCTGCTCATCTTCATCTACTCCGTCGGCTACATGGCCCACGACGAAAACTTCACCCGCTTTTTCTGCTTCATGTCGCTTTTTGCCGGAGCCATGCTCGGCGTCGTGATCTCGAACAGCCTGCTTCTGCTTTTCATGTGCTGGGAGATCGTCGGTCTCACGTCGTATCTGCTCATCGGCTTCTGGTATCAAAAGCCGTCGGCAGCCGCTGCCGCGAAAAAAGCATTCATCACCACGCGCGTCGGCGACATTTTCTTTTTTCTCGGAATTGTCTGGCTGTTTTCCTCGACCGGCACGCTGCTTTTCTACAACAATGGAACTGGTTCGCTGGAACCCATCGCCCTTGCCAACCTGCTCACGCAACACGCGGGTCTTGGACTCAGCGCCGCGGGCGCCATCGGCCTGCTCATCTTTGCCGGAGCAGCTGGCAAGAGCGGCCAGCTTCCGCTGCACGTCTGGCTGCCCGACGCGATGGAAGGCCCCACGCCCGTCTCCGCGCTCATTCACGCGGCCACCATGGTTGCTGCAGGCGTCTATCTCGTCGCGCGCGTGTATCCATTGATGCAAATCGGAGCGCAGCCCGGTGGCACAACAGTTGCACTCACCGTCGTCACTTGGGTCGGCGCGGCCACGGCGGTTTTCGCCGCGCTTATCGCCGTCGCGCAAAACGACATCAAACGCATCCTTGCCTACTCCACTGTTTCGCAGCTCGGTTACATGATGGCCGGACTCGGCCTCGGCGGCGTTGCCGTGGGAATGTTTCACCTGATCACGCACGCATTTTTTAAGGCGCTCTTGTTTCTTGGCGCCGGCTCGGTGATCCACGGCTGCCATGAGGAGCAGGACATTCGCCGCATGGGCGGCCTCAAGGTCAACATGCCGCTCACCTTTATCACCTACGCCATCGGCATGCTGGCGCTGTGCGGTTTCCCAATTTTCTTTTCTGGATTCTGGTCGAAGGACGGCATTCTCGAAGCCGCGCAGCATTCCACCGCGATCAAAGGCCCGTTTTACCTGCTCGTCTTTGGCGCGCTGCTCACCGCTTTTTATATGACGCGACAGGTTTGCTACGTCTTTCTTGGCTATTGGCGCGGGCATAAGCCGGCGCACGAAAGCCCGAGCGTGATGACGACGCCGCTAGCGATCCTGGCCTTCTTCGCAATGGCGCTGGGCTTGATCGGCACGCCTGCGTGGCCCTGGTTCCACGCGTTTCTTGAAGGGCGCGCGGCGGCGTTCAGCTTTCACAACCTTGTCGAGCCGAGCTTCCTTTTGCTCATGGCCACTTCTACGCTCGTAGTTTTTCTCGGCCTCGGATTCGGCTGGCGGCTCTACGGCAACAAATCGCCAAAACCGGAAGAACCAGATGTGCTCGAAAAATCCGTTCCTTGGATATGGGCCCCGCTCCGCGACCGACTCTACGTCGACGAGTTCTACGGCGTCACGGTGATCGCCTTCTACAAGTGGTGGGCGCGCGTGGCCGATTGGCTCGATCGCCGCGTATGGGGCGGCATCGTGGCTCTCGTTGCCTGGCTGTTCGCACTTTGGGCGCAGCTCAATCGCCTGCTCGACATCAACTGGGTTGATGGCGGCTTCGACAAAACCTGTGATGAAATCTCCTCAGGTGGCGGCCTGCTGGCGAGCCTTCAGAATGGCCGCGTGCAGAATTACCTTCGCATTCTGGCCGTGGCTGTCATCGCTCTGGCCGTGATTCTTTTCTGGAGCAGCCGGCCATGAACGACATCGCGACCGGCTTTCCGATTTTGACGCTCCTCACCGTGCTCCCGCTCGTCGGCGCAGCCATCGCGCTTTTCGCCGGCAAGCATGCGCGCGGCGTTGCGCTCGTCTCTTCGATTAGCTGCCTTGTTCTATCGCTTATCATCTGGATCAACCTGCCCGCCACCGGAATCATCGGCCTCGTGGAACTGCATCCATGGGCGCCCTCGCTGGGCATCGAGTATCACCTCGGCGTCGACGGCCTGGGCGCGCTGATGCTACTGCTCTCTGCCATCGTCACGCTTATGTCGGTTGACGCATCGCATCGCGTGCACCACATGCCCGGCCTTTTCTACGGCCTCATTCTCATCCTCGAATCCGGCCTCTTCGGCTCCTTCACTGCGCTCAATTTCTTTCACTGGTTTCTATTTTGGGAGCTGAGCCTCATCCCGGCATTCTTCCTCATCAAATTGTGGGGCGGCCCGCGCCGCGGCCCCGCGGCCACGCAGTTCTTCGTCTACACAATGGCCGGTTCGGTGGCGTTGCTGCTTTCGTTTCTCGCGCTGTTTCTTTCCACCGGTAGCAACGGCGCGCCGGGCACAATGGATTTCGGCGATCTCACCGCGATGGCCGCATCGGGCGCGTTGTCGCAGATGGTCACGGCGCATCTTGGCGCAGTAATGCCGTGGCTCGCCATCGGAGTGCTCGCCGGCTTCGCTGTTAAAGTGCCGATCGCGCCCTTCCACACCTGGCTGCCCGCCGCGTATGCCGAGGCGCCTTCGCCCGTGACCATGCTGCTCACCGGCGCCATGTCGAAGATGGGCGTCTACGGCCTGCTGCGCATCGCGCTGCCTATCTTCGGCGTGCAAATCGCCGCGATGCGTACGCCGCTTCTCGTCCTCGCCGTCATCACCGTTGTTATGGGCGCGTGGGCCGCCGCCGCACAAAAAGATTTGAAGCGCGTCTTCGCTTACTCATCGGTCAATCATCTTGGATACTGCCTGCTGGCCATCTTCGCGCTGGCAGTTCCGGTATCAAGCGCGGCGCAGCAAGCCAGCCAGGCAGCCGCGCTCAACGGCGTCATTTTGCAGATGTTCAATCACGGAATCACAGCGGCCGCAATCTTCTGGTTCATCGCCATGATTCAGTTCCGCACCGGCGGCCTGCGCGGCATCGACGACTTTGGCGGCCTGTGCAAACCCGCGCCGGTCTTTGCGGGGCTTATGGGAATCGTGTTGTTTTCTTCGCTTGGCTTGCCCGGGCTTAACAGTTTCGTCAGCGAGTTTCTCATCTTCCGCGGTGTCTTTCCGCTCGCATGGGTCGCGGCTACAATTTCGATTCTCGGATTGCTCGTGACGGCGATCGTGATTCTCACCGTCATTCAAAAAGTTTTTACCGGCCCTGTTTCGGAACGCTGGACCAACTTTCCCGATCTGCATCACAGCGAGCGATTGGCTCTCGCTCCCGTAATCGGTCTTATGTTCCTTGTCGGCCTGGCGCCGCGGCTGATTCTCGACACGATCAACCCCACGGTCGTGAACCTGCTTGCGCACTGGAGATTTTAGAGAATGGCCTGGGCCATCTACATTTCGTTTGCCGGCGCGCTGATCTCGGCGCTGCTGCCAGCCGCGCGGCCAATTTTCGTCCGCTGGTGGGCGCTCGCCGTCGCCGTCGCCGGGCTCGCCATCGCTGTCGCGGGTTTCGCCGCGGGCATGGGCCAGGGTCGCCAGGTTTTCGTCGACGTGCTTTGGGTGCCATCCATCGGCATTCATTTTCTGCTCGCCGCGGACGGCATCAGCCGCGTGCTCGTTTTGCTCACCGGCATCGCCTCCGTCGCGGGCGTTCTGTTCAGTTGGAATGTCGATCTGCGCACCAACCAGTTCTTCGCGTTTTATTTTGCGCTTATCGGCGGAGTCTACGGCGTCTTTCTGAGCGGCGATCTCTTTCTGCTTTTCGTTTTCTACGAAATTGCAATCGTCCCCAAGTATTTCCTTATCTCCATCTGGGGATCCACGCGCCGCGAATATGGCGCCATGAAGCTCGCGCTCTACTCGTTCGTCGGCTCGGCCATGGTGCTGATCGGCCTGCTCGCGGCCTACACCATGGCGGGCAGCCATTCCACCACGCTGGGCGATCTTGCGCGTGCTGGCCTGCCCGTCAGCTTCCAGATGTGGTGCTTCCCGCTGGTCTTTGTTGGTTTCGCGATTCTCGCCGGCATGTGGCCGTTCCACACATGGGCGCCTACCGGCCACGTTGCCGCGCCCACCGCCGCTTCAATGCTGCTCGCCGGTGTGGTGATGAAGCTCGGCGCATACGGCTGCCTTCGCTTGGGCATCGGACTTTTTCCGCACGGCCTCGATCCATGGGGATTTTCGTTCATCGGAATAGGCTCGTGGCGCGATGTCTTTGCGTGGCTCGCCGTCATTGGCATTGTCTACGGCGCGCTCGTCGCTCTCGCGCAAACCGACTTCAAATTTGTCATCGGCTACTCGAGCGTGAGTCACATGGGCTTTGTGCTGCTCGGCCTTATGACTCTCAACCAGATTGGCCTCGATGGCGCGGTTCTGCAAATGTTTTCGCACGGCGTTATCGCAGGACTGCTCTTCGCCATCGTCGGCCGCATCGTGTACGACCGCACACACACGCGCCAATTCGCCGAGCTCGAACCCATGCACCTCTCGAGACGCCTGCCATTCGCGGCGTGGGCCTTTGTCTTTGCCGGCGTCGCGTCCATGGGCCTGCCGGGATTTTCCGGATTCGTCGCCGAGCTGCAAGTCTTGGTCGGCGCGTGGCAAGCCAATCCCTGGTGGACCATCGTTTCCGGCATTGGCATCATCGTAGGCGTCGCCTACATTTGGCGCGCGCTGCAAAAAGCATTCTTCTCGGACGCGCTGCCTACGCCGCACGAGCTTGAGGCCGAACAGGCGCACAAGTTTGCCCCAATCACGTGGCCTGAATACGCCGGCGTCGCGCTGCTTGGCGTCTCCACGCTCGTCGTCGGCCTCTACCCGCGCATTCTTCTCGACCAAATTGAGCCGGCCGTGAAAGCGCTGCTCGCAGGAGGCGCGCAATGAACTACGCCGCCCTCTTTACGGCCACGCTGCCTGAAACGGCTCTTGAAATCGCCGCGCTGCTCGTGCTCGCCGTCGATCTTGGATTTCTGCGCAAGGCGGCGCTTCAAGTCCGTACTGGCGCCGCCGCTTTCATCGGAATCGCCGGTTGCATTGCGGCCATCTGGGCCGTCTATGCGGCGGGATGGGGAGGATTCAGCGCGGGAAGCGATCTTATGCTCGCCGCGGGCGGGTCGGCTGGCGTGGCACAGGTTGCCATCCTCGTGCTCACCGCGATCACGTTGTTGCTGTTTGTCGATACAGGCTTCACGCGCAACCCCGGCGAGTATGTTTCTGTCGTATTGATGGCGGCAGCCGGCGGACTGATCATCTCCGCCGCGCAGGACTTGTTGGTGATTTTCGTGGGCCTTGAGCTTTTGTCACTCGGCCTCTACATCCTCACCGCCTTTGCCAAGCAATCCGGTAAGAGCGCCGAGGCGGCCATCAAGTACTACCTCTTCGGCGGCATGTCGGCTGCGTTTCTGCTTTTCGGCTTTAGCTATCTCTACGGGCTGTCGGGTTCAACGAGCCTGCCGCGTGTTGTGCTCGGTACCTACGTGGCGTCGGCCAACGGCGGCGCGCCGCTGCTTTATATCGCGCTGGTCATGATCGCCGCCGGCCTCGGCTTCAAGATTGCTGCTGTCCCGTTCCATCTATGGGCACCCGACACATACGAGGGTGCGCCTGCTCCCGCCGCTGCGTTTATCGCATCCGTCTCTAAGGTCGCGAGCTTCGCTTTGCTGATCTCGATTAGCACAGTCACCCTGCACTTTATGCAGAGCTTGCACCTCACTGGCGTGCTTGGAGCTGTCAGGTCGTACCCTGCCGGTGCCCGGATTGGGCGTATTATTCCAGGCTTTAACACTTGGCCGATGATCCTCATGGTTCTCTCCGTGCTCTCGATGGTTCTCGGCAACCTGGCTGCGCTGGCGCAAACGAGCGTCCGCCGCCTGCTTGCTTACTCAGCCATCGCGCACGCAGGCTACATTCTGCTCGGCCTCGCGTTCTTCTCCTGGTCGAACGCCAGCGCGCAGGCCATCCTCTACTACATCGTTACCTACGGCCTCACCACCATCGGAGCCTTCGGCGTCGTCGACGTCGTCGAGCGCGCTGCGGGCAGCGACAAACTCGACGCCTTCCTCGGCCTGCACAAGCGCAATCCACTGCTAGCCGCCGTGCTGCTTGTGCTCTTTCTCTCGCTCGCCGGGATTCCGCCGCTGGTCGGTTTCTGGGCCAAGTTCAATCTCTTCGCAACAGTACTGAACTGGGGCTCGTATGGCTTTCTTAAAGGGCCCTTGTCCTCGCTGCCAGCCGAGAACCTCACCCTCGTCGCGCTCGCCATTGCATTCAGCGCCGTCTCGCTCTACTACTATCTGCAGGTGCTCAAGCGCGCTTACGTCATGCCCGCCAGCGACGGATCGCGTATCCACGTGCATCCAGTCACGTTGATTGTCCTGGTTGCGATTGCTGCCGCTGTCGTCGTGCTCGGCTGCTTCCCGGCGCTGCTGCAGAACTGGATCGCCGGGTTCTACCCGGCGATGTAATCGCGCAATTAATCCGCATGGTGGAACACGAATGCGATGCAAAACAAAAGCCGCCCGAAGCTTTTCGCTCCGAGCGGCCGTTTGTTTTCGTCTCACGCTTCATCGCTTGCGAAGGTCGACTAACGCCGTCGGCTCTGCGAACCTGCTAACTCGCTAAGGCCCGCGCAGCGGGCGCGAACTTGCTGCTTATCTCAGTACTTCACAATCGCCGCAAACGAATCCGGCTTGAGGCTCGCGCCGCCCACCAACGCGCCGTCAATTTCTTCGAGGCTGATCAGCGCGGTCGCGTTGTCGGGCTTCACGCTGCCTCCGTAGAGAATGCGCACGCCCAAGGCTACATCTGCGCCCAGCAGCTTGGCCACTTCCGCGCGAATGATGCTGTGCGCGTCGGCGGCAATCTCCGGCGTCGCGGTCTTGCCCGTGCCAATCGCCCACACCGGCTCGTACGCGATCACGATCGGCTTTGCAGCCACGGGCGTAATCCCCACAAATGCGCCTGTCACCTGCGTCTTGAGCACGCTCGCCGTTTTGCCGGCCTCACGCTCCTCCAGCACCTCGCCGACGCACACCACCGGCACTACGCCGTGTTTGAGCGCGGTGTGCAGCTTCTTGTTCACAATCTCGTCGGTCTCTGCGAAATATTGCCGCCGCTCGGAGTGGCCGATGAGCGTATGCGTCCCGCCGACGGCCTTTAGTTGCAAAATCGAAGTCTCGCCGGTGTAGGCGCCTTCCTCGGCGAAATGGATATTTTGCGCGCCGACGGCCACATTCGACCCCTTGCAGGCCGGAATTACGGTCGGGAGCAGCACCGGAGAAGGGAACAGCGCGATTTCGTCGCGCGCGTGCCCGGCAACGAGCGGCAAAAAAGCGTCCACAAACGCCTTGGCTTCGGCGGGCGTCTTATACATCTTCCAATTGGCGGCAATGAGTGCTTTACGAGCCATTTTCTGGTTTCCTCAATTCGATTCTAGTGGATTAAATTACCGATTTGGGTGACGCCAAGCACAACGAATAAAAGTTCCGATCAAAGGTCTCAAAGAATGGCGGTAGGCTCCTCTTATAGGGACGGCATATGACGAGGACAATGACGGCCACTGAGTTCAGGGCGAAATGCCTGGGGCTCTTCGATTGGGTGGCGGAGACGGGCGGGACAATCATCGTTACAAAGAGAGGCAAGCCGCTGGTTCGCGTCGTGCCCATGTCGCCGCAGATTGAGTTGGAAAAACCGTCTGGGAGAGACGCTAAAGGTCAGACACCCGAAGGCCGCCGCGGCTAGCACGCGCCTCTTCTTTATTTATCCGTCAGCGCCTCGACGCCCGGCAGTTTTTTGCCTTCGAGAAACTCCAGTGAAGCTCCGCCGCCCGTCGAGATGTGCGTGATCTGGTCGGCTACGCCGGCTTGGTTGATTGCCGAAACCGAATCGCCACCGCCGATGATCGACGTCGCTGTCCTATTCGCTGCAACTGCCCGCGCAATCGCGTTCGTTCCCACGGCGAAGCGCGGAAATTCAAACACGCCCGCGGGCCCGTTCCAGACAATTGTCTTCGCCGTCAAAATCACTTCTTCAATTGCCTTGATAGTCTGCGGCCCGATGTCGAGCCCCTGCCAGTCATCTGGAAAGTCGACGGAGCAATCCCACACCTGCGTTTTCGCGTCCGCTGCAAATTTGTCGGCCAGAATGTTGTCGACAGGCAATAGGAGTTTGACGCCCTTGGCTTTTGCCTTGGCGATCGCATCCTTCGCCATCTCGATCTTGTCTTCCTCAACAAGCGATTTGCCGGTCTTGACGCCCAGCGCGCGTTGAAAGGTATACGCCATGCCGCCCACGATCACCAGCGTGTCCACCTTGTCGAGCAGGTTCTGGATTACGTCGACCTTGCCGGAGATTTTCGATCCGCCGATGATGGCCACAAACGGCTTCTCGGGATTTTCGAGCGCCTTGCCGAGGTATGTAATTTCTTTTTCCATCAGCAGGCCGGCCACGGCTGGCTTGAGGTAGTGTGTAATGCCCTCGGTCGATGCGTGCGCGCGGTGCGCCGATCCGAACGCGTCGTTCACATAGACTTCGGCAAGCGCGGCCAGTGCTTTTGAGAAGGCCGGATCGTTGGCCTCCTCTTCGGCGTGGAAGCGCAGGTTTTCAAGCAGCAGCACCTGGCCCGACTCAAGCTGCCGCGCAAGCTCCTCGGCAATCTCGCCAACGCAATCCGGCGAGAAGGCCACGTTGATGCCCTCGCCAAGTTTCTTGTCGAGCAGCTCGCGCAACCGCGTGACCACTGGCTTGAGCGAATATTTCGGATTCGGCTTGCCCTTGGGCCGGCCCAGGTGCGAAGCCAGAATCACCTTTGCATTCATCCGCAGCGCGTACTCGATCGTCGGCAACGTTGCAACAATGCGCGTGTCGTCGGTGATCATCGCGCCGTCTTCAGTCAGCGGAACATTGAAATCGACGCGGATAAACAGACGCTTATTGGTCAGATCGATATCTTGAATCGAAAGCTTGGCCATGGGAGTGCCTTTCTTCAGTTGTCAGTTTTCAGTCATCAGTTGTCAGTTGCTATCGATCACTGATCAGCGGTCAGTTTCGACAAATGGGTTGCGGCTGCCTTGACCAGGCAGCCGCGCACATGAAGAGCATGCCAAAACTGACCACCGACAACTGACCACTGACAACCGTTCTTACAGGCCCTTCTTGGCCAGGAAGCCGACGAGGTCGACGACGCGGTTCGAGTAACCCCACTCGTTGTCGTACCAGCTCAGCACCTTCACGCTCTGGCCCACGACCTTGGTCAGCGGCGCATCCACAATCGAGCTGCGCTTGTCGCCCTTGAAGTCCGAGCTGACCAGCAGGTTCGAATCGACACCCAGAATGCCCTTCAGTTTCCCCTCGGAGGCGGTCTTGAAGGCTGCGTTCAAGGCATCGACTGTGGTGGGCTTCTCGGCGATGTATGTCAGGTCGACGATCGAGACATTGGGAGTTGGAACGCGAATCGCAAAACCGTCCAGCTTGCCGGCGGTCTCCGGGATTACCAGCTTCAGCGCCTTGGCTGCGCCGGTGGAGCTGGGAATCATGTTGAGCGCAGCGGCGCGGGCGCGGCGAAGGTCCTTGTGCGGAAAGTCGAGGATGACCTGGTCATTGGTGTAGCTATGAATGGTGGTCATGATTCCGGATACGAGACCAGTGGTTTCGAGAATCACCTTGACCACCGGCGCCAGGCAATTAGTGGTGCAACTGGCGTTCGAAATGATGTTGTGCTTCGCCGGATCGTACTTGTCCTCGTTCACGCCCAGCACGATTGTGATGTCTTCATTGGTGGCCGGCGCCGAGATGATGACTTTCTTAACGGTCGAGCCCAAGTGCGCCTTGGCCTTGGTCGCGTCGGTAAAGAAGCCGGTCGATTCGATTACAACCTGAGCGCCTACCGAAGCCCAGTCCAGCTTGGCGGGGTCGCGTTCGGAGGTAACCTTGATCTTTTTGCCGTCGACCGAGATAAAGTCCTCGCCCGATTGGATGTCGTTCTTCAGGTTGCCCAAAATCGAGTCGTACTTGAGCAGGTGCGCCAGCGTTGCCGGGCTGGTCAAGTCGTTGACGGCGACAAAATCGATTTCGTTATTGCCCAGGGCGGCGCGCAAAACGTTGCGTCCGATGCGGCCAAAGCCGTTGATACCAACCTTTACTGCCATGTGTCGTTTCTCCTTCGTGGTCTGAGAGGCATGTGGATTGAAAAAGCTGCCGATTTGAAATCTAACTTGTCCGGCGTCTGAAGTGGGTCAAAAATACGTTTCCACCAAACTCTTGATCGTATCATTGCGGCCTGCAGTGGGTAGAGGTGTAGTTTGAAAATCAGGCTCTCAGCAACATCCGCAGGCATGGCCTTGCCAAGCCGATCTACCCTCCTTGATGAGGATGGGAACAGCCACTAAAGCTGCAACCGAATCGAACCACGCGACATGGAGTGCTGCATTGATAGCGAGGCCAGCCAGCGCGATGAGCGCAAGATACGCGCAAGTAGCGGATTGCACTGCATCGGCGGCCAGGGCTGCATTCTTACTGAGACGAGCCTCACGGCGCTTGAGGAAGGCTAGAATAGGCATGGCGATCAGCGCCACGATGGTGATTGCTATGCCCGCGTAACTGGTTGCAGGCCGCGACCGAAGAGCCAATGACGCAACCGCAATCGCCGCAACCACGAAGGCGAGCACAAAAAGCAGAGCTCCGGCTGTTCGGCTTGCCCTCAGTTCCGAGATTGACAGGCTCGGAATCCACTGCAAGAGCACTACAGTAGCGGACAGGAGCTCTACCAGGCTGTCGGAGCCAAAGGCTAACATCGCAGGGCTGTGAGCCGTTACAGCAGCATATGCAGAGACGCCGAATTCCACAAGCATCCATGCCAGCGTGACACCCTGAATCCAAAGCACTGGAGCGCGCGGCTTCGGAGCACCAGCGATGGCAGAAATCGACGGCCGAAAACCGATCTGTACGAATTCTGGCATCTTGTTCAATTCATGATGTCAGGCTCTCAGAAGAGGCGCAAGGGGGCGGCTCGGCTCCAGGGCCAACTCTGGACTTTTAAACTACACCACTACTCACTACCCGCGTTCTCGTCGCATACGATTCTCGACCGCAATGGCGACGTTCCCTCAATCGGCCTGTTATGTACCGTAGTGCACATTATTTGCCGCGCTGTCGCCCAGTATGGTATTCGGGTGGAAGCGAAGGCTTTCAGCTAGGATAATCAGCAGTATGAGAAGACGCTCCAGACGTGGTCCCAATACTTCCGAATCCACAGGCAAAATCGGCCAGGAACTTCCATCGAATCAACCGGCTCCGCTGGTGCCGCTTTATCCGGACGAAGTGCAGGCGCGCCCACACGCCGTGCCCCGCGCACCGGAACGCCGGCAGGAATCCCGGCAGGAGCCCAGTCATGCCCAGCCGGCACGGCCGCATCGCGCAGCGGCTCCGGAACGGCCAGCGCGGCCAAGGCAGCACGACCAGCCTGCACGACCTGAGCCGCCCACGAAGCAAGAGAGACCCGCGAAGCGTGAATGGCCAGCGAAGCAAGATTGGAATGAGCCTGCCGGATCCGGCCGCCTCGAAGTCGAGACCCAGCCCGAGATGCCGGCGCGGCTTACAGGTGCTCCCGCTGCCGGCGAACTCTCACCGCAGGCTCCCAAGGGATTCGTCGTTCTCGCCATCGGCCTGCCTGGTTCCGGCAAGACTACGTGGTTCGGCCGCCGCGGCGTCACGCCGCTGTCGTCTGACCTCTTGCGCAACATTCTCTTCGACGACGTAGAGGAGCAGCGCTACCAGGGTCTGGTTTTCTCCACCCTGCGATCGCTGTTGCGCGCGCGGCTCATCGCACGCATGCCCATGAACTATGTTGACGCCACCAACCTCTCCACCCACGAGCGCCGCCAGTGGATCAAGATGGCCAAGAGCTTTGGATACGAGGTGCAGGCCGTCTTCTTTGATGTGCCGCTTGAAGTTTGCCTCGACCGCAATCGCCAGCGTGACCGCTCG
Organism: Acidobacteriaceae bacterium; assembly: GCA_003134815.1. GTDB lineage: Bacteria > Acidobacteriota > Terriglobia > Terriglobales > Acidobacteriaceae > Telmatobacter. The sequence continues at coordinate 53,264 of PLCO01000063.1, read as the reverse complement.
GTAAGCGAAGACATCATGCGCAAGATGGCCGAAAAGCTCAAGCCGCCGGTCTTTGAAGAGGGATTTGAAAAGATCACAGTGGTGCGCGTGAAGAGCGCGGGGTAGGTTCTCAATAAGCCAATCGGCGCTGCTGCTTCGTTCCGGGCTGGTTCAGCCCGAAGCATCTTCGCGCGCTATAATTTCATCCATTCAAATCCAGCATTCTGGAGCATCGTATGCGTATCTCTCCGAAGTCTCTGCTTTTTCTCAGTCTCTTTCTCGCCGGTTGCAAGTCGAATTCCAATCCCCTCATCGGCACTTGGATCACAAGCGACCAGCCCGTTCCCGCCGGGTGCTCCACCAAAATCGTCTTCACGGGCACAACCATGTACTACGAAAGCCCGGGTATCCCGAATTTGCTTCCAGCCAGCAGCGGCACCGTTGGCATCGCTTATGGGGGCGATCCAAAAACTCCAAACCAGCTCGTCGTCCAGAACGTTCAGACCGGCGTTATGGACGATTGGGACCTCACCGATGCCACTCACGCCATCTCCGGCGCCGTAGCCCAGTGTCACTACGTCAAACAGTAGCCGTGTCACAATCGCCAGCGCGATCGCTGCGTGAGCGAAGACGTGATGCACGAGTTTGCCGAAATGCTCAAGCCGCCGGTCTTCGAAGAGAGATTTGAGAAGATCATCGTCGTGAGGGTGAAGAGCGCGGGGCGGACGGGCGTTGGCCAAATCGCGGTAGTGAGGACTACTCGATGAGCACTGCCCCCGCCCCCTAGACTGAGCCTTGGCTTCGCCGTATCCGAAACTAGCTATTTTAGCTATAATAGCTATGTTGGAGGGCCGACTAATGATCACCAAAACATCCGCAGAAGCGCAAAACCAATTTGGGCAATTGCTCGACACTGTGCAGCGCGAGCCGGTGGCGATCACGCGCCATGGCAGGCCTGCTGCGTTCATCGTCTCGCCGAAAGATATGTCGGAGATGCTTGATTGGAAGCGCCGGAAGCAGGCCGTGAAGGAATTGCAGCAATGGGGCGAGAAATATCGCGCGCAGATTTCGCCGGAGGCGGCGACGTTGACCGACGAAGAAATCAACATAATGGTCCACGAATCGCGTGATTGAGCGGGTCGTTTTTGACACGAGCAGCTTGATCGGCGCAGCGTTGAGAATTGGCTCTACACCCTGGACAGCTCTGAATCTGGCGTTTGAGCGTTGCCATGTCTTTGTCAGCTCCCAGACGATCAGCGAATTAGAGAATGTGTTGGAGCGGCCGCGCATTGCACGATTCGTCCCCGAGGTCGGGCGCAAGGAATTTCTTGCATGGTACCGGAAAAACTCACGCCTAGTTGAAGCGCCCGAATTGAGGGCGGTGGACGTCGAGCCTTGGTGCCGCGACCCAAAGGACGATAAATTTCTCGCGATGTGTCTGGCGGCTCATGCAGTCGTGCTGGTCAGCAGCGACCACGATCTTCTGGTCCTTCATCCGTGGCGCGGCATTCCGATCGTCACCCCAGCCCAGTTTCTCACTGAATTCTCAGTTTGAGGGTTTCTCATGAGCACTACTGCTACCCCGTACACCGAGCCCTGGCTCCGCGGCACGCACACTGACGTTCCCGCGGCGGGCCGCGCCGTGATTCATGCGCTTGAGCTGTCGCTTGACGACCTGACCAAATGGACGGCCGGCCTGACTGACGCAGAAGTTCATTCGCAGCCGCTCGGCCTCACATCCATCGCTTTTCATCTGCGCCACATTGCGCGTTCCGTTGACCGCATTCTCACCTACGCTGAGGGCGGCCAGCTTTCAGCGGAGCAACTGGCCGCACTCAAATCCGAACAAAACGGGACCGAGCAGAGCCGGACCGAACAAGCCGAGTCCAAGCAGGGTGGGGAAGGGAATCTGGAATCGTTGGCCGAGTTGCTCGCTGAGGTCGAGGTCTCTTACAGTGACGCGGCTGACCGCATTCGCGTGCTGGCGACAGCGGACCTCAACACTTCGCGTTTCGTTGGCCGCAAGCAGTTGCCCACATCGATTGGCGGAGCGATGATCCATGTGGCCGATCACACGCAGCGTCACACCGGCCAGGTGGTCACCACAGCCAAGGTGATCAAAATGCTCAGGGCCTAATCCGGGGCACTAAGAGCCTAGGCTCGCGAAGCCCGCAATCGCCGGACAAGCCGCGCGTCCCAACACACGGCACGCCAGGTGATGCGTCACTGCTGCTGATCGGAGCTCGCTCCTCCGGCGAGGTCTGTGCCGGTGTTGATCTGGGTCAGCGGCAGCAGGCGGTAGCCATCGCGCGTCCTGATGTGGTACTTCTCCACTCCCGGACCTACAAGCTTCACGCTGATCGAGCGCCAGCCACGATTGGGATTGGCCTGCGGATAGTAGCTCACCGTGTAAAGGTGGCTCAAGTCGGCCTGGATCGCGCCAAAGGCCTCTTTCTCTTTGCGCCAATTGCCGGCAAAGTAGGCCTTGCCGCCCGTCGCCCGGCTCACACGTTCAAACGCGGCGGCAGAAACCGGATCGTCCTGCGCCAGCCGCGTGCTGACTATATAAATAATGGTCCCCGTGTCCTGAGCCAGCTCCGCAACGTCCTCGGGAGGAACCGAACTCGCGTTGTCGGGGCCGTTTGAAAAGACCACGATCGCCTTGCGTCCCGTCAGCGTGGCCGCATCCTTCACCGTGATGAGCAGGCTGTTGTAAAGCGCGGCGTCATCTCCGGCTACCGTGCTGCGCACACCGTTTACCACGCGGAAGCGGTCGGCGGTGAGCATTGTGGACCGCGACAGATCGCGGCTATAGGAGTAGAAAGCGATCTGGCTCGCGCTGTCCATCGAGCGCACAAAATCGGAGATCGCGTCCTGCGCGTACACAAATCCGCGATACATATAGTTGCTGGTGTCAAAGAGAATGAAGATATTCGCCCCGGCCATCGCCGCTGCAGAGATACGGTCGGGCGTGGAGACGGCGGTCATGCCAGTGGTCGACATCGAGCCTGAAGCTGGCGTTTCGCCTGAGGCTGCTGGCGCTGCTCCAGACGGGGCGCTCGGTTGGTTGCTCTGATCCTGATTCGCTTGATTCGGGTTCCCCTGGACCGGCCGAATCGCGGGCCCATTGCCTTCTTCAAACGTGTTGATGCGTTGTGGAATCTTGTCTTCGACGATTTGAAAGTTTTCCGGCTTTAGGTCGCTGACGTAGTTCCCCTTGCTGTCGGTCACGGCCACGTTCAGCTGCACCAGATTCACCGTCACGCGCAGGTGCGCCGCCTCGTCCTGAGCAGCAAACTGTGGCGCCCCGACCAGAGCAATCAACGCGCTGAAACTTACGCCGATGCACGAAATGGTCCTGTTTCTCGTCATAATTATTGCCCCCCGTTCGCTCTCTCGCTGCTGTTGCCGGCCAGGCCGGCGATGCTGATGGCAATCTTGCCCTGGCGGAATTGTTCTCCGGTCTGATCCATGGCGCGCATGAGCGCAGGCCAGTCGTCAATGCTCGTCGCAGAGATGTTGGCCACCATCTGCCGGGTCAGCTCAGGAATAAGCACATTGAGCGCCGCCGGAGAATAGCCTTTCTCGTCCGCTAGCCGCGCCCAATACAAATTGCCCGACTCCCACGACTCGCCGAACAACCGGCTGGCAACGCCACCGGAGACAGGAAACGGCTCTGCGGCCAGCAGGGCGCAGGCATTGGTCGCGGCCATCGTCGGGTGCGGAGCGCCGAAATCCTTCGCGATTCGTTGTGGAGAAGTATCGGCAGGATTCTTGCGCGCAAGCTCGTCGAGTTCCCGATTCGCCGCGCCCCATTGCGCAACTTGATCTGGATATTGCCTGCGAAATTCTGCCGCCAGATAGAAAGTGTCGGTAGGAAGCAGTTGCGCCGCCAATGCTGCCGCGCCGTCCGCGTGTGCAAGCGACCTCTCCATCTCGTCCACCTGGCCCCATCCCATGCGCTCGCTGAAGATGGCGAGCACTTTGCCGCGCAAATCCCGATGGTTCGCCGAATCCTCGTCCCCAGAATCCTTGATCAGTTCTTCTCCGGCGCGTTGATAGAGGCTCACCGCATGCAATTCATCGCGGCTCACACCCCACCACCGCGGCACAGTCGCGTTCACCAGCAGCTCCGGCACAGTCTCCCGCCAGATCAGTGCCTGCAATTTTTCCGGCGAAATAAAATCCTCTTCGCTCAACGCCAGCACGTAGGGCAAATCCGCCAGCGAGCCGATCAGGTAAGCGCCTCCGCCGGCGGTTGCTCCAATACCAATCAGCGATGGCGAGGCCCAGATCTGATCGATGCCCTGAATCGAGGCCGCCGAAAAGTCGTGCGAGCGCACGAAGAGAGGATTGCTGTGAAGAATCTGAGCGCCTGGCGGCTCATAGTAGGCGTAATTCAGCCCCACCAGCGTGTCGCGAAGGAACGGCGCCAGCCGCGCGCGCGCAGCTTCCAGTTGAGCAGGCGTCCCCGGAGCCTTGATCACTTTGGTCAAGTCGGTGCGCACCTGCAACTCCGCGTGGCGGCTTACGTAGACCGCCGGCGACCAGGTTACGCGTTCGCCCTCGGTAAAGATTGGCCGCGGAAGCTCGAACTCGCGCAAGGTGTTAGACATCTCGAGCAGGGCGTCGCCATTCTTCACGCCCTTCGCCATTTCGCCCAGGCCGTCATACAGCCCGAACAGCGTATCCAGTGAGGCCAGCCGCTGGTCGTCGAGCACCGCGCGTATCCTGCGGGCAAGTTCGTCGTGGATGCGCTCTCCGTCCGCGCTTTCCTGCCGCGGCCCCGCAACCTGCCGCGGCCCGGCGAGTAGATCGACAACCTCATCCTCGGTCGGGTCCGCATTGCCCCCCGCGGCAACAACGATGGACTTGAGCGATTTGCGCGCCGCGTCGAACAGCAGCGTTGCCGAAGAAACATCTCCATAGGCCTGGACCGCGCCCTGCCACGAAAAATTCAGGCCGTCTCCCGCGATCTCTCTTTGCCGGGCAAGGATCTGCCACATTCCAACCTCGGCCTGGAACGCTCCCAGCGCATTGGACCGCAGCGTCTGATTCGAGACGCCATCGATGCGACTGGCGGCATCTACAAAAGCTTTGATCGATGCGTCGTTCAGCTCGGGAAATTCGACGAAGATGTTGTACCAGTCGCTCAATTCGTAGTATTTGGCGGCGAGCAATCGCGCGGTATCGCTGGAGAGGCGTTTATCCGTCGGCCGCGCGCCATCGATCGCGCTCACAATCAGATAAATCTGTGCCGGGCCGTCGAGGGTCGCAATGCAGGAAGAGGCCACCATGGATTCGAGCACGCCTTCAGGGCTTGCCGCAGCTCCGAGGAGCCGGGCAGAATCGCGCGTATGGTGCAGCTTCTTTTCTCGCGCCAGTACCTCCTGCCAAACGCTCAGGTTGCCCGGAACGAGCGGCTCGCCGGCTGCATCCCATTGCAAGCGCGTGAGCAGCAGTAGCAGAGTGGGGTTTCTGGGGAATACGCTGCTGGCGGCATCCACGCTGGGAACGCCAGACCGATAGGCATCGTAAAGCTTCTTCAGCCGGTCGCCCTGCGTGAGCCGTGCCTGTTGTTCGGGGCTCACGCGCGCCAGCGCATCAAAATATGCGGCCAGCCAGCCCTGATCCTTGGCCAGCAGGCGGGCGACAAACTCCCCTGGCGCATTGGGACTGACGCCAACCATCGACTCCCAGGCGGACGCCGCGGCGTCTCCTCCGGGCACTTGAACGGTGCCGTTGCGAATGCACAACCGGCCACCATAAAAGTCGAGTACCGGCGCGTAAAACAACAGCCGCTTGAGCCCTGGCGACCGGAACAGGGCCGTCCTGGTCTCAGGATCGAGCCGCGCCATCGCCGAATAAAGCCGGTCGGAATTCTGGTCGTTCAGTAGCAAGTCGAGCAGGGTCTCGCCCGCTCGCTGTTTCGCGGGAAGCAGCGCCAGCCAGTCGTCTTCCCGAAACAGGATCGGAATCCGCGTCGCCGGATAGTTGTATGTAAAAGGAGTGCCCTGCTGCAGCGACTGTTCCAGCCTCGTCAGGGGGAACCCCGAGTCGAGCGTAAGAAATGCGCGCTCAGCATTGGAAGTGATCAACGTCGCGCCCTTCGGTCCGCAGCCGTCTTCGAACTGGTAGCCGAGGACGCTGATCAATGGCCCAACATCGCCGCAACCGGCAACGCGGATCGCGCCGCCCGACGTGGCCAGCGGCTGCAGTTGTCTTGCCTCCTGCACATACCGGTCTTCGAGGATCAGGTATTCCGTCCTCTTTCCCAGTTGATGGCCGTAGAGAAATGCATTGCGAGCCAGTAGGGCCAGCACGTCGGCCGGCTTGCTCTCCTGGCTGATGCCGGCCATGCGCAGGAACGACCGCAGCGGTCCCGGAATGATGATGGTCTGTGCCGGATGGCTCGCCTCCTGCTCGTCGCCGTCACTCGCCACTTGTCCCGAGTCTGACGCTGCGGCAGTTGGGTTTTGCCCGGCTTTGGCATAGCGCGCAAAGCAACCGGCCAGTAAGAACGCGACCGCTACTGCAAACTGAATTGGGAGACGATGGGTCTGTTTCATCGCGATACCCCGTTTGAATCCGTGGCCTGTTGGCCCGGTTTAGGGACTTACCCGCACACGAAACGGAAAAGCGGGCAAGGTCTTCTCACCAAGCTTCAAAAGAGAAAATGGCCCACGTACTAACCTGTTTCCCCGGTTTCCATTTCTTCGTACAGGATTAATGCGCATAATGGGCGCGCGTAATGGACGCGTATGATGAGCCGCGCCGGTAAATCCGATGCCCCATTCGCGCAAAAGAAACGCGGGGGTTCGTCATCGAATGGAACCCGCAATGGCTAACAACGAAAAGTCGGGCAAAGGTCGGGCAAAGGGCAGTCAAAGGGAAGGGAATACGGGAAAATCAATCACCTGTAGCAGTGATCTGTTCACGTGTAGAGAGAGCGTAGCAGGCAACCACGGCACTGAAAAGTCTTTTCTTTGTAATTTATCCAACCCGAAAAAGGGCCTTAAAACTCAGGGAATTCAGGACTTTTGATCGCCAATAAACTGCCGCCGAATTGGCGTTCGACAGGCCACCAAAAGTATCCGGAAGGCTGCTTGCTGGGCGGGCGCTCATGCCGCACCAATACCGGTGCATCGCCTTTGCCGGTCGAATCTGCGCCTTAACACCTTCGAAAAACGGCCGTGCCGCAACCCTTCGCTCCGGGAAAATCGCTTTTCTTCTTGCCGGTCGATCGTTCTGTGAATACACTGGTTTGCGGCTCGAAGAACCAGGCTTGAGAGCCGGTGGCTTAAACGCTTCATCCGGTGTGGGAAGAATTCCATTCCGGCAGGCATCTAATTCCAGCCGCGAACTCGGGCCCGAATTGAACTCAAGAAGACGCGGCCGCAGCCGCCGATGAAAGACGAGGCAAGCATGACTGAGAAGCTCTCCTTCGGTGAAAAGTTCGGCTACGGCCTGGGTGATATGGCCGCCAACTTCGTCTTCCAGGCCATGTTGGCCCTGCAGTTGGACTTCTACACCCACACCTTTGGCCTTACGCCGGCTCAGGCTAGGAACCTTTTCCTCGTCGTCGGCCTCGGCGTCGCGTGCCTCAATCCCGTTATGGGCGTTATTGCGGACCGCACCAACACCCGATGGGGCAAGTTCCGCCCCTGGCTGCTCTGGACCGCGCTGCCCTTCGGAATCATCGGCGTCCTAACCTTCACCACGCCCAATATCAGTCCGGCCGCCAAAGTCATTTACGCCTGGACCACCTACATCCTTCTCCGGGTCGTTTATACAGTCAACAATGTTCCGTATGCCACGCTCACTGCGGTCATGACGTCGGACCCCGACGAGCGGAACAGCATCGCATCCTATCGCCAGATGTTTGCAAACTCCGCCGGTTTCATCGTCGCAAGTCTCGCCATCCCCATGGTCAGGTTCTTCGGCCACGGCGACGACGCGCGTGGCTATCAGCTCACAATGGGGTTGCTCTCGGTTCTCAGCGTCATTTTTTTCATCATTGCCTTCTTCGCCACAAAGGAGCGTGTCCAGCCTGACCCGCAGCAGAAGTCCGATCTCGGCCAGGACCTCTCCGATCTCTTCAGGAATCCCCCGTGGATTGTGCTCTTTTTGGCCACGCTGTTTTATTTCGCGGCCATTGTGATTCGCGGCAACGTGATGCTGCCCTACTTCCGGTTTGTTGCCGGCAACGTGGACATCTTCGCCTGGTTCAACGGCTTTGGGCTGGCCGCGCTGCTCGTCGGCGTTGCCTGCTCCACTCCTGTTTCAGTCCGCGTGGGCAAGCGCCAGCTCTTTATCGCCAGCATGTTCCTGTCGGGTGCATTCAGCACCGCGCTCTTGTTTATTTCTCCACACGCCACAGTGGTCATCATCACTACTGAAGTGCTGCGCCAGTTCTCCTTCGGATTGTCCGGGCCCATTCTCTGGGCGATGATGGGCGACGTGGCCGACTATGGCGAGTGGAAGACCGGCCGCCGCGCCAGCAGCACGGTCACGGCTGGCATTGTGTTTGCTCTCTGGGCGGGACTTGCTCTTGGCGGCGCTGTCGCCGCCGGGCTCTTCTCGCACTATGGCTTCATCTCCGAGGCTCAAGTGCAGACCGCGCACGCGCAATCCGGCATCTTGCTCACCGCCAGCGTCTATGCTGGCCTGGCCTTCTTTGCAACCGCGGTTTGTCTGCTCTTCTATCCCATCTCGCGCGAGGTTAACCAGAAAATCGCGCTCGAGTTGGCCGAGCGGCGCAAAGGTTTCGCTCCCACTAAGACCTCGTAGATCTATGATGGTCTCGTCAAGGATTCCGCAAAGGGGGAATCATGCAAACCAGGTTACGCATCAGTGTGCGTTCTGTCGCAGTGGCGTTGCTTGCGGTCGCATGCGGCGCGGCCGCTGCCCATGCTCCAGTGTCGTTGAAGCAGGCCTTCAAAGGCGACTTTGTCGTAGGCGCGGCAATGGACGAAGCCGAAATTACCGGGCAGGACCAGCGCGATGACACCCTCCTCGCGGAGCAGTTCAATTCCATCTCGCCTGAAAACGTCCTCAAGTGGGAGCGGATTCATCCCCAACCCGGCCAGTACAACTTCGATCTCGCCGATAAGTACGTCGCCTTCGGCCAAAAGCACCACATGTTCATCGTGGGGCACAATCTCGTCTGGCACGCGCAGGTTCCGGACTGGGTCTTTCACGACGACAAAGGCAATCTCCTCGACCGCGACGCTCTTCTCGCGCGCATGAAGGACCATATTTTCACCGTCGTCGGCCGCTACAAGGGAAAGATTCAGAGCTGGGACGTCGTCAACGAAGCTATCAACGATAGTGACGGGACCCTGCGCCAGTCGCTCTGGTACAAGATCATCGGTCCCGATTACATTGAAAAGGCGTTTCAATTCGCGCACGAGGCCGATCCGCAGGCGCAACTGTTTTACAACGACTACAGCCTTGAGAACGAGCCCAAGCGCAGTGGCGCGATCGCGCTCGTCAAGAAGCTGCAAGCCGATGGAATCCCCATCACCGGCATTGGAATCCAGGGCCACGATAACCTCGACTGGCCGTCGGCGGAACAGGAAGACGCCACCATCTCAGCCTTCGCCGTGCTTGGCATCAAGGTCGCAATCACTGAATTAGATATCGACGTGCTGCCCTCAACCCGGCACCAGCCCACGGCCGATGTCTCGCTCAAGATCGAACAAAATGCGGCGCTGAATCCTTACGCCAAGGGGCTTCCGGATTCCGTACAGCAGCAACTGGCCACACGCTACGCCGACCTCTTCAGCGTCTACTTCAAGCACCGCGATGCCGTCGAGCGGGTCACGTTTTGGGGCGTCACCGATGCGGGTTCCTGGCTGAACGATTGGCCGGTGAAAGGCCGCACGAGCTACCCGCTTCTCTTCGACCGCAACGGCCAGCCGAAGCCGGCGTACGATGCGGTGCTTCGCGTCGCGTCGGAGACGAAGAATCACTGAGCGAAGGCCGAGACAGCGCGCAGCGAAGTTTGCGCATTAGCTGGCGAAGTCGCACAGACTCGTCACATACTCGGCTGACCCGTCTCGTAGCCACCCGTCCAACTGCGCCGGCTCTTTCAGCTGCTGGCCGCGCACCCGCGGCACAATCACGTACTCGCACGCCATCTGCGGAAGAGCCGTCATATCTCCCCAGAGCTTCTCAAACTGCGCGACGGGATAAATATCTTCCTGCCCCTTGCCCCAGCGCTTTTTCACATCCTTCAGCGTGATGTAGGTCGGCATGCGCGCCGCCATCGCGCGCGTCGCCGCAGCCAGTTTTTCCCCATTGCGCGAATCGCCACGCAAATCGTCCCTGCTTAGGCCGAAAATCTTCAGCAGCGCATCAATGTCGATCCAGAACGTATTCGAGTTGTAGTAGGAGAGCGCGAACTCGATCTCCTCCGACGGCAGCGCCAGTCCCTCGACCAGCCGCACGCGCCCGTCCACGCTGGCCAGGCCCCCGCCGCGATCTTCGATGCGCCGCGTCACCACCTCGGCCGTCATGGTGGCCTTGCGCGCGAGGTGCCAGCCCAGAATTCCCGGATCGAGATTTGCGCCCACCGTGTCCACGTTGTGAATCATCAGCGTGCGCAACTGGGGCCGCGCCTCAAGCATCGCCGCCAGCACGCCGCTGCGAAAGAGATTTGGAATCTCGTACCAATGCCCCACCGGGTGCAGGCATTGCAGCGGAAGATTGTCGGTATAGCTATTCGCTTCGCCCGCCTGTCGCGCCCACGCAATCAGCGCCGCGCGCACGCTCTCGCGCACTTTCTGCGCCTGCGCATCCAGCATCTGCTGCGACGTGTCTTCCCAAGCAAAGCGCAGATCGCGAACCGTCGGAATTAATCGCAGCCCCACGCTCTGCCCCGCCGAAAGATAGAGCGGGCCCTTGTATCCGTATGCGCCTTCGCGCCGCAACGACTCTTCGATCGGCCCATGCGTCAGATAGCTTGTCGTAATCGCGTGCGGCACGTCGCACCCATATTTCTTTCCCGCGTGCCGGCTCTTCGCCAAATGCGTCTCGAGGAACGTACGATGAGTGCCCGCAAGCCGGCTGAATGGGCTCAGCGCCTTCACCACTCCGGCGCCGTGCGTCCATCGGCTGCCTGCTCCGCCGCTCAGCGTAACTACTGCCACGGTGCCGGCGGCAAGCGCCTCTTCTCCCAGCTTTCGGAACTTCGCGTCCACCTCGCGCCGCGCATCAAATAGTTGCTCCGCTGCCACATCCTCAATCTGCACGGCCGCCGGCAGCCGGTTCTGCGCTACACCGATGTGCCCAGCTCGAAGCTCGGCCTGGATGCGCTCATGCTGGATCGGATCGAATCCGTTTGCCGCCAGCACCGACTCCAGCGTTTCCGCGTGTTGCTCTCCGCCATTGCCGCGCGGCAGCAGCCTGTCTAGAAAACCGCGCGCGCGTTCCCGTGCGCCCGGCGCATCATGCGACAGCGAACTGAATCGCTCCAGGTCGCCTCGTTCGCATGCCGATAGCAGCCGCTGATCGCTGCGAAGTAGTGCCGGAAGCATAAGATTGTAGTAGCCGTCGGGCAGCGTCGCCTCGGCGCCCATCTTCAGCTCGGCATATGTCCCGCGCTCATTAATCGAAAAATCGTAAACGACGGGCTTCATCGCAAAGGCCACGCCGCCGGCAAGCCTGCCGCTCACCTCGCGCATCAGATCGCCGAGGCGCTGCTGCGCTTCGGGCTTGCGCTTCGGATCGAAGATGAATCCCATCCCGCCGCCGGACATCCCGCCCAGCATCCAGAATCCCCAGAAAGCATCGCCAAACTCCGCGCGCACTTTGCTGATCAGCGTCTCCGTATATAGATTGCTCGCCCACGGAATAATTGCCTGAATCGGCCCGTCGAAGTTCCGCTGTGTTGCGCCGCCAACCGCGCGCACATCGCCGTTGCGCAAATCCTCAATAATCTCATCCAGAATCTTGCAAGCCGTCTGCCGCGCGGCCCACTCCGCATCTGAGCGCAGCAGATATCTCTCCGCCACCATCTCCAGAATCGGCCCCACATCCTGCGCCATGCCGCCATGCACCAGCACCAGGCTCTCTTGCAACCGCTGCCGAGTCTGCGCACTCACCTCGGCCTCGTTCAGAATGCGATGATTCGGCAACAACCTGCCGCGGCTGATTCCGAACTCCGGATCGCCCTCGCTCGCGAGCGCACCCTCGATCAGCTTGATCCCCGGCCAAACGCCCCCCGAATCTTGCCAACCTCCGCCCGATCCGCCCATCCACTCGCCGAGAATCGCCCGCGCCGCCACAACTCTACGCTCTTCTTCTTCAAGAGGCCCAGTCAGCGACTTCGTTTGCCCCGTAGCCCGCATGAGCACGGAAATCAGCGACGCCAGCAACGTAGTGGACACTGCCAGCCGCGAGCCTTTGGGAATATTGTTCACCTGGCTGACGATCTCAAATCCCAGTCCGACGGGGCCCCGTCCCTCGCGCTGCATTAACTGCGCAAGAACCGCCGCCAGCGGCTGGCCTGAACCTTCGAGTCCCGGCGGCACAATTCCCGACGCAATCACCGCCGCCTTCAGCAGTCCCAGGTAATCGCGCCCAAAATCGAACATCTCCTGCAGATCGCTGATCTCTGCCGTCGCGTCCAGATCAACGCTCACCAGCCGAATTACCGGTCGATCGATCACGCGCAGATACGTTTCGACGGGAGGCTTCGGCGTCGCCGCATCAGATCCGGCACTCGGCGCATGAATCGCAAGATCGATCGAGACGTTCAGTACGCGCGCCATCTCCGGCAGATCCATGCCCAGAAAAAAGATGTCGCTCCAGCCGCTGTGGCTCAGGTCTATGCGCACGGGCGTTGCTTCATGCAGAATCGGAAACGGATCGGCGTTGCTGCGCTTGAGCAGCTCCGGCCGTATGCGCAGCGCATAATCCGCCGGGTGGCCGGCGCGAAACATCCATTGATTGCCGCGAACCGATTGCACGCTGCGCCGCACCTGGTCGGCCAGCGTCTGAAACGCCAGCCCGCGGTAAGCCGCGGCCAGCGCACTCGAAATGCCATCGCTCGTTCCTATTCGCTTCTGCGCGCCGAGAAAGATTCCGATGGCTTCTTCATACCTGCGGCTGAGCAGCTTCTCGTACCCATTGAAGGGAATCAGTGCCTTGCCGGTTGCAATTGAGTCGTTTCTCGCCGGCAGATGAAATCGATGGATGGCGTAAAGAAAAAAGAGCGCCCGTACGCGCTCATAGAGGTTTTCGCTCGAATGCCTTAGCCTCTCTAGCTCCGCCGCTTCGGCCAGAAGTTGTTCCGTTGATGCGGTTCGGCAAAAATCATCGAGGGAGCGATTTCGAATCTGCGCGTCGACCGCGGTAATAATCGTCCACAGTCCGCTCACGCGCCCTCTCCCTTCGCGGAGAGCATCCCACGAGCCGCCAGAACCTCGCGCGCGGACACTATTTCGCGCGCGGACAGAATATTGACCAGCTGCGTCAAAACATTTTCGCGATCCTGCCCGCTGAGCGCCAGCGCGAGCTGCGCGGTAAACAATCCATACTTCACGCCCACATCGAAACGCTGGCCCGACTGGATCATGGCCAAATATTGCTCGCGCTCGGCCAGCAGAGCCAGCGCGGCGGAAAGGCTCACGCGCCCCGCGGTCGCCGCGCCCAGCATCTCCGATAAAATCTCGAAGATCGCCGGCGTAAGTACATGCATGCCGTAAAAACAGAGATACTGCCCGCTGCGCAGCCCCGGAACAATCAAATGTTGTTCCGCTTCGGTCGGCGTTGGCTTCTCGCGCACCGTTTCCACGCGATACAGTCCCGGTTTGCCCGGTACGGGCTGCCCGCCTACGGTTCCGTAAAAGGGAAGCAGGCTCTCGCGCGTCACCTGCACGGCGGAGATCGCGCAACCTTCGGCCGCCGCCGCTTCCACCAGCCTCTTTGCGCTTCCGCTCGCTTCGGCCCCTACATATATATGATCGCCAACGAAGTGCAGAAACGGCTGGTCCTTTACAAAGTTTCTTGCGCTGAACACCGCGTGCGCGTAGCCTCGTGCCTCCGTCTGCTGCACGAACGTCAGTCGCGCGCCATCGTCGGCCAGCAGACGCGCGTAAGGCTCCTCGTCGCCTGGCCATACCACGATGCAGACATCGCTGATGCCCGCGCGCACCGCTTCACGCACTACCAGACTCAGCACAGAGCGCTCAACGCCCTGCTGATCAAACAAGGTCTGCATCGGCAGGTTGCGCTGGTTCTTAGCTGCCGCCGTAATCACGGCCTTACTGATTTGCATGTGAATCATTCTACGGCAAAACCAGAGTTACTGATTCCTGATCCGCTGTCTTCAGCGTCGCCGCTCCCTGTTGGTCGCGCCGACTTGAGTATCGTGGTTCCGGGACGCGACTACTCTGGTTTTGCGATCGCGCGGTGAAGGCCCGACAATGATTAGCGTTTCTGGTGCGCGCGGCACAACTTCGATCCACGCCCCGTTTGCGGGTGCTATCGGCGCGGCTGGCGCTCGGTCAGAACGCTTGCACGCAGCCCTTGCCGGCCAGCTCTTCCACGCGCTCCACCCAACCGCGATCCGCCGCCACGCTCATTCCCTCCGGCTCCAGGATCACTGAATACTCGCCCTTCTTCTCAAGTTGAAGCATCACTTTTCCCGGCCCCGGCGCGGCCTCAGCGGCGGTCTTCAGTTGCGCCAGCATCTCGTCCGTCGCGCGGTCCAGATTGATGCGGATGCGGACGCCGCTCGGCAGTTTTACCTGCACTTCTTCAAGCGTCTGCACCTGGCTCACCGCGATCTTGGGCGCTGCATCCTCATCGCCCATCAGCGTTCCGCGTACCAGCACGGGCGCTTCAATCTTCAACTGCTGCGCCAGCCGCTCGTAATCGCGCGCAAAACAGATCAGCTCGATCTTGCCCGTCGCGTCTTCGAGTGCGCCCTGCGCGTACAGCCGCTGATCGCGGCGACTTTTCTTAGGGACAATGCCGTGCATAATTCCGGCGACCTGAATCTCGTCCGCACCGTCCGATTGCGCGCCCCAGCGCCGCTCCGGCGGCTTGCGCTCCAGCGCCTCGGTCACCGAGATCACGCCGGTCAGGTTGCGCAGCTTCTCGGCGTACTTGTCCAGCGGATGCCCCGACACAAAAAATCCCAGCACTTCCTTCTCGTTCGCCAGCCGCTCGCTCTCTTCCCAATCGGCCGCAGCGGGAAGCGCATCGGCCTCGCGTCCGCGCGCCGGCGCTTCGTCAAACAGCCCGAACAATCCGCTCTGCCCCTGCTCCGCATCGCGCTGCGATTTCTGCGCCCGCTCCATCGCCTTGTCCACCGCGGCCATCAACTGCCCGCGCGTGCCCAGCGAGTCCAGCGCGCCCGCCTTGATCAGCGACTCGATCACGCGCTTGTTCATCAACCGCAGATCGACCTTCTCGCAAAACTCCCAGAAGCTCTTAAATCGTCCGCCGGCCTCCGCACGCGCCTTCAAAATCGACTCGATCGCATTGCCGCCCACGTTCTTTACCGCGGCCAGCCCAAAGCGAATCGCCTGGCGATCCTCGGTCGAGTGCGGCGTGAACTGCGCTCCCGAAACCTGCACGTCCGGCGGCTCCACGCGAATATCAATCTCGCGGCACTCGCCAATATATTTCACCACGCTGTCGGGCTTCGATGTCTCCGACGTCAGCAACGCCGCCATAAACTCCACCGGATAGTGCGTCTTCAAATACGCCGTCTGGTACGCCACCAGCGCGTATGCCGCCGAGTGCGACTTGTTGAATCCGTATCCGGAAAACTTCGCCATCTGCTCGAAGATCTCTTCGACAGCAGCCTTGGGATGTCCCAGCTTGGCCGCACCCGTCATAAAGCGGTCGCGCTGCTCCGCCATCGCCTTGGGATCTTTTTTCCCCATCGCGCGCCGCAGAATATCCGCCTCGCCCAGTGAGTAGCTCGCCAGCACGTTGGCGATGCGCATCACCTGTTCCTGATAAACAATCACGCCGAACGAGTCTTTCAAAATATCTTCAAGCGGCGGCAGCAGAAACTCCACCTGGCGCCGCCCCCATTTGCGCTCCACAAAATCGTCGATCATGTCCATCGGTCCCGGCCGGTAAAGCGCGTTCAGCGCCGTCAGGTCCTCCACCGTGTCCGGCTTGTAGCGCCGCAGCACGTCGCGCATTCCGCCCGACTCAAACTGAAAAACTCCAGACGTAAGCGCCGTGTGAAACACGCGCTTGAACGTTTCCGGATCGTCCATCGGCAGCAGATCGATGTCGAGCTTCTCGCCGCGCGTCTGCTCAATCAGTTTCAGGCAATCGGTAATCACCGTCAGCGTGGTCAGGCCCAGAAAGTCCATCTTCAGCAGGCCCATCTTCTCCACGGACTTCATGTCGTAGGCCGTCACAATTTCATCGTTCTTGGTCCGGTTCAACGGCACTAGTTCCGTCAGCGGCCGTGGCGCAATCACCACCGCCGACGCGTGGACGCCAGCCCCGCGCACCAGCCCCTCCAGCTTCTTGGCCGTGTCAATCAGCTCGCGCACCTGCTTGTCGCCGTCGTAGGCCTTGCGCAAATCGGGCGAATCCTTCAGCGCCTGGTCGATCGTCACTCCAATCGTCGCCGGAATCAGCTTCGCAATGCGGTCTACATCGCCGTAAGGCATATCCAGCGCGCGTCCGCAATCCTTGATCGCTGCCTTCGCCGCCATCGTATTGAAGGTGATGATCTGCGCCACCTGCTCGCGTCCGTACTTGCGCGTCACATATTCGATCACTTCGCCGCGCCGGTTCATGCAGAAATCCACGTCGATGTCCGGCATGGTCACGCGCTCCGGATTCAGGAAGCGCTCGAAGAGCAACACATTCTGCAGCGGGTCGATATTAGTAATTTCCATTGCGTAAGCCACGAGCGATCCAGTCGCCGATCCACGCCCCGGGCCCACCGGAATCCCGTGATCGCGCGCGTACTTGATAAAGTCCCACACGATCAGGAAATATCCCGAGTAATTCATCTGCTTGATGATGCCGATCTCGAAACTCAGCCGCGATTCGTACTCGTCGAGCGTCGCGCGTCTCACTCCGCGCTGCTCCAGTTGCCGCACGGCCCTCTCCATCCGCTTCTTCAGCCCGGCGCGGCACACTTCCTCGAAGTAGCTCTCCGATGTATGGCCCGCCGGCACCGCGAAATCCGGAAACGGCGTTTCTACCTTGCGCAGCTTCAGGTTGCAGCGCTCGGCAATCTCCATCGTCCGCGCAATCGCCTCGGGCGAATCCTTGAACACCTGCGACATTTCGTCGGCGCTCTTCACAAAAAACTGGTCGCTATCGAATTTGAATCGGTCGGCCTCGTGAATCTTCGCGCCCGTCTGCACGCACAGCATCACGTCGTGCGCGTGACTGTCGTCGCCGCACAGGTAATGCGAGTCGTTCGTAACCACCATCGGAATGCCCAGTTCCTTCTCCAGCCGGTGCAAATCCGCCTGAATCTTTTTCTCCTCCTCAAGGCCCTGATCCTGAATCTCGAGGAAGAAATTTCCCTTGCCGAAGATGTCCTGATATTGCTGCGCCACTGCCTGGGCCTTCAGGAATCTCTGTGCGGGATCCATCTGCTCGTCGCCCAGCACCTCGCACAGCTCGCCGCTCAGGCAGCCGGAAAATCCAATCAGCCCTTTCGAATGCTCCGCCAGATATTTCTTGCTCACCCGCGGCTTGCGGTAAAACCCGTTCAGGCTCGCTTCCGACGTCAGCCGGATCAGGTTCTGGTAGCCCTCTTCGTTTTCGGCCAGCACCAGCAGGTGGTTGTATTCGCTGGCGCGCGAGCTGCCCTTTGACGGCAGACTGACCCCTGACTCGCCGCCGTTCCTCGCCGCCTCCGCGCGATGATCGTCACCTTTGCACACGTAGAGCTCGCAGCCCAGGATCGGCTTCACGCCCTTTTCCTTGGCCGCGTCAAAAAAGTGCACCGCTCCGTAGATATTTCCGTGGTCCGTCATGGCGACGGACTTCTGCCCCAGCGCCGCCACACGATCGACAAGCTTGACAACGTCGCAGGCGCCGTCGAGGAGGGAATACTCGGTGTGCAGATGCAGGTGCGTGAATTCGGACATGGCTAGGTCAATGGTAGGCTGTCAGTCAAATGGCCGGCAGTCGATGTATCCTGAATCGGCTCGTGAAACTGAGGAAATCTCAGGACAAAACTCGAATTCAGCGCTCAGCGGGACGCAGCTTATTTTGACATCTGTTGTCAAATATGACTACACTACTCCAGTGGTTCCGGCAGCCTGCAAATGACCAGACAAACTCGGCCCATCTCATGGATCAAGGCCGCGCTCAAGGACTTCGAGAAATTACCGGCCGAGGCGCAAACCATCTGCCTGACGGCGTTAACCACCGCTGCGGAAGGGGCCAAGGCTGATATAGCAAAGCCGTTCAAGGGTCTGGGCTCCGGGGTGTTTGAGATCGCATTGCCATTTCGTGGAAATGCATTTCGCGTGATTTACGCAGTGCAATTGGCAAACGCAATTTGGGTGATACATGCATTCCAGAAGAAATCCACGGAGGGTATCAAGACCCCGCGACATGAAGTGGAACTCATCAAGAACCGTCTGAAGCAGTTAAAGGAGATGATCGGATGAAACGAGAAAGCATCGAGCTCGTCCTCGGCAGCGGCAACGTCTTTCGTGACTTCGGCCGTGCAAATGCCGATGTCCTGCAATTGAAAGCAATCTTCGCTGCCGAAATCATCAAAATGCTGAACCGCGAAAAGCTGACGGTTCGTGCGGCGCATGCGCGGACTGGCGTTGCCGCGGCCGACTTCTCACGTATCCGCAACGCGAATCTGGCTCGGTTCACTCTCGACCGCTTGGTTTCCATCATCAACCGGTTGGGCTCACGGGTCGAGGTCAAGGTGAACGTGCGCGCACTCGATCGGCGTGGCAAAGTTGCTGCCTGATGATTGGCGCCCGCGTGTCACAAGTCCTATTTGGAGTGGCGTTGGACCCGGTATAAAAGTTCCGCTGGCAGCTTCATGCGGCCGGAACTTCGTCGCGCACAAAATGGAGGCGGATGATCTTCTGAGCCTCTATGCTCTCATCGAAGTAGCAGCGGACAGCGTCCTTCACCATCGCGCGCAACTCTTCCACGGTGTCTCCCTGCTCCCCTCGCTTTCTCTCCTGTCCCTTTCACCCGCCCATTGGTATACTTGGAGATGTGACCACTACTGCCGTTGAATCCATTCCGAATCACGGTTCCCATCGTGGCTCGGGCGACGCTTCCCCGGGTAAAAAACGGGTGTTGCTGCTCAAACCACGAGGGTTCTGCGCCGGAGTAGTCCGCGCCATCGACGTCGTGAAGATCGCCCTTGAAACCTTTGGCGCGCCCATTTATGTGCGCCGCGAAATCGTCCATAACCGCTATGTTGTGAATGAATTAGCGGAAAAGGGCGCGATCTTTGTCCACGACATCGACGACGTCCCCGACGGCCAGCGCGTCATCTATAGTGCGCATGGAGTTTCGCCCGCAGTCCGCGAACGCAGCAAAGGCCGCAATCTAAAGGTGATTGACGCCACCTGCCCGCTGGTCACCAAGGTGCATTTTGAGGCCGTCAAGTTCGCCCGTCAGGGCTATTCGCTGGTGCTCATCGGCCATCGCGACCACGACGAAATCGAAGGCACGCTGGGCGAAGCGCCTGACGTAACCCAAGTGGTTTCAAGCGTTGCCGAGGTTGAAGCGCTCGAAGTTCCCAACCCCGACCGCGTAGCTTATCTCACCCAGACCACCCTCTCGCTCGACGAGGCGCGCGACATCATTCACGCCCTCAAAATCAAGTTTCCTCATATCGTTGGGCCCCACTCGCAGGACATTTGCTACGCCACGGAAAATCGCCAGGTCGCGGTCCGCAACGTGGCCCACAAGGCCGACCTCGTTCTGGTCGTCGGCTCCACAAACAGCTCCAACTCCAACCGGCTCGTCGAAGTTTCTCGCAACCTCGGCACCATCGGGTATCTCATCGATAACTCCCAGGCCATCGATCCCAAATGGCTCGCCGGCGTTGAAAACGTCGCCGTCACCGCTGGCGCGTCGGCCCCTGAAATTCTGGTTGAAGACGTGGTCAGTTATCTGCGCCAGAACGGCTTTGAAGACGTCGAAGAGATTGAGGTCATGCCGGAAAATGTTCGCTTCGGCCTGCCTCCTGAGATTGTGCAAGCTATTGGCAGCGCAGGCGGCGCCGAGCCTGTACCCGTTCGTTGACTCGGCAGGCAGTCCATCGATTCGGCACGGCAAATGGGCTCACAGCAAATGGACGCACCGGAAATTCACGGACATTAAGCCGGAACATTGATTCAGCTTTTCGTGTTCCGCTAACAGAATCGGATTTTCGAGAGTACATGACTCCTGAGCAGCAGAAGACGTCCCCCACGGCGCCTCATCCAGCCGCAGCCTCGCGTCCAGCCGCAGCTCCGCATTTCGTCCAACCCAGTTTTGCGCGGCCGCGCTTTGGCCGCATCGACGCAGATCTGGCCGATGTCGAGTCGGCTATCGGCGCCGCGCGCGATTGCCTCTTCTCGCTCCAGCACCCTGACGGCTATTGGTGCAGCGAGCTTGAGGCGGATTCCATGCTCGAAGCCGACTACATCTTTCTGCACACGCTGCTTGAGAGCGGCGATCCCGGCCGCCTGAAGCGCGCATGCGCTGAGATGATGCGCTACCAGAACGGTGACGGCAGTTGGAGCATTTATCCCGGCGGCCCCGGCAATATCTCGCTCTCCGTCAAGTGCTACTCCGCGGCCAAGCTCATGGGTATAGGCCCTGACGACCCGCGCCTTGCGAAATGCCGCGAGTGGGTACTCGCGCACGGCGGCGTCATTGCGTGCAACACATTCACCAAAATGTATCTCTGCGCGATCGGCCAGTACGACTACGACGCCGTCCCCGCCATTCCGCCGGAGATCGTTCTCTTTCCCAACTGGTTCTACTTCAACATCTACGAAATCTCGGCCTGGTCGCGCTCGATTCTTGTGCCGCTGGCCATTATGTACGCCAAGAAGCCGTACAAGAAAATTCCGCCGGAGCAGGGAATCGATGAGTTGTTCGTTGGTGGCCGCGCCAACTCCATTCTGCGCCTGCGCATGGATCGCAAGCACCTCTTCTCCTGGCGCAATTTCTTTCTGATCTTCGACCGGCTCATGCACTGGGCCGAAGCCGTGCACATTCGCCCGCTGCGCACGCTGGCCATGAAGCGCGCGGAGAAGTGGATGCTCGAGCGCCTGGAGATGACCGACGGCCTCGGAGCGATTTATCCCGCCATGCTCAACGCCATCATCGCGCTGCGCTGCCTTGGCTACTCTGAAGATGATCCGCAGGTCATTCGCGCCCGCGACGAATTTGAAAAGCTCGGCATCGAGCAATCGGCCACGCCGGAGATACCCGAGCCCACCTTCCGCATGACGCCCTGCATGAGCCCCGTGTGGGACACCGCTCAGGCTGTCTACGCGCTTGGCGAAGCCGGCGTGCCGCGCGACGATCCGCGCATGATCAAGGCTGTTGACTGGATGCTCGCCAAAGAAGTCCGCCAAAAGGGAGATTGGGCCGTGAAGGTTCCCAAGACCGAGCCCGGCGGGTGGTACTTCGAGTTCAACAACGAGTTTTATCCTGACACCGATGACACCGCGCAGGTGCTGCTTGCGCTGAGCAAAGTCGATAATCCTCGCGAGCGCTATCAATTTTCTGTAGCAGAGCGCGCCATCCGGTGGGAGTTTGCCATGCAGTGCCGCAACGGCGGATGGGGCAGCTTTGACCGCGACAACACGAAGATGATTTTCCAGTACATCCCCTTCGCGGATCACAATGCGATGCTCGATCCGCCCAGCGTCGACATCACCGGGCGCATGCTCGAGATGCTCGCCGTTTACGGTTACACCCGCGCGGACAAGCGCGTCGTGCGCGCCATCAAATTCATCTTTGACGAGCAGGAGCCGGACGGAAGCTGGTTTGGCCGCTGGGGCGTGAATTATTTGTACGGCACGTTTCTGGTTTTGCGTGGCCTGGATGCCATCGGCGTCGATCACCTTGAGCCGCAAGTGCAGCAGGCGGCCGAGTGGATTCGCATGGTGCAGAATTCCGACGGCGGCTGGGGCGAGACCTGCGGCGCCTACGACGATCCGGACACGCGGGGCATCGGCCCGAGCACTCCCTCGCAAACCGCATGGGCAATCCTCGGATTGCTCGCCGCCGGCGACGACCGATCAGACTCCGTGGCCAAGGGTGTGCGTTGGCTGCTTGAGCGCCAGCGCGCCGACGGAAGCTGGGACGAATCGATGGGCGAAGGGCCGTCGCGCCAGGCCATCATTACGGGAACAGGCTTCCCCAAGGTTTTCTATCTGGCTTACACCATGTACCGCCAGTACTTTCCACTCATCGCACTCACCACGTACAAGCGCGCGATGGAGCAGAAGGAAAGCCACTAGCGACTAGCTTTGGCTGGCTTGTTAAGTGTTTTTTTGATTTTCGATTTGGTTTTTGGCTAGAGGCCAGGAGCTAGAAGCTGACACGGAGGGTTTACCCGAATATGGCAGTTCCAATCTCACAGATGTGGACCGTCGCCACCTATGTACTCAAGAACCGGCTCAAGGGCAACAAGCGCTATCCGCTGGTGCTCATGCTTGAGCCGCTGTTCCGCTGCAACCTGGCATGCGCCGGCTGCGGCAAGGTGCAGTACCCGCCACACATCTTGAAAAAGCAGCTCACGCCCGAGCAATGCTTCGCCGCCATTGAAGAATGCGGCGCGCCGATGGTCTCCCTCCCCGGCGGCGAGCCGCTGCTGCATCCGCAGATCGTCGAGATCGTCAACGGCCTCATCGCGCGCAAGAAGTACATCTACCTCTGCACGAACGCTCTCGAATTGAAGCGCCGCCTGCCGGAGTTCACGCCGTCAAAATATCTGACGTTCTCTGTCCACCTCGACGGCCAGCGCGATCACCACGATTTCTCCGTCTGCCGCGAAGGCGGCTGGGATATCGCCGTCGATGGCATCAAGGAAGCCGTCAAGCGCGGCTTCCGCGTCACCACCAACGCAACTTTCTTTGACGGCACGGATCCCAATCACGTCCGCGCGTTCTTTGACGAGGTCATGTCCATCGGCATCGAGGGCGTCGTTCTCTCGCCCGGATACAGCTACGACAAGGCGCCCGACCAGAAACACTTCATGGGCCGCGCCCGCGTGCGGCGGCTCTTTCGCGCCATCCTGTCGAATCGCAAAAAATCTTGGAAGTTCAACATGTCGCCGCTGTTTCTCGAATTCCTGATGGGCGACCGCAATTATGAATGCACGCCTTGGGGCTCGCCCGCCTTCAACATCTTTGGCTGGCAGCGGCCCTGCTACCTCTTGCAGGACGGCTATACCGAATCCTTCAAGGAGCTGATGGAAACCACCAAATGGGAAGAGTACGGTGTGGCGTCGGGCAATCCCAAGTGCGCCAACTGCATGGTCAGTTGCGGCTACGAACCCTCCGCCGTTCTCGAAGGCTTCGGCACACTCAAGGGTTTCTTCGCCATGGTGCGCGGCACCTTCTCGCTCTATCCTGACCAGCACGCGCTCAACCTGCTCAATGAGCCTATGCCGCACGGCCCGTCGTCGCTGGTGAACATCGCTCACCCCGACCGCGAGCTTGAGGAAACGCGCGCATGACCGCCGAAGTCCTGAAGTACACGCTGGAACAGGTCGAAGCGCTGGAGCTGGCTCCCGGCACGGAACATGAACAGCTCGAAGGCTCCGTCCCCTCGCTTGCCACGGAGCAGGACCTGAAAAATGCTCTCGAAAAGGCCTTCGACTATCGCGGCGACGTCACCATCACGCTTAAATCCGGCGAAAAGATCGAAGCCTACATTTTCAATCGCCAGACTGGCGCCACGCTGGCGGATTCTTTTGTGCAGTACTTCACTCCCAAGGCAGACGACAAGCGCAAGCTCGCCTACGACCAGATCGCTCGCCTGGAGTTTTCAGGAAAAGACCGCGCCGCCGGCAAGCACTGGGAAGATTGGGTCAAGGCCTATACGGAAAAGAAGGCCGCCGGGGAAAAGAACATCGCGCTCGTTCCCGATTCGCTGGAGTAAATCTCTCCGCAATCCGCCGTCTGACTTTCAATCTCAATTGAGCGCTCTGAATCAAACACAAAACCGGGAAAGGAATTAGCCTTCCGGGAACAATCGGCGCATGATTCGATGCTATTCTGCGTCCGGGCGCAAGTGTCAACCTGTGCGCTGCGACGCTCTATTCGTGGCCAAAGGAACGGTGAATCGTAGTGACAAGCTGGATCGCAAGGACATTATCGTTCGGGGCCGCGCCGGTACTGGAGTGCCGGAATTCGTAGCCGACTTTGATCAATTGAAACCGGTCTGGACGAAAACCCGCAGCGGTTTCCAGGGCTAGCGCGTTTCCGCCCGCGTCCGCAATCGAGAATCCATCGCGCTCGGCAACATACCACCGCGGACTCAATACCTGTTTCAACTCACCGTATCCGGCCGTCTCGCGGAACGTAGGATTTGGGCCGTAGGTCATGACGAACCGTTGCAGTTCGCCTTGGGCGCTGGTGTGGCCGTGCGCCCAGTTGATATCCAAGCCTCCTGCGGTCGCCGGCAGCTTGTTTGGATTCGCTTCGCCCGGCGCAAAGAACAAGTGCTTGCGGTCTAGATAAGGGCCGCGATAGGCGGAAACTCCGATCCGGAATCCCTGGCGAACCATGTATCCGGCACCGGCGACCCAATTACCGTATTGGTCGTGGGCAAGCAGGCTGCGAGGGTTATCTGGCGATGAGTTCGCAAACTGCGCCCTCGCGTCGAACTTGCCCACGGATGCGTCCACCTGAGCTCCCGCCACGCCAAGAATGGATACCGGCGAATAGTAATAGCCGTATTCGATAGGAATATCGGTCAGTGCGTTGTCGGCGTCATCGTAGCGCAACATGAACGATCCGAATGCGGTCGACATCTCGCCCGCGTGAACCAGAACCGAGCCGTGTTTGAAGACGTGCGAATAGTACAGCGCAGCCTGCAGTGCCGTGCCCTTGGCGCCGTATCCCGGCTGGGTCAGTTCGCTAAAGTAGAATGGGCGCGAGGCAAATTGTACCGCGCCCACGATGAACCAGTTCTCATTGATCTTTATCGTGGGATAGACAATCGCATGCGATCCCAGAATCATCGGATCGCCTGATCGCGGCGCTTGAGTCAATTCATTTGAGGCGATTGCCTGCGCAGTTAACGTGGCGCGCATATCCAGACCTGAAGCCGTCTGCTGCGCGGCCAGAATACTCGCGCACGAAGCGCCGCTCAGCAGGCACAACAGAAGCGCGACACTGAATGTCGCCTTCATCCTGCCACCGCCGCGGCGGCCAGCTTCAGTTCGTCGGAAACTCTGGCTGCAGCCGCGTGTTTTGTCAGCACTTCGCGCGGCAGATTCACAAATACCCCTACGATGCCGGGGTCGAATTCAATCCCGGCGTTTTCAATGAGGATTGAAATCGCCTTCTCGTGGCTCATTCCTGGCCTGTATGCGCGGTCGGTGGTCATTGCATCGTAGGCGTCGGAAACATGAATGATGCGCGCTTCAAGAGGCGTTTCTTCGCCGGACTGCCCCTTGGGGTAGCCGGTCCCGTTCCAGTTTTCGTGGTGCAGTTCAACTGCGGCAAGGTAGGGAGCGAAGCCCTGAACGCCTTCCAGAATCCGGCGTCCGATCACCGGATGCTGCTTGACGATCGCGAACTCTTCGTCGGTAAGGCGGCCAGGTTTCTGCAGCACGCCGTCCGCGATGCCGATCTTTCCCACGTCGTGAAGCAGGGCGCCAATGCGAATGAGCTCAATTTCATCCGGGCCAAGGTTCATGGCCGCGGCCGCTGCGCAGGACAACTGGCTTACTCGGCTGCTGTGGCCCGCTGTGTATTGATCGCGCGCATCGAGCGCGTTGGCCAGCGATCCCACGAACTCGAGATAAGCGGCCTCAAGATTCTCGCCCGCGGCGCGAACCGAAATCGCGGCACGGTTGTAGATCTCAGCCAATTGCTGGATCTC
Organism: Acidobacteriaceae bacterium; assembly: GCA_003134815.1. Classification (GTDB taxonomy): domain Bacteria; phylum Acidobacteriota; class Terriglobia; order Terriglobales; family Acidobacteriaceae; genus Telmatobacter. Next base: position 27,236 of record PLCO01000063.1, on the reverse strand, counting down.
GAGAATGGAGGATGGTTGGCCTTCCAGCTCAGTCAGCCTGCCGGTGCGCACCGCGTTGCGTAGATGGGACACCACCGCTGCAAGTGGCTCAACGATGGAGCTCGACGAGCCCATGCTGCAGAAGAATGCAACCAGGACACAGACGATTGCCAGCGTGATGAAGAGTTTGTGCAGCCGCGATTGAATTGGAGCAGTGGCTTCGTCTACATTTTCAAAACTGAGCAGCATGAACCCACCGCTGTAAGTCTCCATCGGCAACGAAATCCAATTCGTTCCGTTCAACTTCAGGTCGCATTCGGTGGGCTCTTTGCAATTCGCCAGGGCGCGTTCCAACTCGTCGGCTGAATCGCCAGGAAGGTTCGAGTTGATCACCCTTCCGTTGCGCACAAGCACCACCTGCGTAGTCAGGTCGGAAAAGTCGAAGTACTCGCCCACTGAAAGAACGCCGATGTTCTCGTCGTTTTCATCCACGGGGACTGATGCCACCTGAAACGTGCGCCCGAGCAGAAGCAGAAATCCCTTTTGGTTGCGATCCAACTGAGAAAGGTCCAGCGGGATCAATTGCCCTCGCGACTCGCCGGGCGCCCTGGTCGGACGGACCACTCCCGCAAGCGGGGTGCCATCGGGCGCTGAAACCAGCATGAAGTCAAATCCCATGCGCTCGCCCAGCTCCCGCAACTGATCTTCAACAGTGCTGCGCGCCGCTACATTTCCCGGTCGGGTAAGCAGCAGCTCGATCCCGGCTTTAAGAGCCGAGTTTTCGCCGGCCACCTTTAAGAAGCGGCTATTCTGCAAATCTGCCTTGGCATGGATATTCGCGATAGCCACCTGGCTTTGGCGCAGGGAAGTATGCAGCCCGTCGCGCACAGTCGATTGCACGAATCGCTGAATCATCCAGAAACTGCTTGCCAGCAGCAGGGCGAAGGGGATGAAGCAGATCAGGAATGCGCGGGTGCGAAAACGAGTTGTCAATGCGAGCCACCCGCTTCGCTCGAATTTTGATTTGCCTGCGCATCCTGCCTGGGGTCCACATCGATCGGGATCAGGAAGTCAATCGACTGGTCATGCCCCTCCTCAATCACGATGGACTTGCGGTAGAACCCGGCGGTCTTGTGCCATGCAACCACGGTGTATTTGCCCGGCGGCACATCCGGAATGCGGTAATGGCCTGCGCGATCGGGACGAGCGTACCAGCGATTCGGAGTCACGACGACAGTGGCGGCCATGTTGGGGTGCAGATGGCAGTACACCTCCACGATCCCGGGCTTTGGAAAATTTACCCGGCGCGTTTCGCCTTTGTCGTAACTGCCCAAATCGAATGTCTTGGGCTTGGAGAGCGAGTAAATGTTGTGGAAGATCGGATCCATGTTCGGAAAAGAAACCGTGGACCCCACCGGGACAACAACGAGGTCAGGCACGAATCGGCGGTCAAGCTGCTCCACCTGCACTGGTTCGGCATTGCCTGTTGCATCGGGAACGGCAGCGCCAGCGGCATTAGAGGCGTCCGCGGCCTCCAGATAGACCACGACTCGCGACAGCTCGTACGCAATCGGATCCTGTTCCGCGTCGCCGCCGAGTTTCACCGCGGTCCCGCGCTGATACACCGACACCGGAGCTGTAACGCTTGGCCGCGTCAGTCGCTTCTTGATCAGGATTGTCCCTGTAATGTCCTGTGCGCTGGCACACACCGCGAACAGAGTAGCTGCACTACCGATGATGAGCGCTTTCAATCGCATGGATTCTGGCCTCTGAAGAGTCGGTCTTGATTGCGCTTATTGCTGACCGTGACATACTGCTCGGGGAGCGCAATGTATCTCGATTCATTGAACAGTTTAGGCAATTGGAGGGGCAGCGAATATCCCACAAAGCGGGGACTCAATGGCCCCTAAGTGCTTATTTTTTCCCCAGTTACAATTCAGAGACATGAGTGTTCCGGGCGGAAACGGTGCTCGATTCGCCGGTTGCCTAACGCCATTTAGAATGAAGGTCTCCCAGGAACTCCGCGATGAGAGTTTTCCTTACCGGCGCAACAGGTTTTGTCGGCCATCATGTGGCGAAAGCCCTTGCTGCCGAAGGCGCGGACTTGCGCCTCCTTACTCGCAAGACCAGCAACCTCGGTAATCTCGAAGGGATCAAAGGCGAAATAGTCGTGGGCGACCTCGCCGATCCCGGCTCGTTGAAATCGGCCCTCTCCGGCTGCGCCGCCGTCGTCCATGTCGCCGCCGACTATCGCCTCTGGATTCCCGATCCCGCAGCTATGTACAAGGCCAACGTAGACGGCACGCGCGAGCTGCTGCGCATGGCGCGCGAAGCAGGCATCAAGCGTTTCGTCTACACGTCTTCCGTCGCAACGATGCACTTTCGCACTGATGGAATCGTCATCAACGAGGACACGCCCGTCTCCATCGCCGATATGGTGGGCCATTACAAGCGGTCCAAGTTCCTCGCCGAGCAGGAAGCCATCTCCGCCGCTCAAAACGGCCAGCAGGTCATCATCCTCAACCCCACAACCCCCATCGGCACCAACGATCGCAAGCCCACGCCCACCGGCCGCATCTTCGTCGACTTCCTCAACGGCAAATTTCCCGCATATATGGATACGGGCCTCAACCTTGTCGATGTCTCTGAAGTTGCTCGCGCCCACGTGCTAGCTCTCACCAAGGGCGCACCGGGCAGGCGCTACATTCTCGGCGGCGAAAATCTCACTCTCAAGCAAATCCTCGACAAGATGTCGGCTATCACCGGCATTCCTTCGCCCACGTTCAAAGTGCCCTTCGCCGTCGCCGCCACCTACGCTTTTTTTGAGGAGTGGATTACCGGCCGCATTCGCGGCAAAGAGCCACGCGCAACGCTTGAAGAGGTCCGCATGGGCCGCAAGAAGATGTTCTCCTCAAGCGCCCGCGCCCAGCAGGAGCTCGACTTTGAGATCAAGCCCGTCTACCCCGCCATGCGCGCCGCGATCGACTGGTTTCGCTTGAACGGCTGCGCGCCTGCTAAATCCTCCCACACGCGAGCCCAAACACATTCATGACCCGCGTCGCCATCATCGCCGCATTCCCAGGCGAGCTCAAGCCGCTGGTGCGCAATTGGCCTCACAGCACGCGCGACGGCACGCGCTTCTGGGCGCAGCGCGGCGACAAAAAAGAGTGGGAAGAAGAATGGATCGCCGCCTGCGCCGGCGCCGGCCAGTCCGCGGCCACTCGCGCCTTCGCCGCCATTGAAGCCGGCGGGCCAATTGATCTGGTCTTCTCCGTCGGATGGGCCGGAGCGCTCCGCGCCGAAATCGCCCCGGGCTCTGCCCACAACATTGCGGGCGTGATCGACGTCCGCACCGGCGAGCGCTTCCGCTGTGACGCGGGCGCAGGCGATTTGTGGCTCGCCACCAGCCCCACCGTCGCCAACGCGAAGGAAAAACTCCGTCTCGCCTCCGCCTACAACGCCGCTCTCGTCGACATGGAGGCCGCCGCCCTCGCCCGCCTCGCCGCCATGCGCGGCATTCCGTTCTACGCCATCAAAGGCGTGAGCGACGGATTCAACGACCATCTGCCCGACTTCAACCGCTTTCTCTCGCCCAGCGGTCAGTTTGAGCTGGCCCGGTTTACTCTTTTTGCCGCCTTTCGGCCGTGGCACTGGCCCTCGCTCGTCCGGATGGGCGAAAATAGTAAACGGGCTTCCCAAAGCATCGCGGAGTTGCTGCGCCAGTTTCTTCTGTGAACGAAATCGCGACAACGAGGTCGTGTCAGAAAACCCGAATGGCTACCCAAATCTTGCGCCCTAAATTTCAAGTCGATACCAAAATCCCCGCAACGATGCGCGCGGTCGTCTACCGCGGCATCAATGACATGCGTTTGGAAACTGTTCCGGTCCCGCGCATCGGCCCCGGCGAGCTGCTCATCAAGATCGCCACCTGCGGCGTTTGCGGCACTGATCTGAAAAAGATTCATAGCGGTTCGCACTCCGCGCCACGCATCTTCGGCCATGAAATGGCGGGCATCGTCGCCGAGGTCGGTGCAGGCGTCACCAAGTTCGCCGTCGGCGATCGCGTCATGAGCTTCCACCACGTCCCTTGTGGCGAGTGCTACTACTGCCGCAGGAACACGCCAGCGCAATGTCCGCTCTACAAGCAGACCGGCGCAACCGCCGGCTTCGAGCCGTCAGGCGGCGGATTTGCGGAGTACATTCGCGTCATGGATTTTGTAGTCAACTACGGTGGAGTGATCCGCATTCCCGACGGCGTGCCCTTTGAGCAGGCCGCATTCGTTGAGCCGCTCAACACTGTGCTCAAGGGCGTTAAGCTGCTCAACCTCACGCCTGATGACACCGTCCTCGTCATCGGCCAGGGTCCCATCGGCCTGATGCACGCTGCGCTCGCCAAGCGCATCGGCGCGCGCGTGCTTACCTCCGATCTTTTTGCTGAGCGCCACGAAATCGCCGCGCGCTTCGGACTCACAAATCCCATCCACGCCGGGACTGAAAACGTCGTCGAACGCGTCATTGCTGAAACTGAAGGCCGCGGCGCAGACGCAGTCATCCTCGCTGTCGGCGGCAACGCGCTCATTCGCACTGCCATGGACGCGGTTCGCCCCGGCGGCAAGGTCATGCTCTTCGCCCAGACCCAGCACGGCGAAGCCACATTCGATCCCGCGGCAGTCTGTGTCGACGAAAAGACCCTTATCGGATCATATTCATCATCATTTCCAATCATGGACGAGGTCACCAGCCTGGTCTTCGACGGCTATCGCAACGGATTCGACCTCACACAGTTAATCTCGCACCGCTTTCCGTTTGAAGAAGCGACAGCGGCAATCGAAATCGCCTCGCACCCCCAGCCTGGCTCAATGAAAATTATGTTGGAGCCTGTGCCGGGGGCCGGAGCAGAGTAAGGACAATCGAGAGCCTGATGTCTCCTACGGTTAAAGGCGCAATCCTCCACGGTCGCAAGACCGTTAAGACCGTCGTCGAAGGTGGCCGCAAGAAAGTCGAGAATGTCGTCGAAGGCGGCCTCGATACGGTTGAAACGGTCGTCGAGGCGGGCCTGAACACGGTCGAGTCGGTCGTGGAAAAAGGCCGCAAGACGGTTGAGACCGTCGTCCAGCACGGCCGCAAGACAGTTGAGAACGCGCTTTTCCATGGCCGCGTCACAATGCGTGCCGCAGTCCTCCACGGCCGCGAAGATATTCGCATCGAGCAGGTTCCCATTCCCAAGGCCGCTGTCGGCGAGCTCGTCGTCCGCGTTGGCGCGGCGCTCACTTGCGGCACCGATCTCAAAGTCTTTCGCCGCGGATACCACGCGCGCATGATCGTTCCTCCCGCGCTATTCGGCCACGAGCTCGCGGGCACCGTCGTTGAAGCCGGCGAGGGAGTCGCCGATTTTTCAACCGGCGACCGCGTTGTCGCGCTCAACTCCGCCCCCTGCGGCGAGTGCTACTTCTGCCTGCACGGCCAGGAAAATCTTTGCGACGACTTGATCTTCAACAACGGCGCTTATGCCGAGTTCATCAAAATTCCAGAGCGCATTGTCTCGAAAAACACCCTCGTCATTCCGGAGAATGTGCCGCTGGAGCACGCCGCACTCACCGAGCCGCTGGCCTGCGCCGTTCACGGGCTTGAAGATTCCGGTCCGCGCAAGGGAGATATCGTCGCCGTCATCGGCGGCGGGCCGCTCGGACTCATGATTCTCCATGTCGCCGCGCTGGCCGGCTTTGAAACCATCGCAATCGTCAAGCACGACGGCCAGGTTGAAGCTGCGCGCCAGCTCGGCGCAACGCATGTGGTGCAGTGCGCCACCGTGCGCAGGGCCATTCGCGAAACCCGCGCCCTGACTCCGGGCGATCGCGGCGTCGACGTCGCTATCGAGGCCGTCGGCACTCCTGAAACCTGGCAGGAGGCGGTCGAATTAGTGCGTAAAGGCGGCACGGTCAACTTCTTCGGCGGCTGCGCTGCAAACACCCACGTCACGCTCGATACCAACCGCATCCACTATAGCGACATCACGCTGCGCGCCACTTTCCATCACACGCCCGCCATCTGCCGCAAGGCTCTTGCGCTCATCGCCGGCGGACGCTTCCAGGCCGGCGCATTCATTACCGGCCACGCTCACTTGTATGAGCTGAATCGCGTCTTTGAGAAGTTGATGAATCGCTCGTCTGAAATCAAGACTGCGATTGTGCCGTAAGCCTCGGTAAGATGCGCCTATAGGAGATTCCTATGCGGAAGATTGATTTCAAGTTCCTCGTATTAGCCGTTCTTGTTCAGCTTTGCCTACCGGGCGCAACACGCCAGGCGCTGGCGCAGACAGAGAAGGCTGCGTATCCGGCCATGGCTCCCGTGGATGCGTATTTGATCGCCGACCAGAGTTCCGAGATCGCGTTGGCTCGCAGTGCTGCTCCGGCATCTATCTCAAAGGATGCAGACGTGATGGTGCTTGGCAAGAGCGGATTCACGACTGCAGTCAAAGGTACGAATGGCTTTCTCTGCCTCGTGGAGCGGTCATGGGGCGCAGCCACCTACGAACCTGAGTTCTGGAATCCAAGAGTTCGCGCTCCCATTTGCTTTAATCCCGCAGCGGCAGCGACTTTCGCCCCGATCTTTCTGATGAAGACGAAGCTGGCGCTCGAAGGAAGATCGAAAACCGAAATCCTCGCGGCGACCACATCGGTACTGGATAAAAGGGAACTGCCCGCGCTGGCGCCGGGAGCGATGTGCTACATGATGTCGAAGCAGCAGTACCTGAACGACCGCGGCATGAGCTGGCACCCGCATCTGATGTTTTTTGTTTCGGGCGACGTGGCAAACAGCTGGGGAGCTGACAAGCCGGATTCGCCGATCATTGCCGCCAATGACCCTGAAGAACGGGTGACCATCTTCATGGTCTGGGTTGCCAACTGGTCCGATGGGTCGCCCGCTCCGCCGATGGAGCACTGACGGCGCGTTCCTCCCATAGCGGTGGAATAATAGCGATGAGGCCAGATTTCAAATGATCCCCACCGCAACCCAGCCCGAAAACCAGGCCTCGTCCGATGAACTCATCGCCCGCGGCTGGGCTGCGCTTCCGGCTGCCTATCGGATTCCCGATGTCGCGCCTATGCTTGCACAGGCACGCGACTACTGCCGCCATCTGGCGGAAACGCACTACGAAAACTTCCATGTAGCGACGTGGTTTTTGCCCAAAGCGCTTCAGCCGCACTTCTATTCCATCTACGCGTACTGCCGCATCTCCGACGATCTGGGCGACGAAGTGCCCGACAAATCCGCTGCCCTGGCGCTGCTCGATCTATGGGGCAGGGAACTCGACGAATGCTACGAAGGCCGCGCGCGCCATCCGGTCTTTGTTGCGCTCGCTGAAACTATTCGCGCCTGCTCCATACCCAAGGAGCCCTTCGCCGACCTGCTCGTTGCCTTTCGCCAAGACCAGACCGTCACGCGATACGCCACCATGGGCGACATGCTCGGCTATTGCCGCTACTCGGCCAATCCGGTGGGTCGATTGGTGCTCTACGCGTGCGGCGAAGCCGGCCCCGAAGTGAGTGAAGAAAATTTCCGCCTCTCTGACGCGACGTGTTCGGCACTGCAACTGGCCAACTTCTGGCAGGACGTGAGCGTCGATTTCTTTAAGGGACGCGTTTATATTCCGCAGGAAGACATGCGCCGCTTCGGTGTCAGCGACGAAATCATCGCCAACGGCGTTGCCACTCCCGAATTTCGCGCGCTCATGCGCCACCAGGTCGAATTCGCGCGTTCGCTTTTTACTCAAGGCCTGCCGCTCATCGGCAAAGTCAACCGCGATCTGGCTCTCGACCTCGATCTCTTCAGCCGCGGCGGCCTCGAAATTCTGCGAGCCATTGAGCGTCGCGATTACGACGTCCTCAGCGCGCGTCCGGCCATCTCAAAACTCACTAAGCTCTCGCTCGCCGCTCGCGCGCTGGCCGGCAAAGCGCTGCCGTTTCTGCGCCTCGGCCCCCAATCGCCAGGAAGATTTCTGGGGTTGGGATTTCCATCGCGCGACCCCGCATTGGTGCTCGCCTACACTGCGTGCCGCGCAATCGCCCGGCGCGAAGCCAAAAACTTTTACTACGCATTTCTCGCTCTTCCGCTCCCGCGCCGCAACGCCATCTGCGCCATCTACGCCTTCATGCGTCAGGCTGATGACCTTGCCGACGACGAATCCATCCCGCTTAATGAGCGCCGCCGCCGGCTTGACGAATGGCTGGCAGCTTGGCGTGACGCGGCACAAGGTTCCGCGACCACCGATCCTGTCTTCCTCGCCGTGCGCGATGCAACACAGCGTTTCGAAATCCCGCTCAAGCTGCTTGACGAGCTGGTAGCTGGCGTCACCCTCGATCTGGACCACGCCGCAGGCGATGCGCCCGAGACCTACGCGACATTTGAAGAGCTTTATCGCTACTGCTACCTGGTCGCCTCAGTCGTCGGTCTGGTTTGCATCCGTATCTTCGGTTATCGCGACCTGCGCGCGGAGAAGCTCGCCGAAGAAACCGGGATCGCCTTTCAGCTCACCAACATTCTCCGCGACGTTGCCGAGGATGCAGCGCGTAACCGGGTCTACCTGCCTCTCAAGAATCTGGCGCATCATGGTGTTTCGCTCAATGCGCTGCTTCATCACCCGGCCGCCGCGCCGCCCACGCCCGCCGAGCGCGAGCTTTTCGCCGCCATCGCGCGTCTCGCCGAGCACTACTACGGCCGAACACGATTTCTTTTGCCCCTGATCGACCCCGCCAGCCGCCCGGCTCTCTGGGTTCTCGTCTCCATCTACCACGCGCTATTAAAGCGCATCGAGCGCGCGAAGTACGACGTCTTCACGCGCCGCGTGTCTGTGCCGCTCTGGCAAAAGCTTTCCATCCTCTCCGTCGGCCTCGTGTGGACGGCCTGGGCGCGCATCTTCGATTGAGATTGCGTAGTGGACTGAAATTGCTTCGCGGACTGAAAGCATCTCGAGCCACCGCGCCTTACCTCATGCGATAAGCTGATTCCGAGGCATTCTCAATGCGACCTCGCTCCCTCGGTAGGCGCTCGCGTGTTTTTCTCATGCTGGCTCTCGGGCTGGTCCTTGCCTCACGCACATCAGCCGCGCAGGGGCCCGCTCTCAATCCCGCGCTTCCTCTCACGCATGTCGACAATGGCGCCAACTCACCTTGGGCGCAGAGCCAGCACTATGTTGTCCTGGTCTCGCTCGACGGCTTTCGCTATGACTATGCGAAGCGCGACAACGCCACGCATCTCCTCGCGCTCGCCAAGCGCGGCGTGTCCGCGCCAGAGGGAATGTTGCCCAGTTATCCCTCGCTCACTTTTCCCAACCACTACACCATCGTCACCGGCCTCTATCCCGAGCACAACGGCCTCGTCGCCAACAACTTCATCGATCCCGCGCGCGGCGCTCGCTACTCCTACTTCGATCAGCAGGCCGTCACCGACGGCTCGTGGTACAGCGGCGTGCCCTTGTGGAGTCTCGCTGAAAGCCAGGGCATGCGCACCGCGAGCCTGCTCTGGGTCGGGTCTGATGCGAAGATCGCCGGCTACCTCCCCACCTGGTACGCGCATTACGACGACAAAACCGAGCGCACGCCAGAATCCCAGCAGGCGCGCATCGACGATACGGTCGCTCTGCTCCGCTTGCCCGCTGCCGATCGCCCCCACCTCATCACCATCTACTACTCCGAGCCTGACCACGAGGGCCACGAATTTGGACCCGACGCGCCACAAACCCGCGCCGCCGTGCTCAAAATGGACGCAATCGTCGGCAAGCTTGAGGCTGCGCTCAAGGCTACCCGCCTGCCTATCGACCTCATCATCGTCAGCGATCACGGCATGATCAAGTCCGAAGGCGATTGGATCGACCTCGACCAATTCGCCGATCTCACCGGCTTTGACTCCGTCGGTTCGCTCCTCTATGGCAAAACCGAAGACGATCGCGCGCGTGTCTACAACCAGCTCAAGCACGCCTCGTCGCAGTTTGTCGTCTACCGCCTCAGGAATGTTCCCGCCAATCTGAACTACAACCAGAATCCGCGCGAAGGCGACCCGATCATCGTCGCCACCGGGCCATTCGCCATCCGCGCTCACCCACCGGCTGCAGGCCAAACAAGCAAGCCGCCCACCATTGGAATGCACGGCTTCGATCCGAATGTCATTCCGGAAATGAAAGCCAGTTTCTTTGCCGCGGGCCCCGACCTCGTTGCGGGAAAAACCGTTGCGCCCTTTGAAAACGTCAACCTCTATCCGTGGCTCGCCCACTTGCTCGGCCTTCACGCGCCCAAATCAGACGGCAGCCTGAACATTCTCTCGGCAATACTGCGCGACGGCGGCGTCTCGCTCGAAAAATAAATGGAGCCGGACGTGATTGCCTGTTCATCAAGAAACTTCAAAATGGAAGAACCTTGCGCCCGCCGCAGCGGAAGATGTAGCGCCGTCGTCCCCGCCGGCTGTCGTGCGGGCGTCCTCGCCCGCACAGCTTGCCCGGTATTCTGCGCTGTGTGCACAAGGGAAGGGAAGCAATGAGCGTGGTTCTCGGCATTGACGGCGGCGGCACACACACGCGCGCCTCTATCGTCGACGGCGATCACGTTGTCGCCTTTGCTGAGAGCGGCTCCATCAAGCGCCTGCGCGTGGGCGCCGAGGCCGCAGAAGAAAATCTTCGCGCCGTGCTCAAAGACGTCTACGCGCGGGCGGGCGTCAGCACAGTCAGCGCCGCTTCATGCGGCGTGGCCAGCGCCACCATGCCTGGCATCACTGAGTGGATCACCGCCGTCTTCAACGATTTTCGCGTCGCTCGCTCCGAAGTCGTCGGCGACCACATCATCGCTCTCGACGCAGCCTTTCGCGGAGGCCCAGGAATCCTGCAGATCGCCGGCACCGGCACCAACACCATCGGCCGCGCGCCCGACGGCGCATTCGAGACCGCAGGCGGCTGGAGCTCACGCCTCGGCGACGAAGGCTCCGGCTACTGGATCGGCCTCCACGCCATCCGCCGCGCGCTCAACGCCCATGATCGCGACGAGCCCACGCAAATTCTGAAAAAAGTTGGCGAGATATGGGGCACGCCAACCCTCGATCAGCTCATCAACGTTGGCGACGGCACGCCCGCACCCGATTTCGCCGCGCTGGCGCCCGCCATCAACGAGCTCGCCGAAGCCGGAGATCCGGTCGCAGTCGGTGTTCTCCATCAGGCCGCCGCCGACCTCGTCGCAAATGTTCTATTGGTGCGCTCCAAGCTCCGCCGTAAGCACGCAATTCCAGCAGGCGCAAATCCTGCCGCTCAATTTTCTGTCGGTGAACTTCCCGGCGCTGAAATCCCTGCTGCCGAAGTTCCCGTAGCCGAATTTCACGTGTCCGAAATTCCCGTAGCTTGGACCGGCAGCGTCATCGATAAAATGCCCATTGTCCGCGAAGCATTCTTCGCCGGCCTTCGCGCCGCCGCACCAGCCATGCCCGTCGAGACTACTGAAACCGTCGCCCTCAACGGCGCAATTTGGCGCGCGCAACGTATGGCCGCCGAGCTAACTTAGGAATGGATCGTCCGGAATAGAAGTAGACGAGCTCTAGCGCGATCGACACTTGGATTAGGGGTATTAGTGGACACCGCCGCCGCCGGAATGTAGAGTTCCTGTGAGACGTTTGAGAGGAGTCAAACGCGTGAAGAACAACGCCAGCCCAGGAGTAGCCTTAGGAGTTGCCCTGGGGGTCGCGATAGGTGTCGCGATGCATAACCTTGCCGTCGGGATCGCCATCGGTGTGGCGCTGGGCGCGGGCCTCGGCGTGGCGATCAACAAACGCAAAGAAGACTCAAACTGATTTACGGCAGGATTTTCCCAAATCCCCGCGCCCACTACCCACCACGCAAAAAACACTAATCACTAATCACTAACCACTGCTTCACCGGTACTTCCTCAGCACTCCCAGCACCCGCCCCTGAATCGCCACCTGCGCCGCCGGAACATAAATCGGCTCCATCTCCAGGTTCGCCGGCTGCAGCCGCACCACATTCCCCTCCGGGTAAAACCGCTTCAGTGTCGTCTCCGACCCATGCACCAGCGCCACCACAATTTCTCCTTGCCGCGCCGTCTTGGTCCGCTCCACCAGCACGTAGTCCCCATTAATAATGTGCTCGTCGCGCATGGAGTCGCCACGCACCTCCAGCGCAAACACATCGCGGTTGCCCACCACGTCGGCCAGCGAAATCGTCTCCGAGCTCTCCATCGCCTCCACCGGCGACCCCGCCGCAATCCGCCCCGCCAGCGGCAGCTTCATGCTGCTCCGCGTCCGCGTCCCCGGCGGCAGCACGTCAATTGACCGGCTGCGGTTGTGCACCCGGTCCAGCATGCCCTTCTTTTCCAGATTGGTGATGTGCTTGTGCACCGTGGCCAGGCTCTTCAGCCCCATGCCCCGCGCAATCTCTTCAAACGAAGGCGAATAGCCATTCCGGCTCACAAACGCCTCAAGAAAATCCAGAACCTCTTTTTGCCTGCGTGTAATGGCCATGCGCGCATTATAGCGAATAAAAAGCGAACCGCAACAATCTTTTCGCCATGCGTTTACTTTTTGGGCACACCCGGGAATGGGGTTTCATCCTGAGCGACCAGACTGCAGCGATGGGAGTCGAAAGCCTGCCCTGAGCGAAGTCGAATGGGGACCTGCTTCTTGGAACTCTGGCAAAGGGATAAGAAAGCACGATCCTCAACTTCCCGCGAATCAACTAACCACTACCCACTAATCGCTAACCACTGTTCAAGGTCAATACAGCACAGTCTTTCGTCTCCCGTTCTGGCTACGATTCATTAGCCCTTCCCCGGCTTCTATCTCGCAACAGCTTCAACCTGGCCCCGGAAAAACGAAAATCGAGAATCAACTTCCCGGCCGCCTTACCACTTGAAATCCAACCCACACTCAACGCGAACTGAACGCAAAACGAACTCCCACGCAATACGAATCCACGCAAGACGAATTACGGAGACATCATGTCCAAAGTCAAGACCCTCGCACTCGCAGTTTTCGCAACGGCCCTGTTTTGCTCCGCGCGCACCGCGCCGGCCCAAATCTCCATCCACTTCGGAGTGGAGCCTGTCTGCCCCTACGGCTACTACGACTACGCTCCCTACAACTGCTCGCCCTACGGCTATTACGGGCCCGACTGGTTCAACAACGGAGTCTTCATCGGCGCCGGCCACTGGTACCGCGGCCAGGACCGCTTCTACGGCCATGTTGACAACCGCTACGACCCGCATCACGGCTACCGCGGACCGATGCCGCAGCGCGGCGAAGAGCCCTTCAACCACTTCCGCGGCAACGAGGCCCGCGACGGCCGCGGCCACTCCGGCCACGGTGATCATGACGGCGGCAACGAACACAACCTCCCCGGCTATCGCGGCGGCGGTGACCACGGTGGAGACCATGGCGGCGATCACCGCTAAATGGCGGCTCGCAAGCCCCAAATCAAATCGGGTCGCGCTCTAGCGGCCCGACCACTTGCGAGGTTTCAACCTGAGCGAAGCGTTTTTCAGCGGAGCCGAAAGCCTGCCCTGAGAGAAGTCGAATAGGGACCTGCGGTTGCTTTTCGACTGGTTTCATCGCACGAGCTCGGCGGCACGGCCAATGCCCCGACGCCGGCGCGCTACCTTGCGCTACGCGCGCCGAAAACCTCCGGCGCTCGCTCCTTGCGGGCTCGCGCCGCCCACCCCCGGCGCTCGCGCCCACGCAGTGTCATCCTGAGCGAAGCGTTTTTCAGCGGAGCCGAAGGACCTGCTTTTGCCTTTCGTCCGCCCGCCCCCCGGCGCGCTACCTTGCGCTACGCGCGCCGAACGCCCGCCCGCAACAACGGAAGGAGCAGGGGCCTCCAGGCTCCCGAACCATGCGCCCACAAACGCACGGCTTTAGCCGCGGGCTTTTCCGCGCCATGCTCTCAAATTTTCAAATGGAATTAGTTCGACGGTGCCGACCCAGCCCGATCCGCCCCAGCCCGAGCCGCCCCAGTCCGAGCCGCCGACGTCCGATCCGCCGGCGTCCTGACCCCCGTCGTCCGAAACTGTCCGCGCCTCGCCTGGCCCTTCCAATCCGTAGCCGCCAACCGCGCACTCCGAACTTGTGCCGCCAGCACCTGCAACACCAGCGGATACAAATCCGGCGTCGCCTGCATCATCGCCTCAAAATCGCTGCGATCCACAAATCGAACCTCGGAGTCTTTCTCCGCCATTGCCGTCAGGCTGTAAGGCTGATCCCCCAGAACCGCCGGCAATCCAAGCAGCGACCCGGCGCCCGCATGGAAGCACATTACCGCCTGGCCCAGCGCCGACGTCATCACCAGCGCTGCCTCTCCACGCTCCACAAGATAAACGCCAATAGGCGCGTCTCCCTGGTTGAACAGGATTCGCCCTTTGCCGCACTTAAGCTCGCGCGACCGCTCCCGCAGCGCCGCAATCAATCTTGGGTCGGCTGAAAACGGGCTTTGTTCGGCAGATAACGGGTTCGGCTCGGCGGAAGACGAGCCCCGATCCGGAGAAAGAGAGCCTTGCTCCGGAGAAAGCGAGCTTTGCACCGGAGAAACAGAATCTTGATCCGCGGAAAATGAGTTTTGATTCACGAAACACTCCTTCGGCCGCCGGGACGAGGTAGGGGCGAACACCAACGGGCCCAACGCAACGGGCCAAACTCCAACGGTCAATGTCCGATAGTTTCAGCTTCAGAACTTGAAGTATGTGTCAGCGGTCACAACCGGCCCGCCGAACTCAGCCCACACGGTCAACCAACCGAATGAGCGAAATTAAAGTCAGCGGCCCTGGAACCTAGTATCATGGACCGTCAAAGAGAATCCTGGGCTTAGGTGACATAAAATGCTTGACCATTTTGTGATCGAGAACCCTAAGCGCCGACCCGATATCGCAGCGGGCCGCGACGAGTGGTACCCGTACTATGCGGGATTCTCAGGTGCATTCGCCCGGAGACTAATCCAGAGCGCAGGACTCCGACAAGGATCAACATTTTTGGATCCTTGGAACGGAAGTGGGACGAGCACAGCCGCTGCCGTTGCGTCTGGCCACCGAGCGATCGGCTTCGACCTCAACCCCGTAATGGCGGTCGTCGCGAAAGCACGACTATTGCCAAACATCGATGCACCGAGCATCGCTCCGTTTCTAAGCGACATCATGAAGAGATCGGCCAGACAACACATTACCGCCGAGGACGACCCGCTTCTCACTTGGTTCGCTCCCTCCGCCGCTGCGGAAATCCGGTCGATTGAGAGGGCCATCCACGGTCCTTTGGTTTGTGCCGATCGAGCGAGCAAATCGATCGACGCGGCATCTGGCATGTCCTCGATCGCCTCTTTTTTCTACTTAGCACTGTTTCTAACCGTTAGAAGTCTCATTGGCAGATTCAAAGCCTCCAATCCAACATGGGTCACTCGTCCCGCTACCCTCCAGTCAAGAGTCCGACCAGGCGCCGCGGAAATACGCAGCATTTTCCGACAGCGAGTTTCCGCAATGTCCGCCAGCATCATCGCGGAACCGCGCGAGTCGCATTTGGCAAATGTTGAATGCAGGGTCGCGGTGAACTCCTCAGAAAAACTTCCGATCGATGCAAACTCTGTTGATCTGGTCTTGTCCTCCCCGCCGTATTGCACGCGCATTGATTACGGCGTGGCAACGTCTCCCGAGCTCGCGGTTCTCGGACTCAAGATGGACACACAACTACGCGAACTTCGCGGGAGGCTAATAGGGACACCGACAATTCAAGATTCGCCCCGGCTGCCCGACCCCACCTGGGGACCGGCCTGCAACAGATTTCTCAAGCAAGTGGCTCAACACCCGTCGAAAGCGGCGAAGAGCTACTACTACAAGACATATGTTCAGTACTTCGGCGCAATAACCCGGTCGGTGTCCGAAATAGCCCGCTGCATTAAGCCAAATGGCAATTGCATTATTGTGATTCAGGATTCCTATTTCAAGGGAATCCGAGCCGATCTTGCAACAATTTTCACTGAGATCGCTTCGGCGAAGCAGCTTATGCTTTCCCGTCAAGTCGATTTCCCCATGTCACGGACGTTTGCATACATCAACACAAAATCACGAAGCTACCGACCCTCGAGCACCTCGGTTGAATCCGTGCTCTGCTACACAAAGAGGTGAGGACAGTCCGGAAGGCTCACTTGTAGGTCAGTCTGCTGTTTTTTCGCCCCGAGCTGCAAACGATTGATCGGATTCTATGACAGACGATAGGCCAACCAAAATCGTCTACTTGTTCGGTGCGGGTGCGACCCACGCAGAGCTTCAGAATATCGATCCTGTTTTTGCTGACAAAAGCGGGCTTCTCGTGCGCCAACTATCCGCGCGGGTAATCGAAAAGGCCAGGCGGGATAAGCAATACCTGAAGGATGTTGCGACGGTCACCGGGACCTCCGGCTCACTGAACATCGAGCTACTAATAAGCCTCATCGAGAACAGCAAGATTTCCGGGTGGGAATACAAAACCCATTACCTAAAGAACCTGGTGCGTGAGGACATTCAAGACGTTCTTTCAGCGCCCAGAACACGCAGCTTCTATTTGCACAAGGCCCTATTCGAACTCCATAAGCATCCCGCCACAAGGCGGAAAGAAAGGCTAGCGGGCCTCATTTCCCTGAACTACGACAATGTCCTGGACAACGCGTATAGACAGTATCTTGGGTCCCCGCCTTACTGCTTTTCGCTAGACGAACCGCTCCGAGCGAATGCGGTCCCACTTCTTAAGCTTCACGGTTCCTTTAATTGGACCAACCAGACGATACGCGGGAGAAAGAGGACCATTGAGATCATTCCCTTAGGATCGGCCAAGAATTACATCCACCCGCCCTATGGCTGCATTTGGAACCAAGCGCTTGAGACTCTAATTGGCTGCGATACGCTTCGTGTGATTGGCTGCTCGCTAAGCCAAAACGATTTCCACCTGATCGACCTGCTCTTTAAGGCGCATCTCGAGAGGGGAACGCCGTTCGACATCGAAATCATAGATAGGGACAGCGCCGGGGCCACCATCAAGGGCAATTATGGGTTCCTTCCAGAAGTTAGAACCCTCACGCAGATTCCGCGTACCCTAGTGCCGGAAGCTGACCCGCCAAACCCATTCAAGACATGGCTGAAGTACAAGACCCTAGCCCTACTCGAAACGAAGGGAACGGCCCGCACCAAATACCTCAAACAAGTAGTAAAGTGAGCAGATACTCTATGCCGAAGAAGCGAAGGACCAGCCCTACACGAGACATCGAATCGATTCCAGTAAAAAAGTGTGTCGAGGATTACATCTATCGAATTGACCTCGACGCGGACTACCAGCGCGAAAAAATTTGGTCACGCAAGAACCAAGAAGACCTGATCGACTCGATCGTCAGAAACATCGATATACCAAAAATCTACCTGGCGCGGATAGAAGGGAACGAGAATTTCGATTTCGAGTGCATTGACGGAAAACAAAGAATGGCAACCCTGCTGAATTTCTACAAGCCGGAAAAATCAGCGGATAGTCCGTTAACCGTCGAAGTCACCGGAGACCGATATACGTATAAGCAGTTGCGAGCGGATTTGCCGACACTCGCGGACAAGATCGACGATTATAAGCTCACATTTGTCATATATCCCCAAATCGACGACGAGCTCCTTCGAGAGATATTCCGCCGCCTGCAACTTGGCGTCAGGCTGAATTCGGGAGAGATGCTCAAGTCCCACATGGGCACGATGCGGGATTTCATCTACAAGGAAATGGGCAAGGAAGCTCCATTCCTCAGGCGTACCAAGCTGTCGGAGAAGAGGTTCTCAAGACAATTTACACTCGCTCAGATCTGCATCAATTCGTTCAGTCGGAACGAAAGCGGGGACTTCGTGAGGGCACGGCTCGAGAATCTCGAAGACTTTTTCAAGGAGAAATACGATTTGGACGAGAATGACGCGAACCTGAATCGAATACGGGCGGTGCTCAAGAGCATGGAAAAATATTTCGGCGCAAAGGCAGAGAGTATTTCAAGCAGGGCCGTGGCCGTGTCGGCATACCTCTTCTGCGAAGAATTGCATGTGCAGAAGAAGCAGTCCCAAATCGAGGAGTTCGCGGAGTTCTACGTAAAACTGCTGGAGGAGATTCGGGGCGACCTAAAACTGCTGAGCAGATTCAAGAAGCCTACAAATCCGGAGGTGCTCGAAGCATTTCAGAAGTACATTTCTCAGGCTTCCGTTGAATCGTATGCGATAAAGAGGCGACATTTGTTCCTGGAGACCGCGTTCAAGCATTTCACCAGTCCAAAGACGAAGGGCAAAATCATCGGCACGAGCTAAGGAGTCCGCAACTGCCAGCCCCCTCAGTTGGGTGATGGCGATCGTGACACTGCCTCGCCCCTGTCAACCCCCCAGCACCTCCCTCCACCGCCCCGCAAACCCGCTAACCCCTTGATCCGTCAACGGATCACCGCTCCACAATTTTCCTCCCAAGTTTGCCGATTATTTCCAGCTCCCGGCGCATACTCAGACCATGATGAGCAAGAAACCTCGCGGCCCGCGTCGGAAAACTTCGGCTCAGGGGCGAACCTCAATGAAAGGAAGATCTTGCCGATAGACGCCTCCTGACAAAGAACTTGTCGCGATTGCTGGCTCGAACCCCTTTGCCACGATGATCTTGTACCAGAAACATGGGGTGGGGTGGGGGGAGGCAGGGGGTGGGTACTGAAAGGTAAACACCGCCGCCGTGGTCGCGGTCTCTCGCTAACTGGCTAACCTGCTGATTCGCTGACTTGCTGACTTGCCGACTTGCTGTACTCTCGTTCCGCCAGCTCCGCCTAGAATGTATCCATGCTCTTCGAGTCGTTTCCCGTTGGTCCGCTGCTCTGCAACTGCACCATTCTGGGCGACGAGGAATCCCGCGAGGCCATCGTGATCGATCCCGGCGACGACGTGAGTCGCATTCATAAGCGCCTGACCGAGCAGGGTTTGAAGCTCAAGCAGATCCTGGTGACGCATGGCCACATTGACCACGTTGGCGGAGCGCTGAAGTTGAAGCGCCTAACCGGCGCGCCGATCTACATGAACGAAAACGACCTTGCGCAGCTCGACATCATGGACACGCAGGCGGCCTGGCTCGGCGTCCGCGCACCGGAAACGGCGCCGCCCGACGAGTCGCTCGCTGAAGGCCAGATCGTCGGCCTCGAAAGCTATCCGGCGCAGGTGCTGCACACGCCGGGACACACGCAGGGCTCCATCTGCCTCCACTTCGCCCCGCTGAAGCTGCTGATTGCCGGCGACACGCTCTTTGCCGGCAGCATCGGCCGCACCGATTTCCCCGGCGGCAACTTCGACCAGATCATCGCCTCACTGCACACCCGGCTGCTCGCGCTGCCCGACGAAACCAAGGTCCTGCCCGGCCACGGCCCCCTCACCACAATCGGTGAAGAACGCGCTTCCAATCCATTTCTGCAAAAATCTTGAGACCGATAGGGATTCGGCCAAGGCTTGATCGTCAGCAATTAGTTTCAATAAGTTATAGCTTCTAGTTCAAGAAACAGTTCCTGCTATCTGCCCGTCACGTTACGTCCATGGTTCGTTCCCAAGTAGTCAATCATAGTGGCAACTCCGTTACTGAATTCCGCTTCCGGCGCGAGCAGGCTCACGAGCAGCCAACCGCTCTCCGGCATCCCGAAAAAGTAGCCCGGATGAACCCAGACTCCGCGCTCGAGCAGCTCCAAAACCGTCTGCTCATCCGGTTGGATCGCCGGAATCCGCAGCACCGCGTACCAGCCGCCTTCAACCTTGAGCCGCTGCACGGCCCTGAACGCCTCGAGCCTGACGGCCTCAAGCTTAACCGCGTCTCGTTTCGCCGCGTCTGGCTCCGCCGCGTCGAGCTTCGCCGTCTCGAGCTTGACCGCTGCAAGCCCTCTATCAAGCTCAGCCAGATTTGCGGCCGTGCGCCGCCGAATCTGCTCCTGAATCGCCGCCCTTCCGCCGAGCCACTGCGGCAGCGCCCACTGCACCGGTGCATTCATGGACAGGAACGTGTCGGCAATGACTTCCAGCCGGGCGAGAGCGTCATTTGGGGCGTCATTTGGGGCGTCATTTGGCGCCTGCTCCCGCTCCGGACCTGTGACGGGCGACAAGGCAGATACAATCCAGGCCGCCTTCATCTGCGGCAGCCCGGCAATCTTGCTAAGCCCGCTGACGATGTAAATCGGCACGCCTTCAATGCCCCGAGCAAAGCTCATCGCTTCGCCGCCAGAGCTGTAGTCCCCAAAACCGTAGTCGAGAAAGACCTCATCCACAATGAGCGACAAGCCGAACTCGCGGCATAGCGCGGCCAGTTCCGCAGCCTCGGATGGCTTGGCGAAGTGGCCGGTTGGATTGTTGGGATGCACGACGATGATGGCCCGCGTCTCTGGTCCGATCGTGCGCCGAATGCCCTCAGCGTCAATCTGCCACCCGTTCTCATACACCAAGGGCGCCGCCTTCAGCCGCACATCGTCAAGATCCGCGAGGAAGTCGAAGAGCGGATAGCCCGGCTGCAGGACGACCACCTCGTCGCCGGGATCGCAGAGCAGCCGGAAGAGAAAGCTGTAAGCCTCACTGGTGCTGGTGGTCAGGATGATCTGATTAGGATCGAGAGAAACGCCGTGCGCGGCGTAATACTCGCAGACGGCTTCGCGCGCGTGAAGCAAGCCCCTCGGCTGCGGGTCATAATCCAGGGCGCGCGCATCGGTCAGCATGTCAAGCAGGGACGCTGGGTATTCAAAACCGCAGCGCGTGGGATTCGACTTCGTGAGATCGGCAATGGGAAGGCCGGCCTGCATGCGCTCGCGATGCGCATGCGCCAGTTCGCTCTCTTCGGTATTCCAGTTCGTTCTTCGCGAAAAGTGCATCGGCATTCCCACGTCTGTTTGCTGCTCGCTGCGCCTTACTCGTCAAGATTCGTCAAGACTCGTCAAGGCGGCACATCGGGCTCGAAGCGCCCTTCGTGCACAATGAATCAAGCGCCATTTTCAACAATACATGGGCGCTGTTGAAGTGATATTGAGGTGATATTGGCTCTACGCGCGGTTATCTTCGATTACGGCCGGGTCTTGACGGGCCCACCAGATCCCGACGCTCACGCCCAGCTTGTGCGGATCACAGGACTTTCCTCAGATCGATTTGACAGCCTGTACTGGACCGATCGTCAGGCTTACGACGAGGGATCGCTGACCGGCCTCGAATTCTGGCGGAAGCTTGCGTGCGATGCTGGGCTTAACCTCAGCGAGTCGGCGATCGAAGAGCTGAATCTGTGGGATGCCCGCATGTGGACGAAGGCGGATCCAGCGATGCTGGCGTGGCAATTCAAGCTCAAGGAGCGCGGCCTGCTGACAGCCATTGTCTCCAACATGGGCGACGCGGTGCACGAGCACATGGAGCGAGAGCTGAGCTGGCTTGGGCGCTTCGACGTGCTCGTCTGGAGCTATCAGATTCGCGTCGCCAAGCCCGCCCCGGCGATTTATCGCTATGCCTTGGAGCGGCTCGGAACGGAGCCAGATGAAACACTTTTCATCGACGACAAGGCGGAGAATGTCGATACGGCCTTAACGCTGGGAATGAGGGGACTGGTTTTCTCGACTGTGGAGAAGCTGCGTGCGGACCTTTTCGGTTCCGGACTAGGCAGGGAACTGCCCTTGCCTTGAAGGGCGATTTGTTTTGCCGCAGAAATTTGGCGTTGAACTTTTTAAGTCTACGATGCCATTCCCAGGCCGACCAGGTTGGCCGCGGCAATGATGACGAGAATGCCGCCCCACAAAAGGCGGAGCGGCCTGCTCTGCACGTCCTTCCACTCGCCCAGCGCCAGGCCCACCAGCCCGCCGCACAACACATAAATGCTCATGTGCAGCATCCAGTTCACATAGCTGAGTCGCTGCGGAATGTTGGCCGCGCCCCAGGCGTAAAAGAAGAACTGCAGATACCACATGATTCCGCCTGTTGCGGCCAGTGCTCCGTTCCTGAAAAGTGTGGCGCTCGGCTGCGACAGATCGGCGCGAAGAGAAAGCTCCCTCTTGAAGGCCAGCCGGATAAAGCAATAGCTCATATTGATGACCGCGCCGCCGCCCATGATCAACACGTAACTCGGCAGCGCGGAGTAGAGCGGATTTACGCCCAGGTGTTCGGCTACTGCGGCAATAGGCTTGGCTGCGTCGATGGCGAATGACATTCCCGACGAGAAAATTCCGCACATGACGGCGAGCGCAAGGCCGAGCTTTACATTAAATTCCTGCGCTCCAGCGCCGAGTTCCACTTCTTTCTGATGGCCTGCATAGGAGACGACGCCGACTCCGATCACGGCCACCAGAACTCCCGCCATAGTGAGCAGGCCGCTGCGCGTCGAGAACAGCATCGCTCCCTGGCCGTGCAGCAATGGTGGCACGAGCGTGCCCACAATGAGAGTGACACCGATGGCCACGCCAATGCCAAGCGACATTCCGAGGTGGCGCATGGTGAGGCCGTAACTGACATTGCCGACGCCCCACATCGCGCCGAAGAGCGCAACTCGTAACATGAGGCTGGGATCGAGCGAGGCATAGAAGCCGGGGAAGCTTGGCAGCAGAAGATAGCTCACTCCGATCGGCAACAGAATCCAGGAGAAAAATCCGGCGACGGCCCAGGTTGTCTCCCAAGACCACTTTCGCACCTTTTCGATAGGCGCATAGAACGAAGCGGCACACGCAGCTCCAATGATGTGCCACCCGATTCCAGCGAGGATCACTGTCGGCATTCTGTCTCCGTTTCGTGGTGCTGCGAGCTCGGTGCGCGAGCAAAGGAAAGCCTATCGGTTGGGTGCGCAGTTTGTACAGGGGAGAGAATTGCGACGAATGTTGCGGCGAGGACGCCGCCATGACAGCCGGCGGGCCACCCCACGGACGTGAACCTGTCCGTGGGGGCCCCGGTCAGGACGCCGGCGCTATCTTACACTCACTGCATGGCACTCAGGCTTTATGCCGCCACCACCAGCGCCGGCAAGCTGCGCGACTTTCGTATTGCCGCGGAGAAATATTCAGTCAGCATCGACCCGCTGCCGGGGATCGAAACGATCGCCGAGCCAGAAGAGGACGGCGACACGTTCCTCGCCAATGCGGCGAGCAAGGCTGTTTACTATTCGCGATTTGCGCCCGGGGAGTTGGTGGTCGCCGATGATTCCGGTCTGGAAGTAGACGCGCTCGGTGGAGCGCCCGGTGTGCGGTCGGCGCGGTTTGCGGCGGATTCCGGACTGGTGGATTCGCCTGACGCCAACGACAACACCGACGTATGGAACAACATGGTGCTGCTGCAGAAGCTGGCTGAGATTCCCGAGACACTGCGGACGGCGCGCTACGAGTGCACGCTGGTTGCCGCGCGTAATGGCGAGGTGATTCAAGTGGCCGATGGAACGGTGGAAGGAATCATTCTTGACGCGCCGCGTGGCAACGGTGGCTTCGGTTACGATCCGCTGTTTTATCTTCCCAAGTTGGGCAAATCGATGGCGGAGGTCGATCTTGAGACGAAGCTTTCGGTGAGCCATCGCGGGCGGGCGATTGCTGCGCTGCTGCGGATGCTGTCGAGCTGACCTTCCACTGCTCTCCTCCAAAACCCAAAAGCACGGAGTGCCTTGACGGACCTAACGTCAGCCTCGAATAATGCATGTGAATCAAAACGCGAACTTCCGTCCCTCAATATAGGACTGCATGGGCCCAGGCTGCTTCGCTTAAGACTGCTGCGGCCCTCATTTCTTAGGAGCCAAATTCTTCATGGCAACCGTTCAACCCGCCGCGCCCCCCTCTGCGCATAGCGTCCGACGCGGCGTAGAGCCGTTACGCGCAGGGCAGCGCACCAGTTTTCTCTGGCATAAGCTCCACTCGCTGCTGGGCATTGTTCCCATCGGCGCTTTTTTTCTCGAACACGTGCTCTCGAACTTTGAAGCGCTGAAAGGGCCGATCGCGTACGGCGAGCAAGTGAAGTTCCTGAACAGCCTGCCGCTGGTGCGCGTGCTGGAATGGGTTTTTATCTTTCTTCCGATCCTGTATCACGCCATTTATGGCGTCTACATCTGGCTGCGCGGCAAATCGAATATCGTCTACTACCCGTGGGCAGGGAATTGGATGTACCTGGCGCAGCGCTACACAGGCCTGATCGCATTTGCCTATATCGCTTATCACGTTGCAACACAGCGCTTCATGGGCGCGAGCCTGCCTGAAAATCCCGGCATGGCATTCGCGAAAGTTCAGCATGAGCTTGCCAACCACTGGATTCTGGCCGTCTATGTGATCGCGATGATCGCCGTCTGCTGGCATTTTGCTTATGGCGTTTGGCTCTTTGCCGCAAAATGGGGCATCACGCCGGGTGAGGTTGCGCGACGCCGGTTCGGTTATGTCTGCGTTTTATTCGGAGTGCTGCTTGCCGGTATGGGAATCGCGAGCATCTGGGCGTTCGTGGGGCCGAAGTACCCGAATGCTCCGGACAACGTGCCGCTTGCGAACATTCAACAGCGTGCGCAGCCCGCCCGGCAGTATGTGCGGGTGGGGCAGCCTGCGAAATTCCAACTACGGGATACGAACTACGAGCTTTGAGCTACGAACTGTGAACGGCGAACTGTTCACTGTAAGTTAAGGACGATTGAATGGCAGCACCCAAAATCATCGTGGTTGGCGGAGGGCTGGCGGGGCTTTCGGCCGTTATCAAGATTGCTGAGGCCGGCGGCAACGTGGACCTGTTTTCCATTGTGCCGGTCAAGCGCTCGCACTCGGTTTGCGCGCAGGGTGGCATCAACGCCGCAAAGAACCTGAAGGGCGAGGGCGACACGACCGCGCAGCACTTCGACGACACGATCTACGGCGGCGATTTTCTGGCCAACCAGACTCCGGTGAAGGCCATGTGCGAGGCTGCGCCGGCGATCATCGATCTGCTCGACCGCATGGGTGTGCCCTTCAATCGCACGCCGGAGGGACTGCTCGACTTTCGGCGCTTCGGCGGCACGCTCTACAATCGCACGGCGTTCGCCGGGGCGACGACGGGGCAGCAACTGCTCTACGCGCTTGACGAGCAGGTGCGGCGGTTCGAGGCCGAGGGCAAGGTACACAAGTTCGAAGGATGGGAATTTCTCTCCGCCATCATCGATGGGAAAGGGAACGCGCGCGGCATCGTGGCGATGAATCTGCGCTCGATGGAGCTGAAGGCGTTCGCGGCGGATGCGATCATTCTGGCGACTGGCGGCATTGGGGCGATCTTCGGGAAGAGCACGAACTCGGTGGTGTGCACGGGGTCGGCGCAGTCGGCCATCTTCCAGCAGGGCGCGTACTACGCCAACGGCGAGTTCATTCAGGTGCATCCGACGTGCATTCCCGGCGAGGACAAGCTGCGTCTAATGTCGGAGTCGGCGCGCGGCGAAGGCGGTCGCGTGTGGGTTCCGCGGACGCCGGGCGATAAGCGCGCGTTCAAAGCCATTCCCGAGGCGGAGCGGTTCTACTTCCTCGAGGAGTGGTATCCGAAATATGGCAACCTGGTGCCGCGCGACGTGGCTACGCGCGCCATTCACAAGGTGGTGTACGAGATGGGGCTCGGCCTCGATGGCCAGCCAATGGTTTATCTCGACCTGACGCATATCGATCGCGAGACGCTGCACCACAAGCTTGGCGGCATTCTGGAGATCTATGAGAAGTTCGTCGGCGTCGATCCGTGCGCCGAGCCGATGAAAATCTTCCCTGGCATGCACTACACCATGGGCGGACTTTGGGTGGACTTCAATCAGATGACCAATATCCCCGGCGTCTTTGCCGCGGGCGAGTGTGAGTACCAGTATCACGGCGCCAACCGGCTGGGCGCGAACTCGCTGGTCAGTTGCATCTTCGGGGGATTTAAGGCGGGGCCGAATGCGCTCGCGTACGCGAAGAACGTGCCGGCGGCGGATGGCGACGGCGGCGCGGCGGCGGAAGTGGCGCGGCAGGCGGAGATCAATGGCAAGTTGATCCGGAACGAGGGCGGAGAGAATCCCTTCAAGCTGTGGCGCGA
Source organism: Acidobacteriaceae bacterium (assembly GCA_003134815.1). GTDB lineage: Bacteria > Acidobacteriota > Terriglobia > Terriglobales > Acidobacteriaceae > Telmatobacter. The sequence goes on along the minus strand of PLCO01000063.1, from coordinate 1,230 downwards.
GTTGGGCGAGGCCATGACGGAGCATGCAACCGTGATCCGTTACAACAAGGACCTGAAGGAAGCCGACGAGAAAGTCGTGGAACTGCTGGAGCGCTACAAACGCATCAACCTGAGCGACAAGAGCCAATGGGCCAACACCAGCTTCGCGTTTGCGCGGCAGCTCAAGAACATGCTGGAGCTTTCGCGCACCATTACGCTGGGCGCGATTCTGCGCGACGAGTCGCGTGGAGCGCACTACAAGCCGGACTTTCCCGACCGCAACGATGAACGGTTCCTGAAGACGACCAAGGCGAGCTTTACGGGCGATGTGGAAGGACCGAAGTTCGAATTCGAGGAAGTCGATACGCAGTTCATCAAGCCGCGGCCGCGGCATTATTGACGCGGCGAAATAAATGCGTGGGTCTGGAGACCCACGCTACAGCCGGTCTGGGGACCGGCGCTACAACGAAAGGGATCATGGCGACGAGGACAGTCACTTTTGAATTCAAGCGCCAGGCCAGCCCTGAGGCGGCGGCGGTGTGGGAGCGGTTTGAGCTGGAGTGGCGGCCGGGGATGAATGTCGTTTCGGCGATGATGGAGATCGCCCGGAATCCCGTGACGGCTGATGGACGGCCGACGACGCCGATCGCCTACGATTCGAATTGCCTCGAGGAGATTTGCGGGTCTTGCGCGATGCGGATCAATGGCAACGCGCGCATGGCGTGCTCGGCGCTGGTTGACAATCTTGAGCAACCGATCAAGGTTGAGCCGCTCACCAAGTTTCCGCTAGTGCGCGATTTGCAGGTCGACCGGTCGGTTCTGTTTGAAAATCTGATGCGCGTGAAGGCCTGGGTTCCGGTGGACGGCACGTACGATCTCGGCTCGGGGCCGCGCGTCTACCCGCAGGAGCAGGAGGCGAATTACCCCTTATCCAACTGCATCTCCTGCGCCTGCTGCATGGAGGTTTGCCCGCAGTTCAATGATGTTACGGGCTTTGTGGGCGCGGCGACCATCGCGCAGGTCAAGCTCTTCAACAACCATCCGACGGGCAAAGTCTTGAAGGAAGAGCGGCTGCGAGCGCTGGCCGGCGACGGCGGAATCCAGGAATGCGGATTCGCGCAGAACTGTGTCGAGGTCTGCCCGAAGCAGATTCCTCTCACCAACGCGATCAGTGATGTGAGCCGCGACGTGATGGCGCAAACGGTGAAGGACTGGCTGAAGAGCTAGAAAGACAGGGATCAGGTTTCAGGG
>PLCO01000061.1:62119-84747 GCA_003134815.1 Acidobacteriaceae bacterium | reverse complement strand
GGGGGGGGGGGCGGGGCCCCGGGGGCGGGGGCCGGAGAGATAGGACAGATACGAAAGATGGGAGACAACAGATATGTATAAGGAATGTCGCTCTATCAAGCCCAACGGACTCAAGTGCCAGTCCCCTGCCTTGCGTGAATGTCCCTTTTGCTACTTCCACTCGCGCACCCGCGTCCTCGTGCCCAGGGGCCCCCTTCGCCCCAGGGAAGAGCCGGTCAACCTCCCTGTGGTGCGTGACAGTTCCGGCGTACTCGCCGCAATCAACGAAATTCTCCAGGCACTCGCCTCCAACAGCATCAGCCCAAAGCGCGCCGGCAGTCTGCTCTACGCGCTGCAAATGGCCGGTCCGAACCTCCAAACCACTCCGCTCGATGTCGCCGATTGCTTCCCGCGGCCCTCAGACCACGACTCACGGCCCACGGTTCTCAAACCACTGACCACTGACCACTGCCTTTAGGCTAACCTCTAACCACTAATCACTGACCACTGCTCTTAAAGCCACCTGCTTCGTCGTAATCTCAATCTTTGCCGGAGCCACCGTCTTGTCCCGCACAATGGTGCTCGCTTCTATAGTTATCGTGCCCGCCGTTTTGGTCGATTGCACGATGACCTGCGCAAGACCATTAAAAAGCGACCGCCGCGGCTCCTTGTCGCTCTCATGGCAGTTGGGATCGCCGTTCCCGACTCCGATCAATACGCCAATGTCGCCTGCGGCTCCCTGGGCGCCTTCGCCGGTAATTTTGAACTCGATCAGATTCTGCGCCGTCGGCAGCGCTCGTCCCGCAGCGTCAAGCGCGTCGACCGTGAGCACGACGACATCCGCGCCGTCGGCGTCGATAGTTGTCCTATCAGCCGTCAGCCGCACGGACGCAATCTCGCCCGTCGTCTCGCGCTTTTCGGTGAGCACGAGCTTTCCGTCCTTCCAGCCCTGCGCCTCGATCGCACCCGGCTCGTAGCGAACTTTCCACTCGACGTGGCTGAGCCGCGCAACCTTCTGCCGGCCGAGACTCTTGCCGTTCAAAAACAGCTCAACCTCATCGAGATTTGAGTGAACCCAAACAGGAATCTCCTCGCCTTCCCTGCCGTCCCACGTCCAGTGCGGAAACAAATGCAGCACCGGCTCTTTCGTCCACCACGACTTGTAGTAGAAGAAGTTGTCCTTGGGAAATCCGCACATGTCCACAATGCCGAAATTGGAGTTGATTGACGGCCATCCGTAAGGCGTCGGCTCGCCGCGATAATCGAATCCTGTCCAAGCAAATCCGCCCGCTTCCCACTCGCGCGTGGCGTAAAACGTCCACCACTCCTCGGCGAGCTGGCTCCAGGCGGTGTGGTTCACGTCATAGGCGCTTAGAGTATTTCGTAGTTTGTCAGTCTGGTAGCAACCGCGCTGTGAAATGGTGCTCGCCGTCTCCGATCCATAGATCGGCCGCGTCGGATGCTCCTTGTGAAAGACGTCGGGAAACTTCATCACATAGTTGAACCCTACAATGTCGAGCGGATCGGAATCACCTTTCTCGTTGTCGCCGTTCACCGCAGCGCCCACCACGCGCGTAGGGTCAAGCTCATGGCAGCGCCGCACCATCGTCGCGGCAATCTTCGCGCCCTCCTCGGCCTGGTCGTTCTGCAAATGCCACTCCTCATTGCCGATCGACCAGATGATGATCGACGGCGAATTGCGGTAGCGCTTGATCATCGTCTCGAGCTGCGCCATGCCTTCGGGGCTCGAGCTCATCTGCCGCGTCTCGCACATCATCATCATTCCCATGCGGTCGCAGGCCTCAACCAGCTCCGGCGTCGGCATATTGTGCGAGGTGCGCACCGCGTTGCATCCCATCCCTTGCAGAACAGCGATGCGGAACGCCTGCAACCGGTCAGGCACCGCCGCGCCCACTCCCGCGTGGTCCTGGTGGTTGCAGGTGCCCTGAATCTTGAGTTGCTGGCCGTTCAGGAAGAACCCGTGATCGGCGTCGAAGCGGGCCGTCCGCACGCCAAAGGTGATGCGCTCGGCGTCGCGCGTCTTCCCTTCCGTCTTCACGGTCACGACCGCCGTGTACAAATTCGGCGCCTCCACCGACCACAGCGCCGGATGATCGATACGTGCCGTCGCTGTGAATGTGCCAGAGCCATCAACAGGGATGGGCTGCGCGGGCGATTCCGCCGTCGCGATAGTCTTGCCATCGACGTCCAATATCTGCCAACTTGCCGAGGCTGCTTCGGCGTCGTTCCCTTCATTCACCACGACAGTGCAGAGCGAAAGCGCCGCGGCGTCGCCCTTGACCTCCGCCCGCACGTAGCTCTCCCACTTCCCCAGATGCAGCGCATCGGTCTTGGTCAGCCACACATGCCGGTAGATTCCCGCGCCCTCGTAGAACCAGCCGTCGCCAAAGCTCGCGTCCACGCGCGCCACAATGCAGTTCTTCGCGCCCACCGCGAGAAAGTCCGTGATGTCGAACCGGAACGGCGCGTAGCCGTTATCGTTGCGGCCAATGAAGCACCCGTTCACGAACACGAGTACATCGCGAAATGCGCCATCAAACTCGACCGCAAACCGCCGGCCCGCATCGCTCGCGGGAATGTCAAACTCACGCCGGTACCACCCCACGCTGGTTTCGGGATACCGCCGCCCCAGTGGCTTGTATCCATGCGGCGCAAGCGTGTCGTCCCACACAAACGGTAACTCTACCGCCCAGTCGTGGGGCAAATTCAGCGAGCGCCATTTCGAGTCGTCATATCCCACCCGCGCAAACTTGAAGTTGCCGGTCTTGGAAAAGTCTTCCTGCGTGTTGCCGAATCCGAGATCCTTGGCTGGGTCGGTTCCATTGCCGAGCTGGAACTTCCACCCAAAGTCAAACAGCAGTTGCTCCCGCGGAGCAATCGCGGCAGATGCGCCAGCCTCGGGAGCGCCTGCAACCCCGGGGACGCCTCCAAATACAGCAGCGGCACGGGCCCAGGCAGAGCGAGCCAATAGAGACGAGGTCGAGAGCGCCAGTCCAGATGACAGCAGGTCGCGGCGTGAAATAGGAGACATGAAAACCTCTTTCCAAAACGACTGCGCCGCGGATGAATCAAGATGCGCTGATGCATCGAGATAACCGGATGCATCAGGTTGCCCGGACGCATCAAGATTCGGGGACGCATTCAGAAGTTTGATCGGCGCGCAATAACGCACTATAAATCAGCCTGCGCCCGGCTGTATACGGTTTCATAAAACCCGCGAATCAGAGCCGGACCCTGGAGAATCAGGCGCGGCGCCCGCACAGAACATGCGAGGTTGAAAATGCTAAACTCGAACTGTCAGCAGGGTCTATCGGAGAGATGGCCGAGTGGCTGAAGGCGCACGCTTGGAAAGCGTGTTTAGGGGAAACTCTAACCTGGGTTCGAATCCCAGTCTCTCCGCCATAAACCGTTGCACCAGTTCCCCGATCTATCCCCAATTGCACCTGCGAAGTCCAGTTCCGCACCGAGATTGCGAATTGGCCTCAATCACTCCATCTGGCCAGTTTCAGCCGCCCTTGTATTGACTGTCGCGGTTAAACTATGATTAGCTGGTCATAATTATTACGACAGTCGAACAAATCCTTAGGTGACGAGAAAGATTACACTTAGGTTTGTTCGGACTTCGTAGAATGCTCGGTCTGAACGCCAGGTAGGACGTTGGCCAGGGCAACGAACTAAGTTTGTTTTCGCGCAAGACGAATGGCGACGAAGCGAATGGCGAGGGGGTCGCTCATTCGCAAATAGAGAGAGTCGGGATGTCGATCACGAACCGTGATCGGGAGGAAACGTATGCGGCCGGAGCAGTGGGAAATATTCAAAAAAGCGGTGCGGCGCGAAAAGCTGGACAAGATCCCGATGGCGCTTATCGTCGATAGCCCATGGATTCCCGGATACCTCGGCATCAAGCACATGGACTATTTTCTCGATCCCGAGCTCTGGTTTCAATCGAACCTGAAAATCTTGCAGGAATTCCCCGACATCATCTTCATCCCCTCCTGGTGGATGGAGTATGGGATGGCGGCAGAGCCCTCGATTCTGGGCGCCAAGATCAAGTTCTGGCAGGACAACACGCCCAGCGAGTACAACATGCTTTTCCGGTTGGAAGATGTCGACCGATTTCCCGAATACGAAGTCGAGTGCGACGCGTTTGCGGGCCTCACTCTGCATCGCATCAGCATGGCGCGCCAGCGCATTCTGGATGCCGGATACATTCTGCCCATGGTCACCTCGCGCGGACCCATGTGTACGGCGGGCTTTGTGCGCGGAACCACGGAATTCATGATCGATCTGGTCGAAGACCCCAAGGGCGCGCATAAACTGCTCGACCTCTGTACCCGGGTAATCATCGACTGGCTCAAGGCGCAGCAGAAAGTGATGGGCGATACGGTAGAGAGCATCTTCATCCTCGATGACATCGTAGGGTTCGTGAATGAGGAGCATTATCTTGAGTTCGCGCATCCATATCTAAAGCGCATCTGCGACGCCTTCCCGAAAGACTGGGTCAAGCTCTACCACAACGATGCTGAAGTTGACGCCTGCCTTGATCACCTGCCTGACACTGGCTTCAACGTGCTCAATTGGGGCAAGCAGCGCCACATCACCGAAGTCAAACGGCGCATCGGCGACCGGATGTGCTTGATGGGTAACGTAAATCCCCTGGAGGTCGCCGTTCGCGGAACTCCCGAGGAAGTGAAGGACGAAACTCTGGAAGTGCTGGAAGGCTCGGGCGGCGAAGGGATCATTCTCTCCGTAGGGGGCGGCACCAGCCCGGGAATGCCGCGCGAAAACATTCTGGCCATGCTTGAGGCCCTAAACGAATTCAATGCCAAGCGCGCCGCGGAAGCGGTTGCGACTGCCCGCTGAGGAAGCGATTCGATGCCCGACTACGCACTGATGAACCAGCACCTGTACGAAGGAAACGCCAACGAGGTGGAGCGCCTTACCAAAGAAGCTCTGGCCGAGGGACGCTCTGCGCAGGAGGTGCTGACCGACGGATTGATCGCCGGCATGAGCGTGGTCGGCGAGGACTTCAAGCACAATGTGCTCTATGTGCCGGAAGTTTTGATCTCGGCGCGAGCGATGAAGGCGGGCATGGGTGTGCTGAAACCACTGCTGACTGCGAAGGACGGCGGCACGCCCCCGAAGGGCGTCCTGCTCATGGGCACGGTCCGCGGTGATCTGCACGATATCGGCAAAAATCTTGTCGGCATGATGGCCGAAGGCGCAGGATTTGAGCTGCACGACATCGGCGTAGATCAAAGTCTGGACAAGTTCATGGCAGCGGCCGAGAAATACAAGCCGAACATCATCGGCATGAGCGCGCTGCTGACGACGACCATGATGTATATGAAGACCGTGATCGAAGGTTTCCATGCGGCCGGCAATACGGAAACTAAGTTTGCCATAGGCGGCGCACCGATCAGCCAGATGTTCGCCGATGAGATTGGCGCCGACGGATACGGAGCGAATGCCTCTGCTGCCGTTGATTTGTTCATGCGGCTGGCGGGGCGCGCGTGACCCAAATGGCAACTTACAAAATTCTCTATTGGCAGGAAATCCCCACTCAGATCAAAGTTGACGATGGGCTCGACGATGTGACCGTGATGCTGGATGGGCGGTTCATGGAGCACATTGATCGCCTTGCCGCAATGCGCGGATTGCAGGACGCCGACGATTATCTCGCGCAATGGAAGTGGAGCGAAGAACAGGAGCGCGATGGATCAGCTCAGGAAGTTGCAGACGCGCTGAAAGCGGAGCTCGAAGCAAAGGGATGGTAGAACCGGTCTCATCAACCATCTTTGTCAACTCGCTGGAATCACGAGACTCGCATTACTATTGCGGCCTAGGCGCGCCGACTATGCGCAGAGACCTTGATGGGAACAGAAATCGAGCGGCAAAGAAATCGATTAGACCTGTTGTAGCCAACTCCCAATATGGCCGTCACCTTAACCATCAACGGACAATCGACCGACGCCAACCCGGGCCGCTCCCTGTTCGATCAAGCCGAAGCCATGGGCATCGATGTACCCACCTCTTGCCTGAAGCAGGGCAAATGCAAAGAATGCATGGTCGAAGTAGTCGAGGGCATGGAGATACTCTCTCCACCGACCGAGGCAGAGTGTCATCTTAAGGGAAATTTTCGCCTCTCCTGTCAGACATTTGTCACAAGCTCCGTTGGCAAGGTCCGCTGCCACACCATGCGCCGTGGACACATGCGTATCGAGCGGCAGGCGTTCGGAATGCCTGCACAGGGTCAAGCCCTCGAACTCGATCCACCCGTAACACGCGATGGCGATCGCATCCTGATCGACGGCATCGAAGTGGAACGATCCACCGGGCCGATCCACGGAATCTCCATGGACCTCGGAACGACAACCGTGGTGCTGCGTCTCTTCGATCTGGAATCCGGCGAACTGATTGCCGACACGTCGTTTGAGAATCCGCAGCGTTTCGGCGGTTCGGAGATCATGTCGCGCATCGCCTATGACACCAGCCACCCCGGCCGATTGCTCATGCGCACGCTGGCCGGATATTTGAGCCACGCGATCGAAAAGTTCCCTGTCAATCCGAAGACTATTTACGAGATGGTCGTCGTCGGCAACTCCACCATGCGCGATCTGTTTTTCCGGCAGAACGTGTATTCAATCGGCCAAACGCCTTACAGGTCGATCACCGAGATTGAAATGGCCGAAGGCAAGCGCGCGACAACCAGCCTCGTCCAGTCCGGCCTGCGCAGCCTTTTGCCCATTCATCCCAAAGCCCGCGTGTATGGCGCTCCCATCATCAGCGGTCACGTGGGAGCCGACGCCGCCGCCTGCATTTTGGCCGCGGATCTGGCTCATGAAGACCGCCTCATCGCCATCATGGACATCGGCACCAACACCGAGCTTGTGGTCGGCAACCGGCATCGGATTCTCGCTGCGTCTTGTCCCGCTGGCCCCGCCTTCGAGGGCGGAGCCATCGCCTGCGGCATGCCTGCCCTCGACGGCGCAATTGAGGAAGTGGCGATTGGCGACGATGGCAAATTCAAGATTCGCGTCATCGGCGATGTTGCGCCAGAGGGAATTTGCGGTTCCGGTTTGGTAGATATGCTGAGCGAGCTGCTGCGCACCGGCCGCATGAACGAGCGGGGCCGATTCGAAGACGATCAGCATCGCATCGATCTCTACCACGGCGAAAACGGCGATGTGTACCTGCTCGAGAGCGACGTCAATGAGCTGGCCCAGGCCAAGGGCGCCAACGTCGCCGGGCTTCAAGTCGTCTTCAACACCTATGGCATTGGCTTTGATGAAATCGACGTGTTTTATCTGGCCGGGGGCTTTGGCCGCCACATCAATGTAGAAGCCTCAAAGCGGATCGGGCTCGTTCCCGACCTCGCGGAAGAGAAGTTTGTCCGCGCCGGTAATCTGGCCATTGAGGGCGCGACGATTGCTCTGCTCTCGAAGACGAAGCGCCGTGAGTTGGAAGAGCTGGTAACAAAGGTGCAACACTGCAGGTTGGAAACTCACCCGAACTTCTTCGATTTCTTCGTCGAGGGTTGCCAGTTCAAAGCTGTGGAGACGATTTCATGCGCCAGGTAGCCGAATCCGTCGAGATGGCAGGCACTCTGGACTGCGTGGACGTGTCGGCGCAGGAGTACACGCGTCTCCTCGGCTATCCGCGCGGCTGGGTTCTCGAAGGGCGTGCGCTCGAACTGGCGAATTGGGCGCGGGAATGGTACGCGAAGAATGGCCGGCCATGGTTCTACGCGCGGCAAGCGGAGAGCATGGAGATCGACAACAAGGATGGCGACACGATTCAGATAGACGGAGTGGTTTTCAAGAGCAAGCGCCTGCGCAACGCACTTGAGCAAGCCGGGGCACACAGCGCAATCCTGGTTGCCGTCGGCGCGGGTCCGGAGGCCGAGGAACATGCGCGGCGCTGCTGGAGCGAAGACCGGCCCGACGAATACTTTTTCCTCGAGGTGTTTGCCTCCGCGGTGGTTGAGCATCTCACGACATTTGCCGGAGCACGCCTTTGCGATTGGGCAGAACATCGCGGAATGGCTGTGCTGCCTCACTCGAGCCCCGGTTATCCCGAATGGGACGTGGCCGAGCAGCCGCGCCTGCTCGAACTGATGAAGCAAACGCGAAGTGAGAACTTCCCCTCCTGCGTCGATTCATTCGACTCCGGAATGTTGCGCCCCAAGAAGTCGCAACTGGCGGTCTTCGGGGTCACGCGCCACATCGAACGCTTGCAGAGGCTCACCAGTCTTATCCCTTGCGAAAGCTGCTCGTTCGGGCCGTGCCAGTATAGGCGCGCGCCTTACAAGCGAGCGCCGCGCACAACCGGCGAGCCGGTACCAGCGCGCATCGCGGTGCTGGACGCGGGCGCGCAGTACTCAACGAATCGCAAAGCCTTGCAACGATGGTCAGAGGAGCGGCTCGCGATGCGCTCTCTGCCGGATGGATCGATCGACATCACATTCCGCTATGACGGAACCACTTGCACGAATATGGGCCGCCCGCTCGCCTTCCTCTATCAAGTAAAGCTGGGATCGCAGGGAGACGAATATCCGATCCTCGAACAGCGCTGCGAACCGGTCGCGGGCGATACCGGCCACATGGCCATGTGCAAATACATTGCGGACGCAGACGGCCTGATGGCCGAGATCGAAAGCGAAAAGCCTCTGATTGGGCAACGCCTGAATTCGGTTCTTGGCTGGCGGCGCGAACCGAACGGTGCAGGCTGCTTTTGCGAGGCGCCGAGCCGCATCCATAAATGGGGCCTGGTTCTCGAAACCATCCACTACGCTCTGGTACAAAAGGAATTGAGCGGGGAGACGGAGCCATGACGAAAAAACTTCTTCACGAGGCTGCCATGGAGCGGCCATTGCTCGGCGACGGGGCAATGGGCACGCAGTTGATGATTGCCGGCCTGGAACAGGGCAACTGTGGCGAGGCCTGGAATCTGACGCACCCAGAGCGCGTGCTCGCCATCCAGCGCCGCTACGCCGAAGCAGGCTCGGACTGCATCATCACCAATACTTTTGGCGGATCGCGCATCATGCTCACCCGCCATGGCGAACCGGAGCGCGTCACCGAGATCAACAAGGCAGCGGTCGAGATCGCCCGGGAAGCATTCGGCAGCAAAGACGGATACGTGCTTGGCGACATCGGCCCATTCGGCGGGTTGCTCGAGCCGTTTGGCGACTTTACTGAAGTCCAGGTTCGCAGCGCATTTGAGGAGCAGGCTGCTGCATTGGTTGATGGCGGCGCGGACGCCATCATCATCGAGACGCAAACATCGCTCGAAGAACTACTGATCGGCATTGAGTCGGCCAAAAAAGCGGGCGCGAAGTGCATCATCGGGTCGATGGCCTACGACGTAACGCTCGATGGCTCCACTTTCCGAACCATGATGGGCATTGAGCCGGAGCGCGCTGCCGAATTCATGGAAGAAAATGGCGCCAACATCGTCGCCCTCAATTGCGGCACGGGAATGGATATGCCACATGCGCTCCTCGCTGTTGAGCGATACAAAAGCGCAACCAAAATGCCCGTGATGGTGCAGCCGAACGGAGGAAAGCCGCGGCTGGTGAATATGAAAATCTTGTACGACGAGACACCGGAGCAAATGGTAAAGGGTGTCCTTCCCCTTCTCGACGCGGGAACGAATATCATCGGCGCCTGTTGCGGCAGCACGCCCGATCATATCCGGGCCTTCAGAAAAGTGATGGACGAGTTTCTCGTGTCAAAAGGATTCGAACCCCCTAAGAACCCAACCCCTGTGAATTGAATCCCCCCAAGAATTGAATCTCCTGGAGAGCAACATGAAAGTCAAACTTTGTGATGTGAATCCGGATGCTGAAAGCAAGCTTCCGCCGAAAGGCGAAGATAAATCCGGCGTAGGCGTCCACTACATCGACGCCTACATCAAACCCATGAACACCAAACTCGAAGATGGCACCGCGGTGCGATGCAAGCGTCGAGGTTTGAAGGTCACCCTGTCCGCGGGCACAAAAAAAGGCGAGGGGCTGATGCGGCGTCTCGACGTAAGCCCTGACCCGATCGTGATGCTGCGTGCGGCGCTGCAGGAAGCGGCAAAAACGGCCGGCGTCGAGTTGACAATTGAAGATGGTGCCATTTTTCTCACGCTTTAATCTTGACGTTTTAAGTCGAGTACTTCGACCTGTTGCCGGCGCCGTCCGCATCCGGCCACACCCGTCATTTTGGAGTTTAGTGAATGCGTCACCCTGCGTCCGCGATACTCGCGCCCATCGCACAATACGCTGAGCTTAATCCGGACGCCACTGCGCTCGTTGAACCGAACGGCGAAACCCACAGCTACCGAGAATTTTGGCTGCGGACTGAGGCCTGCCGTCTACGTCTCGAGGAAGCCGGCGTTGCCTCGGGGCAAATTGTTGCGGTTCTCGCGCCGCAAGGCGCTCTGCAAATCGTGGCCGTCGCCGGCGTCATGAGTCATTGCGCTTGCGCAGCATTGCAGCCAAGAACAACTGTCCACGAAGTTGCTGCCATTCTTCGCAGGCTTTCTGCGTGTGTCCTTGTCGCGTCAGCGGACTTTGATGCGGAGTTGATGGCAGCGAAGGAACTGGGGCTCACGATTCTTGTGGCTGATGCCAAGCAGTCTCCGAGTCAGTGGCAGATCCGACGCTCGGGATCGGCGGCGGAATCTCAGAATGGGCGGACTGATGCAGCCCTGATCCTGGCAACATCCGCAACCACGAGCGCGCCCAAGCTAGTGCCGCTCACGGAATCGAACCTGGAAGCCGGTATTGCGGCACGGAGGAATTCTCTCGAGCTAGCAGCTGGCGATCGCCTGCTTCTTATGACGTCGCTGAGTCACATTACCGGGTTCGAAAATGCTCTCGCACAATTCCAAAGCGGCGGCACGGTGATCGCGACGTCGGGTTTTGATCCGACGGCTTACATTGGGTGGCTCGGGAAACTGCAGCCCACATGGTACGCCTGCGCGCCCGCCGTCCACCAGGCTGCGCTTTCCGAATTGATGCGCGATCCTCCTGAAGCTCCCTTAGCTCTTCGCCTCATTCAGTCTGCTGGCGCCCCGCTGCCGGACAAAGTGAGGGAAGGGCTCGAGCAGATCCTGCAAATCCCCATCTTCAATGATTACGGAATGACCGAGGCTTGTCCGATTGCCGTGGATGCCTTCCTGTCCGGTGGACGAGTTCCCGGCGCGGCGGGCCGAGCTTGCGGATTGGAAATTCGGATTCTCGACTCATCCGGAGAGTTTCTCCCGCCTGGCGGAATTGGAGAGATCGTCGTCCGCGGCCCCTCCGTTTTTTCCGGATACATGGACGATCCCGAAGCAAGCCACGCCGCCTTTCACGATGGATGGTTCAAAACGGGCGATGCCGGCCGTCTCGATGACGATGGCAATCTATTTGTGACCGGCCGCCTGAAAGAGATGATCAATCGCGGGGGCGAGAAAGTCGCGCCGAGCGAAGTGGACGCGGTGATGGCCTCTCACCCCGCGGTACTCGAAGCGGTCACGTTTGCGGTGCCGCATCCAACATTGGGCGAGGCCGTCGCCTGTGCCGTGATTCTGGATCCGTCAATTGAAGCGCCCCCGCAGATCAGTGAACTGCGCCGCTTTGCCGCAACGCATTTAGCCAGATTCAAGGTTCCCAGCCGCATCTTTATTGTCGATGAGATTCCCCGCGGTGAACTCGGCAAGCCCCAGCGATGGGTGCTGTCGGAGCGTCTCGCGGATAAGCGCGGCACTCCGCCGTCGGCGGCTGAGATGACGGAACACTCGAGCGATGTGGTCTTCTACAGGGCCTACGAAATCTGGAGCCGGATATTGGATCGAGACGACCTTGGCTTCGACGAGAACTTTTTCGACGCTGGCGGCGACTCGCTCGGGGCCATTACTATGCTCGCGGAAGTGGACCAGCGCTTCGGATGCCAGACCAGCGGACTGGCGGCGAGCTTTCTTGATGAACCTACACTCGTTCGCCTGGTGGAACTCGTGGGCACCCCGCCGCTTCCCCGCCCCAGCGGCAACGAATCGAACGAGCTTCGCGTTTTTCCCCTTCGCGTCGAAGGCAGCCCGCAACGTTTTTTTTGCGTTCCGGGCGACGGAGACGAAGGGCTTTATTTTCGCAGGCTGGCAACGCATTTGCACGGCACAATGGATTTTTTCACCGTCCGCCCGGCCAACACATGGATGAGCCAGTCGCTTTTTACATTTGAAGACGCCGGCACTACAACGGCAAAGCTGATCCGCGACGTGCAAGGCGAGGGCCCGTATCTTGTGGGAGGCTTTTGTTCCGGCGGAATTGTCGCGGTTGAGGCAGCTCGCCAGCTTATCAGCGAAGGCGCCGATGTTCGGCTCGTCCTGTTTGACGTATATAGGCCTGGCTGTCCCTCCCCAGTTCGCGGTCGGCGCACCTGGGTTGCGAGCGCGCGCGCTCAATGGCGGGAGCGCGGCAAAGCCCACAGCACAAACTTCGCGCTGAATCTCGGCTATGTTTTGCGCCGCTTAGCTTGGTCAGCCGTGACTCCGATGCGCCGGCTTCTCGCACCCGTAGAGCGCAATGCGGCGGTTCAATGGTTCCTGCGCAAGGCTCAGAAGGGCAACTTGCCTTTCTACAAGGCCACCCCTATCAAGGCTCCCGTCCTTCATTTCCTCTGCGTGGACGAACCCAATTTGATCGATTGCGAATCCCGTTTCGGCTGGAAAGCGATGGCTCGCAAAGGAATCACGGAAGAGTTCCTCGCCTTCGACCACATGAATTTATTTCACGAGTCCAACCTGCCTAAGATCGTCGAGTCCCTCGTCCGGTGGTCGAGCCAACAGCAACCGGCCCGCGAGCCGGAGATCGTTGGGAGCGCGCAATCTGAAGTCAGCGCCTAATTCCTGGTTGCAATATTCGATCCCGATAATGAGCTCCGGGGCACGTTCCGAAGTCAACCAACCCAAAATGCCGTAAGATTCCCGAAAAAACAAACCTTTCCCTCAAAAGTTCGAGCATTCGTGCAACTATTTGCCGGCCCCGCACGTCATTGCAACGACGCGTCTGCGCGCCGCAGGTCTATTTGTGCCCGGTTAGACTCAAACTCCCGCTGCCCGTCCCAAGATCGAGCGGCAAACAAGTAAGCACAAAAGCGCCATCGCAATCCCTTTCATCAAGCCCGTGAATGATGTTTTGCACGCTCCGCCCGCCATTTCGAATATGAGAAAATGGCTCTATCAAATTGAGTGTTCGCCACTGGACATGCGAAAAGAAGAAGGCAATGGACCAACCTTTGTCGGTTTCAAATTCTAATTCTGGGCAGCCGCCCGCAGACTCAACAAGAAAACGTCGCCACCTTTGGATTTGGGTGATCATTCTGCTGGCTTTTGCGCTTCTGTTTGTGTGGGTCTGGAAGCAGCATAGCGCCAGTGCATCACCTGCAGGAGGAGGGCGCGGCGGTGCGGCAGGCGGCGCCGTGGCCATTACCGCCGCCACGGCTAAGAAGGGCAGCATCGACATTTATCTCAACGCTATCGGCACCGTTACGCCAACGTACACCGACTCCATCACCTCGCAGGTCACTGGCGTGATTACGGCCGTCCATTATCGCGAAGGTCAGGATGTGCGCAAAGGCGATGCCCTGATCGATATCGATTCGAGACCGTACGAGGCGCAGCTGGCGCAGGCGCAGGGCGCCCTTGATCGCGACCAGAACCTGCTCGCCGAAGCGCAGATGGATCTGACGCGTTATCAGGATGCATGGGCCAAGAATGCCATCCCGCGCCAGACGCTGGAGGACCAGGAAAAGTTAGTCCTTCAGGATAAGGGTACGGTGCAGAACGACCAGGGAACGGTCCAGTACGACCAGGTGCAGGTCGCTTTCTGTCACATTACTTCACCCATCAACGGGCGTCTCGGACTTCGTCTTGTTGACCCCGGCAATCTGGTAACGGCCAACTCCGCTACCCCGCTGGTCGTGGTCGCGCAGATTCATCCCATAACCGTGATCTTCACGCTGGCCGAAGATAGTCTGCCCCAGGTTCAGCAACAGACGCGCGGCGGCAAAGCGCTCGAGGTCCAGGTCTATGACCGCACGCAGCAGACACTGCTGGAAAAAGGCAAGTTGATCACCATCGATAACCAGATCGACACGGTGACCGGGACCGTGAAGCTGCGCGCGCAATTCGACAATTCGAACAACCAGCTTTTCCCTAATGAATTCGTCAACACCCGCCTGCTGGTGAAGACGCTCGATAACCAGACTCTGATCCCCACCTCGGCCATCCAGCACAACGGTACAGCAGACTTTGTTTATCTCATCCAGAACAACAAAGCCGTCATGAGGACCGTTAAGTCGGGGATCTCGGATCAAGGAAACACCGCGGTAACCGGCATCAATCCGGGAGACGTGGTGGCCAACAGCAGCTTCCAAAAACTGACGAACGGATCGACCATCACGATCTCGAAAGTCGCGATCCCAGCCACAACATCCGACACCGAAGGCGCTCCATGAGTCCTTCTCGGCCATTCATCCTGCGGCCGGTCGCTACCTCGCTGCTGATGGCCGCAATTCTGCTGGCAGGTCTGGTGGCTTATACACAGCTGCCTATGTCGGCCCTGCCGGAGGTGGACTACCCGACAATCCAGGTGGTCACCTTTTATCCCGGTGCCAGCCCGGACGTCGTAGCGATGACCATCACGGCGCCTCTGGAACGCCAGTTTGGCGAAATGCAGGGGTTGAGCCAGATGACCTCAACCAGCGCCGGCGGCGTGTCGGTCATCGTTCTGCAATTCAGCCTTTCGCTCTCGCTCGACGTGGCCGAGGAAGAAGTGCAGTCCTCGATCAACGGGGGCCAGACATTCCTGCCTTCCGATTTGCCGGTTCCGCCGGTGTACACCAAGACCAATCCCGCGGACGCTCCGGTTCTCACCCTGGCCATCACCTCCGACAACATGCCGCTCTCGCAAGTTGAAGACATGGTCGACACGCGCCTGGCGCCCAAGCTCTCGCAGCTGGCCGGAGTGGGCCTGGTCTCGATCAGCGGCGGCCAAAAGCCTGCGGTCCGCATTCAGGTCAATCCCGTCGCGTTGTCGTCCCACGGCTTGAACATGGAAGACATGCGTACGGCCTTGACCCAGGCCAGCGTGAACTCCGCAAAGGGCAACTTCGACGGCCCGCGCCAGGATTACCAGATCGACGCCAACGATCAGATCACCAGCGCCAATGACTACGCCAACGTCGTAGTCGCGTACAGCAATGGTGCGCCTGTCCTCGTCAAAGATGTCGCCAACGTGGTCAATGGCGTCGAGAACACCAAGCAGGCCGCATGGATGAATCTCACGCCCGCGGTCATTGTCAATATTCAGCGGCAACCCGGCGCCAACACCATCAAAGTTGTCAACCTGATCCAGAACATTCTGCCTCAATTGGAGGCAAACCTGCCCGCGGGCATCAAGGTCACGACGCTCACTGACATGACCACGAGCATTAACGCTTCAGTTCACGACGTAGAGTTTGAATTGCTGCTGACGGTCGCGCTCGTGGTAATGGTGATCTTTCTTTTTCTGCGCAGCCTGCGCGCCACCATTATCCCCAGCATCGCCGTTCCGGTTTCGCTTATCGGCACGCTTGCGGTGATGTACCTGCTCGGCTATTCGCTCGACAATCTTTCTCTCATGGCGCTCACCATCTCCACCGGCTTCGTGGTCGACGACGCAATCGTGATGATCGAAAACATCAACCGATTCCTGGAAGAAGGCATGCCGCCGCTGGAAGCCGCGCTCACCGGCGCGGGCCAAATCGGCTTCACCATCGTGTCGCTCACCGTTTCGCTCATCGCCGTGCTCATCCCATTGCTGTTTATGGGTGACGTGGTGGGCCGTCTGTTCCGCGAGTTCGCGGTCACGTTGGCCGTCACCATCGTCATTTCGGCAGTGGTTTCGCTCACCCTCACTCCGATGATGTGCTCGCGCATCCTGCGCCACGATCCCAAGCAGCAGGAGCGCCGCTTTTACCAGGCGTCAGAACGCATGTTTAATCGGCTCATCGCGTTCTACGGGCGCACGCTGCGCGTGGTGCTGCGTTACCAAACCGTCACCCTAATAGTGGCTGTGGCCACGCTCATATTGACGATCGTTCTCTATATCGTGATTCCCAAGGGATTCTTCCCGGTGCAGGACACCGGCGTGATTCAGGGCATCTCGCAGGCATCGCAATCCATCTCTTTCAACGCAATGAGCGAGAAGCAGCAGGAATTGGCGAAGATTATCCTCAAGGACCCCGCCGTAGAAAGCCTGTCCTCATTCATCGGCGCCGACGGCATCAATACCACCCTGAACAGCGGCCGCATCTCGATCAACCTCAAGCCCATCAATCAACGCGTCGGCGCATCCGACGTAATCCGCCGGCTGCAGAACAGCTTGAGCCAGGTGCACGGTATGCACCTTTACATGCAGCCTGTGCAGGACATTACGGTAGATGACCGCGTCAGCCGCACGCAGTACCAATACACGCTCGAGGATCCGGACACCGGCGAATTGAACGAGTGGACCGACAAATTCGTGGCGCAACTCAAGAAGCTGCCGGAACTGGAAGACGTAGCCACGGACCAGCAGACCGGCGCCCGTGCAATCCAACTGTCAATCGACCGGGTAACAGCGTCCCGGCTCGGCATTGCGCCCACCACCATCGACAACACGCTCTACGACGCTTACGGGCAGCGCGAGATCAGCACTCTCTACACGCAGTTGAACCAATATCACGTGATTCTTGAAGCCCAGCCCGAGTGGCAACGCGATCCCAACAAACTGAGCGATCTCTACATTCAGTCGAACGCCTCGTCTGGGGCCACTGGCGCGGGCGCCGCCACATCGTTTTCCTCCTCGGCTTCGGCATCGGCGGGATCGAACGCGCTCACAACTTCAGCGCGTTATACACCGTCCTCGCAGGCTGTCACTGCACCTGCAACGGTTCTGGCCGGCGGAGCGCCAACGTCGGTCTCGCCCAATATCACGTCATCCTCGGCGGGCAGCAACGCCATTCCCCTCAGCGCCTTCACGCAGGTGACGGATACTACAGAGGCACTCTCCATCAATCATCAGGGGCAGTTCCCTTCGGTCACTGTTTCATTCAATCTCGCCTCCAACGCTTCATTGGGAGCGGCCATCAGCGACATTGAAAAGACGGCTAAGAACCTTAACTTTCCTGCCAGCTTGCAGACCGGCTTCCAGGGCACCGCTGCTTCGTTCGAGAATTCTCTCTCCAACGAACCGCTGCTCATTCTTGCCGCTCTGGTCGCTGTCTACATCGTTCTTGGCGTCCTTTATGAGAGTTTCATCCACCCCATTACCATTCTGTCCACGCTGCCCTCGGCGGGCGTCGGCGCGCTGCTCGCGCTCATGCTCTTCCGCCAGGATCTCAGCGTCGTGGGAATCATCGGCATCATCCTGCTCATCGGCATCGTGAAGAAAAACGGCATTTTGATCGTGGATTTCGCGCTGGAGGCCGAGCGCAAGCGCGGCTTGGATTCCACCGAAGCCATCTACGAAGCCAGCCTGCTCCGTTTCCGTCCCATCATGATGACCACCATGGCAGCGCTGCTTGCCGGCGTTCCCCTGGCGGTCGGTGGCGGCCTGGGTTCTGAGCTGCGCCGGCCGCTGGGCATTGCCATGGTCGGCGGCCTGTTGCTGAGCCAACTGCTCACCTTCTACACCACGCCGGTAATTTACATCTTCTTTGACCGGCTCGCTGAGCGGATCAAGGGCCGGAACCTTTCGCGGGTGCCCCTGCCGCCTCAACCGCCTGCGGGTGCGGAGAGCGCATGAACCTTTCGGCCCCATTCATCCGGCGGCCGGTGGGCACCACGCTGCTCACGGTCGCCGTTGGCATTGCCGGAGCGATCGCATTCGTGGTGCTGCCGGTGGCTCCTCTGCCGCAGGTCGATTTCCCGACCATCAGCGTCCAGGCCGGCCTGCCCGGCGCCAGCGCGCAGATCATGGCAGCATCGGTGGCCACGCCGCTGGAGCGTCAGTTCAGCCAGATCGCGGGCATTACCGAGATGACCTCGTCGAGCTCACTCGGCTCGACCAACGTCACCATGCAATTCGACCTGAGCCGGAATATCGACGGTGCAGCCAGAGACGTGCAAGCGGCCATTAACGCGGCGCGCACCTATCTTCCGGTAAATCTGCCTTCCAATCCTTCCTACCGCAAGATCAATCCGGCCGATTCGCCCATCATGATCATTAGCCTCACCTCCAACAAATACGCGGTGACAAAGCTCTACGATCTTGCCTCCACCATCCTCGAGCAAAAGCTCTCACAGATTGAGGGCGTCGGGCAGGTGGGTGTGCAGGGCGGCGGTACGCCATCGGTGCGAGTCGAAGTCAACCCCACCAACCTGGAGAGCTTTGGCCTGACGCTGGCCAGCGTGCGATCTGTGCTGAGCCTGCAGAATTCCCATGAACCGAGGGGGCAGCTCTCCAACGCCGGAATCAGCGAAGACATAATCACGAACGACCAAATCTCCACGGCTGCCGACTATGCGCCTCTGATCATCGGCTATCACAAAGGTGAGGCTGTCCGCCTGTCCGATGTGGCCGACGTTGTGGACTCCACGCAGAACATCCGCACCGCCGGATTCATCGACGGCGGCAGGGGGGTGGTGCTCATCGTCTTCCGCCAGCCCGGAGCGAACATTATTGACACCGTCGACCGCGTCAAGGCGCAATTGCCGTTTCTTGAGGCAGTGCTGCCGGCAGGCATCAAGACCACCGTGGATGTGGACAGAACCGTGACCATCCGGGCTTCAGTAAACACGGTTTATCGAACATTGGTGGGATCGGTTTTCCTCGTAATCCTGGTGGTCTTTCTGTTTCTGCGCAGTTGGCGCGCCACCATGATTCCCTTCGTTGCCGTGCCGGTTTCGCTCATCGGCACCTTCGCCGTGATGTATCTGCTCGGCTACACGCTCGACAACCTGTCGCTGATGGCGATCGTTGTCGCCACGGGATTCGTGGTCGACGACGCAATTGTAGTCATGGAGAATATCACCCGCCATATCGAAGTCGGTATGGAGCCGGCTGCCGCCGCGCTGCAGGGCGCCAAAGAGATTGGGTTCACGGTCTTTTCCATCAGCATGTCCCTGATTGCTGTTTTCATTCCCATCCTGATGATGGGCGGCATCATCGGACGGCTCTTCCGCGAATTCGCCATCACGCTTTCTACCGCTGTCGTCATCTCAATGGTCATTTCCTTAACCACCACGCCCACCATGTGCGCGCACCTGCTCAAAGCCCACAAAGAGGGCGAGAAGCACAACTGGTTCTATCGGACCAGCGAAAAAGGCCTCAACGGCATGATCTGGATTTACCGGCGATCGCTCGCCTGGGTCTTGGACAATTCGGGGCTGACGATCGTCGTGCTTATCCTCACTGTTGCGCTTAATGTTCTGGTATACCTCAGGCTTCCCAAGGGCTATTTCCCGCAACAGGACACCGGCATCATCATGGGCCAGGTGCAGGGGCCACAGGACGCTTCCTTTCCCTTCATGAATTTCTCCATGGTTACGCTGGTAAACGTGGTCAAAGCCGATCCCGCCGTGGCCCACGTCCTGGCCTACACCGGCGGCGGTAACGCCGGTTTCATGTTCATGGCTCTCAAGCCCCTGAGCACTCAGTGGAGCACTCAATGCAAAGAAGGCCCCAATTGCGGAGAGCGCCAGACCTCGGCGATGGATGTGATTAACCGCCTTCGGCAGAAGATGAACAAGCTGCCGGTGGCCACGGCCACCTTGCAACCGGCGCAGGATCTGCGAATCGGCGGACGAGGCAGCGCCGCGCTTTATCAATACACCATCCAATCCGACAACGTCGATGACCTTAAGCATTGGGCTCCGGTTCTTTACCAAAATATGCAAAAGCTCCCCGACCTGACGGACGTGAATACCGACTGGCAGAACGGGGGCTTGCAGGAGCTGCTCAACTACGATCGGGTAACTGCGGCGCGCATGGGCCAGACCCCGCAATCGCTCGACAGTGCGCTTTGCAATGCATTCTGCCAATCTGAAGTCTCTGTCATCTACACGCAGATGAACCAGTATTACGTGGTGATGGAAGTTGCGCCGCAATACTGGCAGGATCCATCGGGACTGAATAACATTTACTTCACGCCACCTGGCGGTTCTTCCTCGGGCGCGGGGCTTAATGCAGTTTCTCCGTTGCTCTCCGTGGCCAAGCCAAGCACCAACACCACGCCGCTGCAGGTCGCTCACACCGGGCTTTTCCCATCGACCACCGTCTCCTTCAACTTGAAAAACGGCGTCGCGCTTAGCGATGCAACTCGCGAGGTGACGCAGATGGAAGAAAGCCTGGGGATGCCCGGAACCGTTCGCGGTAGTTTTGCCGGAACTGCTCAGGCTTATCAGCAGTCGCTCTCCAGCGAGCCTATCCTGCTTATCACTGCGGTACTGTCGGTGTTTATCGTCCTTGGGATCCTCTACGAGAGCCTTGTCCACCCCCTCACCATTATTTCCACGCTGCCCTCTGCCAGCGTGGGCGCCATGCTGGCGCTCATGATCTTCCACATCGATCTCAACATCATCTCCATCATCGGCATCATCCTGCTGATCGGTATTGTGAAAAAAAACGCCATTATGATGATCGATTTCGCTCTTCAGGCTGAGCGCAATGATGGCAAGAGCACGCGCGATGCGATTTTTGAAGCATGCATATTGCGCTTCCGCCCCATCATGATGACCACCATGTGCGCTATCTGCGGCGCCTTGCCGCTGGCCTTCGGCACCGGCACCGGCTCGGAGCTGCGTAAGCCGCTGGGCATCACCATTGTGGGCGGACTACTGTTAAGCCAGGCGCTCACGCTTTACACCACTCCGGTGGTTTACCTGTTGATGGACAAAGCGCGTCTTTGGCTGCTGCGATTCTTCTTCCCGGACAGATATAACCATCGGCAACATGAAAAGACCGCAGAGGCAACCTCGTAATCGATAAGGGATGCTGACCATGTTTGAGCGAAATCACCGAGTTCCTGCATTTCTCACCGCCGCTGCGCTGGCCCTGCTCGCAATGCTTGGTGGATGCCGCCTGGGTCCGCCCTATCACGCTCCTGCGCCTCCCGCCGTCACCGCGCCGAACTACAAGGAGTCCACCGTAAATTTCCAAGACACCGATGGATGGAAGGTGGCAAGCCCGCAGGACGCGATGCTCAAGGGCAAATGGTGGGAAGTGTTTGGCGATCCGGAGCTGAATGCCTTGGAAGACCAGCTCAACATTAACAATCAAAATCTCAAGGAGTACTTTGAGAACTACATGGCGGCCCGCGCCACGATTGCCGAGGCGCGCTCGCTCTATTGGCCTACGATCACCGGGAATCCATCATGGAACCGGTCAAAGAGCTCCGGGACTCTGAGCAACTCAGCGCAAGCGAATCCCGGTAAGCAGTCAACGATTTGGAATATGCCGATTGACGTTTCGTGGACGCCCGATCTGTGGGGCAAAATCCGCAACGAAGTCCGAGAGGCGCAATATGCCTCGCAAGTAAGCGCCGCTGACCTTGAAAACGAAAAGCTGACCGAACAGGCCAGCCTGGCCGAATACTTCTTCGAGATTCGCGGCCAGGATATGCTGCAGCAGATCCTGAATCAGACCGTCGCCGCGGATCAAAAGTCTGTGGATTACACCCAGGCCCAGTACGACACCGGCGTGGGCGACCGTATTTCCGTCGTCGAAGCCAAAACCACCCTCGAATCCGCGCAGGCCGCGGCGACAAATGTCGGCCTGTTACGTGCGCAATATCAGCACGCCATCGCGGTGTTGATCGGCAAAATACCCACCGATTTTTCCGTTTCTGTAAAACCAATGGTCTTCACGCCGCCCTCGATTCCCACAGGCGTGCCGTCGCAACTTGTTGAACGCAGGCCCGACATTGCCGCGGCAGAGCGCACCCTCGCCGAAGAGAACGCCGTTATCGGCGTCGGCTACGGCGCGTTTTTCCCGCAAGTGACCATCAGTACCAATGGCGGATTCGAGAGCTCCGGGCTGACCAGCCTCTTCACCTGGCCAAGCCGCGTCTGGTCGATCGGCCCATCGATTTCTCAGGTGATCTTCGACGGATGGCTCTATCAAGCGGAATTGCATCAGTACGAAGCCCAGTACAACGCCGATCTGGCCACTTACCGGCAAACCGTGCTCACCGCCTTCCAGCAGGTTGAAGACTCTATGGTCGCCACGCGCACATATTCCCAGCAGATTCTCCACCAGCAGGACGCGGTGAAGGATGCGCAGGAGTATTTGAATTTGGAGACCGTGCGCTACAACACCGGCGTCGATCCGTACGTCGATGTCATGATTGCGGAAACCACGCTGCTGAGCAACGAGGAAACCCTTAACGCGCTTCAGGTTGAGGAGATGACTTCCGCAGTCGAGCTCGTACAAACACTCGGCGGCGGATGGGATCGCTCGCAGCTTCCCACGCCGGCACAGGTCGGCGCCAAAACCACCAAGGCGGACTACACGCGGCAACACTAGGGCCTGTTCACACTACTGGGGTGGATGGCGTTGCGAGTGAAAATCGGGCCAGACGAAGCCGAGCCCGAAGGCTGTGGCGGGTCCACCGTCGAGGGCGAGAATGAAGTAT
>PLCO01000061.1:0-62113 GCA_003134815.1 Acidobacteriaceae bacterium | reverse complement strand
CCGATTTCGGCGTCGATCGTCGCTAGCAGACGCCCGGTATGCGTCACTCCTCACTTCTTGAACTCGAAAAAACTGGCTCCCGGCGCCACTGCCCCAGTAGTGTGAGCAGGCCCTGGCGCGCTGTTGTTGGGCTCGCGCCGCTGCCCCGCTGTTGTCGCTCAGGCGTCCTACTTCGGGCGTCCTACTATTGACTTGACCTGTAGCAGATCGATTCGCCGTCAAGCCGGTACTCGGCCGAACAGACGTCGCCTCCGCAAATCATCGCCTCACCGCCGCCAAGCTGGCGGCGAGTAATCAGCCCCAGCGTGCCGCACCGCGGGCACGACATCACGGCTACGTATGGATTCTGGGCCTGGCCCAGTTTGGCCTGATTTTCCAGGACAAAAATCGTCCCAGGGTCCATGCGTTCGGGGATCCATTCCTCAAGAAAACTCAAGTCGGCTGACATCGTTCCCTCCAGGGTTGCTCTAGGGTTGCCCCATGGTTGATGATGCGCCGAGCCAGGCCTCTGTTTCCGCCAGGCTCTTTTCTTCTCGGGATAAGCAGGCTGCGAAACACTTGCCAGTGTTAGATGCATGTTTCCGGTTTAGTAGAGTCTTGCCGGGCAGGAACGATAATGTCAATTCGAATCAAAGCCCGGCAGTAACAACTGGGATTCCCCCAAAAGTCGTAGCCCGCAAAGTTCAAGCCAAAGTCCGCAATCTGACACTATCGTGTAGCCGCCGTAGCCTGCTCGCCGTGTGTGCGGGCAAAATCGTCGATCGCCCTGTAGGTCTCCTCATTCCGCAAAATGGCCTCGACGTATTCCCGCGTCTCGGTAAACGGGATCGACTCAACAAACTCATCGATTCCCGAATAGGGCCCGGCCGCCTCCCAATCGGCCACGCGACTGTCGCCCGCGTTGTAAGCGGCAAGCGCGTACTCCGGCACGCCGCCGAAGCGGTCGAGCGTCTGGCGCAGGTAACGCGTCCCCAGCCGGATGTTCATGGTCGGGTCAAGTAGTTGAAAGGTCTGGAAGGAGGTGATCCCCTCTTCGTGGGCCATCTTTTTTCCCACCGAAGGAAGCAATTGCATCAACCCGTATGCGTTGGCGCGTGAGATCGCGGAAGGATCGAACTCCGACTCCTGCCGGATCAGCGAGGCCACGAAGTAGGGATCAAGATTATTCTTTGCCGACTCCGCCTCGATCGTATCCCACCATGGCTCAGGAAACAGAATGCGCCAGTAGGCAAGCGGAACGGACTCAATGGACGCAGAAGCTGCGCCCGGCAGTGCCCGCTTAAGCGACCGAACAGCGCGGAACGTCTCGCCGTACGACGAGTAAATCTGCGCTTCGGCCAGTGCGCTCCACGACGCGGAATCAGGATCGGCTTTGATCTCCTGCGCGATATATTCGTTCAGGCCGGCGTTGGCCAGCAGACGCGCCTTGGCTAAATGAGGGCTGTCCTCGGGGAAAGCGTCAACCAGGTGCGGCTGCGGAGCGGGCTGGAAGCGATCGAGCTCCGGTTGAGATA
The DNA here is from genome assembly GCA_003134815.1 of Acidobacteriaceae bacterium. GTDB lineage: Bacteria > Acidobacteriota > Terriglobia > Terriglobales > Acidobacteriaceae > Telmatobacter. The sequence goes on along the minus strand of PLCO01000061.1, from coordinate 60,599 downwards.
CGGGTTGCGCGCTGCCCAGCGACGCCAGCCGCTTCCGCGACATTTGCGCGTAGAAAAAGTGCTGATACGCGCGAACAATGGTGCGGTAGTTTGTGGCTGCAAGTTGCGCATTATGATCCAGCGTTTCATACAGGCGCCCGCGCCAGTAAAGCGCAGACACAGTCTCCACGGCGGCAGGATAAAGGCGAATTTGCTCTGCGAAGATTCTCTCCGCGGCGGCAAATTGCCCCATCCGGTAGCTCAGCCAGCCAGAGCGCCAGTGCGCAGCCGCGGCGTTTTTGTCTCCCGGAAACCGCGCGGCAAGCTCGCTGTAATACTGGATCGCCGTTGGGTAATCGCGCTTCAGCATGTACATATTGCCGGCAGAAAACAGCGCATCGGCCAGCCACGGGCTGTGCGGAAACCGGGATTCCATCTCGGTCACAATCTGCTTCTGACGGTCTGTGTCGTCGCGGCCGCGGGCCAGCTCCATCAACAAATCCAGTCGGTGCGCGCCGTTTTCGTCGGCTGTGTCCGGCAGGGCCGTCGCCTCAGATTCGCTAAGCCGCTTCAGCTTCAACAGGCAGGCCGCCTCGGCCACTGCAAAGCTGTCAAGAGCTGCGGCATTGAGATTCGGGTTGCGTGCCAGAGCCTGGAACTGCTGTGACGCTTCCGCGTAGCGGCCGGCGTTGTAGTAGGCGTCAGCAAGACTGCGCAAATCGGCAACGGTCAGTGTAGGTTCCGCTCCCATCTCCGTGAGCTTGGCGCGCGCCGTCTGCGCTTCCTCACTCAATGGGTGACCCAACAAGACCTCTTTGAAGGTCCCTTCCGCTGCCTGCTGCTGCCCAAGAGCCTCCTCCACTTCGCCTTCCACCAGTTGAAAACCTGGCCGCTGCGCCGCCGCAGTACCGGCGGCTGCCGCCAGCACTTGCCGCGCGCCGGTCCGGTTGCCCGCCGCCAGCAACACGTTCGCTTCCAGCTCAGGCGCCTGCACATCAAAGATGCTCTCCGGATACCGCTCGCTGTACCCTCGCAGGATGGTCTCGGCGACTGCGTCGTCTCCGGCAGCATGGCTAGCCTCGGCGTCAAGAAAATCCGCATAATCCGCCAGCTCACCGTCGGCGTGCCGCGCCTGCGCGAGAGCCGTCTCAGCCTCGGCATAGCGTTTGTCCAGCAGGTAGGCATGGCCCAGCGCCAGATAAGCCGCTGCGGCTGCCTCTCCGGTATGGCTGTGCGCGTAGGCGGCCACTCCCGCATACGCAGCCGGCGTGCGCAGCGTCGCCAGTTGCTGCGCCATCGGCTGCAGCTCCTTTGACGCGACAAATGCCAGTTTCAACCGCGCCGTCCGCGCCAGCCGTGCCGCGCGGCCAGAAGTGTGGGTCGACGAGTGGCCCGACGAGTGAGTCGTCGAGTGGCCCGCTGTGTGGCCAGGCCGAGTCTTCTTCCCTGATGATCTGGGCTTGCCGGCCCCCGCTGTGCCAGCCGAACCAGCCCCGGCCGAACTCTTTGGACTCGCTGCCGGATCAGACCCCGCAGCCGCGGGAACGTGCGCAGTCGCGGCCGGAACCGGCGGGTTTGCGGCGGATGGCGAATTGGCTGCCGGAGTCGAAGTCGATTGCGCCGGCGTGAGTGAAACGGCGAAGACCAACAGCAATGCCGCCAGGGCCGCAAGCGCAGGCCGCAAAGCAGGCGATTTGACACGCGATAAGGGAGGCAAACAACTCATAGTTCCACTCTATGCCCGATTGGACGCAAGCGAACGACGCGGGGAATCACTTGCGTAACTGTGCGACCGTCGCGGCCCGGTTTGGTTCCAGACGCCTGCGTCCGTTACACTCATCTTTTGCCGGGCTTCTCCCCGGATCCAGGAAAAGCCTAACGACCCCGGCCAAACAGGATCTCAGGCGCTAACCAGCCTGCAACTTTCGCTGCATCTTTCTGGAACCAACTCCCATGTCAACCATCCAACCAATTGCGGTACAAGACGAGCCTCATCCCGACGTGGCCTTGGTGGCACAGGTTCGCGCCGGCGATGTGGCAGCCTACGACACGCTGGTCCGCAAGTACGAGCGGCAGATCTTCAGGATTGCGCAGCACATTACGCAAAACCGCGAAGACGCTGAAGACGTGATGCAGGACGCGTTTTTGAAGGCGTACGAGAAGCTGGATCAGTTTCAGGGGAATTCGAAATTCTACACATGGTTGGTGCGAATCGCGGTAAACGAGAGTCTGATGCGGCTGCGCAAGCGGCGCACCGGCAAACTCGTCTCCATGGACGAGGACGTGCAGACCGACGAGGGCAGCGTGCCTCGCGACTTCGCCGACTGGGCTCCCAATCCGGAACAGAACTACACGCAGTCCGAGTTGGCCGAGATTTTGCGCAAAACCATTCAAGGCCTGCCGCAGGGCTTTCGCGTAGTTTTTGCGCTTCGCGATGTGGAAGGTCTCTCGACGGAAGAGACCGCAGAGACGCTCGGCCTGAGCGTTCCGGCCGTCAAGTCGCGCCTGCTGCGGGCGCGCCTGCAACTGCGCGAGCGGCTCACGCGCTACTTTGGCAGAAAAGCTCCGGCAATTGCACAGGCGGCCGCGGCGCCAAACGGAGACGGAGCTGAAGCATGACCTGCACTGAGTTCCTCACAATCCTCGACGATGTAATCGACGAATCCATCGCCGTCGAAACGCGCATCGAGATCGAACTTCACCTGCGCAAATGCGGCCACTGCGAAGTGGTCCTGAACACCACACGCAAAACCATCGAAATCTTCCAGTGCCACGAGGTCTACGAGCTTCCCACGGAAGTCAGCGAGCGCCTCCACACCGCCATCATGGAAAATTGCAAAAAAGTCCGCTAGGGCTTTCTTTTCGGCTTGATTCCCGTCCACTCCCTATCTGCATCAGGACTTGCTCCATGGCCGCTGTTCGCATTGCCGCCGTGCTTCTCATCGCGTTTGCTCCCTTAGCTTGCGCTCAACAAAACCTACAATCCATCGTTACGCTTCAAGTCACAGACTTGACGGGCGCTCCGATCCCGGGCGCACAAGTAGACATTGGGCCTGAATGTACCGGTCCAGTCGGCGGAGAGACTGACCAGAATGGCGAAATCAGCCTCGACCAGAGACCCGGGCCTTGGGACAGTACCTTGACAGTGACCGCTCAGGGTTTCTGTCCGGAGACAAGAAAAATTCAGGTCCAGGATCAGCGGGCCCAGATATTCAAAGTCAAAATGCAGATAGGTGGTTGTCCCAGCAAGTGCTCGCCCACTTGCGCGGAAGTCGAGTCGACGGAGGTACAGAAACCTGCCCAAGGCCGCATCGCAGTCTTCGTAGAGGACACTGCTGGAGGGTATGTCCCCGGCGCACAAATTAAGGTCGACCCTTCATCCCCCTCCCAAGGACCGATTCTGATGACGGACGACCGAGGTCGTGCATCATCTGATCTCCCCGGCGGAATTCACACGATTGTTGTCACTGAACCAGGTTTCGAAAAGTGGACTCACAGGATCGAAGTACCCAATGCGGTCGGCAGAACCGTCGAGGCGATGTTGCGAGTGAAGGCGCTTTGCGATGTGGTGCTCTTCAATCCCTCCCCGGACATTCGCCTTGGCGTACCTGAGCCAGTTTTTATCCTGCTCCAGCCCTTGCTCAACCTCAACGCGCTCCCTTCGCGGCCAATGAAGAAACGCTGGTGACGGGCGACCGGATGTCGGATTTAATTGAAAAGCCGGGTGCCGGGTGCCCCTGGTCCCTTGCATTTGGGGACCAGGGATCGCACATCTCCAACCTTGAGTTTTCGATCTGACCGGGGCAGAACGTTCCCTTTTTCCCCCGTCCGCTCGGCGTCCCGTAGGGACGCACCGAAAATAGCCCAGGGTGAAACCCTGGGATAACGAAAGATCAAATCGCATCCGCCCCGTAGGGCCGGACGATTTCGATCCGTATGTCGTAACACCATGCGCGCCAGCCGTTGACCGCATCCCCGCCATCTGCCGTCAAGCCCCTCGCCTCCATAAGCTGGCCCCCTTTGCACCTTAACTCTCTCAATCTAAAATCACTTACCACTCCAAGATTTTCCCGCCCAACTTCGCCGATTATTTCCGCAAAGTCTCTACACTTGTCTTAGCTGCGGAAGATGCGAGCAAGGGTCAAAAATGCGGCGCCGGCCTCACCACCCGACGTTTCGGAGGTGCAAGATCGATCAAGGTATGATTTCCCTATACCCACGGGACAGAAATAGAAGCTAACTCGTTTATAATCAACAAAAACTTCCTAAAAGCCGTTGCGAAATTTGTCGATTTTTGTTGATTTTGTTGCACAAACCGGCCAATTTCGGCCGCTCCGAGGCCCTTTTCGGGTGCTCCGCGAAATCCCCGTCACGCCCGATCGCGCGCCCGATTGCCGGCCCAATTACCGCGCCAGTGAACGCATGTCGGGCGGTGCCTCGCTAGCACCCCGGATGCGGATTTTTGAAGTTCAGCTCAACCGGCAGCCAATCCGTCAGGCGCTTATCGTCAATCTCGGAGTCTCCCGCGGTGCTCGACAAGGATGACCGGGTCAGCGCCACGGTGATCTTCACCTTCCCCTTCACGCAGTACTCCTCGAGCAGCGTGGCCAGGCTCTGGTCGGTCGCGTCCATGTAGTCCGCGGACAAGGCCCCGTCCGTGCCGGGAATATCGACCGCGCCCATGATCACCTGGTCCATCGTCATCGTTCCTTTGCTCTTCAGGCTCGAAGTGTCGATGCGGATGACAAGGACGGCTCTCTTGTCGAGCGAGTCAGAAGGCGCGTTAGGATCGGCCGTGTATTTGATCGCCGGAATGGTGAGGCCCGACCTGTTGGGCTTGGCGGGCGCCGTGGCCAACGCCAGATGGTAAGGAGGCCCTGTAAATTTGGGCTTTAGCGGAATGCCGGAATTCTTATCCTGGGGTCCGCACCCCGCAAGAAACGCCGTTGCCCCAACTGCGAGCGTGATCGCGAAAACGATGGATTTGTTCAAGTCTTCCTCCAAGCCGTTCAAATTGACGCGCCATGATAGCACCGCCGCGTGCAGATCGGACGTGAGGAGGAACACGAGCCACGTAGACAAGCGAGCAAAGCCCGAAGCCACCCCAAACGACCTAGGCAGGACGCGTGGGCAGGACCACAACTCTCAGCCGCAACTTTCAGCAAAAAATGGCGTCTGAAAGAGGTGTAAGCTCATGCCGTGCGGCATATGCTGGCCATTCCCCAGCCCGGAGCACATTCGATGGATTTCTTGCGCGCCGCGATTGCCCCCGTCCTCAGCTGGAGCCTGTGCTTCCCTGCTCCACTGGCGCTGGCTCAAGATTCGGCGTCGGCCTCAAATCCCGCTCCAAATGCAGCGTCAAACGACCAGTCATCCGCCTCCTCAAAGCACCGAACGACCTTCGCATCGACCCAGCTTCAGGGCGACGCGCGCATTCTTCATGCCCTGAACCGGCTCACATTTGGCCCGCGGCCCGGCGACGTTGAAGCCGTGCGGGCGATGAGTCTGGACAAGTGGTTCGACCAGCAACTGCATCCTGACAACATCGACGAGACGGATTTGAATGCGCGCATCGCGCAATATCCCGCTATGCAGTGGAGCACGCAGGACCTGCTGCTCCGCATGCCCAGCCCGGCCATCATTCGCCAGGCGGCGGACGGCAAAATCAATATCCCTCCAAGCGGAACGCTGCACGCGGTTTACGAGAACCAGATCTATCGATACCAAATGAGGAAGGCCGCAAAGGCTGATAAACAAACGGCAGCGAATCAGGGACTGGGCACGCCGGGCGCAGCGCAAACTCCAGCCACAAATAGCAACACGACAGGCAACATGAGCGGCGCAGCTATGGATGGTTCCGGCGGCTTTAGCGGCGGAGCGATGGCGCCGAACGCGGTCACGGCGACGCAACCTGCAGCAGCACAGCCGGACATGACCGCAGCAACTACTCCAGCAATGGACACCTCATCGCCGAACACCATGACTCCTCCGGCAATGAATCCGGCATCGACGGCTCCCGCGCTGACTCCCGCACCCACTCCTACAGCTGACCCAGTGCTGATCGCGAACATCCTCGCCTTGCCGCCCGCCGATCGAGTCCGCCGCCTACAGGCCATGGATCCCGAGCACTTCGACAGCTTCATCAAATCGCTCAAGCCCGCGCAGCGCGCTGCACTTGTCGCAAATATGACCCCGGATTTGAAAGAGTCCGTCGAGGACCTCGCGGCTCCCGAGCAAACGGTGGTCAGGGAGCTCAACGCAGAGCGCCTCACCCGCGACATCTATTCGAACGCGCAGCTTGAAGAAGTGATGACCGACTTCTGGCTGAATCACTTCAACGTGTATCTGCGCAAGAACGAGCAAATGCCCTACTACCTGGCGAGCTACGCGCGCGACACCATCCGGCCGCACGCGCTGGGCAAGTTTGAAGACCTCCTCGAGGCTGTAGCGCACAGTCCGGCAATGATGATTTATCTCGACAACGCGCAGAGCATGGGGCCGGACTCGCTGGCCGCCGAGCGCGCGAAGACGGTGAATGAGCGCCGGCCGAACGCCAAGCGTCAGGCGCCGGAAGGCTTGAACGAAAACTATGCGCGCGAGCTGATGGAGCTGCACACTGTAGGCGTGAACGGCGGATATACGCAGGCAGATGTAACGCAAGTCGCCCGCGTGTTGACGGGCTGGACAGTGGATCGGCCGCAACTGGGCGGCGGATTTCAATTCAATGAGAATCGGCACGAACCAGGCACCAAAAAGGTGATGGGCGCGAAGATCAAGGATGGTGGCGAGGCGGAAGGCCGCGAGCTGCTGCATATGCTGGCCACGCGGCCGGCGACGGCCGAGTTCATCTCGCGCAAGCTGGCGATCCGCTTTGTAAGCGACGATCCGCCGCAGGCGCTGGTCGACCGGATGGCGAAAGCGTATCTGGCTAGCGGCGGCGATATTCCCGCGGTCCTGACAACGCTGTTCCATTCGCCGGAGTTCTGGTCTGCGAGCAACGACAGCGCTAAGGTAAAAACGCCGCTGGAGTATGTGGTGAGCGCGGTGCGCTCCAGCAACGCGAACGTGACGAATTTTGAGCCGCTGGTAAATTCGCTGCGGCAGATGGGAATGCCGCTCTATGGCTGCGTTCCGCCGGTGGGTTACAAGTGGGACGAGGCCGACTGGGTGAGCACGGGCGCGCTTGTCGACCGCATGAACTTTGCCCTCTCGCTGGCTGCGAACAAGCTGCCGGGAATTACCGTGGGGTGGGCGCCGGATATAGACATGAGCGCATTGGACGACAACGCGCCCGCCATGCAAGTGGTTCCCACGCCGGAGTCGGAGGAGGCGCGCCTGGCTCAAGTGCTGCTGCCGGGCGGCGTGAGCGATGCAACGCGAGCTGCAGCGCTGAAGCAATTTGAGGAGCAGAACGGCCAGAACTCTCTAATGGCGACGCCGGTACTCGCGGCCCGGAAAGCGAATCGCGCGCCTGCCGATGCGTACGAGAGGGAAGATCAATTGCTGGCGGGGTTGCTGATGGGGTCGCCGGAGTTTCAACGGCGCTGAAGCGCCGAGGGACTTAGGGACCAGGGACATAGGGACTGTCGAAACATGGCAAGCAGCTAGTATCTCTCAGCTGAGGAGTTGCACAATGCGAATGAACCGGCGATTTTTCCTGCATAATGGCGCGCTCGCTGTGGCAGGCACCACGGCGATGCCGAACTTTCTCGTACGCAGCGTTTTAGCGCAGGCGGCAGGGGCCGGCCAGATCGGGCGAGGTCAGCGGCTGGTGGTAATCTTCCAGCGCGGCGCCGCGGATGGATTGAACGTCGTGGTTCCCTATCGCGAAAAGAATTACTACAAAATGCGGCCGAGCATTGCGATTCCGGAAAATCAAGTCTTAGACCTGGATGGATTTTTTGGGCTGCATCCCTCGCTGGCCGCGTTCAAGCCGCTTTACGATCAGGGGCAACTCGCGATTGTGCACGCGTGCGGCTCGCCGGATATGAGCCGGTCGCACTTTGACGCGCAGGACTACATGGAATCGGGCACGCCGGGAGTGAAGAACACAGATGACGGCTGGCTGAACCGCGCGCTGCAGGCCCAGGATTCGGCTGATGCCGCGTATGTTGCCGCGTGCAACTGTGGTCGGCATAACCAGGAGCATACGGCGTTTCGCGCGCTTGCGCTCGGTGCCGAAGTCCCGCGCACGCTGGCCGGTACGGTTCCGGCGATTGCGATCGGCAACGTGAACAACTTTACCGTGGCGGGACGCGGGGCGACACCCTCACCCGCGGCAAGCGCGTTTGAGGCAATGTATGCCGACTCCGGCGACCGCATCTTCCACGCGGCAGGAGATGAAACATTTGAAGCGGTGAAGATGCTGAAGGCCGCGAATCCCGCGCAGTACACGCCGGCAACCGGCGTGAATTACCCGAACACGGACTTCGGCAACAACATGCGGCAGATTGCGCAACTGCTGAAGGCTAACCTGGGCGTTGAAGCAGCATTTACCGACGTGACGGGATGGGACACGCATCAAAACCAGGGTGGCGTGAACGGGCAGCTCGCCAACCGGCTCGGCGATTTCTCCGCGAGCATTGCCGCCTTCTGGCGCGACCTGGGCGATGACCGTGGAAACGTGACTCTGGTGACGATGTCGGAGTTTGGGCGCACCGCGCGCGAAAACGGAACCGGCGGAACCGATCATGGGCACGCAAATGCGATGTTTGTGCTGGGCGGGCAGGTCAAGGGCGGCAAGGTGTATGGAAAGTGGCCGGGACTCGACGACGACCAACTGAACGAAGGCCGAGACCTGATGCTGACGACCGACTACCGGCAGGTGCTGGGCGAAGTGGTAACGCGCACGCTGGGCGCTGAGAATCTCGAGACAGTTTTCCCAGGAGCGCGACTGAGACGGGCTGGATTTTTGAGGCTCGTCTAGCCCGAAGTCAGGTCCGAGCGCCGGAAGTCCAGGTGGCACGCTGCCCGCCGCATGATTTACCCTCAAGTACGGCATGAACATTCGGCGCACTCTTCTGTTTTCTTCCCTGGCCGTAGCTGGTGTCGCCAGCGCGGCCTTCGCTTTGTTTGGCCAGCAGGCTACACCGCCCGCTGCGGCGCCCGCGAGCCCAGCCGCGAGTCAAGAAGTTCCCGACGCGCCGCAGGCGACGCCCGATGCAACGACGGTTCCCAATGGGCCGACTGTGGTGATGGACACATCAATGGGCCGGATTACCTGCCAGTTCTATCAAAAGCAAGCGCCAAAGGCTGTGGCCAACTTCATCGGGCTCGCCGAAGGCACAAAGGACTGGACCGATCCGGCTACGAAGAAGGTGCAGCACCACAAGCCGTATTACGACGGAACGATCTTTCATCGCGTCATTCCGCAGTTCATGATTCAGGGCGGCGATCCGACGGGGACGGGGATTGGCAATCCCGGCTATATCTTTGACGATGAGTTCGATCCCGGCCTGAATTTCGATCGGCCTGGAAGGCTTGCGATGGCCAACAGTGGACCGAACACAAATGGGAGCCAGTTCTTCATCACCGAGCAGGCGGCGGATTTTCTCGATCAGCACTACACGCTCTTTGGCCAGTGCGACGACGCAAGCGTGGCAGTAGTGAAGTCCATCGCGCGCGTGGAACGCGATTCGAGCGACAGGCCGCTAACGCCTGTGACGCTGAAGAAAGTAACGATTGTGCACGAGGGCGAACCGATGCCGCCTCCGCCAGGCGAGGCCGCTGCGACGGATGCGCCGCCGAAGATTGTGAACATTTCATCCGGCGTGGCTGTTGGCCTTTTGAAATACAAAACAGCTCCAGTTTTACCAGACATTGCCGAGAGAGTTCATGCCGAGGGCACGGTCGTCATGAGCGCACTCATTGGCACGGACGGCCTCGTGAAAGATCTCCAAATCGTCAGCGGCCCGGACCTTCTGCAACAGGCCGCTCTCAATGCCGTGAGGCAATGGCGCTACCGGCCTTATCTGCTCAACGGCCAGCCGGTCGAGGTTCGCACGACCATCAACGTTATTTTCAGTTGGGGCCGTTAATCGGCTTAGTCAATCTATCTCAAACGAGGAACAATCATGGCACTTGCAGCAGGAACGTACGCCGTCTTTACGACCACGGAAGGCAAGATTACTGTTCGGCTATTCGAGGCCGACGCGCCCATCACCGTCAAAAACTTTATCGAGCTGGCCGAGGGCGCGAAGGAGTGGTCACATCCGGTTACGCGAGCCAAGAGCAAGGACAAGCTCTTCGACGGCACGATCTTTCACCGCGTGATTCCCGACTTCATGATTCAGGGCGGCGATCCGGCCGGCAACGGAATGGGCGGGCCCGGCTATCGCTTCGAGGATGAGACCAGAGGCTCGGCGCACAAGTTCGATAAGGCGTTCAAGCTGGCCATGGCCAATTCGGGACCGAACACGAACGGCAGCCAGTTCTTTATTACTGTGGCGGCTACGCCATGGCTCACCGGCAACCATACGATTTTTGGCGAGGTCGTCGAGGGCGATGACATCGTAACCAAAATTTCCAAAGTTGCGCGCAATGCGCAGGACAAGCCGCACAAGCCCGTCGTGCTGGAGTCGGTGACAATCGAGCGGATCAGCTAGAAGACACCGCGCACAGCTTCAAGATGGCCACGCCAAACCGTTCCGCCTTAGCGGGGCCGATCCCATCGATCTCCAGTAATTGCGCGCCATTCGCTGGACGCGCCCGCGCCACTGCCTGAAGCGTGCGGTCATGCAGCACCACGAAAGCCGGGACGCCCAGCCGCTTGGCTTCGGCGGTTCGCCACTCCCGGAGCAGTGCGACCAAAACCTCGGAGGCGGGGTCGGCCGGCTCCGGATTTGTTTCCATGCCGCCCGGCTTCTGCGAAGCGATCCGGGCGCTCGTTGTGGCTTTTTTCTGCCTCGGAAGGGCTTTGCTACCGGCTTCGAACTCATCGGCAATTCCGTCACCGATAAGCAGCGGCAGCGGCGTTGCGGGCCTCACTTCCAACCCGATTTCCGTGATCAGCACTTTGCGAAATCGCAGGATCTCGCCGTTTTTCTCGAACTCCGCTTCTTCGATCTCGATGAGTCCCGCGCGCACTATGGCATCGAGCAGCCCGTCAAAGTCGCCGCGGCTCATTCCGTCCACAAGTTCGAGGCTCCGTTGCAGCGTCCCCGTGGCCATGTAGCTTACTGGCCTCAGCCTATCCACAATTGCCTGGACAATGCGACGCTCGGTTGGCGTTGCTCGCCGGAATTGGCGCAGCACCGCGCCCGCCGGATCGCAAATGTCGCAGATTCCGCAAGGCTGGTTTGCATCGTTCACGTCGCCAAAATGCCGCACCAGCGCGGACATGCGGCATGTGCTCGATCGAGTGAACCGCAACACTCGCTCGAACTGTTCGGCGCGGTACTGCGCCTGAATTGTGTAAGTTTTCTTCCATCCCGCCGCGCCTTTGGTGGCAGCGCCTCCGAAGTCGACACGCGCGCCGCCATGAATTTCGAGCTTCTCCAGAGCCTTGTCGAACTCCTCTTCGTCGAGTTTCGACTCGCTCCACAGTTCCGCGGCGGGTCGCGGGTCCTCTCCAAGCGCGGCAAAGACTTTGTTCAGGTGTTCGACGGGGGGATAGTCACGGTTTAGGAAAAAGTTGTGCGTCCGCTGGTCGGCATAGGAGTGCATCAAGAAAGTCCGGCTCAAAGCTCCGTCGCGGCCGGCGCGACCGATCTCCTGATAGTAGCCCTCGAGTGTAGCCGGCAGACCGGCGTGAATCACGGTCCGGATGTCAGCCTTATCAATCCCCATGCCGAATGCAATGGTCGCCACCACGACTTCCAATTCGCCGGCCTGGAAGGCCTTCTGCACACGAGTGCGCGTCTCCGCGTCAAGCCCGGCATGGTAGGCGGCAGCTCGAACAATGAGCGAGAGTTCCGCGGCCAGACTTTCGGACTGCTTTCTCGACGTGGCGTAAACGATGGCGGGACGGCGTGCCGACGATGCGAGCAGATGACAGATGGCGGACGCGCGCGCCGGTACCGCAACCTCAACCACTTCGATGGCGAGATTCTTGCGGCGGAAGCCGTGAATAAACTTGAGGGAATTCGCCATGCCCAGTTGCGCAAGGATGTCCGCCTGCACTGTGGGAGTGGCTGTGGCCGTTAGCGCAATCACAGGCGGGGGATCGGGAGAGTTGCGAAGCCCGGGCAGATACTGGCCCAGCATACGGTAGTCGGGCCGGAAGTCGTGTCCCCATTGCGAGATGCAATGGGCCTCGTCTATGGCAATCAGCGCCAACTTGCGCTTGGCCAGCATCTCGGGAAATCCGGGCACACGTAGCCGCTCAGGCGCAACAAAGAGAAACTGCAGCGCGCCTTCAAGGTACTCCACGCACGCCTGACGGGCCGCGCCGCGGTCCAGGCCGGAATGAATTCGCGCCACGCGAAGGCCTAGCGCTGCCAGTTTCGCCGCCTGGTCTTCCATGAGAGAGATCAAGGGCGAAATGACCAGCGCAGTTCCGCCGCGCGCGATGGCGGGCAACTGATAGCAGAGCGACTTCCCTGCCCCGGTGGGCATCACTAGCAAAAGGTCGCGCCCCTCGATCGCCGCATCGCACACCTTCTCTTGATTGGCGAGAAAGCCGACAAAGCCAAAGACAGACTGCAAGAGTCCGATCGGAGTGTCCGCATGAGACAAAACTGTCAAAAGTGTCCCACTTCCAAAATAGACAAACCTCCCATTCAATTGTCCGCTTTAATTGGAGAACCTGCTGGAGCGAGATTGCACAAAACGCAGGTTGTCTTTATAGAGTAAAGAGGGAGTGGACGAGCAGGCCCGGCCTCTTGCCCGCTTCAGCTGAACGCAATGCGCGAAGGACAATGCCTCTTGCTTCGGCAAGGGGCCTTTTATTTGCGGTCGAGAAAAATGCGATGGGCTCACGTATGATTTTGGATATGAGCGCGAGCGGAATTGTCGACATCGCCAGCCATCATTCAGTAGACGCGACCGTGAAGAAGTTGGGCGACCTTCTGGACGCGAAGAATGTGACGTTGTTCGCGCTGGTGGATCACAGCGGCGAAGCCGAGAAAGTGGGCATGAAGATGCGCCCTACCAAGCTGCTCATCTTTGGAAATCCAAAGGCGGGCACGCCGGTGATGCTGGCCGCGCCAAGTATTGCGATCGATCTGCCGCTCAAGATTCTTGTCTGGGAAGATGCGGATGGGAAGGTCTGGATTTCATATAATTCCCCGGATTATTTGCGCAGTCGCCACAATTTTCCTGCGGAATTGATGCAGAACCTTGCCGCAGCGGAAAGAATCGCAGCAAAGGCAGCTGAAGAGTGAGCAATGAGGAACGAAATGCGAGACAAGTTGCGGGACCAGTTGCGCGAACGGGAGAAACGCGGCAAGGTCCTGAAGCAAGCACGCCGCCCGAAGGGACGGAGGCTGAGGAGAGGACACGCGCGCTGAGCGGCGCATCGCATGCGTGGCGCGCGCTAAGGCATCGCAACTTCAGGCTTTTTTTCGGCGGCCAAACGATTTCGCTGACCGGCTCGTGGATGACGCGCATTGCGACGTCGTGGCTGGTATACCGGCTGACGGGGTCGGCCTTGTTGCTGGGCACGGTGAGCTTTGCGGGGCAAATACCAACGTTTCTGTTCGCGCCTTTCGCCGGCGTTTGGGTCGACCGGCTCGACCGCCGGCAAGTGCTGGTATGGACGCAGACGCTGGCCATGATTCAGTCATTCCTGCTGGCCGCGTTAACGCTCTCAGGACACGTCACGATTAGCCTGATTCTGATTTTGAGCGTCGCGCAAGGAGTCGTTAACGCGTTCGACATGCCGGCTCGCCAAGCCTTCATGGTGGAGATGGTGGGCGACCGCGCCGATCTCGGCAACGCGATTGCGATCAATTCGTCCATGGTCAATGTTGCTCGATTGATCGGGCCATCATTGGCCGGAATGCTGATTGCGGCGACAAGCGAGGGCTGGTGCTTCCTGATCGATGGCGTCAGTTACATCGCGGTGATTGCGTCGCTGCTCATGATGCGGCTAAATGCGGCCGCAGTGCGCCGCGCTGCAACATCGATGCTGACGGAATTGAAGGAGGGCTGGAGCTACGTTGCAGGCTTCCTGCCCATTCGCACGATTCTGGCGTTGTTTGCCGTGATCAGCCTCATGGGCATGCCGTTTGTAGTGCTGATGCCGATATTCGCGGTCAAGGTGCTGAACGGAGGGCCGCACACACTTGGGTTCCTGATGGGAGCGATGGGCGTCGGCGCGCTCATCTCCGCGCTTTCGCTAGCGGCGCGCAAAAGCATCCGTGGTTTGATTCGGATGATCCCGGTTGCCGCGGCCGTCTTCGGATTGGGACTGATTGGGTTTGGGATGTCGCACGTTTTCTGGCTGTCGATGCTGATGGTGCTCGTTGCAGGCATGGGCATGATGCAGGGAATGGCGGCGAGCAATACGATCATCCAGACGTTGACGGATGAAGACAAGCGCGGCCGCGTGATGAGCTATTACACCATGGCCTTCATGGGAATGGCGCCGTTTGGCAGCCTCCTGGCGGGCTGGATGGCACATGCCATTCCGCCAATGCCGTTGTGGTTCGTGCGGGGAACGCCCTTGGCGGGCGCGCAATGGACGGTGATTCTCAACGGAGTAGCGATCGTGCTTGGCGCGGCGTGGTTCGTAACGCGACTGCCCGCATTGCGTCGCGTGGTGCGGCCAATTTACCAGGAGATGGGGATCATTCCGGCGGCAAGAGAGATGGCGGAAGCGATGACGGCGGAAGAGATGCGGCAGTGAAAAGGCAGGGACAAGGGATTAGGGATTAGAAAACCGGAAACAAATCGCAGCGTGCAGCTGCCAGCTTCTACCTTTCAGCTTTCAGCCTTCAGCGTTCAGCGTTCGGCGGTCAGCCTACAGTTTGACGCTATACGCGTTCCGTCCCTTTCGGGTCGCCGCTGGCCGCCGCGGCGACTGCCCCAAGGATGGGGCGACCATTCCAGCCAGGCGGCCATTTCGTGCCGCCTCTTCTCACTCCCACACTTCAAATACCATGTGACGGGGCGATTCCAGTCACGAAAGATTTACAAACTGCAGACAAGCATGTGACAAGTCCCTGGCGCGACCCGGCCTAGGATCGCAGAGCTAGTCAGTCAGAGAAGGTTCTGTGCTGCATTGCACAGACAGATGGTTCGACCCCCACAGCTCAAGACACCCCTTAAGGAGAAATTGGTATGAAGGAAACTAGTATGCAGATTTGCAAGATCGCAGCCGCCGCGTGCCTCGGCCTTGCCGTTCTCATGGTCTCGGCCCCGGCCCAGGCACAATATCACCTTACCAACCTGGCTTCGAATCAATTCAACGAACACGCCGCGAACACCGACCCACTGCTGGTCAACGCCTGGGGACTAGCCCGGAGCGCCACTTCGCCCTGGTGGATTAGCGATAACCTTTCGGGATGGTCGACTCTCTATAACGCAGCCGGAACACCGCAAGCACTTAGAGTTTTGATTCCCACTGTCGGAAACGGACCCGTGGAACCGACAGGCGCAAACGGGATTGGCACGCCGACAGGAATCGTCTTCAATGGAGCGATGAGGGACTTCCAGGTTCAAGGCAAGTCCTCGACTTTCATCTTTGCCACGCTGGACGGCACAATCAGCGCCTGGGCGCCGGGCGTGAACAAGAACCTGGCGACCCTGAAAGTGGACAACTCGGCCAACAAGGCAATGTACATAGGCTTGGCCATCACCAGCAACCCGTCGGGGAATTTTCTCTACGCGACAGACAACACCAACAATCATATCGATATGTTCGACGGCAACTTTAACCTGGTGAAGTCGTTTGGAGATCCTGCGATCCCATCGAACTTCTCGGTATTTGGCATTCAGGACATCAATGGCATGGTTTACGCCGCGTATGCCGATCCGAGCGGGGGCGCCGGCGGTTTCATCGACGTCTTCAAGGAGGATGGCACCTTCGTGAAGACATTGATCCACGGACTGCCGCTCAATCAGCCTTGGGGCATTGCCCTTGCTCCCAGCAATTTTGGGCCGCTGAGCAATACGCTGCTCGTTTCAAATAACTCCACCCCAGGCACCATCAATGGGTTCGATCCTATGACTGGTAAGTTCGTGGGTACGATAAGGGACGAGTTCGGGAGGAAGATGCTTTTCGTTAACCTGTGGGGAATCGCCTTCGGTGGCGGAGCCGCAAACAATGGCGCCGCGAACGAACTGTTCGTTACTGTAGGCCCGGGCAATGGAGCACAAGCCCAATTGGCCGGTACCTTTGCATCAATCGTCTTCAGTCCAATCCCTGGTCATGGTTTTGGTGATGGTGATGACGATGGTGATGATGGCGGCCGGAGATAGGGGTTTCCTCCGCCGGGACGGGCACCCATACGTTGCAACGAGCTTCTAGCTATTAGCCTGACGTTGTACGGGTTCCTATTTTGCGGGTTGCCGCGGCGACGGCGACCCGCAAGGATGCGAATGCGGACGGAAAGATGGGGTTGCGCGCCTACTGCGCGACACCGCAGAGGTGCACCTTCAGGCCAAGCTCGGCGAGCATGGCGGCCTTGGTCGCGAGAGCTTGGTCAGCTGAATCAGGCGAAGGCGCGTAGGCGACATTCAGGTGGTTGGCGCGGTGGCGAGCCATCATTTGATTCTGGCTGATGCCGTGGAGAATGGCGTGGACGATGGGCCACTGTACCGTGGTTTCGCGCCAGCGGCGCTCGGTTTCAGCAGCGGGCAAACTGACAACTGTGGCGCGGCCGAGGTCAGCGTGGAGAGCGCCGCCCTCAACAAAGACGCGGCTCCAGACAATTTCGCCGGGCTTGCCGACGCCTTTGAGCGATCCGCCGCCGAGCGGGAAGTACATGGCGGGCTGGCGCTCCGAACTCGCGCCCGCGTAGCCGCCAACAAAATGATTGGCGGGAGCTGCGCCGGAGATTTGCAGCAGCCAAATAAAGGCGTCAAGACCGTCACCCTTGTAATGCTCGCCCCAACGCACATCGTGGAGCGTGGTTGAGGGATCGAGGTCGAGCGCTTTCCAGCAGAGATTCGTCACCAGCGCGTCGACACCGGCGCATTCGTCCACTTCGTTGAAGTGCGGCAGCGGCTGACCGGCATAAAGCTCGACATTGTTCTCGTCAAAAACCGGAGGGCGCTCGGAATTGTTGAGCAGTCCTTCGGCCAGATCGGATGCGGGCGCCATGTCCTTGAGTCCCTGCTGATACTGAATGCCAATGGCGTCGCAGCCAAATTCGTGGGCGATGCGGACGGCCGCGATGTACATCCTGCACTGGTCGAGGATCTGATCGTGCGTCAACTCCGTCGCGGAATCCTTGCCGAACGCGAATTTGACTCCTTTGGCGACGAGCCACTTATACACTGCTTGCGATTCGGCATCCGTAACCGTGCGCATTTTGGCGACGAGAGCGGACTGGCTCAGCCGCTCCTTGAAAATTCCGGCGGGATTGAGCAACTCATCATCGATGATGGCGTTGTACATGCCCATGCAGCCTTCATCGAATACGCCCATGATGGCTTTGCGATGCTTCAGCTCTCTCGCCAGCCGGCCGCCCAACAGGCCGCTTGCGGCGGGCAGCTTGCTGCTGTCAAGGGCGTGAACGTGCGACAGATCGTGCGTGATTTTGCCATCGCGAAGCCATTCGTTCAGCGCATTTTGGAAATATGCGTCGGTAAAGTCCTTGCTCCAGATGGAAGAAAACGGCTTGCCCGCCTTGACCAGGGAGCCATTCAGGTTGAGCAAGCCCACGAGACCGGGCCACTGGCCCGACCAGTTGGCGACGGTGAGGATCGGCCCCTGGTGCGAGCGCAGCCCAGGCAAAACATGGTGACTGTACTGCCAGGCCGCGGTCGCGAAGACGAGGCGAGCCTGGGGATGGATTTTCATGAAGACGTCCATACCCTGACGCTGCGAGGAGATAAAGCCGTGCTTTACTTTGTCGTCGTACGCGTGGGCGCGGACGAGTTTGAAGCCCTTTTGCGCAAATGCCGCAGTCAGTTCTGATTCCATGTCGCGCTGGGCGGGCCAGCAGACCTGGTTCGCTGAGAGGCGCAAATCGCCGCTGGTAATAAGGAGAACTTCGTTCGTTGCAGGCGCTGGGCTCTTATGATTCGCGGTTGCCATCTGGATCGCTTCCCCTGAATTACTTCCTATAAATCGTTTGCCATGGATGGTCTGGTCCACGTCAAGGAGAAATATACACCGCAGCGCGGAGCGGGGTCTGCGGCGGTGACCGTTAGGATGGAATTGATTCCGCAGGTTGGAGCGGACGAGCAAGCAGAGAGCCGGAAACATGTCGCGCAAGAAAACCAAATCGCAAATTGTGCCGCGGAAGCCGCCATCAAACTCAAAGGGTGATGCCGGCGGCGAACAAAGCCGAGGGAAAACGCCACTTGTCTCGGGGCGATGGCTCCTGTTCGCGTTGTGCGCGACGATCGCAGCTGCATGCTTCTGCGGCTGGCTGGGGCTGTGCCTGCTTTTTTGGCAGGGGAGTTGGCAACTGCTCTACCATCCGGCCGCAGTGGTGACAAGAACGCCGGCCAGTGTGGGGTTGGCCTTCCATCCGGTTGCATTCGCGACCACGGACACGGGCGTGCCTCGGCTTAAGGGCTGGTGGATTCCCGCTACGCAGGGATCTCGGCTGGCGCGGTTCACAGTGATTTACCTGCACGGCGAAAACGGAAATTTGGGCGACACGGTGGACGAACTGGTGCGGATGCACGGCGTGGGCGTGAATGTGCTGGCGTTCGACTATCGCGGCTACGGAGCGAGCCAGTTCGCGCGGCCCAGCGAGGCGCACTTGCGCCAAGATGCAAATTGGGCGGTCAATTATCTGATCGGGACACGTCAGATCGACGCCGCCACGATCGTGTTGGATGGCACAGGCCTGGGCGCGAATCTTGCTCTCGAAGTTGCCTCGGAGCATCCAGAACTGGCTGGGGTAGTCGTCGATTCGCCGCCCGACGATCCAGCGAATGCAATCTTCAGCGATTCTCGTGCGCGGTTGGTTCCCGCGCGCCTGCTGGTGCGCGACCGCTACGATATAGACGCGGCCGTCGGAGCACTGCGCGTGCCGCTGTTGTGGTTCGAGCGCACAGATGCGGCGAATCGAAGTGTCGCAACGCAAGAGCCCGAGGCTTACAAAAGGGTCGCCGCGCGCAAGATGCTTGTCTGGTTGAATCCCGCAGAGGACGTCAACAGGGATGCGTCCGATGCGCTGAGCCGTTGGCTGGACGGGTTGCCGATTCGCTGATCTAGCGCCATGCCTTCGAACTACCCGAATATTCAGCGCACAATGTCGCGATGCAGCGCCTTGACCAGGTAGCCAGCTTTGCCCAGACGTCTGGCAAGCTCCTCGGCCATCATCACGCTGCGGTGCTGGCCGCCGGTGCAGCCGAAAGCGACTGTCAAATAGCTCTTCCCTTCCTTCACGTAATGAGGAAGCAGATAAAGCATGAGCTTTGTAACGCGATTGAGAAACTCCTTCGTCTGCGGAAATCCGCGAACGTATGCGGCAACTTTCGGATCGAGGCCGGTCTTCTTGCGAAATTCGGGAACGAAATGGGGGTTGGGCAGGAAGCGCACATCGAAGACCATATCGGCGTCGAGGGGCACGCCATTCTTGAATCCAAAACTGAGGCACGAGATGAGGAGACGCTTGGTTTGCTTGTCGTGGCCGAAGCGGGCGAGAATTTCCGCGCGCAGCTCGTGGACGTTGAAGTTGGAGGTGTCAATAAGCGTGTCAGCCACGTTGCGAATGGGATCGAGAAGCTGACGCTCTTCAACGATGGAGCGCCAGACGGTGTCTGACTGGCCGAGGGGGTGCGGGCGGCGTGTCTCAGAATAGCGGCGGACGAGCACGGCGTCCTGAGCGTCGAGATAGACAACCCTGGTATCGAGAATCTTCCTGATGCTCTTGAGAATCTGTGGCAGGCGGTCGAGAGTGGCGCCCTCGCGAACATCCATCACCACCGCGGCGCGTTCAACCTCAGTGGACTTGCCGACGAGGCCTGCGAATTGCGGCAGCAATTCGAGCGGCAGGTTGTCCACACAGTGAAATCCAAGGTCCTCAAAGGCCTTGAGCGCCGAGGCTTTGCCTGCGCCGGAGATCCCGGTGAGAATAATGAGATGCTTCACCGCCGTTTTCCTGCGGGTTGCTGTTCGCGATTTTTTCAATCGGCGCGAGGGCTTCAGGGGCGTCATTCGATTCAATGCTACACCGGAATCCAAACTGGGAAATAAAATAGCGGACACGCGCAGGCTATCGGCCCAGCCGGAGCGGAGTCAGATTCCTGGCGCGAACGCCCATAAGCCGGTCTCGGCCAGCGCGAGTGCGCGATCCGCGTCGAGAGGCGGTGACAGCAGCGGGCCTTGTCCTAAAGCGCATCCCATGCGCGTGAGCGCCGCGAGCTGCTGTTGAGATTCGATTCCCTGGGCTACGATTTGCAGGCCCAGCGTGTTGCCAAGGTGAATGAGCGCTTCAAGCACGGCCAACTGGCGGCCCGATGAGAGCGCGGCCGCGGTGAGCCGTGGGGCGAGCTTGATCATGCCTACAGGAAGTTGAACCAGATAATTCAACGGCGCGAGGGTGCTTCCGAAGTCGTCAATGGCGACGCGCACCTGCCAGTCAGCCAGGCGCTGCAGAATGGCCACCGCTGCGTCTGGATTCTCGTTGAATGCGCTCTCCGGGGCTTCAAACATGAGGCGCGACGGGTCAGCGCCGCTGGCCGCGAGAGCCTTCATCAGATGCGCGATCAGGTCGGGATGAAAGAGCTGGCGGCGCGTCAGGTTGACAGTCAGGATCAACTCCTGATCGGGCACGCGTTGAGTGAATGTGCACAGTTGCGCGCATGCGGCGTCGATCGCCTCGCGACTCAGCAGAATGGATAGGCTGCTGTCTTCAGCGACGGTCATCATATCGCTAAAGCTTTCCACGGTCCCGTCGGCGCGGCGCAGGCTGAGAGAGGACTCAAATCCCTCCAGCAGGCCGCTCACGAGGCGATAGATGGGCTGATACCGGAACACAAACTGCCGCTTGTTGACTGCGGAACGAATCTCGCGCTCCCGCTCCCGATTGCTGGCGACGGAGATCTCCAGGTGCTTGTCGAAGATTTCGAAACGGCCGCCGCCGGCCTGTTTGGCGCGGTACATGGCAAAGTCAGCATCCCGTACGAGAACATCGGCTGATGCGTGATCAGCGCCGGCCATGGCTGCGCCGATGCTTGCGCCGGCGTGGACGTCTCGCCCAAAGATTTCGAAGGACCGCTCCATCTCGCGCAAAATGCGAGTGGCCACCACTTCGAGATCGTATGCGGAAAGAATGCTCTCAACCAAAACGGCAAACTCGTCTCCGCCCAGCCGAGCAGCCGAGTCCTGAGGGCGCAACGAAGCGCGAAGACGGCCGGCAACCGCCACAAGCAGAGCGTCGCCTGCGGCGTGGCCCAGGCTGTCATTGACTTGCTTGAACCCATCGAGGTCGATATAAAGAACGCCGCAGTTCTGACCGGCATCGCGCAGACGCCGGCTGAGCATGAGGTTTACGTGGTCGAGAAAGAGCGCCCGGTTGGGCAGACCCGTGAGCACATCGTGCATGGCGTCGTGCTGCAGTTTCTCTTCGGTCTGCCTGTGCTCGCCGATGTCGCGGAATGTAAAAACGTAGCCCACCCTGCCGCCATCCACGAGCAGCGGAGCGATCTGCAGGCTCACGTCCACCAGCTCGCCGGCCTTGTTGCTGCGCACCGTTTCTGACGTCGCCGATCCATGTTCGTCAACGGCTTTCAGCAGCGCCGCATTTTCGTTGCGTCGAGTTTCCGGCACAATCAGCTCGCGAAGACTGGTGCCGCTGGCGTCCTCTGTGGTGTAGCCGAACATTCTGGTAAAGGCCGGATTGGCATAGAGCACATGATTCTGGTACTCAATGGCGACTCCCTCTGGAAGACTGGCCAGCACATCCTCCATCAGGCGCGACCTCGGAGCGCGCTCCCGGTCGCTCGGATGGGCCACGATAACCGCCTCGCGCCGCTCCGGGTTGAGAATGCTGTAGGTGCCTTCAACGGGGATCAGCAGGCCTTTGGTGTCATGAAGAGTGGCGTGAAACGGACTGCTGCGCTCGGTGCCGGTCAAAAGTGTCTGCGGTTCCGCGGTGCCGGGAAAAAGTCCCCAGATTACTTCTTCAACCGGGTGCGAAGTCCACTCGCCTTCTGTCAGGCCCAGCGTGCGGCGCGCTTCGGTATTGGCAAAGACGATTCTTCCCGCGCGCTCAAGGAACACGAGGACCGGAAGCCCGTCGAGGACCTCACGCTGCGCATCCGGGTTCGCGTCCTTGTAGAGATTCAACCCAGTGGCCTCCCCGGAGCTGTCCGCTTCTCCGCTTGCGCTTGCTTTAATTTCGACCTGGAACTTCGATCTCGCTCCGGCGCTTGCCGCTGAGGTCGCCATATATCAAGTCGTATATTGTTTAAATCGTATGCGGCCGCAGACCGGTGGACCATACCCAAATTCGGTCAGTCAGTGCAACCAAAGTCCAGCAAAATGCATAATTTGCGCGAATTTTCCACGTCGCGGTACGTATTCCTGCATTCACCATCAAATGCCCGCACAGCGCGGGCACGAATCCTCAGCACTCCGGCATGAGATCCGCTGGCAAAAGCGGCAAGGAGAGAACCGCAGGATGAGAAATCGTTCGCAACAGAAAATGAGATACGAGTAATGCAGCGAGGCCCCATCAGGGCCTGCTAACGGGCCCTAAGGCAGTTCCACCAATTCCATCTGGCCGTCTCGGCGACGATGCAGAACGAACGTGTCTCCGGAAACAGTGCGGAAGATGAGCAGATCGCGGTCGCGAAACTCTGCATCCTTGACGGCCTCCTCAATCGTCATGGGCCTCAGCGAGATAGCCTCGCCGCTCTTGACGATGTGCGGCTCGACGACCGCGGCGTTGGCGGGAAAGGAGTGGACCGCGATCGAGGCACGCGCCTTGCTTTTGAGGCGAGACAAACTTGTTTCCTCGCCATCCGGTTCAACGCGCGCTTTGGGCCGCGTCACGGGCGGCGCCGTTAGCACTTTATCGCCTTTGGGCAATCGCTTGCTGACGAGCCGTCGATCGCGGTAACGATTCGCCTGATGCTCGGCATGCTCGATGGCTTCGCGCAGCGCTGCGATAGGCGTATCGGCCTTGCCGGTGGCCGCAAATCTGTGCAGGCGGCCCTGGACGGTCAGCTCCACGATGTGGACGTGGCGCTCTGTAGTAAAGGTGACGCTGGCGTGCGCCGTGCGGCCTAGAATGCGGCCCATGCGCTCCATCCCCTCCTCTGCCTGCTCGCGCAGCGCCCTGGAGATTCTCCCTTTTCGAGCGGTGATCGCTACGTCCATGGTCGCCCTCCGCTTGGCATCGCTGGCCGGCACTGAAATCCGGCATTTGTGGAGCACAGTATATGACGGACGAGCCATTAGCTTCTAGCCTCTAGCTACTAGCTCCCTTTTTTCTGCATTCCGCCGCATCAAGGGCTCCATCTGAAGAAAGTAATGCACAATTCAACACAACCAGGTCAACCGAATCGACCAAGCTAGGTGCTAGCAGCTAGTAGCTGCCTTTCAGATCTCCCAGCGCAGCAGCGCCGCCCCCACCGTGAACCCCGCGCCCATGGCACCAAGCAAGACCAGGTCGCCCTTCTTCAGCTTGCCTTCCTCAATGGCCGTCTCCATGGCCAGCGGAATGGTGCCTGAGGAGGTGTTGCCATATTTCTCAATATTGATAATCACGCGATCCTCAGGCATCTGGAGCCGATCCGCCGTGGCCATGATGATGCGCTTGTTCGCCTGGTGCGGGATAAACAACGCCAGGTCCGCGCCGGTGATGCCATTGCGCTCCAGCACCTTAAGCGTAGTCTCGGCCATTTTGCGTACCGCGAACTTAAACACCGCCGGGCCGTCCTGGTAGATGACGTGCATTTTCTTGTCGATGGTCTCGTGCGTCGTCGGGTTCAGGCTGCCGCCGCCCTTCAGGTTCAGCGAGACGCCGCCTGAGCCATCGATCTCATGCACAAAATCAATGAAGCCAATCTCGCCCTCTTCGCATGGCTCGATGAGCACGGCGCCGCTGCCATCGCCGAAGAGGACGCACGTCGCGCGGTCGGTGTAGTCGGTCATGCGCGTATTCGCGTCCGCGCCGATCACCAGCACCTTGGAGTGCGCTCCGCTCTCCACGAGCTTGACGCCGGCCTGCAGCGCAAACACAAAACCCGAGCAGCCCGCCGAAACATCAAAGCCCCATGCGCCCTTGGCTCCGATCTTGTCCTGCACCAGGCATGCGGTGGAGGGAAACAACATGTCGGGCGTCACCGTACCAACGATGATGGCCTCAATCTCGCTGGCCTCAATGCCGCGCTGCTCCAGCACTTTCTTCGCGGCCTGCACGCACATGTCGCTCACGCCCAGACCTTTGGCCAGCACATGCCGCTCGCGAATGCCTGTGCGCGTCAGGATCCACTCGTCCGTGGTCTCCACCATTTTTTCGAGGTCTTTGTTGGTGATCACATCGGGAGGAACGTAGGTTCCGAGCGCGGTGATTTTAGCGCGCCGGCCCACGATGGGGCGAACGGTAAGGCTCAAAGCACTTCTCCTTGCAGCGCATGCACCGGTGATGGACCGGCTCGCCGCATAAAAGCGTCAGAATGGAAAAAGACGCAAAAATGTACCGGGTGACCTACTGCACACGTACGAGCCCGTTACCGTTGCTTCCTTCCGGACCTGGCGGGGTTGGCGGGATTACGTCGCGTAGGACCCGGCACTGATAGATTTTATCACTCGGGCCGAAGGCGATGCAGAAGCCAAAGCCCATCCAATCCGGATGGGCCTTCGACGCGAATGCCGCACTCCAAGATCACGCGAGATCGAAGCGATCGAGGTTCATCACCTTGGTCCACGCGGCGACAAAGTCGTGCACGAATGCCCGCTCCGAATCGGCGCAAGCATAGAATTCCGCGAGTGCGCGGAGCTGCGAATTCGATCCGAAGACGAGATCGACGACCGTGCCAGTCCACTTTAGCTCGCCGGTCGCGCGATCGCGCCCCTCTAAAACCCCTTCCGACGTGGCGGATTTTTGCCACTTCGTCTTCATGTCGAGCAGATTGACGTAGAAATCATTGGTGAGCATTCCCGGCCGTTTGGTGAACACGCCGAGCTGAGACCCGCCAAAGTTCGCGCCCAGTACTCTCATGCCACCGATAAGAACCGTCATTTCAGGAGCGGTGAGCGTCAGCAGTTGCGCCCGATCGAGGAGCAACTCGGCAGCTGATCCCTCCAGTCCCTTGCGGATGTAGTTGCGGAATCCGTCTGCCATAGGCTCGAGCACAGCAAACGAACTCACATCGGTCTGCGCCTGCGAAGCGTCGGTGCACCCCGGCGCGAAAACCACTTTCACATTGTGGCCGGCGTTTTTTGCAGCCGAATCGACGGCTGCGCAACCGCCCAAAACGATCAGATCGGCGAGCGAAACCTTCTTGCCGCTTTTTTGCGATCCGTTGAACTCCTTTTGGATGGCCACGAGCTTCGACAGCACCTTGGCGAGTTCGGCCGGCTGGTTGACTTCCCAGTCCTTTTGCGGCGTGAGGCGAATGCGCGCGCCATTGGCTCCGCCACGCTTGTCGCTGCCGCGAAAAGTCGAGGCCGACGCCCACGCGGTGGTGACGAGTTGAGAGATCGACAAGCCCGACGCGAGAATTTTGGCCGAAAGTGCCTCGATGTCTTTCGCATCGATCAGCGCGTGGTCAACGGCAGGAACCGGGTCCTGCCAGATCAGCTCTTCTTTGGGCACCAGCGGACCAAGGTAGCGAGCGTGCGGACCCATGTCGCGGTGGGTCAGCTTGAACCACGCACGGGCAAAGGCGTCAGCGAACTCGTCGGGGTGCTCCATGAAGCGGCGCGAGATTTTTTCGTAGGCCGGGTCAAATCTCAAGGACAAATCTGTGGTGAGCATCGTCGGCGGATGAGTCTTGGACGAATCGTGCGCGTCGGGAACAGTGCC
Organism: Acidobacteriaceae bacterium; assembly: GCA_003134815.1. GTDB lineage: Bacteria > Acidobacteriota > Terriglobia > Terriglobales > Acidobacteriaceae > Telmatobacter. The sequence continues at coordinate 34,575 of PLCO01000061.1, read as the reverse complement.
CGCGCCCGCATTCTCCTTCGGCTTCCACTGGTGCGCGCCCGCCGGACTCTTTGTCAGCTCCCATTCGTAGCCAAAAAGATTAATGAAAAAGTTGTTGCTCCACCTGGTCGGTGTTGTAGTCCATGTCACTTCAAGGCCGCTGCCGATGGTGCTTCCGCCACTGCCGGATCCAAAAGTGTTCTTCCAGCCCAGGCCTTGCTCTTCAATGCCGGCGCCCTCCGGCTCGCGACCAACATACTTCACCGGATCGGCAGCGCCGTGCGTTTTGCCAAACGTGTGTCCGCCCGCGATCAGCGCGACCGTCTCTTCGTCATTCATCGCCATGCGCAAGAAGGTTTCGCGGATGTCGCGCGCAGCGGCGATCGGGTCCGGCTTGCCGTTGGGTCCTTCAGGGTTCACGTAAATCAGGCCCATTTGAACCGCGCCAAGAGGGTTTTCAAGCTCGCGGTCTCCTTTGTAGCGTTCGTCTCCCAGCCACTTGGTCTCCGTTCCCCAATAGATGTCTTGTTCTGGCTCCCAAATGTCGGCGCGGCCGCCGCCAAAGCCAAAGGTTTTGAAGCCCATGGATTCCAGCGCCACATTGCCCGCGAGGATCATCAGATCCGCCCAGGAAATCTTGCGCCCGTACCTCTGCTTGATCGGCCACAGCAGCCTGCGCGCCTTGTCGAGGTTCACGTTGTCGGGCCAACTGTTCAGCGGCGCAAACCGCTGCGCGCCTCTGCCGCCGCCGCCGCGTCCATCGTGAATGCGGTAGGTTCCAGCCGAATGCCACGCCATGCGGATGAACAGTGGACCATAGTGGCCAAAGTCCGCCGGCCACCAGTCCTGAGAATCCGTCATCAGGGCATGGAGGTCCTTGATCACGGCGTCAAGATCGAGGCTCTTGAACTCCTCAGCGTAGTTGAACTCCTCGCCCATCGGATTGGAGAGCGAGGACTGCTGATGCAGAATCCCCAGGTTCAGCTGATCGGGCCACCAGCTTTCATTCGATGGGGTTCCGGCCACCGTGTGTTTCAGCGCACCGTGCGGAAACGGGCATTTTGCTTCGCCTGGCCGTGCTTCGCCGGGTTTTGATCCGCTTAGCATGGCGTTCTGATCGTCGACGATTGGCGGTCCGGGGGTCTTTGTCTCGCGTTCAGACATGGCACTTCTCCTTCTGGTCTATATCAATGTCGTTTGAGTGAATGTCGCTTGGTTTTTGCGCTGGGCTGGCTAAAGCACCGTGCGCTGTTGACTGAAATTCTGGATTGAGGCTCGCTCGCGGCGGAGCAGCCTTCAAAAAATGGCGATCTTCGAAAAACTGGTTCCGCTTGCCTAAACTATTCACGCCGCGTCCATAAGTAAAAGGAATTATTCCAGCAATGACGAATCTCGCGGCCTATGATGGGACATTCGGAGCGACAGCGCTCCGGAAGGATTGTCCGGCCATGCGGACTTCAGTTTAGCTCCGCCGGGACGATCGGAACAAGCCGAGAGGGTCCCATGAAGATCCTGGTCTACGGCGCGGGAGTGATTGGCACACTGTATGCAGTCCGCCTGCAGGATGCCGGCCATCAGGTCACTGTTTTGGCGCGCGGCGCAAGGCTTGCCGAAATTCAACAGCATGGCCTCGTGGTCGAGGACATCGTCGCTGGTATTCGTTCGTCCACTCGTGCCGCAACAGTTGATAAGCTCGACGCCGAAGATGCATTTGATATGGCGCTGATCACGGTCAGAAATGATCAGCTGCCGGCGATCATTCCCGCACTTATCGCAAACAAGAGAATTCCGATTGTTCTTTTCATGCTGAACAATCCTCTTGGTTCAAAGCGACTGGTCGATGCGCTGGGCTTGGATCGAGTCTTGCTCGGATTTCCGGGTGCCGGCGGCACGCTTGAAGATCATGTCGTCCGCTACGCCCTGATTCGCCAGCAACGAACAACCATCGGAGAGCCGCGCGGGATACATACCACCCGTCCCAAGGTTTTAGCAGATTCGATGAGCGCAGCCGGGTTTCCAACGCGGATAGACAGTGACATGGACGGTTGGTTGAGTTCACATGCCTTTTTTGTTACATCCGTCTGCGCAGCGATCTATCTCGCTGGGGGCGATTGCAAGCGCTTAAGTCGTAGCCAGCCTGTACTTGAGTTGATGGTTGGTGGAGTGCGAGAAGGATTCAAGGCAGTGCGAGCGCTGGGGCATGCCGTTCATCCCTTCCCTCTCAAGGTTCTGTTCACCTGGCTGCCGCGCCCGGTCTCGGTCCACTACTGGCGCCGGTTTTTCTTCCAGGAGATGGCAGAGTTTGTCTTCGCGCAGCATGCCCGCCATGCCGTAACCGAGATGCGCGTCCTCGCTGAAGAATGCCGCCTCTTATTAGAAAAGAGCGGGATAGAGGCTCCCGCACTGCGCCAACTTTATCAGGCCATCGATAAATACCCCTCGGCTCACCAACCAGCCGAGTAGCCGTTCGGTATCTCTTAGCGCAGCCCAACAAGACAAAGTGAGGCCGTTTTCTTGAGTTTCAATGGGCGGAAAGGCGCTGTCAATCGCACCGCGTGCATCAGGCGTGAGTTCCTGCCCTCTTATCCACATTGGCACCTTTCATCGCCGTTGACCCTGCGGTTCCGCGTCCGTAGAGTCTTATGAGAAGCAATAAAAATTGCCCTTTTCGCGCGGCCTTGTGCGAGGTTGCAGCGCGCGGGCACACAAGGAATATTGCAAGTGGGTTCGACGATTCAGACCGGGATGGGCCGCAACGGCCCGGAGTAAAAATGCTGAAACTAAAGAAGATTCACATCCTCGGATTCAAGAGCTTTTGTGATCGTACTGAAGTCACGGTTGCGGGCACGGGGATCGCCGTCGTCGTGGGACCGAATGGGTGCGGAAAGTCGAACATTCTCGACGGCGTGAGCTGGGTGCTGGGCGAGCAGAGCGCAAAAACCCTGCGCGGCTCGCACATGCAGGATTTGATCTTTGCCGGGACGCGCGAACGCAAGCCGCTGGGCATGGCGGAAGTGACGCTGACCATGATCGATCCCGACGCCTATGAGGGTCCGGTGCCGGTTGTGCCCGAGGTCGAAGTCGATCATGAGGGGCCGGCGGACTGGGATGAGGACGAGGCACGCCAGCAACGCGCGACAGAGGCCGAAGCGATCATTGCCGACGAACAGCCGGGGCAGACGATCGGGGAAGACGCCGACGAGAAGGCTGACAACAGCCAGGCGCAAAGCGAAGCGGCGGAGAGGGACTCCGCTGGGCCGCAGGGCGTAGTACTCAAGATTCGGCGCAGGAGTTTCCGCAGAACTCCGCAAAAGGGCGAGGTGGTCATCACGCGCCGGCTATTCCGGACCGGCGAGAGCGAGTACCTGCTAAACGGCAAGCTCTGCCGGCTGCGCGACATTCAGGACATCTTCATGGGCACGGGTCTGGGTCCGGAGAGCTACGCAATCATCGGCCAGGAGCGCATTGGCCAACTGCTAAGCTCAAAACCCTACGAGCGGCGCGCAATCATCGAAGAAGCGGCGGGAGTGACGCGCTTCAAGACCAAGAAGCGATTGGCGGAACTGCGGCTGGAGAGCGCGAAGCAAAATCTTGCGCGCGTCGATGACATTTTTGAAGAAGTGACGCGGCAGATGAACAGCCTGAAGCGGCAAGCGGCCAAGGCGGAGCGATATGCAGCCGTACGCGATGAGCTGCGCGGTCGACTGCGCGTCGTGCTGGCCAGCCGCATGGCCGCGATGGATGCGGACCAGGCGCGGCTGGAGCAGGAAATTGCCAGCCTTACCGAGCGCATTAACGGTTCGGCGGAAGCAATTGCGCAACAGGAAGCGAGCCAGCACACGCTCACCGAGCGCGGCTATGCCCTGGACCGCGAAGGCGAGGCGGCTCGATCAACGGCAAGCGAAGCAGCAGTGGAACTGGAGCGAGCGACAGCGCGTGAGCGCGGCAATACCGAGCGCGCCGGCGAGCTGGATACGCGGATTGTGACGTTGGGCGCGGAACTCGAACAGATTCGGACGCAGAAGGCTGGGATCGAAGAAGAACGGGCACAGCAGCGCAGCTTTCTGGAGACGGCTGCCGGCGAGGCGCATGCGTTCCGCGAAAAAGTAGAGGTGCGGCAGCAGGAGGCGCGCGCCGCGGCCGAGGAGGTCTACTCCGCTGAGCGCGAGATGGAGAGCGAACGCCGCCATGCAATGCACCTGCTGACGCTGGCCGGCAATGCGCGGAATGGGTTTGTGCAGAGTGAAGAGAGCCTGGCAGCGCTGGAGCGTGAGGCCGAGCGGCTCGAAGGCGAGATGGGCCAGGCTCACATCGAGCGGGAAAACCTGGGCATACAGATTGGTGAGTCGCGGCAGCGTTTTAACGCGGCCGACACCGCGCAAAAGCGGCTGGAAGAAGAAATTGCGAAGCTGCGCGACAGCGCGCAGGGCAAGCGGACGGACGAAGGTACGCGGCGAGCCGTTGCCAACCAACTGCGCGGAGAGCAGGCTGCATTGGCAGGACGGCGCGACTCGCTCAACGCGCTCATCCGCAATCATGGCTACGCCACCGACACGGTGCGCAAGCTGCTCAAGCCCGGAGCGCTGGGACCGTCCGTCGCGCCCAGGGGCACGCTGGCAGATTTTATTGAGGTGAGCGGCGAGCATGAAGGCGTGGTGGACGAATTCCTGCGCGAAGAACTTAATTACGTAGTCGTCGAAAGCTGGGGCGAGGCCGAGGAAGGCGTGCGCGTGCTCAAGACCAGCGACGGGCGCGCCACGTTCCTTGTGCACTCCGATGCCCAGGGAGTGCTTTTTGACACCGGCGATGGCCCGGTGAACGAGCCGGGCATTACTCCGCTTCGCGATGCCATCAAAGTGTTGAATGGATTTGGAAAATCACTTGAAGGCGTGCTGCCCAAGCTACGCCACAGCTATCTCACCCAAAGCGCGCTTGACGCGCAGCGTTTGGCATTGCGCTACACGCAGGCCTATTTCCTTACCCCGGAGGGCGAATGCTTTCATCGCTCCACGGTGACGGGCGGCAAGCCCGCGAGTGAGGGCCCGCTGGCGCTCAAACGCGAGCTGCGTGAGACCGAGGGGCGTTTGTCGACACTGGAGCGCGACCTCGCTGAGGCGGAGAACGAGGCCGAGGCGCTTACCCACGCGATTGACGAGCTGACGAAGGAGCTTGAGGCGCGCGGCGAAGACCGTCGGCAGGTGGAGAGCGAGGCGGCCAACCTGGGCGCGGCTCTTAAGCAGATGGAAGTCGAAGCGCAGCGCATCGAGCGGCGCATGCAGGAGTGGGAAGCGCAGGCAGCGCGCAACAAGGATGCGCGCGAGGCACGTTGGCTGTCGATCGCAGAGAAGCGCGATGAGGCCGCGCGGCTTGAAGTCGAACATGCGCAGGCCGAGAACAGCCTGAATACACAGCAGGCGCAGTTGGAGATTCTGCGGCAGAAGCGCGAAGTGCTGCAGCAGGAAGCAGCGCGGATGACCGCGGAGCTGGCGGGCCTGGAAGAGCGGCGGCGCGGCGCGGAGGCGGCGTTCCAGCGTATCGACCGGCTTTTTGGCGACCTGGACCGGCGCATGGAGGCGATCGAGCAGCAGCGCGCCGCGGCGACAGCCGAGCGCGAGCAGCGGATCGGCGAAAACGCCGAGTTGGTCAAGCGCCAGGCAGAGCTGACGATAGCGCGAACGGAAGCGCTGGCGGCAGCGCAATCAATTGCCGAACAGGCGCAGGCGCTGCGCTTGCAACTGGCGGAGCTGGAAACGCAACTTAAGAGCGAGCGCGCGGCGCTGGACCAGTTGCGCGAGGATCGGGCCGGGCATTCGACCGGGCTGGCCAAGTTGCGCTCCGATCTGGAGCATCTTGAGGCCAGCTGCCTTGCCGAGGTAAACGTCGAAGCCCAGGTGCTGCGCGCCGACGCGGAGATTGCGCGCCTGGCAGGCGAAGAACTGACCGCCGAAGAAGAGGCGTGCCGTGCGTTGCGCCAGCGGTTGGAACAGATGGGCCCGGTCAATATGATGGCGCTCGAAGAGTACAAGGAAACGGCAGAGCGCCATGCATTCCTGCTCACGCAGCGGCAGGATCTGATCGAATCGATTGAGAATACGCAGGAGACAATCAAGGAGATCGATCAGATTTCGCGCACTAAGTTCGACGAAGCCCTGGTCGCCATCAACGAGAACTTCGGAAGAGTTTTTGCGAGGCTGTTCCAGGGCGGTCAGGCATTTTTGCGTGTGAGCGACGAAGGGAATCAGGACGAAAGCGGCCTGGACATCGTGGTTTCGCCGCCGGGCAAGAAACTGCAGAACGTTCTGCTGCTCTCGGGCGGCGAGAAGGCGCTGACTGCGTTGGCTCTGCTCGTGGGCATCTTCCAGTTCCGACCCAGCCCCTTCTGCGTGCTCGACGAAGTAGACGCCGCCCTCGACGAGACCAACGTCGGCCGGTTCGCTGACCTGCTCGACTCACTGAGCCACGACACGCAATTCCTCATCGTCACGCACTCCAAGCGCATGATGCAGGCCGCCGACATGATCTACGGCGTCACCATGCAGGAACCGGGCGTCTCGAAAGTGGTGAGCGTGCGGCTGGGGCAGCATCGCGAGGCGCAACGGGCCACGGCATAAAAGCCGACGCATCGTAGCTGACAGCCAGTAGCCATCTATCGGAGTCGAACGTGCCAGGCAAGCTGGAAATGATCGTCGGGCCCATGCGAAGCAACAAGACCGCTGAGTTGCTGCGCAGGATCGAGACGCGCCGCGAGTATGCCAAGCAACATGTGATGCTGCTGAAGCCGAGCGCCGACACCAAGGCCGCAGCCGGACTGGTGGAAAGCCGCAATCGCAATGGTTGCGGAAAAATGGAGGCGGTAGAGTTCCCTTCCGCCAATCCCTGGACAGTGTTGACGGTGATTGAAGCGACGGAGCAGCGAATCGGAAAGCGCGTCGAATGCATCGCCGTCGACGAGGGACAGTTTGTACGCGATCTCTTTCTGTTCACCAAACGGCTGCTCGACGCGGGCTACGACGTGATGGTTTCCGGGCTCGAACTGGACTTTCGCGGTATGCCGTTCGGCGAGATGCTCGACCTTTCGTGGCTGGTCCGAACCTACGCGGGCAATGTGACCGAGTTGGTAGCCTACTGCAGCTGCGGAGCCAAGGCACTGTATCCGCAGCGGCTGCTCGATGGAAAACCGGCGGAGTACACGAGCCCCATCATTATGGCCGGCGATAACTACGAGCCCCGGTGCGAGGAGCATTTCGTGCTGCCGGGGCGGCCGCATTAACAAGACAGCAAATCAACAAAGCGGCGATTCAACCGTCTCGGCTTTGATCGTGTGAGGGGCTGCCGTCGAGCAGGCAAAAAAATCGCCCCCGAAGGAGAACTTCGCTTCGGAGGCGCTTGTAGAGCTAATTACACAAGATAAAGACGGGGACCAGTAGCCGGCACTGGAGGTCGGTAGTACTCGGCTACTGGCGATCCCTGTATTAAACGAAGCTAGCCGCGGCTTCCCCTTTCCACTGCTGCCCCGTGTCGCCCGGCTCAAAGAGGGTCTTCTTACACACCCTCCGAACCATGTTGACAGTCAGAGTGTCTCTCTTGCTCGCCTGATAATCCGTGATGGTCGTCACAGGTCGATGTGTTCGGGTCAGAGGAGGGAAAGTCGCGGCCGATTCTAGCTTCAAATGCGGCTGGAGTTCCGCAGGAACGACGGCGGAAAACGTGAAAGTTGCTGCCAGGCGATCCTTCGTATTGGGCGCAAACGCGGGTAGTGGTAAGGTTTCAATCCACAGCCCTCTTGCGTTCGGCTCTCGGCTGGCAGATGATTGAGGCATGGATGTGAACACGCTGGCCTACAAAATCGTTCAGCAGTCGATAGGCGAATTGCCGATCAAAAAGAAACAGCCCGCTACCGCGCAACGCGGATTGAAGCGGGCTGCTGCATTGACGCCTGAAAGGCGCAAGGCTATTGCTAAGAAGGCCGCTGCGAAGCGGTGGACTCCCAAGGCGGAGAAGACTCAATAGGGCGACGCCGAATCTTAAGCCTCCATCCCTCCTCGACACGTTCTACAATCCCGTCCCTCTTTAGATTTGCCAGCGTGCTTTTTACCACGCCGGGGAAATCGTTTGAGTTGGTCTTCACAGAACCCTGCCTGAGTTTGATCTCAATATCAGACGAATCGATAGGACGATCGACTTCTGAAAGAAGCTCAAGTACGGCCTCTTTAGGTCCCATCGCCGCATACTTTGGGGGAGCAAATAGCGAAGGCACCTGCAAAGGCTTTGGCGCTGCATCATCCATTAATGCGAGTATCGCTGGACGCGCAGCACGAATCTTCGCAAGTTGAGCCTCAAGGCGTGCCTCTTGAGATTCCATGTCCTTCAAAACTGCCTCGTAATGTTCTTTCATAATCTCCTCCTCGTTGGTATACTGAGGGAGTCAACGTCACACTCTCAATGCGACGCTGACCCTTTTGGGCGCGCTACCTCAAGCCAGCGCATTCGACAGGTATTCTCAGAACCATTGCTGACCCCCTTGGGGAAGATTCCCCATCTACCATCCAAATCCAGTATCGGAATACCAGCCTTCGGGTTGGTATCTTCAAAGATATAACCAAATTATCTTCCCGTCAAATTTTAGATAATCATATTGACAAACTTTACAAAATGCTTGATAATGGTTTCATGAATCGGCTTAAGAAATCCGACCAAGTCCGCATCGTTTCTGCTCTCGTAGAAGGTTGCGGCATCAATGCAACCTGCCGTATCACCGGAATCTCAAAGCCTACGGTACTCAAGTTGCTGGCTGATCTGGGCGCAGCTTGCTACGCGTACCACGATGCTCATGTGCGCGGCCTGAAGTGCAAGCATATCCAGTGCGATGAGATTTGGTCCTTCGTCGGCGCAAAGCAAAAGAATGCTGCGGAAGATAAAGTAGCCGCTGGCTGGGGCGATGCGTGGACATGGACCGCGCTCGATGCTGATTCAAAACTGATGGTTTCCTATCTTGTCGGCCAGCGCGGGGCTTGGTGGGCAAACAAGTTTATGGGGGATGTGGCGTCGCGGATTAACAGCCGAGTCCAGATCACCACCGATGGATATAGGGCGTATGTAGAGGCCATCGAGGGCGCGTTTGGAATGGATGTTGATTATGCGATGCTGATAAAACTGTACGGAAATCCTACGCAGCCTGATACGCGATACAGCCCAGGAGAGTGCATTGGCACTGAAACCGTCCATGTGACAGGCGATCCCGATGCTAAGCACATCAGCACATCATTCGTGGAAAGGCAGAACCTCACGATGCGTATGTCAATGCGGCGCTTTACCCGCTTGACCAACGGATTCAGCAAGAAACTGGCTAATCACGAGGCCGCAATCGCTTTACACTACATGCATTACAACTTTTGCCGAATTCATTCCACCCTGCGCGTTACTCCTGCGATGGAAGCGGGGATCGCGGATCGTGCGTGGTCGATAGAGGAATTGGTGAGTCTTTTGGACCCAAAATCGATTCTGGAAGGATTGGTAGCTTGATGGAAAGAATCACAGACACGACCATAACTGATGAAACCATCGTTCTCGATGATAAGGAGTTCATCGATTGTCAGTTCGTCAATTGCAAACTGGAATATAGCGGGGGCCTGTGCGTCATCAAGAACGTTCGGCAGATCAACTGCATGTACACTTTTCTCGGACCTGCGTGGCACACGATCACTTTTCTTCAAAGCGTCAATCTCCTAGATAAAGACCCGGAAAAGTGGACTCTCGCGCCTATTCATCCAAATTGATCCCTGTGGATCGAAACTTGACCATGACCCAAACGCGTAAGCGATTGACAAAGCGCTCCTGCCGCTCGAAAATCGGGGATTCAGCCTCTTGCGGGAAAGATAACTCCATGGCAGCACTGCTGACGACCGACCTTGGCGACACGCCCCTGCTGGGCCGTGGCAAAGTGCGCGACCTCTACTCAGTGGATGGCGCGTTGCTGCTCGTCGTCACGGACCGCATCTCAGCCTTCGACCACATTCTCGGCTCGGGGATTCCGGACAAGGGGAAGATCCTCACGCAGATTTCTCTGTTCTGGTTTGATCTGCTCAAAAATATCGTCCCCAATCATCTGATCACTGCCGACGTGACGGAGTACCCTCGGGGACTCCGTCCATATAAAGATCAGCTGGAAGGGCGCTCGATGCTCGTGAAGCGCGCACAGATGTTTCCCGTGGAGTGCGTGGCGCGGGGTTATCTGGCGGGATCGGGATGGAAGGAGTATCAAGCGTCGGGAACGGTGTGCGGAATTCCGCTTCCGTCTGGCCTGAAAGACGGGTCGCGGTTGCCCGAACCCGTGTTTACGCCGGCGACAAAGAGTCAGGATGGCGAGCACGATGAGAATATTCCATTCGAGACCGTCGAGAATCTGCTGGGGGCGAACGAGGCTGCGGAGTTGAGGCGGCTGACCCTCGCCATCTACCGGTTGGCTGCGGCACACGCTGAATCGCGCGGCCTGATCCTGGCCGACACAAAATTTGAGTTTGGCAAAACCGCCGAAGGGGTTATCCTTGCCGATGAGGCCTTGACGCCGGATTCGTCGCGTTTCTGGGATGGAAAGTTATGGAAACCCGGCGGCGCGCAGCCATCCTTTGACAAGCAGTTTGTTCGCGACTATCTGGAATCGATCCACTGGAACAAGCAGGCGCCGGCTCCAGCATTACCCGAAGAAGTTGTGGAACGCACCCGGGCCAAGTATCTTGAAGCCTTCCGGCGCTTAACGGGACGAGACTTGACCGGACTGGAGATGGGCACGTAGGGTTCTTGAGCAGCCCTGAAACCAGCGCAGAGCCGAGCTTGAAGCGAAGCCTAAATCGAAAGTGGAGCGGAATATGACCTGGGCGGATTGGATCATCCTGGCGGTGCTCGCGGCGGCGACCGTGGGCGGGCTTTCGCAGGGATTCTTCCGCACTGCATGCTCGCTGGCGGGGTTGATCCTGGGGCTCACGCTCGCGGAATGGAACTACCTGCGAGTCGGGATCCTGTTCAAGCCGATCTTCAGGATCGACGCGGTGGCTGACACGGTGGCGTTCCTGCTGATCGCCCTCCTCGTGATGGGGCTCGCGAACATCATTGGAGGCGCGATAGGGAAGCTGGCTGATAAGTTGGGTCTGGGATGCCTCGATGGCCTGGCGGGTGCAATCCTGGGATTTATTCAGGGGCTGGTGCTTGTAATAATCGGCATCATGGTGACTGTAGCCTTTTTCCCCGGCCAGGATTGGATGAACGACGCGCGGCTCCCCAAGCTGTTTTTCGGCGCTCTGCACCTGAACGAAAAAGTCACGCCTGGAGAGTTGGGCGAGCGCCTGCGCAAAGGCCTGCTGCAGTTGGAACACGAATCGCCGGGGTGGCTGCACCCCAATGGCACGAGCTGAGAACGCGGCCCGAGAAATTGTTCTGCAAGAATGCCGTGGGACGGGTTAGACTGATTGTTCGTAATTTGTAAGAGGGATGCGTGAAACGAGAACTGGAAAGCCTGGTGACGCAAATGCATTCGAGCGGTATCCGCTACGAAGAGGCGGTGCGCGAGTTCAAGAAGCAGTATTTGCGCGAGGTGCTGGTGGCTCACCGGGGAAACCAGTGCAAGGCCGCTGACGAACTCGGCATGCATCGCAACACGCTGAGCCGCGCCATGGCGGAGCTGGGGCTGGACCTGGCCGCGGTGCGCGCCGAGCTCAAGCGTCCACCGCGGAGCGAACGTCCTGTATATAGCGCGTATCGCCAGGGCTACCGCCAGGGCTGACTGCGTGGCCCGAATCATGCAGAAAACACAATCGCAGAAAACACAATCGAAGCTCGAAGCCCGCCTCAAGGAAACGCGCCTTGTCATCGAGCCGGATTTCCTGTGGGACGCACACGGCGCGTACCTGTTCGACATTGACGGCACGTTGATGCGCAGCCGCGACCGGGTGCATTACGACTCCGTTGCGGCCAGCGTGCGGCGGATCACGGGATTTGAGATCACCCTCGCAGGAGTGCTGATCCACGGAAGCACCGACACGGCGATCCTGCGTGAGGCATGCCGCCAGGCAGGGATTCCCGACAAGATTCTGGAACAGCACTACGACGCGATCCTTGAGGCAATGCGGAATTGCGTGGCCGAACGGCGTCACGAGCTGAACCCGGAGCTGACCCCGGGCGTGGAAGAAGTTTTGCGACACCTGGCACAGAACGGCGCGCTGCTGGGCGTAGCGTCGGGGAACCTGGAGGCCATCGGCTGGATTAAGATTGAGAAGGCAGGACTGCGCGAGTGGTTTCGATTTGGCGGATTCAGTGACCATTTCCCGGTGCGGTCGGAGCTGATCGGTCATGCGGCGCGGAAAGCGAGGGAGCTTGCCGAACCCAAAGGCCAAGACGGAGTTCATATCTGCGTGGTGGGCGATACGCCGCGTGACATTGAAGCTGCCCGCGCAAATTTTCTTCCCGTGATTGCCGTGGCCACCGGCAAGCACACCTTTGACGAATTGCTGAGGTACCAGCCTGAAGCCTGCGTATCCTCGCTGGCGGATTTGTTGGCCACGGCTCCGAGCGCTCAATGAAGACATGCACGACAATCATCGCGAAATTGAAGATTGCTGCCATGCCAGGCAAGCCCGCGCTTACGACGGCGTGGCTCTGCGGCGCAGCGCTGTTCCTGACAGCCGCAGCAGGCATTCTACCGGCCCAGACGGCGAGTCCGGCTACTTCAGCGGGGCAGAACGCGACCAACGAAAAGGTTTCGGGTGCGGCGGCCGGACAAGAAACGCCGGCCGCCAGCGAAATTCCCCAGCCTGCCAAACCAGCAAAAGGGCCGCGCAGTAGCGATCAAAGGCGCGCGGCAAAGCTTTATCTCGAATCGACCAAGCTGTTCCTTAACAGCCAGTTTGAAGAGGCGAGGCTTGGATTCGAACGCGCCGCTGCGCTCGATTCGGCAAACGCGAACTACGCGCTGGCAGCGCAGGTAGCCCGCAGTCATCAGGTCACGGCTCTGATCCAGGAGGCAGCCAGGGACAGCCTGCTGGGCGATGAGGCAGCCGCGCGCGCGGCGCTTGCGCGCGCGCTGGCGCTCGACCCCACCAACTTCGAGGTCAGCCGCCATCTGGACGAATTGGCCGACGAGAGGGTGCGCGCCCAGCCGAAGCCGCTCTACGCGCAGGCTTCGAGTGAGATCGGGAACGCGGATACCCTCTTGCCGGCGCCCGCGGCTCAGAGCTTCCACCTGCATTTGGACCAGCGCCAGCTAATCGACAAAGTGTTCAAGGCCTACGGCCTGATGGCCATGATTGACGATAGCGTTCGGCCGACTCAGGTTCGGCTGGACATGGATGATGTCACCTTCAAGGACGCGATGCGCATTCTGGGATTGGTGACGCACACGTTCTACGTTCCGCTGGATGCCCATCACGCATTGGTCGCCAACGATGAGCGCGACATCCGCGAGCGGTTGACCCCTCAGGAGACAGAGACGGTTTATCTGGCGGGATTGAGCGCGGACGATATGAACGAGGTTCAATCGCTGGCCAAAAACGTGTTTGAGGCGCAGCAGGTTCAGCTCTCCGGTCCGGAACACGCGATGACCATTCGCGCTCCCGCGTCTACGCTGGATGCGTTCAACACCACCTTGAGGAGCCTGCTTGACGGGCGCAGCCAGGTGCTGGTCGATGTCAAGATCATTCAGGTGGCGCACACGGGCGAGCGCAACACCGGGGCGCAGTTGCCGCCAAGCTTCTCGGCGTTCAACGTGTTTGCCGAGGAGCAAACGTTGCTCAGCCAGAACGCGGCCCTCGTGCAGCAGATTATCTCGTCCGGGCTGGCCGCAAGCAACGACCCGCTGGCCATCATTGCCATATTGATCGCGTCCGGGCAGGTCACGAGCCCTCTGCTATCGAGCGGTTTTGCGCTTTTTGGCGGCGGTCTAACCGAATCGGCTCTTGTGCCAGGCACCGCGAAGTTCAACCTCAGCCTGAACACATCCGACTCGCGCGAGCTCGACCAGTTTGAGCTGCGCATGGAAGACGGCCAGGATGAAACCATCAAGGAAGGTGAACGATACCCTATTCAAACCTCGTCCTTCTCGAGCCCGAGCATCCCGAACATTCCAGGATTGACGGGCGCTGGGGCTTCGGGCAGCCTGGGGTCGCTGCTGTCGTCGCTGGGCTCGGCAGCGCCGGCTATCCCCATGATTCAGTACGAGGACCTGGGCCTGAATATGAAGGTGACGCCGAAGGTTCTTCGCAACGGCGACGTTGCGCTCAACATTGATTTGAAGCTTGATGCGCTGTCGGGAACATCGATCGACGGAAATCCTATTCTGAACAACAGGGCATACAACGGGATGGTGACGCTGAGGGAGGGCGAGGCGTCAGTGCTGGCCACCGAGGTGGACAAGTCGCAAAGCCAGGCGATCAGCGGAACGCCGGGAATCAGCGAGATTCCGGGGCTCAACAACATCACCGATAAAGATTCGCAGCAAAACTACGCGACCCTGGTCATTGTGATGACGCCGCACGTAGTCCGCGGTCCGCAGGCTGCCGGGCGCACGGCGATGATCCGGGTGGAGAAAAGCGTGCAGTAAGGGGCGAGCTCCGCCCACCCCTTGCGTTGCGAAAATCCGCCCGGTTACTTTCCTGGCACGCCGTCCGTCTTTGCCTGGAAGTCGATGATCTTCTTCAGCAGGTCGTAGGGAGCGGTGGCAGGCACAGCGCGACCGTTCACCATCAGCGTAGGCACCTCGGCAATGCCTAAATCAGTTCCCATCTGAACGGATGCATCAACGTCGGCTTTGACTTCAGGCGTGGCGGCACAGGCCGCAACCTTGGTAGGATCAAGGCCTGCTTTGGTGGTGGCGCTGTTCAGAGTCAGCGTCGCGCCATCGGCCGTGGCCAGGCCATCCTGACCGTCAAAGACGGCAGCCGCAAACTGGAAGAAGGCCGCGCTGCCGCCCAGCTTGGTAACGCAGATGCCGTACTCCGCCGCAATCACAGACTGCGGATGGATGCCGGCAATGGGAAAGTTCTGAAAGACAATACGCGCCTTGGGATAATCCGTGACCAGCTTGTCGATGTTGGCCTGGGCCTCTTTGCAATGCGGGCATTGAAAATCTGCAAATTCGACCAACTCCAGATCCTTTGATGCGGCGCCACGGTAGGGACCGTTGGCGTGCTGCTCGAGCTGCTGGCGCGCGTCCGCGAAGGGATTGGTGCCGAAGTCGACCACTTGGTCACCGGTAATGATGTGCTTGCCGTCGGGAAGCGTGTAGAAGGTGAAAACCTGCGGCTTCTCCTTGCCTGTTTTGTCGCCGACCAGGATAAAGACTTTGCTGACCCCTTCAACTCGCGTCTTGAGGATGGCCTGGACCTGCCACATGCGATCTTGATCGAAGCCCCAAATGGCTTGAAGAAATCCGTTGACAACTTCCTTCGTCGGCGACGCGGCGGTAAAGTTGGCGGGGTCTGGCGCAGGAAACGTAGGCGGCCCGGACGGTGCAGGGGCAGTGGGCGCCACGTCGGGCTGCTGGCCTACTGGCGCAGCATCAGGCTGCTGCGTCGGCGCCGAGGGTTCTGCTGAAGTGGTATCGGGCGCAGGCGGCACATGCTGCTGGGCAGCGGCCTGAAGAGCGGGAACGAATAAGGCAATCAGCGCGGCGGCGCCGATGGAACGGCAGGACAGACGGATCAAGCTTTTCTCCTTAGTCTACGGGAAAACTCCCTTTCCCTAGCTTATAACGCTGAGTTGGTCAATTTTCGACTTTCACGGCGATGGGAAACCTGCGCCCCATGCCAAAGGACTTTGAGGTCACCTTCAGGACCGGAGCTGCCTGCTGACGCTTGTACTCCGAGCGCTCGATCAAACGCACTACCTGTTGGACGAGTTCGAGGGGAAAACCTCGTTCCTTCGCGATACATTCCGGAGTCTCGTAGCGCTCAACGTATGCTTCGACGATCGGGTCGAGCACCTCGTAGGGCGGCAGCGAATCGGTGTCCATTTGTCCGGGCCGCAACTCGGCGGAGGGCGGCTTTAAGAGTATGGCCGCGGGGATCACTTCCCTCTCCCGGTTGAGCCAGTGGCAGACGGCGTAGACACGCGTCTTCACCAGATCGCCGATGACCGCGAGAGCTCCCACCATATCGCCATAGAGCGTGCAGTAGCCGACCGCCATCTCCGATTTATTCCCGGTGGTGAGTACCAATGCGCCGAACTTGTTGGAAAGGGCCATGAGGATAGTGCCGCGAATCCGAGGCTGGATATTTTCTTCGGTAATGTCGGGCGGCAACCCGACAAAAAGAGGCGCAAGCGCGTGATTGAAATCCGCGAACAGCGCGCTGATGGAGATGGTTTCAAAGCGGATCCCGAGATTCTCCGCCAACTGGCGGCTGTCGTCGATTGAGCCTGACGACGAATAAGGGCTGGGCATGCCGATGCCGATCACATTTTCCGCGCCCAGAGCATCTGTGGCGATCGCCGCCACCAGGGCTGAGTCAATGCCTCCGCTCAGGGCAATGATGACTTTGCTAAATCCGCATTTGCGCACATAATCCCGCGTTCCGAGCACGAGTGCGCGATAGGCGGCCTCAGTCTCATCGTCTTCGGGAAGCGAAATGGGAGGCGCCTTGAACGGCATATCGAAGGGATCGACAATGACCAGGTCTTCCTCGAACGAAGCGGCCTGCGCAATGAGTTCTCCACGCGCGTTCAGTGCCAGCGAGGAACCGTCGAAGATAAGGCTGTCGTCGCCACCAACCTGGTTGCACATCAGCACCGGGATTCCGTCGCGCCGTGCAATAGCGGCGAGCATCTCGCGCCGCATCGTTCGCTTCTTGTGCCAGAAGGGCGAGGATGAGAGGTTGATGTGCAGCGCCGGGCTTTGCCGCATGAGCTCTTCCATGGGATCAATGGTGTAGAGACGCCTGCGCCAGAAGTTCTTGTCGTTCCACGCATCCTCGCAGATTGAAACGGCGAGGCGAAGTCCTTCGAAGTCGATCACCTTCTGGGGCCCGGACGGCGAAAAGTAGCGCTGCTCGTCGAACACGTCATAGAAAGGCAGGAGCCGCTTGTGCTGTTCGAGCAGCAGTTGGCCCCGGTCGACGAGCACTGCGGCGTTAAAGGCCGGTCTGCCATCGTCGCCGTTGGCGGGCAGCGCAACGCCGGCAAGGACAGCCGTGGGAAGATCGCGCGTGGCGGCGGCCAGCTCGTCTACTGCCGCGCGGCAGCGGGCAAGAAAGCTGGGTTTTTCCACGAAGTCGGCGGGCGGATAACCGCAGATCGCAAGCTCGGAAAAGACAGTGATCCGCGCACCCGAATCGGCGGCGCGACGGCTGGCGGCCAGAATTTTTTCGAGATTGCCGGCAAAATCCCCGACCGTCGGATCGATCTGGGCGAGAGCGATCTTCACAGAACCAGTTTAAATGGCGGGAGCTTGACGAGGAGGTTGCTGCGTTAAAAGGAGTTAACGGGACCAGAGAGTCTGCGATTAAGACACGATTGCGGACAAATCTGGCTGGCCAAGTTACTGCATTATTAAGCACTTATGCGACGGACCCCCAAATGGGGGATTCATTTATACGAAAGTCGCTGCCTAGAATCAAATTTGTCACTATATGACCTATCCCTAAAGGTCGGCCTGGGGCGGTCGAAAAAACCTACAGTAGACGGATTTCTTTAAGCGGGGGAATACCATCGGACCGCAAATGAGATTGGGCGAACTGCTGGTCCGTGGCAACCTCGTCACGGAACTGGACGTCAGTGCGGCCCTTGAGCGGCAGGTTTCGCAGGGCGGTTCGCTGGGCGACAATCTGGTTGCGCTCGGCGCGATTGACGCGCGCACAATCGAGCGGTTCATTCACCGCGTGCCTCAGGAACCCGCCGACATCCAGGCCACGGGAATCGACGACACCGATCTGCTGGCCCTGTTCATGAAGCTGGTTTTCACCGGGCGCCTGGAAAAGATCGGGCAGATTGCCGATGGCATCAAGCTTCCCCAGCACATTGTGATGGACCTGGCCAAGCTCGCAATTGAGCGGCAACTGATCTATACGCTGGGAGCAATGAGCTCTGACAGCGTTCTGGACATGCGCTATGCCATGACCGACGAGGGCAAGCGATGGACCCTTGAGGCGCTGACGAGGTCGGGATACATTGGCCCCGCGCCGGTGACGCTTGCTGAATTCATCGACCGCGTGAACATGCAAAAGCCGACCAACGAGCGCGTCACGCTGGAACAAGTGCACAAGGCAATTGAGAAATTGACGATTGACGAGACCATCGTTGAGCAGGCCGGGCCCGCACTGAACTCCGGCCGCGCAATCCTGCTCTATGGACCGCCGGGAAATGGCAAGACCTCCGTCGCGATGAGTTTCGCCAGCGTCTTTCAGGATTTGATTCACGTCCCTTACGCCATTACCGTTGAGGGCCAGATTATCCGCTTCTTTGATCCCAGGCTCCATATCCAGGCCAGTCGGGAAACAAAAATTGAAGACAGTGCTGCCAGCCCTTCCAGCTTCCTCCGCGAAACACACGACAGGCGCTGGGTCACTTGCCGCAGGCCTTTCGTGGTGGCCGGAGGCGAACTCACTCTGGACATGCTCGACCTTCGCTACGACGAGAAAGGGCACTACTACGAAGCGCCGCTCCACATGAAGGCGCTCGGCGGCTGTTTCCTCATCGATGACTTCGGCCGTCAGTTCGTGAGTCCAAGAGACCTTTTGAACCGCTGGATCGTGCCCATGGAAAGCCGGGTCGACTATCTGAAGTTGCGCTCGGGCGCCAGTTTCAGCATCCCCTTTGAAGAAATCGTGATCTTCGCCACCAACTTGAATCCTGAAGACCTGATGGATCCGGCCTTTCTCCGCCGGCTCCCCTACAAAATCGAAGTGGGCCCGCCCGGCCTGGACCAGTTCCGCCGCATCTTCCAGATGGAATGCGCGCGGCACAAACTCGCCCTGAGCGATGAAGTCTTCGATTTCATCGTCTACATGATCACCAAAGAAAAAGAACTGGAACTCGCCGGTTTCCAACCGACCTTCATCGTGGAACAGGTGACAGCGACATGCCGTTTTCTGGGCAAGGATCCGGAGCTGAAGTCGCCTTACGTGGAGTATGCGATCAACAATCTCAGGGTGCGGAGGAACACTGAACCGCGAATAGAGCGCACGCCGCAAACCGGCTTGGCATCGAAGCCGGCCGAAGTAAAGATGCCAGCGGACTCAGTTCACGAACTGCGGAATGTCGAGGTCAAGCAGGCCAGCGGCCTGGTCTAGGCGTCCTAGGTCCCCGTCCCCGAAAACACCACGGCAATGGTGCGCATGATGATCTTGAAGTCCAGCCAGATGCTCCAGTTGTCAATGTAGCTCACGTCTAGCGAGACATAGCTGGCGAATGACGGATCCTGGCGGCCCTGCACCTGCCACAGTCCTGTAATGCCGGGCGTGACGTCGAGGCGGCGCAGGTGGTCAAGATCGTAATTGTGTACCTCGCCTGCGAGCGGCGGACGCGGACCTACAATGCTCATCTCGCCACGCAGCACGTTG
Source organism: Acidobacteriaceae bacterium (assembly GCA_003134815.1). Classification (GTDB taxonomy): domain Bacteria; phylum Acidobacteriota; class Terriglobia; order Terriglobales; family Acidobacteriaceae; genus Telmatobacter. The sequence goes on along the minus strand of PLCO01000061.1, from coordinate 15,058 downwards.
ATAAACTGCGGCAACTCATCCAGTGAATATTTGCGCAGGAAGCGGCCCAGCCGCGTAATACGGGGGTCGTTTGAGACCTTGAAAAGCACATCGTCGCGCTCGTTCATGTGCATGATCTCGGCGCGGCGCGTGTCGGCATCGCGCACCATGGTCCGGAACTTCACGCAGCGAAAGACGACGCCTTTCTTGCCGATGCGCTCCGAGGTATAGAGCACCGGGCCCGGAGAATCGAATTTGACGGCGATGGCGATGGCCAACAGCACGGGCGAGAACAAAATGATAACCAGGGTGGAAAAGACGGCGTCGAAAACGCGCTTGAAGATCAGGCCGATCTCAGGCACCGCGCCGCGGTGGAGCGGGATGGTGGGAAACTGGCCGATGTATTCGATTGGGCTGTTCCAGGCCAGGCCATCGTAGAGATCGGGAATAACGCGCAAATCCACTCCATGCACGCGGGCCTGCTCCAGCACGTTCTGCACAATGCCGCGTTCGCATGGGGTAGTGAAAAAGATTTCGTCGATGAACTGCTTGCGGGTGTGCTGGAAGAGAGTCTCGAGGTTGCCGACGATGTCGGCCGTCACATCCACATGCGGCGAGCAGCCGGGCAGCTCAATAAAACCCTTGAACGTGTAGCCCAGGTGGCGAATCTTCTCCAGGTGTTGACGCAGAGCCTGTGCCTCAAGGCCCGTCCCAACAATCAGCACATTGCGCGTATCAAGCCCTCGATCGAAGCGGCGGTAAAGCAGAATGCGATAGATCAGGCGGCGCAATCCCAGCCCGATGGCGACCAGTCCGATGGTTTCCAGCACAATGCCGCGGGGAATATTGCCTGCTCTCACCAGATAGAGCGTGCCCGTAAGCAATAGGCCGGAGGTAAGGCAGGCCTGAGCGCTCATCCTCTGTTCGTGGAGGAAGTTGGTCATGTGCATCGGCGTATACAGATGCAGGCGACGGCTGGTGACAAGCAACGCGCAGGTGAATCCGCACAGAAGAGCAGACAGAATCCACACCGACAGGCCGTGGAACATTGTGCCATGGAAGAAGTTCCGCGCGCCTTCCACCGGGGTGGCGTGAAATTTGTGGAGTGTAGCCGCCATCGCTGCCAGAACAACCGTAAAGGCATCCATCACCATCCACAGCTTTGCGGTACCTCGCGAACCCCTCGAGGAATTACCCGCTGCTCCCACTTCCCACTCTGCTGAAGCAGCCAGCGATGATGACAGCCTTTGCCAGAAATCTGAACTCGCCATTTGCGCTACGCAGACCTCAAACTTTTTTGCAGTGCCTGAAATACACTCTTGACTACGGCGTACTTGGGTTGATGTGCGACACGAGAGAAACAAGGCTCGATGAAACTAGCTTCGAGTCGAGCGCGATTCTGCGTGATCGCCTTTATCCTGGTCGGTTTTCTCTCGATCGGTTCTCTACAGAGAGTTTGCCGGCTGGGACCCAAATTCAACGACGCGACATGCCCGACAGAGTTGCAGCTCGCCGCCTGCGCGGTACACTTGCCCATTTGTCCGGCGGCAAGCGTGTTCGAAGCAAAATTCGTCCGAGGAAACATTGCCTTCAATGTCAGGCCCGGAACGAGCGCATGAACACTCTTTAAGGATTGGAGTGCTGTAAGACCAACAAACCGAATGCGTTCTTCTTCATTATTTAGAGGCGTGGAAGCTTCTGAGCGTTGCTTCCTGCGCCGAATTCGACACAATGTCAGGTGCAATCGCTTGACCCCAGTTTGATCCAGAGTGAGGAATGATTACGAAGAGAAATCATACCGCTGACTGATTACATGCGAATGCAACGAATTGGCTACCGGAGGGGCATTCTCCCCGGTAAGTCCATTCTACAGCCGTAAGGTTAAGGCTTCATAACTCTTTTAATCTAATGGTAATACGTATGCGTCCAGGGCCAGAAACCGCCGAATCTCAGCATCGGCTGACTCAAGAAAGGCACTAAGAGGACCAAAGAAGAGCGCCCGGCCCTTGTGCAGGAACAGCACCGTATCGGCAAGCTTCTGGGCGAAGCGGGTATCGTGCGTGACCACAATGCTGGTAAATCCGAGCTGGTGCTTCAGGCGCTGAATGAGCCCGCCAAGGCGACGGGCCGTGATGGGATCGACCATGGTCGTGGGCTCGTCGTACAGAACGATCTCCGGTTGAGCAGCCAGCGCTCGAGCCATCGCCACAGCACGTTTGCGCCCGGTTGAAAGGCTGGCCGGAAAAGTGTCGACCACATCTTCCGCGCCGGCCAGGGCAATCAGCCGGTCAACAATCAGGTTCACCTGGTCTTCAGCCAGACCACCCTTCTCGCGCAAAGGAAACGCAACATTCTCCCGGACGCTCATGGAATCGAACAGAGCGCCGTTCTGAAACACCATGGTGATGCGCTTGCGAATAGCGCGCATGCCTTCCTCGTCGAGGCCTGTGATCTCCTGCCCTTCGACCTGGATCAAGCCGGAATCTGGTTTGAGAAAACCCATCAGCATGCGCAGCGAAACTGACTTTCCCACGCCGCTGCGGCCGAGGATGCACAAAGTCTGGCCGCGTCCGACGTGAAAACTGACGTTCTCCAGCACGGAACGGCCATCGAATGAAATCGAGACGTTATCGAAGACGATGATCGGCTTCGAAGGCTCTGAGGAGATGGCGGACGCTTGATGGGGAGCGAAGTCCACGGGGCGGGCGAGCGCATCGAGCTCCGCGTCAAGCTTCGCCTCCAGGCCCGGCTCGTGCTCTCCCTTCGGCGGAGGCAACGGATCCGGCTTGGCAGGGGATTCGAACAACGCCATGCATAAAGCTTACGCGATGGCGCGTGATCACAGCGGTTCCGCAGTTAATGCGTCTTGAAACCGTGAACGTGAAGTGGATTTTTCCTTAACCGGGGCCCCCGCAGACAGGTCTTCGTCTGTGGGGTGGAAGTAAAATCCGCCCAGTAATGAGGCCAGAAATGGCTACTGCAACTGCGGAACCGCTCCAAGTGCCTCGGCGCGGCGGAGGTCCTGAGGGCTGTTCACGTTGAGAAACCAGTGAATGGGGGGCAGACCGAGCGGATGCGAAACCTGGCCGGACTGCGCGAGCAACTCGACGGCAACGCCGGCGATCGGTTGATCTAAGCGACTCGCCGCCCCTCGGAATGCTGAAAAGCAGCCTCGCCGTCCCGAGTGCAGTTCATCTTGGAGCGCGGGCAGAGTGAAGCGGTCAAGAACGACTGGAAATGTCTGAGCGAAGCCATTAACCGAAGCCACAGTGACGGCGGAACCGGTGATTCGCGCGTGGTAGAGCAAATAAACGATAAGCGAAGGCGGCAGTAAAGGAAGGTCGACGGGAAGAAAAACGGCGAACCGCGCTGAGTTGGCAGCCAATGCGGCGCAGATGCCGGCCAGCGGTCCGAGGCCGGGCTCCGGGTCATCGACGACAGGCGCATACGCGGAGAGTGCAGCACGCGCGGACGGATCGGCGCCTGCAATCGCGGTCGAAAGGCCGGCCTCAAACAGAGTAGACAGCGCGTGTGCGATAAGCGGCGGGCCGGCAAACGGCAAGAGTGCTTTGTCTCGCCCCATGCGGCTGGACTGGCCGCCGGCGAGCACAAATCCGGCTGCGTCGCAATCGTCTGTCGAGGCTGTACGCTCTGTCATCTTGGGCGTAGCGTACCGCATCGATCCCTTCCCTCTTCCCTTGTTCCCTTGTTCCCTTGTCACCTTAGTCGCTAGTCGCTAGTCCCGACGTCCCTAGTCCCTAGTCCCTACGTCCCGAGTCCCTGTCTTTCGTTCACCTGCCCACTTCCTCCAGGAACCGTATCAGCGATTCAATTCCCAGTGCGAAATTCTTCAGGTTGAACTTTTCGTTGGGAGCGTGGAGATTGTCGTCAGGCAGTCCGAAGCCCATCATGATGCTGGGCAGGCCCAGATGGCGATCGAAGTCGCCGACAATCGGAATCGACCCGCCGGAACGGATGAAGACCGTGTCCTTACCCCAGACTTCGTGCAGTGCGCGCGTCGCCGCCCGAATGTAGGGGTTGTCGACGGGGATCAGGCAAGCATCACCGGAGTGGATCAGGCGAACTTCGACATCCACACCGGCGGGAGCAATTTTTTCAACGTAGCTTTTGTACAGCGCGAAGGCTTTGGCGGGCGTCTGGTTGGGAACCAGGCGCATCGAGACCTTGGCGAGGGCCTTGGCCGGAATCACTGTCTTGGCGCCTGCGCCAATAAAACCGCCGGGAATTCCGTGGACATCGAGCGTGGGCCGCGCCCAGGTGCGCTCCAGAACGCTGTAACCCGGCTCGCCGACCAACTGCTTTGAGCCGACTTCAGTCTTGCGGTACTCCTCTTCGTCAAACGGTAGTTGTCGCCAGGTGGCGAGTTCCTCAGCGCTGGGCGGGACGACATCGTCGTAGAAGCCGGGAATGAGGATGTGCCCATTCTCGTCCTTGAGCTTGGCGATGATGTGCGCCAGCGAGACGAATGGATTGGGAGCCGCGCCGCCGTAAATGCCGGAATGGAGATCGGTCTTAGCGCCGCGAACTTCAAGTTCCGTATAGATCATTCCGCGCAGGCCCACGCAAAGGGTAGGAAGGCCGGGCGCAAAAAGTTCCGTGTCCGAGACTAGCGCGAAGTCGGCCTTGAGATTTGCGGGCTTTGACGCAACGTACTCCGCAATTCCCTCCCCTCCAACCTCTTCTTCTCCTTCGAAAATGACTCGCACATTGATCGGCAGCGCGCGATTGGCGCCGAGCAGCGACTCCAGCGCCTTCACCTGCGCAACCACCTGGCCTTTGTCGTCAACCGCGCCGCGTGCGTAAAGGTTGCCATTCCGCTCCGTCGGCTCAAAGGGCGGTGAGAGCCACTCGTCGAGTGGGTCCGGCGGTTGTACATCGTAATGGCCGTAGACGAGCACGGTGGGCTTGCCCGCCGCGCGCAGCCAGTCGGCATAAACCAGCGGATGGCCTTCGGTCTCGATCAGGCGAGCGTTTTCCATTCCGATGCGCTTCAGCTCGGCCAGCAGCGTCTCGGCGGCTTTGCGGCAGTCGCCCTTGTGCTCCGGTAGCGTGGAGACGGAGGGAATCCGAAGCAAAGCCTTCAAATCATCAAGATAGCGGGGGTGGTTTTCGCGGGCGTAGGCAACAGCAGCTGAAGACATGATGGCGCTCCCTTACAATCGATTTCAAAGTCAAAACAGAAGTATAGGCCTCCCCACAACAATGCATCCGCCAGCCAGGAAGAAGCACACCGTGCCGAATCGCAGAAATTCGGGCTCGCCCCTGACCAGAATCTTGACCGGAATCTTGACCAGAATCTGGTTTTATTTTCTTGCGATTGCGACCATCCTGTGCGCATCGAACACGGCCTTATCGTCGCAAACGCAGCCGCACAGCGAGTACTACGCGCGGCGAAATACATTAGGAATCTTCGGCGCCTATTCCGCCGACTCCAGCCACATTCTGCTTGGATATTCCGAGAACCGCGAGCTGCTGGATATTGGCATTTCCTATAACCGCCGCCTTTTTCTAAACAACGTTGTGAATTGGCAATATAGCGGAGAGCTGCTCCCAGTGGCACTGGAGAGCGATCCAATGAGCATCGATACTGTTCATTCCACCTCGCCAACTGTGGGAACAATCATCATCGCTGGCCAGGATCCCATGGTGATCTGTACCCCGCTCGTGTCGAACTACTCCTTCACCGACTCTGGAATCACCTACAGCGGCACAGACACGTTTAGTTGTTCCGGTCGACGGTGGACAATGGGCGAAGCGATGTCGCCTGTCGGGTTCCAGTGGAACTTTTTGCCGCTCCACTCGGCCCAGCCGTTTTTCGTCGGCCACGGCGGGTACATGTACTCCACGCGTCAGATTCCAATCGACAACGCAGGCTCGTTCAATTTCACCTTCGACCTTGGCGCAGGAGTTGAATTTTATCGCGGCAAAACCCGATCCGTCCGCTTCGAATACCGCTACCACCACATGTCGAATCACGGAACTGCACAGGTCAATCCAGGCATCGATAACGGCTTGTTTCAAGTGACCTACTGCTTCCGGCTCGGGCGCAAATAGGCCCGCAATTAGGCCCGCGGAAGTAATCCGCATCATCCGGATTCATGGCCGCACCGGACTATGAAAAGGTAAGCTTATTGGGTGAACAGAAAGCCTCTATGCAGAACGTCGTAAAGGTGTTGATCGCCGAGGATGAACCGAATGCGCTGGCCGGCCTAGCTGAGCTGATCTCCGGATGGGGATACCGCACGGAGACCGCCCGCGACGGCATGGAAGCCTGGGAGAAAACACAGGCCTGGGATCCAGCCATTGTGGTAACCGACCTCAAGATGCCGCGCATGGACGGCATGGGGTTGCTGGCCAAGCTTGCGGAAGGGGCTGAGGGCCTCAGCGCCAATATGGCGGTGGTGGTGCTCACAGCCATGGGATCGATTCAGTTGGCTGTGGACGCCATGAAACTCGGCGCATATGACTTCTTGCAGAAGCCAGTGGACCCGACGCGGCTGAAAACGATCCTCGCCAACGCGACGAAACAGCGGGAGACGGCAATCGAGCTCGAAGTTGCGCGGCGGCGCCTGCGGGAGTCAGGCGTGCTGGGCGCGTTGGTAGGCAGCTCGCGTGCCATGCGCGAGATTTTCACTCTGATCGAGCAGGTCGCGCCCTCGAACGTGCCGGTGCTGATCACCGGCGAAAGCGGGACAGGCAAGGAGTTGGTGGCTCGCACCCTGCATGACCTGAGCCCTCGCAAAGCGCGGCCATTTGTGGCCGTCAACTGCGCGGCAATTCCTGAGACGCTGATCGAGAGCGAAGTCTTCGGTCATGAAAAGGGTGCATTCACCGGCGCGGTGGAGCGCAGGGCAGGCTGTTTCGAATTGGCCGCGGGCGGAACGCTGCTGCTCGATGAGATTGGCGAGATGCCTTCAGGGACGCAAGCCAAGCTGCTGCGGGTCCTGGAAGAACGCAAGTTCCGCAGGCTCGGAGCACGGGCCGAGATGGATACGGACGTGCGCGTGCTTGCAGCGATGAATCGGGATCCGCAGCGAGCCGTGAAGGAGGGTCATCTGCGCCCTGACCTCTACTATCGGCTCAACGTATTCAACATCGCCATGCCGCCGCTGCGCGAGCATCTCGACGATCTGCCACCCATGGTAGAGACCATGGTGAATGAGATGAACCAGAAGCACGGCCGCAAAGTGTCTGGCGTTGCGCCGTCGATGCTGGATCGGCTGATGGCCTACACTTGGCCGGGCAACGCGCGCGAACTGCGCAATACGATCGAGCGGGCGGTGATTCTTTGCCCTGATGGCGCGCCGCTCGATGCGGGACATCTGCCCTCAGGGTTCGGAAAAGACCAATCCGCCATGTTGCAGGCCGCGGACGGCAGCTCGATCACAGTGCGCGTGGGAGCTACAGTTGACGAGGCAGAGCGGCTGCTCATCCTGCGCACTCTTGAGGCTACGGGGCAAAACAAAACGCGGGCGGCGGAAATTCTGGGCGTGAGCCTGAAGACTCTGCACAACAAACTCAAGGAGTACGTCCGCGATCAGCAGGAAGTCAGGAGCTGAGAGGGATTCGAAGGCAATGCTTGAAGCGCAGATCTTATCCCCAATCCGCGCAAAACATCGTCAAACCATGCAAGATAACGTCAAACAAGTTGACGGCAGCAATCCGCCCTGAAGTGGCTTTAAGAAGTCGTTTTAAACAGTTTCCTTCTCCGGCTTGCTGCCGAGAGTTCTAGCCCATGCGCCTGAAGACCAAACTCGTGCTGGCCATCACGGTCCTGGTGTTCTTGATCGCCGGGATAGTCTCGCTGGTGTATGTCCACCAACTGGTGAAGGCGGCGGTCCTTGAGACGTACGACACCAACCTGATGGTTGCCGATCAGGTGCGCTACGCTCTGCAGAATGCGCTTGAGGCCGGCCTCAAAGACCGCACAGTGGATCCGAACGATCCCGCCGAGCTGCGCGCGCTGGTGGCCGAGGCAGTGCAAAACGATCCGGCACTGCAGGCAACGCTGGTCTCGGTCATTCGCTATTCGCCAACGGTTTACGACATAAATATTGGTGACAGCCAGGGCTCCGTGCTGTTAAGCACAAACCCCGACAATCAGGGCAAGCCGCTTCCCTCGCGCCCCAACTACGATCAACTGCGCAAGGCCGGACCGGTGCCGTTGATGATGCAGGTCTTCGGCGCGCCCAAGGTTCTGGATATCGTCACCACGCTTGAGAACAACGGCAAGCTGTTCGCTTCCGTTCACGTTGGGGTTCACACTTCGCTCCTGCGCGCTGCTTACGAGCCGGTGCTGAAAAAGGCGTTCTGGCTGATGGGCTTTGCCCTCATCGCGGCTCTGGTGGCCGCATTTTCGCTCAGCAACCTCGCGCTGCGGCCCATGACCGAGATCAGTCGCCAGCTCGACCGGCTGACCGCCGCCGGAGGAGCGCCCGTTTTGGAGGAACGCGCCGGGAAACAGGATGTGGCGGCGCAGGTCTCCACCAAGATCGAGAAAATCGGGCAGCGCATGCGCAACGTGGAAGAAGTCTATTCAGCGTTGCGTGAAAATCTCGACCAGATCCTGGGCAATCTCCAGGACGGAATCATGCTCTTTACCGGAGACGGCCGCGCGATTCTTGTGTCGGAGGCAGCTCGCCGGTTTCTTCAGATCGATCGCGACAACATTCTCGGCCTGCATGTCCGCGAAATTTTCGACGATTCAACGCTGCTGCGCCGCGCGTTGCACCAGGCGATCGAATCCCGCAGCAACATGGTCAAGCAGGAAATTCGCACGGAAGGCGGGCGGCGCATCCAGGCCTCGGTCGACTTTATTTACGACGATGAGACGCACCAGGGGCTGGGAGCGCTGGTGACGCTGCATGATCTGGAATCAGCGGCGGAGATCGAGTCGGAGCTTGAGCTATCGAGGCGCATGGCAGCTATCGGCCGGCTCACCTCGGGCGTAGGCCACGAAGTCAAGAACCCGATCAACGCGATCGTGGTGCATCTTGAGCTTCTGAAATCGAAGCTTGGCGAATCGAACGGCCCGGCAACCAGGCACCTCGAGGTCATCGACGCGGAGATTCGCCGGCTGGACCGGGTAGTGCAGACGCTGGTTGATTTCGCACGCCCCGTCGAAGTTAAACTGCGCGAGCAGGACCTTCGTCCTGTGATCGGCGACGTACTGGCGTTGGCTGCCGAAGAGCTGACCATGCGCCGGGTCACGTTGATCAGCCGCATACCGGCGGAGCCGCTTATCGCCAATGTCGATGCCGACCTGCTGAAGCAGGCGGTGCTGAACGTCATCCAGAATGGCGCGCAGGCCATGCCGAATGGCGGAAGGCTTGAAGTGACTCTCGAGCAAGACCGCGACAACGCCGAGAGTTCGGCACAGGCGTCGAAGGCCAACGGGTCAGCCGGCTCAGGCTCGCGTCCGGCAACCTATGCGGCAGTGCTGCGCGTGTCCGATGAGGGCATCGGAATCCCTGAAGATATTCGGGACAAGATCTTCAATCTGTACTTTACAACCAAGATTGGCGGCAGCGGCATTGGGCTCGCCATGACTTATCGCATCCTGCAACTGCACCACGGGAGTGTCGAAGTACAATCGAGGCAAGGCCGTGGCACGGAATTCCGGCTGCGAATTCCACTTACCGCCGCGGAACGGGGACGCCGGAATCTTCAGCCGGCAGTGTTCGATGTCGAAAAGGGGACGGGGGAATGAAGTCACCTGCCAAGTGCGCTACGTGGCTGTTGCCGCTATTGCTCACCGGCTGCTTCCATGTGCCATTTCACAAGGGCCAGTCGGCGGATGCTATCTTGGCGCCGTTGCTCGAGTCCGCGCCGCCTCTGGAACTTGCGTCCGTCGAACTTCCGCCGTCGTTGAGATTGATTCCAGGCAAACCTGTCTACAACATGAGGGTCCACGACGAGACGATCAGACCGCTGATCCGGCACAGGAGACCGGCGAACCAGCCGGAAATCGTGAGCGTTCCGGAGGTAGTCCCGACGCCGAGTCCCGAAGTCAGCGCCATAGGCCAACTTTCTTCTGGCGACCAGGTGAACTATCAACAGCAAACCGAGCAAATTATTGCGTCGATTGAGCGTGGTCTCAACAGTATCAACCGCCCGCTCAGCGACTCCGACAAGAAGACCGCCGACCAGATCCGGGAATTTCTCAAACAAGCCCGTGCCGCCCTCGCGTCAGGCGATGTGGACGGCGCACACACGCTGGCCGCCAAGGCGCAAGTGCTTCTGGCCGAACTGACCAAATAAGGCCAGGTAGCTGCCCCCGCGATCCTTCAGGTTCCTACAACTCACCCCAACTGAGCTTGCTGCGCAACACATCAAAGAAGCCGCCGTCACCGAGCCTCACAAGCTTCACGGTGTGGCTGGAACGGCAACATCGCACCTCGTCGCCGCGGAGAAGCTCGACACCCTGCTGTCCGTCGATGGTAAGTAGCGCTACGTTAGGAACGCCCTCGACTCGCACATTAAGCAGGGCGCTGCCAGGCACAACGATAGGCCTGAGCGTGAGCAGGTGCGGACAAATGGGAGTCACCACCATTGCGTCCACATCAGGCGTCAGAATGGGGCCGTTAGCGGCCAATGTGTAAGCGGTTGAGCCCGTGGGAGTAGACACAATGACGCCATCGGCGCGGAAGCGAGCCACGCTCCTGCCGTCAAGCTCCACTGCGAATTCGCCCATGCGAGCGATGTCGCCTTTGGAAACCACAATTTCGTTCAGCGCCTCAAAACTCGCTTGCTCAGTTCCGCCGCGCCAAAGAACAGCGTGCAGCATTGCGCGCTCATCCAGGCTGTGGCAGCCGCTGCACCAGTTCTCCAGCGTTGCATAAAGGTCGGCGAGGCGCACTTCCGTGAGAAAGCCGAGGAACCCAAGATTGACGCTGAGAATCGGCGTGCCGACGGTGGCGAAGATGCGCGCGGCGGCAAGCAAAGTGCCATCACCGCCCAGCACGATGACCAGCTCCGGCGAGCGCGACGGCAACTCCGTGCGATCCATGCTCGGCGCAGCGTCGGTATAAGCAGCGCCCTCGCGGTCGAGCGCCACTTCATAGTTGTGCTTGCGCAGCCAGGCAATCAAGTCCGGCAAGAGCCGCTTCAGCTCTTCCCTGTTCGGCTTGCAAACAATTGCAACCGTGGTCATGCGTCCAAGTGTAATGGATGGGAGCCTGGCGCTAGCCGATGTGCTACGATGCTTTAGTTTCTCAGGCGGCATCCAGCACCACGGATACCCAGTCATCGAAGGCCCCAGATTGATAACCTGGGGCCTTCGTATTTCCCGGGCGCAGCTTCGATAGCTTTCCGCTACCCCGCATCGATTTTGGTACACGCCAACGTTTGGACCCATTCGAGCGCGGAAACCATCTCTCCTTAGTCCCGTCTTGCATATAGCAGAAACTCCCGGTTGCCTTCAGCCCCGGTAATCGGCGACGGAATCGTTTCGGCGACAATCCAGCCGAGAGCGCGGACGCACGCGGCGACTCTTTCGACAGCCAGCTCGTGCGCCTGCGGATCGCGCACAATTCCGCCTTTGCCAACATGCTCGCGGCCGGCTTCAAACTGAGGCTTGACCAGTATCACTGCCTCGGCAAGCGTTGGAGCGGCAGCCAGCACGGCAGGCAGCACAAGAGTCACCGAGATGAATGCAACATCAATGACAACCAAAGTGAAGGCAGGCCCGGCTTGCTTAGCCACCAGCGAGCCCGGCTCCAGGTGCCGCGCATTGGTGCGTTCCAGTAGGCTCACGCGCGGATCATTACGCAGCTTCATGTGAATCTGGCCAAAGCCGGTGTCAACGGCGGTCACATGCGCAGCGCCATGCTGCAAAAGGCAGTCGGTAAATCCTCCTGTCGAAGCGCCTACATCGATACATGCCCGCCCGGTTACGTCGATCCGCCAGTGTTCCAGTGCCGCTTCCAGCTTCAGTCCGCCGCGGCTCACGTATTTGAGGTCGTCACCCAGGAGCCGGATCGCGGAATCAATCAGGATCGATGCTCCCGGCTTGTCGATCTTTTGCTCACTCACCAGAACCCGCCCTGCGAGGATCAGTGATCGGGCGCGTTCGCGGCTGCCAACGAGACCCTGCTCAACAAGCAATAGGTCGAGTCTAGTTTTGCCCATCCGCGTCTTTTTGAGAGCGCTCATTTGCGCGACGCGCACTTCTGTTTCTTTGGCCATGAAATTGAACGGTCTCCCCTACATGCCAAAGGGCCATTCCTCTGCCGGGAATGGCCCTTCGATTTTCAACGGGCTCCGCCGCTAGACGTCTTACTGTACCGACTGGCAGGTCGCAAGCGAGGTTAACCGCGTAGCCCCCGGCAACTCACATGGCTGCCCATAGCCAGGGACTCGGCTGGTGTAGTTGTTATTGCCGCCGCCGTTGGCCGTTTGCGACGTGGTGCGCACATCCACTACATTGCCCTCCACAAGAACCGTCGTATCGATCAGGTCGGTGACCGTAGGAGTCGACTCAACGATCGTGATAAATGGGCTGTCGGGAGAAGCTACATAAACCTTCGAGAACTCGGAGTTCTGCGTGTTCACAACAGTGCGCGGATGGCCGACCACGGTGAGAGTCTTTTCGACGGTATGGCTCGACAGGTTGACTACCGTCACCGTCCCATTGCCTGTTCCGCTATCGTCATTTTGATTGGCTGTGTAGGCTTTGCTGCCGTCGGCAAGAATGGTGACACTGGCCGGGTTCGGTGTTGCCGTGTTACCTACCGGAATTGTGTAGGTAGTTCCAAACGTAGCGCTGTCGTTACCGAACTGATCGATGCTCACGTCAATCACGCTTACGGTGCCGCCATCGTAGTTGGCTACAGCAAGCTGTTGCGTGGCTGCGTTGTACTCGGCGTAAACCGGCCCGGCAATCGCGCCCATCCCGCAAGTTGGGTTCGCGGAAATATTGCAGTTCGGCGGAGCATTGGCCGGGGTCAGCGCTGCGGTTGAAAGCGGCAGCACCGGATGGAATGTGATCAGATCGCCGTCCTGGTTGGTGTTGTAGGGCGCTGGGCAAGTTGGCACAGTCGAAGGCGGCACAATCACCAGCGGAACCGGGCAGCTGTCAAGCGTATTCTTGCTGCTATTGATCACCGTGATCGTGTCGTCTCCACGGTTCAGCACGAACAAGCGCTGCTGGTTGGAAGTTTGCACCGCATACACCGGACACTTACCTACCGGGATGGCTGGATCCGTCGTGGCGCTCGAGGTCTCGATCGGCGTAGCAACGCCTTTCGGAGCCGTTGTGGGAGAAAGGTTACATGCCAATGGAGCCGTGTCTGGGACATCCTGGCTCAGAACATATTCGCGCTGCCCGCCACCGTTTTGAGATCCCACGACCATCACCGGCATCGTCGCTGGACTCCCCGACGTGGCCACAGGAATTGCAAGCTTGAAAGCCTGCGGTGAACCGGAGAAGACGTCGACCACGTCCCCGCTGAGGTCGGTGGCCAACAATCCGCCCGAGGGTGTCGTCAGGTTCACCGGCTGCGCGGTGGAGGGCAGCGTAGACTCAGAGACATTCTTGGCCTGCAGGCTGGTGCTAATGGCAAAGTTGGACAACGTACCGTCACTGTTGACGGTGTAGCCCGTGCTGCCAGTCCCATCCAAAGTAAATACCCTCGGGCCCGGACCGATCGGTGTTTCATTCAGGATCGAGTCTCCGGAATAATCGATGATCGTGACCACCCCTGGCGTCAGCGATCCCGTGGTGGAAACCGCGATTGTGTAGGATGTGGGCTGTGAGGGCGGGCCATTGGTGGAGATCGGAGTCACCACCGGCCTGTAATTGTCGCCGCAGCCCGCAATCAGGGCCACCAGTGCCAGAGCCGCTCCTGCCTGCGCGAAGCGCACACGCGCCGGGCACAACTTCATTTGATTAAGCCTCATCCCGAATCTTTCCTGCATCCTCTGGTGATTGTAAATCACGAGGGCCGGCCTGCATGGGCGCAGACGGCTAACCTTGAAGTGCGACGCCGGCGAAGGGTTTTTGTGATCGAAATCCGATCGAAAACCCGATCGAACCCCAATCGAAACCCAATCGAAACCCAATCCAGAATCGACCGCCACAATGATTTTCTCGCCCGGCAGTCAGCGGATACGATGAAGCGTGGCCCAAGACAAACTACCCTGGCAATCGAAGCTGATCTTGCTTGCGGTGCTGCCGTTTGCGGGCACGGACGTGCTGCTTGCAGGCTTTGGGTGGGCAACGGAATCGGTCCCCGTATTGATTTGGACCACTGTATTGAGTGCGTTGCTGGGGCTCATCACATGGAAGCTGCGGGCGGCCACGCCGGCCGCAGCGGCGTCGGGCGCGCTGATTACCGCCTGCCTCATGTTTTCGACCTTCGAGTTTCCATTTGAGCCTTGGCATACTGCGCTGATTCCCGTATTGGCCGTTTCGTTGCTGGCCTTTGTCGCCACGCGCGTCGGACGGAGCAAGAAGGAGCGCCTGGGCACGGCGGAAGCGCGGCGCGGACGATCCGCTGCGCAGGTTGTGGCGAATCTGGGCTTCGCGGCGCTGGTCGCGACCGAGCCCGTAAGGATCTGGTTGCTGGATAGACCTTGGTTTAATCGCGCCTGGTTTAATAGCCCGACCAGTAGCCTGTATTTACCGCTTGCAGCTCACACAGAAACCCTGTTACTGGCAATGCCCCTGGCGGCGCTGGCTGAAGCCGCGGCGGACACCGCTTCGTCCGAAATCGGGCAGGTCCTTGGCGGTCGGCCGCGAATGGTCACAACCGCGCAAATTGTCGACCCGGGCACAGACGGCGCAATCAGCATTGCCGGCACGCTGGCTGGAGTGGTTGCAGCCGCCATCGTGGCTGCAGCGGGAACCTGGGCCATGCGCGGCGGTTGGGCGCTCTTCAACCTGAGTATCGCCGGCGCAATCTTCGGCCTCTTCTTTGACAGCTTGCTTGGAGCTACATTCGAAAGAAAAGGCTGGCTGAACAACGACGCGGTCAACTTCCTGTCGACAGCGAGCGCCTCTGCGTTTGCGCTCCTTATGCTCACCTTCTAACCCAGCCAACCCCCGCTGGCTCGCCCT
>PLCO01000051.1 GCA_003134815.1 Acidobacteriaceae bacterium | reverse complement strand
AGCCCAAGCCGCTTGATACCCCAGAAAACACGACGAATTATTTCCGGATAGACTCTTAGATTGTGATTGATTCGAACTTCAGACCGAGTATGTGTGGAACGGCTTGTTTGACGCGGGTGCCGGACTGGCGATTTCAGCGCGTCCTCGCGAAACGTCGCCGAAAGGCCAGCACGAACAGACTCAAGAGTCCGAATCCGCCCATGACTAACGTCGAGGGCTCGGGGACCATAAACCCATCGCTGATCCCGTTGTAGAAAGCACCGGGTACGACATACTGGAATCCATTAGCTCCCTCCGGTCCGATCTCCGGAATTGTCTGGACCGGTACCAAATAGTTCAGGCGCGGCACGTCGGCCGCGAGAAGCGGATCCGATGAGTCAATCAAAGATTCGTACCGCATGATGCCAGTGACCGCGCCGTTAAGACCGGGCCCGTTCGAGAACGTGAGGAGATCCGAATCGCCAGTCGGGTTGGTGGGATCGACATCGACAGAGCTGTTCACCAATATCTGGCCTGGCTGGACGATACCGGGGAGATAGAACTGGATACCGCCGCCGGCCACGAGCGTTACTTGGTTGGGATTGGGGCCACCATTGAGCAAGCTAGCGCCAGTCTCGTCAAAATCCAATTTGAAGGGAGGGACGGCAGCAATCGGCTGCCCAATTGCCTGGCCGAACGCAACTTTTGCCGACCCGAAAGCCAACGTGCTCAGAAGCGAAATACCAAATGCCAACGAACGAATGGTGTTAGTACGCATGAGAGGTAGCCCTTTGTGATAGCGGTGAAGAAAAACTGTGGGTCAATGACAATTGAATCTGGTCGCTCGGTATTCATTTCATGGTTGTGGACTTTGGATGCACTGCACGAGGAAACCGCGGCGGATGGCGCGAACTAGGGCGGCTCGCGGGAGTGCAGATCGACCTCGAGCGCCGTCTGCAATCCTGCCGGCGAATCCATCGCCAACGGCCGCAGCGCGGGTTTGCCGCGAACGTCGCTCCGCAGCCAGCAAGGCATCCAACCGCCGACAATCGCGCGAATGTCGTCGTCCGCGGCCAGATACATTTGCGCGCCGGCACCGCGAATCGCAACTTCCACGCCCGTCGGCAACCGATAGGCCACGGCGATTCGCCGCACGACACGCTCGTACGTCCCCAGCCACTTCAGTAGTTGAATCGTGCTCGCCAAATTGCTTTGATCGTCGAGCCAAAACAACGAGACTCTCGGCGCTGCCAGCAGCATGTGACGGCGAAACCGTTGCGGCGTGGCGTCCAATAAAGCTGGCCAACCGCAACATGCGATCAGTTCATCGAGCGCCGCCGTAAGCTGCCGATTTGTCGCGACAATCAATCCCTGTGCAGTCGATGCTCGGGCCATTCGAATCACCTTGAATCAAGTCGTTTGAGAACGTCGATCAACGACGGTCCGCAAAGCGAATTCGATGCCAAGGATTCATGGCGCGCGCGTAGCTGGCTCTAAGCGAATGCAAATCGCCGAGTTGCGCGCTAAAAATTGTGCAAGCGCGCCACGGCGCGGGAAGATATGCGATCTGGTACAGAGTGCGCCAAGGCTTCGTATCAAAACGACGCGTGTCGCTTTCGAGTCAATGACTTAGGACTACGGTGGTACAAAACGTTCCTAGGAACGTTTTGTACCAATGCCAAGAGGCGGTTTCTGCAGCTGATGGTCGGGTTGGTAGTGCGCCCCGTAGGATTGACGGCAGCGGTCCTTGAATGGCCGGCGACCTGGCTGCTTGCACCGCTGGGGCCCTTAAGCCCAAACCGACGAAGTCAAAGCGCAGACCGTAGCCAGGGCCACCACACTCGTTCGGAATTCTTTCATCAAGCTGGTCTTGATCCACACTCGTCGGAAGTACACTCCGATCCCGGAGCGATTCCGCACCTTGCTCATAAAGCCGGCTGATACTTTCGACGCACCCTGATATGGTCTGGCGGGCCATGCCCGTTAGCCCCACAGTGCAGGAGGAGACGGCGGTTTTAGTGTCGTTTACTCATGTCTGCGTGACACTCGCAAAAATCGACCGAAAAAGTAAGCGTCCGCCAAATCCATACTTGTCGACCCTGTTAGGCTGAGAGCGGTTGTCTCAGTCACTGATGGAGTCGAGTGATGGCGAAGAATGGAAGACCTCCGGCCTCGTTGGATGAATGGCTGGATTGGAAGCAGCGTTTCGAGAGCCAAAAGGCGAGCGGGCTGAGTGTCGCGGTTTTCTGCCTGCAAGAGGGAGTCTCTCTGTCGACCTTCTACCGCTGGCAACAGCAGGTGAAGAGCGGCATTCCGGCGGCGCTGCTTGAGGAGGAAGCCGATCGCCGGCGAACCGAGTCGGAAGAAGTCGATGAGACGACGTTTCTGCCGATCTCGCTCAAAGCGTCGCCCGTAGAGATCGAGCTGCCGAATGGGGGCATCGTGCGACTACCGTTGGGCGTCGGCCAGGCGGCGCTGATCGCCGTCATCGAAGCCGCGGGAACCCTCCGACCCTGGAAGGCGCCTAAGTCATGACGAACTTCTCCGAGTTGCGTGTCTTTCTCTGCATGACGCCCACCAGCATGAACTTCAGTTTCGACCGGTTGATGGGGCTCGCGGAGCGGATCTTCAACCAAGATCCATTGTCGGGGCATTTGTTTTTGTTCGTCAATCGCTACCGGAACCGAATCAAGATCTTGTATTGGGATCGCGACGGGTTTTGCATTTGGTACAAGCGACTGGAACGTGGCGTCTTTGAATTGCCGACCCACGGCCCAGAAGGCATAGAACTCGACCACAAACAGCTGTCGCGATTGCTAGGCGGCCTCGATTTGCGAAGCGGCCGCCGCAGGCGGCGCCGGTATCGTCGCGTCCTTGCAAATTCTTGTCACGATGCACTTCCCTAATCGCGATGCGCTCGTACGATTACGAGCGTTATGGATGACGCCCACGCTCTTCCCGATGATCTCGCCGCGTGCCAACGGCTGTTGTTGGCTGCGTTTCAGAAGACCACCGAACTGAGCCGCGTGTTGGATGAGACGGCCGCGTCGTACGAAGAGTTGCAGGCGACGCATCAGGCGGCGCTGGATGAGCTCAATGCCCTCAAGCGGTGGATCTACGGTCGACGAACCGAGAAGTTGGTGGAGGGAGAAGGCCAACGTCATCTGTTTAACCTGGAATCACCAAGCACGTCGGCTCCGCCGTTTGAACCGACGCCGGAATCGCAGCGCCTCCCAACGGCACGACGCCATCGCCGAGAATTCGATCTCGACGAGCTACCGCACTTTCGGCACGAGCACGACCTGAGCGAGGCGGACCAGCAGTGCTCTGGCTGCGGTCGGACCAAGGACCGCATCGGCCAGGACGAGAGCCGGATCCTGGAGTACGTCCCCGCCAAACTCGAAGTCCATGTCCAC
Organism: Acidobacteriaceae bacterium; assembly: GCA_003134815.1. Classification (GTDB taxonomy): domain Bacteria; phylum Acidobacteriota; class Terriglobia; order Terriglobales; family Acidobacteriaceae; genus Telmatobacter. Next base: position 1,293 of record PLCO01000051.1, on the reverse strand, counting down.
GTGCGTCCCAAGTACGCCTGCCGGTACTGCAAGGACGGCGTGGCGAGCCCGCCGCCTCCCGAGCGACCAATCGCCCGGGGCATCGCGGGTCCAGGACTCATCGCTCAGATCGTCGTCGCCAAGTTCGGCGACCACCTGCCGCTTTACCGTCAGGAAGACTTCTTCACGCGGCACGGCCTGCACATTGCTCGCAGCACCCAGTGCGATTGGGTGCAAGCGGCCGCTGAGCTGTTGCGGCCACTCTATGAGCGGCAGAAAGAGTTGCTGCTGAAGTCGCCCGTGCTGTGGACCGACGACACGCCCGTGACGTTGCTCGGCGGCGGCCAGGAGGGGAGCCGCCAAGGGCGATTCTGGGCGTACATCGCCGAAGAGCATCCCTATTCGGTGTACGACTTCACCGAGAGTCGCGCCCGTGACGGACCGGCGAACTTTTTGCAAGGATTCAAAGGCTACCTCCACGCCGACGCCTACGGCGGCTACGACCACATCTTTTTGGGATCGAACGACGCGGTCCGTGAAGTCGCTTGTTGGGCGCATGCGCGGCGAAAGTTCTTCGAGGCCATTCACAGTTCGCCCCGCGACACCCACCAGCTCTTAGAGTGGATCCGGCAACTGTACCACATCGAGGATCGAGCGCGCACGTGGACCGAGGCAGCACGCGCCGCGCTTCGTCAACACGAGGCGGAGCCAGTGCTGGATCGGATCGAAGCCTACCTGGCCCATTTGGAACATCGTGCGCTCCCTAAGAGCGTTCTTGCCAAGGCCGTGTCGTACGCTCAGAACCAGTGGCAGGCGCTCCGTCGATACACGACAGACGGTCGACTGTCGATCGACAACAACGTCAGCGAGCGAACGCTCCGACATCAGGCGATAGGCCGAAAGAATTGGCTGTTCTTGGGAAGCTGGCAGGCGGGGCCGCGAGCGGCCGTTCTCTTCACAATCCTCGCCGGGGCCAAGCGTCACCGAATCGAGCCCTGGACCTACCTGCGTGAGCTGCTCCTGCGCCTGCACGGCGACGATTCGCGTCTCGACGAGATGCTGCCCGACAAGTGGGCCGCCAATCACCCCGAGTCCGTCCTAACCTATCGGCTCGAAGAATCCCGTCGCAAAGCGGCCGCAAAGAGCACGCGCCGCCGCCACGCTCGCGCAACGAGCCCGAATCGGTGACCGTACGCCATGCCTCGGCCGGACGCTTACGGAATTCTCAGCCATTTTGGGACTCGTGCGTCCCCGCCTTGGAGCCGGACGTCTGACTTCCCCCGAGCACCGCAGTGCAAGAACACACTGTCGGCG
>PLCO01000048.1 GCA_003134815.1 Acidobacteriaceae bacterium | reverse complement strand
CTAGAAGCATGAAATTCGGGGTTTTGGTCTTTCCCGGCTCCAATTGCGACCACGATACGTTCAATGTGATCGCCGAAGTGGCTCACCAGCCCGTCACCTTTCTCTGGCATGACTCCGAGGATTTAGCCGGCGTCGATGCCGTGCTGGTTCCCGGCGGGTTTGCTTACGGGGATTACCTCCGAACCGGGGCCATCGCGCGGTTTTCACCAGTGATGCAGGCGGTGCAGAAGTTTGCCGGCGGCGGCGGCCTGGTGCTGGGAATATGCAACGGCTTCCAGATTCTTACCGAAGCCGGGTTGCTGCCGGGAGCGCTCATGAGAAACGCCGGGCTCAAGTACATCTGCAAACAGGTGCATCTGCGCGTGGAGACCACCGACAGCCCCTTCACCAACCAGCTCGCCAAGGGCGAAGTCCTCGAGATTCCCATTGGGCATATGGAAGGCAACTACTTCTGCACGCAGGAGGACTTGCATCAGCTCGAAGCCGAGGATCGAATTGCCTTCCGATATGCCACCCCCGGCGGAGAGATCACCCCGGCGGCAAACCCGAACGGCTCCTTGAGCAATATTGCAGGCATTCTGAACGCGAAAAGAAATGTCATGGGAATGATGCCCCATCCGGACAGATCGAGCGAGCAGATGTTGGGATCCGCGGACGGCTGGAAGATCTTCGCTTCCATGATCGAGGCTCTTGCAACTCCTTGAGGTTCTTCCCGGTATGCTGGAACATCGCAAGCGATGATTGACATTCATCACCATCTGATCTACGGGGTAGACGACGGAGCGTCCGACCTGGAGACTTCGCTGGCCATGGCGCGCGACGCAGCCGCGGACGGCATCACGCATATTGTCTGCACTCCCCACGCAAGCGACACCTATCCTTACAATTTGGCAGTAAACCAGGAACGCCTGGAGGAGTTGCGCGAGCACTTGGACGGCACCATCGAATTGAGCCTGGGATGCGACTTTCACCTCACAGCCGACAATGTCCATGACGCATTGGCCAATCCGCTGCGCTACTCGATCAATGGCAAGGGCTACCTGCTGATCGAATTCCCAAACATGACCATCCCTCCCCAACTGGCTGACGCCATGTTCAGGCTGCAGTCGGCCGGCTATACCCTCATCGTCACCCATCCGGAACGGTACCCGGCCCTGCTGGACAAGCCCGAGTTGTTGGCGGAGTGGATGCGTAAAGGGTGCCTTGTCCAGGTAACTGCCAGCTCATTGTACGGGCGTTTCGGCAGGATGGCGGAAGCGCTGTCCAATGAACTTCTCGAGCGCAACTGGATTCACTTTCTTGCCACCGACGCGCACCACCCCGTGAAAAGGCCACCGCACTTGAAAAAGGGATTTGACTATGTGGTCAGGAGGGCTGGTGAGGAGACGGCCCGACGGCTTTTTGTCACCAACCCGCACGCGGCTGTCCATGGAACCAGGTGGCCGGTGCAGCCTGAGGCTGTGGGCCTTTGGGAGCATGTGCCGCTCAAGTTCAATGTCCACAAATTCGCCGCTGCCAAGCCCGGGCCGGGCAAATCCTACTCAGAGAAACTTGCCAAGGACGCACCCAGGACGGGTTTGAAGGGACTGTGGCACCGGCTGTTCGAGAGATAAAACTTAAAGAGGCTGCGCTGTGGCAAAACCGCAGCTCTCAAAGGCCCGGGCCTAAAGGCCGCTCGATTGAGGCGGTATTCCGGGGCCTGAAGGCCCCTGCTCCCTCCGTCCTCCCTGAACTGAGAGAGCCGGTTTCGTCCATCGCGGGTCGGCGAAGCCAGTGAATGACTGTTACAAATCCCCGAAGTTGGAGTCTTTCCGAAGCCTGTTAAAGCCCCAGCCCGCCATCAACCGTCAGAATCTGACCGGTGACAATTTTTGGCCCTGCCGCAAAGAACAATACTGCCTCCGCTATTTCCGCCGCTGTGCCATTCCGCCGCATCGGGGTTTTGGCCGCAAAGCGTGCCGCCTGCTCACCGGACTGCTCATCCATCTCGATCCAGCCCGGAGCCACACAGTTGACGCTCACTTCAGGCGCAAACGCCTTGGCCATTGCCTGGGTCAGCATGTGCAGCGCCGCCTTCGAAGCACAGTAATGGGCGTGCCCTGCCCAGGCCCGCAACCCTCCCAGCGAACCGATGTTCACGATTCTGCCGTGGGCGGCGCGAAGATGGGCCAGCGCCTCCCTGGCTACAAGAAACGGCCCGCGCGCGTTCGTTTCAAAAACCGCGTCCCATTGAGCCAGGCTGATTTGTTCCAGCGGAACCGACTCGAAGATGGCGGCGTTGTTGACCACAAGGTCAAGGCGGCCAAACTTGCCCACCGTCGCTGCGATAGCGGCGCGAACCGAAGCCTCCGAACGCACATCGCACTCCAGGGCCACTGCTCGGCTTCCTGCGTCCTCAATTGCGCGCACTGTCTCGGCGGCTTCAGCGTGCGATGTGCGATAGGTAATCGCCAAATCAGCCCCGGCATGGGCGAGAGCCAGCGAGATCGACCGGCCGATGCGCCGGGCGCCTCCGGTGACAAGGACGGATTTGCCGCTGAGGCTCTGCATTTGCATCAAAGGGCGACGGGGGGGTATTTCGGTTGGGATTGAGGCGGGTTGGCCTTCGTGTCTGGTTCTTTTGGCGGATCGGCGGGCTTGTCCTTTGAATTTGGATTCGCTTTCGGAGCGGCGTCCTTGCCCGGGTCCGCAGTTTCGGGGTGATTTTTGTAGATGGAGTATTGCTCTCCCGGCCGTTTCATCTTGGCCTCGATCGCTATCTCATTCTTGTCGACTTTGAAATCCTCGCCATATGTCTGAAAGCCCTTGGCGATCACCTGCAGGCGGACAGAACTGCTGAGGGGCAGCACGTCGATGACGGCCTTGCCGTCCTCGTTTGTCTTCAACTCCATGTTGCCCTTTTCCCCCACCAGGTGGAAGATAACCGCGGCATTTTCGATGGGCTTGCCATTCACGTCGCGAAGCACTGTAACTTCGACTCGCGCAGTCGGCGGTGGGGACTTGTACTTGCGGCCGCGCTTGGCGGGTTCCTGCAAGGCGCCGGCTGGCAATGAAGTGATAAGCAGGCCTGCAACGGCCACAAACACGCTGAGACGAAAGAGCGAACGCTGCAACATAACGATCATTCTATCGCGTCGGCACCGGTGAAGGGTACGGGCTTCAGCCCGTACATCAGTGGCTTGGAATGAGCCGGGCTTTAGCCCCTGAGGGAAGGCAATTCCGGAATCCCTCCAAAAATTCAGCGGACCGTTCGAACGAAGGACAAGATTGCGCTCCTTGGCTTCTATTCCCTCGGTGGCTAAAGCCCATTGCGTTTCGGCTCATGAATGTACGGGCTGAAGCCCGTACCCTTCAACATCGTCCTTTGGCAGTAGACGCGATGAGCCTAGTCCCGAAGATCCGTTGAGGGTCAGTTCGCCTACAAAGGCTGCGGAAAAAGGGCTGATTTCCAACTAAATTGGCCCAACGGGCTTCAGCAGGGGCTAAAGCCCATTGATTTTATTGACTTTATCGGCACGACTGAAGTCATGCCCTGTTACAAAGCACCAGGATTGGAAGTTTTTCCGCGCCCCAGGATTGGAAGTTTTTCCGCAGCCTGTATAGGCCAGCCAGGCTGACCGGTAGCGGCCTTGCGCCCTCCAACCGGCCGAATGGGCAATACGTGAGTGACTTTCACTCATATTTCACAAAAAGGGGGCTTGACAGCGCCGCGCTCCCTATCTTATCGTTAGCAGTTGGAAGGCGAGAGTGCTAGCACACCGCTGGCAGAATTGCTCGCAAAGCCCTTTCGCCCGGCTTCGGGACGGAAGGCTCAATTTTCCGAAGTTTTCAAATCCCACTCAAAACCCCGTGGCCGGGGCTCAACTCCAGCCACGCGTGAAGGAGAAGCAAAGCAATGGCAGCAACATCTGTAAAGACGACCTTCACCCCGCTCCACGACCGCATCCTCGTCCGCCGTTTGGAAGAGGGCGAAACCGTTCGTGGTGGCATCATCATCCCCGATAGCGCCAAGGAAAAGCCCCAGGAGGGCGAAGTCATCGCCGTCGGCAAGGGCAAATCGAACGACGAAGGCAAAGTCTTCCCCCTCGATGTGAAGGCGGGCGACAACGTGCTCTTCGGCAAGTACTCCGGCACCGAGATCAAGCTTGACGGCGAAGAGTTTTTGATTATGCGCGAGGAAGAAGTCCTCGGAATCGTGAAGAAGTAGCTTCGCAGGGGTCAGGGATCAGGGTCAGGGGTCAGTCAAAACAGCGACAGCACTGACGAACTGGCATACACCTTTTCCCAGCCCTGAGCAGCACCCACCGGATTAAGTATTCGGGTCAACGAATCACGGGAAGTGAACCCTGAGCCCTGACCCCTGAACCCTGATTGAAGGAGAGTTAAAGAAATGGCAAAGCAGATTCTACACGGTGAAGATTCCCGTCAGGCGATTTTGCGGGGCGTAAACATCCTCGCGGACGCCGTCAAAGCGACTCTCGGCCCCAAGGGCCGCAACGTTGTAATTGAGAAGAAGTTCGGTTCACCCACCATCACCAAGGACGGCGTGACGGTGGCCAAAGAGATTGACCTGAAAGACCCGATGGAAAACGTTGGCGCGCAACTCGTGCGCGAGGTTGCATCGAAGACCAGCGACGTGGCCGGCGACGGCACGACGACGGCGACAGTGCTGGCGCAATCGATCTTCCGCGAAGGCGTGAAGACGGTGGCTGCGGGCGCCAACCCGACGGCGCTGAAGCGCGGCATTGAGAAGGCAGTAACAGTGGTGATCGGCTCGCGCGACAAGGATGGCAAGTGGGCGCAGGATGGCGCGTTGGGCAAGCTGTCAAAGCCGGTGAACGAGGGATCGGTAGCCCAGGTGGGCACGATTTCGGCCAACGGCGATGAAGAGATCGGCGCCATCATTGCCGAAGCGGTAAAAGTAGTGGGCAAGGATGGCGTGATCACGATTGAAGAGTCGAAGACCATGCACACCGGCCTGGAGACTGTGGATGGAATGCAGTTTGATCGCGGCTACCTGAGCCCGTACTTCGTGACCGATGCGGAGCGGCTGGAAGTGATCCTGGAAGAGCCGTACATTCTGATCTACGAGAAGAAGATTTCGGCGATGAAGGACCTGCTCCCATTGTTAGAGCAGGTTGCGCGCGGCGGCAAGCCGCTGCTGATTATCGCCGAGGACGTTGAAGGCGAGGCACTGGCAACGCTGGTCGTGAACAAGCTGCGCGGTACGCTGAACGTGGCAGCGGTGAAGGCTCCGGGATTTGGAGATCGGCGCAAGTCCATCCTGGGCGACATCGCGATTCTGACCGGCGGCAAGGCGATCACCGAGGACCTGGGCATCAAGCTGGAAGGCGTAAAGCTAGAGGACCTGGGCAAGGCGAAGCGCATCACCATCGACAAGGACAACACGACGATCGTCGACGGCTCAGGCAAGGCCAGCGACATCGAAGGCCGCGTGAAGGAGATCCGGTCGCAGATTGAGAAGACCACCTCAGACTACGACAAGGAAAAACTGCAAGAGCGGCTGGCGAAGCTGGTGGGCGGCGTGGCCATCATCAAGGTGGGCGCGGCGACCGAGACCGAGCTGAAGGAGAAGAAGGCTCGCGTTGAGGACGCACTGCACGCAACGCGCGCGGCCGTGGAAGAGGGAATCGTCCCAGGCGGCGGCGTGGCGCTTGTGCGCTGCATGCCGGCGGTTCAGACGCTCATTGGCACACTCACTGGCGACGAGAAGACCGGCGCGCAGATTGTGCTTCGTGCCCTGGAAGAGCCGTTGCGGCAGATTGTTGCCAATGCCGGCGAAGAGGGCGCGGTGGTTGTAGCCAAGGTGCTCGAGTCGAAAGAGAGCCACTACGGGTACAACGCGCTGACGAGCAAGTTCGAGGACCTGGTGAAAGCCGGCGTCATCGATCCGACTAAGGTGACGCGGACGGCGCTGCAGAATGCGGCCTCGATCGCGGCGCTGTTGCTGACCACTGAAGCGCTGGTCGTCGAAATTCCTGAGCCTAAGGGCGCTCCGGCGGGCGGCGGACACGGCGGCGGCATGGACGGGATGTACTAAAGGCAGGGAACAGGGATCAGGTGTCAGGGATCAGAAAGCTTGACTCTGGCCCTACTCTCAGTTGCACCAAATTGAAATGGCCTCCAGCTTCGGCTGGGGGCCTTTATTTTTGCGCAACAAAACCGGTAGCGCCTTGCATTTGTGGAAATGCCGCCAATTGGCCCAATCCAAGGCCAGGTGTAACAAATTGTTCCGCACTACATTACTGCGGCAGTTGCAGGAACGGCTGTAATGCCCGCGTCATCAACCACAGGCTGAGGGCGCAGCGAGCGCAACCATCCGGCGGAAAGCCATGCGCGGGGAATCACGAACTCCGACCAGCCACAATCCAGGCATACTCGAATGTCAGGGGAAGGAGTCATGGGGGGGTGACTCAAGGTACGCGGACTGTTGCGATACAGCCGGACTTCCGCCGGAACTACTGATAGAGCGGCAGACTGGCACTTAGGGCAAATCATTTCAACACCTCAGGAGGTCCGAAAAGGAACGGAACTCCCCAAAAAAGATTCGAGGGAGTGATTCAATTTAGCGGAGTTTCGATAGAGTTTTCAACAGAAACAGTCAAGAACATGCACGAAAGTAACATTCACATTTGCTAAGTAGTAATATATTTTCACGACATGAATAACGAGCATTTTTGGCTATTGACAGGCGGATGGATAAACAGGACGGGCTAAGGACACGAGCGAGGGCAAAGAAAAGCGCGGCGGCCGAAGCCGCCGCGCTGGTGAAGAACAAGCCGCCCTCAGAAGGTGAGGCGTATAGCCATCTGAATTTGGCGGACGTTGTAGGCGAAGTTGCTATTGTCGGCGCTGGTGATCGATTTGTAGGCCGTGCTCGTATACGGAGCGAACGTATTCAGGTGGTTTACCTTGTCTTCAGTGACGATATAAGCGGTTGTGCCAATGCCGGTGACATTCTGGTGGTTGGTCAGGTTGAAGGCTTCGGCCAGGAACTCGAGCTTGTAACGCTCGCGCACCACCAGACTCTTGGAAGCGCGCAAGTCTACGAACCAGGTGTTGGGATACTGGTAGGCGTTGCGAATGATGCTAGGAACGCGCGCGGCGCCGCTGGATCCGTTGAAGGAAGAGGTGACCAGCGATAACAGCGTAGTTCCGCCTGGCTGATAGAGCGAGGAGTTGGAGGTGCTGATGCCTGGCGAGTAGGGCAATCCGCTCTGGGCCTGGAAGTCAGGCGCCAGCTCGAAGTCGTTCAGCAGGTAAGCGAGCGGTCCGTGAAGGCGCCATGGGGATTGCGCCACCATAAAGATTGTGAGGCGGTGCGGCACGTTCTGATTGGAGTTGCCATAGTCGAGCTTGATGTTGGAAGCATCGAGCAGGGCGTTGGAGCCCGCGCCGGTAGTGTTGTTTTCGCCGTAGTCCATGGCGTGCGACCAAGTGAAGTTGGCATCGGCCGAAAGGGAGTGGGACAGGCGGTGCGAGTACTGGGCGACCATGGCCTCGTAGTTGGAGTTGACGCCGCTGAAGATGTCGGTGATGGAGCCGAAGCTGGCGTTGGGGCGAGAGTTGGCGGTGGCGGCGCTGAAGAACGCGTCCGTGGTGAAGCTGGAGCCGTTGGGCAGGGGCCCGAGCTGCGCCGGGTCATTGACGACGAATGTGACCGGAACGGGTGCGGGCAGGTTGGTGTCAACGAAGTCGGGAAGGCGGCGGCCAAAGGAACCGAGCCAGTAGAGGCTGAAGACGTCGTTGCTGCCGAACTGCTGTTCGATGCTGAGATCGGCCTGGTGAATCTCAGGCAGCTTGAAGTTGGGATCGACGTAATCGACGGTGGTATTGCCGCTGGAGCCGCCGAGGCAGGATGAATAGCTGCTCGCGGGAACGATCTGCGGGAAAAGGGGCGCGCAGGTGGGGTTTTTCGCCAGGGTAAGTGTGGGGTTGGTCTGGCCCTGCGGATTGCCGGACGCGATGAGCGCTTGGTAGAGAGTGGAATTGATGGCGCGGGCAAAGAAGATGCCGTAGCCGCCGCGGAGGATGGTTTTGCCGCCGCCATAGAGGTCGTAGGCAAATCCGACGCGTGGTGCAATGTTGCCCTTGCCGTCGTGCAGTGTGTTGGTTTGCGGTAGAGCGCTGTTCGCCAGTTGCTGCGAGGGAAAGGCTTCATAATCCCAGCGCACGCCCATGGTGACACTGAGGCGCGGGCTTACCTTCCACTCGTCCTGCGCAAAAAGCGCGTAGTCGCCGGTAGTGAAATCCAGGCCCGGCAGTCCGACGCCCTGGGCGAACGAGTTGTAGTTCTGGGGGTTCTTTCCAGCAGTGGGGTTCTGCGACAGGTAGAGGTCGGAGATGTAGTTGCCCAGCGGCGTGTTGCCGGTGTAGGAATATCCGCCGTATTGGTCGTAGAGGTTGGAGATGAGGTCGTCGGTGTGGATGTAGTCCTCGCCGAACTTGAGGGTGTGGTTGCCGTGGATCCACTCAAAGGTGTCGGAGAGCTGCCAGCGGCGCTCGTCGGGCAGCGCGGCACGGTTGAGGAACTGCGCGGTGCCGAACTGGAAGAAGCCGCTGAGGAAGACGTTGACGGGGAGGCCAAGAGGATTGGTGTAGTTGGGTGTCTTGACCAAGTTGTTCTGCTCGTAGGCCGTGGGCACCTGATTGAATTCATACTCGAAGTCACGACCATACATGTAGCGGACTTCGTTGCTCTTGTTGGCGTTGAAGAAGGAGTCGAGCTTGCCGACGATCCAGTTGTCGCGGACGTAGTCGTTCCCGAAGCTCCTCGTGCCGTAAGCAACGGCGGGACTGGTCTGAATGCCGGCGGGTGAAGTCCATCTCATGCTGTTGGCTTCGACCGCGACGTGGTTCTTGCCGTTAATCTGCCAATCGACCTTGGGGAAATAGATAGTCTGGTCGCCGACGCGGGGGACGGAGCCGAGCATGGAGGTGAGGCCGGCGATGCTGGTGTTGTAGAGGGAGGTGGCGGCGGTGCTGGAGAGCCCGGTGTCGGTCTGAATCTGGGCGATCTGCGCGGCCGCGTAGCTGCTGGTGGTCGTGTAGAAGTTGACGTTGGAACTGTTGCCGAGGATCGTGGCCGCGGCCGGAAAGTCGTGGTAAAAGCGGTCGGCGGCGAGGAAGAAGAAGATCTTATCTTTCAGAATGGGTCCGCCGACGCCGAAACCATATTGACGGCGCAGATCGGTCGGCTTGAAGATTTTCACTGCGTAGGTAATCGGACTGGTGGAAGTCTCGACGGGGTGGGTTACGTTTGGGTTCACGGCGTTCCAGGCGCTATCGCGGTCGAAGTAATAGCCTTCGCCGTGGAACGTGTTGCCGCCGCTCTTCGTGACGGCGTTGACGATGCCACCGGCAGAGCGTCCGTATTCCACCGAATAATTCGAAGTATTTACCTGGAACTCCTGAATGGCGGCCTTGATGGTGGAGTATCCGGCGCGGGTACGGCCTCGCTCCTCGGAGAAGTAAGCCTGGTTATCGTCCGTGCCGTCGATGGTGATGTTGTTGAGCAGCGTGCTCTGTCCGCGGAAGCTGAGGAGGCCAAAACCGTTGGAGTCATTGACTACACCGGGAGTGAGCAGGGCGAAGGCCGACCAGCGGTAGTTGTTCTCCGGAACATCCTGAAGGGCGATCTGCGGCACCGCATCGGCAAATTCCGGCGATGTGGTGTTTACCAGAGGCGCAGCGTCGCTTACCTGCACAGTCTCAGAGGAAGAGCCAACCTTGAGGTGCGCGTCGATGTCGGTGAGTGCGCCCACCTGCACAGTGAGGTTCGAGGAGCGAAAGTTTTCGAAGCCCGCAGCAGTGATGGTGACGGTGTAGGGGCCGGGCTGGAGATGGATGATGCGGAAATATCCGGAGCTGTCGGTCACGGCCGTCTGCTGGGCGTTGGTGCCGTTACTGATCGCCAGCACACTGGCGTTGGGGACGACCGCACCTGTGCTGTCGAGGACGGTTCCGCCGATGGCGCCGTCAACTGCCGACTGCCCGTGTATTGCGACCGCAGAAAATGACAAAAGCAGAACGGTCAGAATTGCGCCGTGGTGAAGGGATGAAAAACGTTGAAAGAGGCATCTGAAGCTCGTGCGAATCTGGTTGCATGTCATAACTGCCCTCCAAAGTAGAAATTTTGCGTTTGACCCATCACGCGTGAACGATTGCGTCGTTGCCGGCGCCTTCAATCGGCATCGCGGTCAACGCGCAGGACACGAGGACGCTCTAATACGTTTGCGAAACACCCATAAGACCAAAAGGGGGACCAAGAGCCATGTCTACTGCGGCTTTCCTGAAGCCTTGAGCTTACAAGCCCCAGATGAACTTCCGGTAAAAATGAAGCGAAGATGCGTTCGGAGGCAGTGATGGCCGAGTGCCACAAGAGGCCCAAAACACAACAGGCAATCGGGCGAGAGATTGTTTTCTTTTCTGATCGTCCGGCCTCGAGTATGTGCTGCTATGCCCTAACGCAAAAGCGATTCAAGTCGAGCACAAGTAATGGAAGGACGCCAAGTACGACTGGCTGGCCACGACAACGAGCCGCACAGGAGTTTGTAAATGCGGCGGTCAACGCTTGCCCGAAATTATCTAAGTCTTCAGCTGCACCCCAAAAACGCGGGCTGAAGGTTTCCCTCAAGGCGAATCATTTCGGGTACGACATTCTCTCAGGAAATGACATTGTAGGGCAGAGGCGACCTATTTTCCAAGGAGTAAAGCGAAAAACCTTCCTGATACGAGACGAAATCAGGTGTTTAGCGGAAGGTTTGTGGAAAATGAGGACAAATTGCCGCTGTTAAAGCGGCGAAAGGCGGGGCCGAAGGCGGCCAGGCGGCGATCACGTCAGAGGGCGAAAACCCTTCGAGCGATACGCCGCCAACCGGACTCGTGCCAGGCAGGAACGGCTTCAATGACCGCTGCCCGGACCCCAGCGAAGGCGAACGCCGGTGCGCAGCGTGAAGGGCAGGCTGGGATAGCCGATGGGCGCGATGTGCTGATTGTCGGTGAGATTTTCGGCCTGCGCGAAGACGTCGAGCCAGGTGAACCACTGGTAGCTGCCGCCGATGTCGAGCTTGGCGTAGCCGAAGTCGAGATTGCGATTGGGCAGCACAAGAGAGTTCCCTTGCTGCAGATCTGCGTAGCCGAGAAATGTGGAGTCGTCGCTGCGGCTGGCGAAGGCCGCGTTGAAGATTCCTGTGATTCGCTTGTTAGCATAGGTTGCCGTGAAGAAGCCTGTGTGGGGCGGACGCCGGAAGGGACGAGCGCCTACCAAAGGCGAGTAGATGCCGACGGGAATCCCGTCAAAGATGGGCGCATAGCCGCCAGCCAGGGCTTGATTGTCGCTGGAGAAAGACCGCTGCACGACGGAGTCCAGGTATGTGTATCCGCCGCGGAGGAAAATGTTGCTGCCGAGTCCGCCTTCGACCGTTGATTCGATTCCCTGGGCGCGGAAGGCCAGGGAATTGAGCTCGAGAGAGAAGGCGCTCTCGCTTTGCAAAGTAGCTTCCAGAGCCTGCTGTTGTTGTGGAGTCAGATTGGGAAGCAGCTCGGGCACGAGCCCAGCGCCGACTGACTCAATATCCCGCCCGAACTCATTGTGAAAATAGCTTGCGCGGAAGACGATGTGCTTTCCCCAGAAGGCTTGCTCTCCGCCGCCCTCCCACGTGCGCGTAGTTGGTGCTTCGATAGGGGAGATTCCCAATTGCTGGATGGTTGCTTCGCCACCGTTTAGTTTCAGGAAGTCGTAGAGGGAGCCGAATTCCTCGGTGAGTGCAGGCTCGCGCGCGCCCTGCGCGAAACTGAAGGTCAGCCTGGTGCCGCTAAAGACGCCGGCTCGCGGGCGCAGCAGGTAATAGCTCAGGCCGGCATTGGGCGAGAAGATGGAGCCGAATAATTGGTAGTGCTCTACGCTTCCGCGAAGGGTATAGAACAAGCGGCTTTTGAAGTCGCCGTGCGCGCCAAAGACGAAGTCGTAATTGGTGACAGTGAGCGCATCGTCGATTAAAAAGACCGGCTCGCGCTCAGCGACGCGCTTGTTCTCATAATGAAAGCCGGCCAATAGCAATAGGTGCGGCGTGAGCTGGAGGTCTCCCTGGTATAGGATCTGGTCGCGATTCGAAATCAGGTCGAGACGGTTGGGGTAGACGCTTCCATTGGCCGCGCTGTAATTGAGCAGCGCAGGCCCGGCGGCGCTGTAACCGTTGGCGCCCGCGATGGTCAAAGGCAATCCGTAGAAGTTGCCGCCAGTAAACGAATCGGGAGCGCCGTCGCAACTGTCGGCGGGAATGCAGACACCGGCCGGATACCACTGCTGAGATTGCTCGCGTTTGCGTGCCAGCCCAAATTGGAAGCGATTATGGAAGGTGGCCGTGGTCTGGTTGTCAACGGTTCCAGAGCCATAGAGGTCCTGATCGCCTTCTTTACGATCGTCAGCGATGCCATAGAAGTCCCACTGGTTGGGGACCCCGGTGGCATCGACGCCGTAGCGCAGAGTTGCACGGATTTGCGTAGCGCCATTGAGAGCCCAGCCGACGTTGGCCGCCGACGTGGCGACGTGGTACTTGTCCATGGGCAGATTGTTGGCGGTCTGCAGCCAACTGAAAGCGCCGAGGTAATCGAGTTTGCTGTGAGCGCCAGCAAGTTCGAGCTCCTCGCGTGAGGTATTGAGATTGCCGGCGCTCCCTTGGAAAAGCAGAGATGGGAAGCTGGTGGTGCCGTGTGGGGTGGTGAGGCTGACCACTCCGCTGCCCGCATCGGCATAAAGGCTCGAGTCGGGTCCCCGATAGACTTCCGCGCTCTCGACGGCGGTGGTGGAGAGCGGGCCGAAGTCGAAGCGCCCACCCATATCGTCAATGCTGACGCCATCGAGAAGAGTCTCATTGGAAGTTGAGTCGCCGCCTCTGACAAACAAGGAGGTCTGCGCTCCAAGCTGGCCGTCCTGAGCCACGAACGTGCCGGGCATGAGGCGCAGGGCGCTCACAAGGTCAGTGCGGAGGGAGAGGTCGAGCGGGCTGAGCACTGTGGTGGCGGCGCTGGTTTGCGGCTGCGGTGTGGGCATGCCGTTGGCGGTGACAACGATTGATTCGCGCACCCATTCCGGCTCGAGCACGACGTTGCGCTCAAGGGAATCGAACTGGCCCGCGTAGAAGTCGGGCGTTTGCAACTGGCGGAACGATTTTGCGGAGACGACGATGAAGAATCGGCCAGAAGAGCCGGTGGTGATTTGGAAACTGCCATCGGACACGGACACTGCTGAGGCGATGACCCGGCCGTTCGAGACGAGCGAAACTGCCGCGCCTGAAACCCTGGCGCCACTGGCATCGGTGACGACTCCGCGGATGGATGCGGCCGGACAAAGCGCGGCGCAAAGAGCGAGGAATACGGCGGCGAGTGCGCGAGGCAGAATGCGGCGGGCCGTAGATTGGCACCGAGAAAAGGCTTGAGAAAAGGCGTGGCTGGAAGTAGATCGCAGGAAACTAGAAATCGGCATGAGAGCTCCTTCGTTCCCCTCGGAACGTGAAAGCGGTTAAGTGCGCCGAGGACCGGTCTCCTGACTTGCGCTTACTTCAGCCGCCTTCCCAATGCCGAATCGAATGGATTCGACTTCAGTGGCTTGATGGATGTTCCGCGAGTTGCTGAAACATACGGGCCGAAATCCTGTTTGGTTTCTGCGCCTCGTTAAAGGACGGCAGGGAAAACAGGTGCGCTCACAGTTGCGGGGCAGTGGCGGAGTTTCACCGCCTTCCCGAACATCCTGGCGATCGCGATGATAAGTGAGCTGCAGCACAGAGCGGCAGCGACGATGTCATGGAAACGACTTCCATGACATCAACTTTTATAACTGGTCCGGCAGGGGAAAGTCAAAGAACAATTTGAGTGGGAAAAAAGGAGGCGCAGATGGCTGAGAGTGCCGTGATTTGAAATGGTGACCCCGGGCTGATTCGAACAGCCGACCTGCGGTTTAGGAAACCGATGCTCTATCCATCTGAGCTACGGGGCCACACTTAATCAATTCTACGGGAAACTTGAAGCAGCAGATACGGAGACTTGCGCACTTAGTTCGTTCGCATTGGGCTCAACCGAAGTATCCCGCGCCTCTACCTTTGAGCAGCTTAGCCTTGACCATCGCTGCCGCCTCTTCCTTGGTTACGTTGCCGTCTTTGTTGGTATCGAGGCCGGAATTTCGATCGTATTGGGCGCTCGGTCTGCTGAAGAGAACCCATGAGTTTGGTTTTCCGATTGCTGCCGGCCAAAGAATGGCCATATAAACATCCTCGATGGTCTCGAGCATGTTCTTGTACTGATTGAAGTACTTCTCGACATAGTCCATCTGGTCTTCAGCAGTCATGACGGCCAGATCCGAAGTGCTGGTGCCAAGCTCAGTGGCTGTGTTTGGCAGGAATTGAATCAGGCCGGTGGCTCCGCTGCGGTTCCTTATGGATGGGCTGAAAGTCTCGCCTGTCTCAAAGGCGATGGCGGAGATGAGGTAGTTTGGATCAACGCCAATGTTTTCGGCAATCTGAATCAGCTTGGCCTTGAACGCGGCACTCACCCTGGCTCCCCAGGCGAGTTGCTGCTGACTGCCTAGAGCTTCAGCCGCGACGCCGCGGGTGAGGAAGTTGAATGTGGGGTCGTCCGGTTCCACTTCTCCAGTAGGCCGGCTCATGAGGAGACTTTGGCGCTGAATCTGCTCGATTGCGGATATTGTCGCCGGGCCGCAGAGCCCGTCAACAGCGATAGGGCGAGCGATGGGGCGAGCGATCTGGCTCGGCGAAATCGGAACAGTGAGGTTTAGAAGCTGTTGGACGATTGTCACGTCCACGAAAAGGTTCGTGCTATTCCGTCCGACCGAACTGAAGATAGCGATTTTGCCTGGCATGGTTGACGTGTCCCACCTTCCGGGCATGGGCAAGGCGTTGTTTGCCCAGTCATTCTATGAGAGTAAATTACGACGAAATGACATGTGACGACAACGCGGCTATTTGAGAGCTCTCAAGCCGTAGGCGAATGTGCATGAAGCGTATATTGGTTGCAACGGCTTCCGGGAACGACTTGCGCGTCCGCAGCACGCGTGCTCCGCTTCGCGGGTCCTCCGCACGATTGATTTATAAGCCTTTTTCAGGTCAAAGCGCGCAACAAGTGAAACCAGCTATCAAGAGCTTCATCGAAAGCCCAAATTACTCCTCGCGCAATGAGACCAATATAGACATGATTGTGTTGCACTGTACGACGGCAGGAATCGTCGAGGGGACAATCAATTGGTTCCTGAATTCGAAATCGAAAGTATCAGCTCATTACGTTATCGATAAGAACGGCGATATATACCAGATGGTCCGCGATGAGTGCTCCGCCTGGCACGCGAAAGCCGTCAATTCCAGATCGATTGGCATAGAGCTTGTCGGCACGGCAACCGACCGCCTTACGGATGCTCAGAGCATGGCGTGCGCACAGCTCGTCCGCGGGCTTGTCACACAATATGGGATACCCGTCGCGAACGTGCTGGGGCACAGATTTGCTCCGGGTAACGAAGGAACCACCGACTGCCCTAACCACCTCTTCGGCGACGCGATGGCGGATGCCGTTGCGGAGTGGATCAGCACGAACATTGCGACAAGCGATACGACAAACGTCGCGGATGCGTTGGGATCGAAAAAGTCGAGAAGAGCGCGCCAAGTTGTGGCCGAGCCTGTTGCGCGCGAGGCGCTGCGACTACCAAATTGGGCAAAGCCCTCGACGTGGCTCGCCAAGCTGCGATCTGACTTGTCGCAAATTCAAGAGAACGTCCGGCCATTGCCGCACTTGGCCGCGAATGCATTGACCGCGTTGGAATTGATGACCATCGCCCTGGAAGACCGGCGATTTTTCTATCATCGCGGTATCGACCTGCGTTCAATCTTTCGGGAGACGATCAAGGCGGTCACAGGCCGCAAACACGGAGGGGCAAGCACGATTGACATGCAGTTTGTGCGTACCGTGACGGGATTCAGGGAGTTGACGATGAAACGAAAAATCTATGAGTTATTCCTGGCTCTCGTCATCCAATCCCGGCACAAGAAGCTTGAAATTCTCCGGTCTTATCTGGCTTGCGCTTTTTTTGGTTCAGGCCTAATTGGCGCGGATGCCGCTGCACAAAGGATATTCAATAAGAACGCCGATCGATTATCAATCGAGGAGGCGTCTTTTATCAGCGCATTACTCGCTTATCCGCGTCCCCGGCATGGATTGCCTCGCTGGGAACAACGCGCGCGACGCCGGGCCGCTTATGCGGTTGCGGTGTTCGCTTCACACAAACACCGCCTGGCTGGCACCTACGAATTCGCCCTGGAAGATAGCGACGATAAAAGCCGTGTGCCTTGAGACAGTCGGTGAGACGCTTCAAGTGCCTCGTAACCACTTCTTCCTTGGCAAGGTCATCTCGCACAGCGGCACGAACTCAAATCCCCGTGCGCGATAGCTGGTGATGATGCGGTCGGCGGCTTCGACCGTAGCCCAGCGGTTGCCGTTGAGGTCCTCTGAGTCGCCGTCGTGCAGGAGGATGATGCCGCTGTCATCGTCAAGGCTGCCAATCTGGGCGGTAAGATGCTCCACAATTTCGTCGGCAGTTTTAAGTTTCCAGTCCAGTCCGTCCACATCCCACATCACCAGCTGAATGTTATATAGCCTCAGGTATTCAAGAATCCCGTCGTCGTAGTGGCCGCCGGGCGGACGGAAGTACTGTCCCCAGCGGTTAATCTCGTGGTCGATGGCCTCGAAGGGCGCACCGCAAAGATTGCGATGCGTGCGGGTATGGTTGCCGATCACGTGGCCAGCCTGCTCGACGCGCTTGATAGTCGGCTCCTGCGCCAGCATTCTTTGGCCGATCATAAAGAAGGAGGCGGGGACGGAGTAATAGGACAGGACGGCGAGAAGAGCCTCGGTGCAAGGCGGAGAAGGTCCGTCGTCAAAAGTGAGAGAGAGTTTCTTCATTGAACCGGAGTTTCCGTTTTGCGTTTCGATTGCGAACCAATATATCCCCGTTTGCCGTCGCGTTTCAGCGCCTTCTCAATTCCCGCCTGCGCCAGCGGCGCCATGATCGCAAAGCCGGCCGGCAGCGGGTGAACGCCGTCGTCGCTCAACGCCGGCGGAAGGCCTCCGTGTTCATCTTTCATTGCCGAGTAATAGTCTACGTAGATGTAGCCCTTTTCAGCCGCGTAGTGTTCGATCCATGCGTTCAGTTCTTCAATCTTTGGCGCGGGCTCCAATCCTGGCGACCAAGCGAATGAGGACGATGGCAGCACAGAGCACAGCACCACTTGAATTTTGTTTGCATTGGCGAGGTCGGTCATGGAGGCAATACTTTCGCCGCTTTGCTCAACTGTCATTGGACCCGTGTTCTCCATGATGTCGTTGGTTCCAGTCATGATGATCACGACCTTCGGTTTCAAATCGATCACATCCTGCCGGAAGCGCACCAACATCTGCGGCGAGGTTTGACCGCTGATGCCGCGGTTGATGTAGGGTCTGCCGGGAAACGAGTCTTTGAGGTTCCAGTCCTCGGTGATGGAGTCGCCCATGAAGACTACGCGGTTCTCGCCGGGCTGCGGCGGGGCCAGCGTGGCATCAGCCTGTCTGAAGTGCTCGAGCCCGCCGAAGTCCACCACCAGCTGCGCGTCGTGAGCCGTTTTCCAAATATAGTACTGAGGCGGATGGGTGATTTGGACGGGCGCTGGCTGCTCAGCTGCGGGCGAGGCGACGGGTTGTTGGGATTGCAACAAAGCCGCGGCGGAAATTCCGGCCAGCGCGGCTGCGAGGAAGATCGCTTTGCGGAGAATTTGCCGACTCACTTGCGGACCCCGTGCTTGTGCGCGCGCACGATTTCGAGGAACAACTGTTGCACTCGCGTATCGGCTGACATCTCTGGATGGAAGGTGGCCGCGAGCAGGTGACCCTGGCGCACCAGCGTCGGGTAGCCGTCGCGCTGAGCCAGCACTTCAACTTGGTCACCCACGCGGGTGATGCGCGGCGAGCGGATGAAGACCATCTCCAGCGGGCCACCGGGAAGCTCAGTTGGGAGTGTGAGGATGGCTGAGTCGATCTGGCGGCCATAGGCGTTGCGTTCGACTGTAACGTCGAGAACTCCAAGGCTGCGCTGCGTTGGATGGAGAACCTCGCGCGCAAGAAGGATGCAGCCGGCGCAGGTGGCGAAAACTGGCTTGGCTGAGGCGAATTTGACGAGCGCGCCGAAAAACGCGCCCGGGAAGCCGCCGTTATTAGATCCGTCATTATCGGGGAACCTGGACTCAAGGAACTTGAGCATGGTGGTTGATTCGCCGCCAGGCAATACGAGGCCATCGAGCGAGGCCAATTCGTCCGGTTTCCGCACCAGAACGGCGCGCACTACGTTGCCGGCGAAGGCGCGCGCGTGAGCTTCGTAGTCGCCTTGCAGGGCGAGCACGCCGATTGTGAGAGGACTGGTGTTAGCCGCGCTTTCACGCGCTTGCTGATATGTTTGGGCGGCCATCGATTCCCTTCTATATATGATAGCGACCCGCGTCGGAACGTTTCAGCTTTCGGCCTGGTCGATGCGCAGCTTTACCAGTGTGTCCTCATTTCACCGAACCTGGCCATCGAATACAGGTCGTCAGCACTCCTGTGTTCCTTGTCTGTTAGGTACTGCATCAGGTACTCGAAGGGAATGTTTTGGTACTCCGGATGCTTTTTATAAAACGCCGTGATGACCTGTGTATAGGCGCTGCAAATCGGCCACTCCGAAGCACCCTCATTGCAACGTGAGTATTTAGTTGTATTCGCGCGGCATTCCGCAACTCCCTCGTGGCCTTGGCCCGAGGCAGGCCCCTTTTGCACGTCAGGGGCCACATCTGCAAACGAACAAGCCTCACCTATTCCTTCCCTAAGCCCGTCGATGTATGCGACCACAAATGAATCCCGCTGGGAATCGCTCCAAGCCATCCATTTCGCACCGCGATATTGCGATAAGGCTGCGGGACCATGAGATGAAGAGCGCAAATTACACCCAACGAGGAATGTAAGAACCGGCCCCAACGCAGCAGTTTTTTTATACATCAGCCCAACTCCTCTCGATCTCCTGCAAGACATGATAGTGGCCCGCGTCGATCCGAAGCAGCCGTCGGCCATGTGGATGCACGAGACGTGTGACCTGTATCCTCACTCCATGAGCAACGGCGCTTCCCCAACAGCCGGCAATCAACTCGAAGATGCGGCGTCTTCTTATCTGCGCTCGGCGCGGCATCAGCCGGTACGCTGGCACGCTTGGGGCGAAGCGGCGTTTGCGCGAGCACAGGCTGAGGACAAGCCGATTCTGCTGGACATTGGCGCGGTGTGGTGCCACTGGTGCCATGTTATGGATCGCGAATCGTATGAGGATGCGGAGATTGCCGCGCTGATCAACGAGCTTTTTGTGGCCGTGAAGGTCGATCGCGACGAGCGGCCCGACGTGGATGCGCGTTACCAGGCAGCGGTGTCGGCGATCAGCGGGCAGGGTGGATGGCCGTTGACGGCATTTCTTACGCCGGATGGACGGCCCTACTTCGGCGGAACATATATTCCCCGCGACGATCGCTACGGGCGGCCGGGAATGGGGCGCGTGTTGCTGGCCATGGCGCAAGTATGGCGCGAGCGGCGCGACGAGGCGCTGGAAACAGCCGGCAGCGTGATGGCCGCGATTGAGCACAATGAAAGTTTCTCGGGACGCGGCGGCTCGCTCAGTCTGGATCTCGTGGACAAGATTGCAATGTCGATTGTGGCACAATTCGATCCGCGCAATGGCGGATTTGGCTCGCAGCCCAAATTCCCACATCCGGCGGCGCTAGACTTGCTGCTTGAAGTTGCGATGAATCGCGGCAACGAACGCGCGCGCGAGGCATTTGCGACGACGCTCGAAAAGATGGCGCGCGGCGGCGTCTACGATCAGCTTGCCGGGGGATTCCATCGCTACAGCGTGGACGAGCGCTGGGTGGTGCCGCACTTCGAGAAGATGATCTACGACAACATCGAGCTGCTGCGGAATTATGTGCACGGCTACCAGAGTTTCGTTCGCGAGGATTTTCTGATCATTGCGAAGGAGATTGTGGCCTGGCTGGATGCGACGATGACCGATCGCGAGCGCGGCGGGTTTTATGGCTCGCAGGATGCGGATGTGGGGCTGGATGACGACGGCGACTACTTTACGTGGACGCTCGACGAGGCGCGCGCAGTTCTTGGCGGAGAGGAGCTTGAGTTTGCCACGAAGTATTGGGACATTGGCGAGCTGGGCGACATGCATCACAACCCGGCGAAAAACGTTTTGCATGTGAATCAGACAGTGGCTGAGATGGCGGTGCAATCGGGCGCGAGCCCGGACGCGAGTCCAGAGGCGAAACTTGACGCGTTGCGCGAGTTGCGGGATTCGGCCCGGAAGAAACTGCTATCGGCGCGTGCGCAGCGGACGGCGCCCTACATCGACCGCACACTTTACACAAGTTGGAACGCGATGGCGGTGACGGCTTACCTTGAGGCGGCGCGAGTGCTGCGCGACGACAAGGCACGCGAGTTCGCTCTGCTCACGCTCAACCGGCTGCTCGACGAGGCCTGGGGCGGAACGGATTCGCTTAAGCATGTGATCGCATACCCTGAGGGACTCTCGCCGCGCGAGAGCGCTCCCGGCACGCTTGACGATTACGCGTTTACCGTGAATGCGTGCGTGGACGGTTGGCTGGCGAGCGGGGAGATGAAGTTTTACCACGCCGCGATCAAGCTGGCGGACGCCATGATCGAACAATTTCACGATGCGTCTGCGGGCGGGTTCTTCGATACGCCTGCTCCCTTGAATGATGAGCCGGCGGAGATTCCGCTGGGCGCGTTGACGGCGCGGCGCAAGCCATTGCAGGATGCGCCGACGCCTGCCGGGAATTCAATCGCGGCCACGGCGTTGTTGCGCCTGGAGGCTCTGAGCGGACGCGAAGATTACCGCAAGATCGCTGAGGGAACTCTGGCCAATTTTGCGGGGATCGTGGAGCACTTCGGTCTCTACGCGGGCAGCTACGGATTGGCCGCCGAGCGGTTGCTGCTCGATCCGGTGCAGGTGGTGATTGTGGGATCGGGACCTGAGGCGGATCGGATGGAAGCGACGGCGGTCGCGGGATTCGCGGTGAACAAGACGGTGATGCGGATTGAGCCTTCGCGACTCGTTCCCGGCGAACTGCCGGAGATTTTGGCGGAGACGCTGTTGCAAGTGCCGAAACCTGATGGAACAGAGGCTTGGGCGCTGGTGTGCCGCGGACGCACATGCCTGCCGCCGGTCACCGATGCCGAAGATTTGTTGCAGGCGTTGGTTCCGCCCGCGTAAAAGTGGCGCGCGATGAAGGCACGCTGTTCGCAGCGCTGTCCGCCTGGTTTGGTGTGGCGACACGCCAGATACATCCCTACCCCTCCCCCCACCCATTTTTAGAGCTAAGTGCTGTTAAATGAATGGTGTGTACCTTTCACCAATTGCTGCAAGTGCTTGAAAACATTGAAGTTAAGTAGTCAAAGTATCTAGAATCAATGACTTAGGAGCGCTTTTTTCGGAGTTTGCGCCGGTTTTGGTGCAATCGTCCGGGGAAAAGTATGGGCGGCCACGGATGCTGGAATCCCCGCCAGCGTCCGTGGGCCGCCCATCTTCCTTTGTCTTACTAAGAACAAGTCTAACGAAACGGCAGAATGGGGCTGTCCTAGATAACTA
>PLCO01000031.1 GCA_003134815.1 Acidobacteriaceae bacterium | reverse complement strand
ACGAATCTCCTCTGAGGAACGAATCTCCTCTGAGGAACGAATCTCGTCTGAGGAACGAATCCAGGGTCGCACGTTGGTAGTCTAAGAGATGTGAATGCCGAGCGAGACACGCGTTTGCGGGTAGCCGCGATTGGCTTCCTCAATCCCGCACCGCTGATGTGGGACTTTGAACATGCGCCGCTGAACGAGGCGCTCGAAAAGCGCTTCCGCGTTGACCGGATGACTCCGTCAGAGTGCGCGGCGCGACTGGCGGATGGACGCGCCGACATCGGACTGATTCCCATTGCTTCGCTCGCAACCACGCCTGGACTGCGGATTCTGCCGGGCTGCACGATCGCTTCAAAGGGCAGCGTGCGGTCGCTGATCCTGGTGCATCGCGCAAGTATGTCGCCGAGCAAGATGCGCTCCGTTGCGGCTGATACCGCGAGCCGAACGACGCTGGTTTACGCGCGCATGATGTTCCACAAGTGGGGCAATGCGGAGGTTCCGTTTTTGCCCATGGCCGCCGATCTCGACACGATGCTGGAGCACGCCGATGCGGCTATTCTGATTGGCGATCCGGCGCTGCTGGCTCTCGAGGAGCGGAATAATCAATTCGAACGCACCGGCGAGGAGCTTGTGTATCTCGACCTGGCCGAGGAGTGGCGCGCGCTGACTGGGCTCGCGTTCGTTTCGGCGGTGTGGGGCGTCGCGCCAAATGTTGGCACGGGTGCGGCCGGCGCCGCGCGCCACGCAGAATTTGACGAGAGTGTTGCGCAGGATTTTATTTTGTCGCGCGATCATGGTCTCGCGAATATAGATGCGCTGGCGGCTGAGTGGTCGGCGCGATTTCCCATTCCCGAGGAGACGATTCGAACCTATCTCACGGCCAACATCCACTACGTTCTCGACGAGGAGTGCGTGGAGGGGATACGCGGGTTCTTCCGCATGGCGGCTGAGTATGGCGTGCTGCCGAAGTATGAATTAGTGGTTAGTGGTTAGCCCGAAGGTGCCGGTGCCGACGGAGTTAGCCATACGGCGGAGCTAGCGGAGTTAGCGGCGCTAGAAAGACGGCCGGCGGTGTTTACTTTCTCGATACTATCCCCCCCTACCCCCGGTATGCCATACCTCCATATTTGATAACAAAGGAGTTACGTGGCGCCTCATACCTCGGGCCATACCTGGGCCATACCTAAGCAAAAGCAGCGGAGCTAGCGGAGTTAGCGGCGCTAGAAGAGACTTGCGGCTGCCCGCGGTTTTGGGCGGAAATGGGGCTGTTTTGCGAACAAAAATCGACAAAAATCGATAAAAATCGACGAGGATTTTGAGGGTGTTTTGTTGATGGCAAACGAGTTAACTGCACTTTTTGCCGAAAAAAGGTGAAGTTTTTTTCTTTCATTAATTTCGGACCTGCAAAGACAGTGGTTAGTGGGTAGTGGTTCGTGGTTAGAAGAGCCCTGGACTGGCGGATGGCGCGGGTCTTTGGGTGAATGCGGATCATGAGACCATTGTGCTCCGGAAGGGCATAATGATCGGCAAACTTGAGAAGGAAAATAATCTAAGCCGAATCAGAGGGATGCGGGGATTCGGGAGGATGGTTGCTCTTGACATCGGCGGAGGGCGCGAGAAGCAGGTCCCTCGGCTCCGCTGAAGAACGCTGCGCTCGGGATGACACGCGTGGGTGAGTGGGCCGCGCTTCGCGCGGCCCACTGTGCTCAGCATCACACGGGCAGCGCGGGGGCATAGCGGATAAAATGCGGCAATGCGCAAGGGCATACATTTCACATACATTGTTGCCAGCCGGAGCCGGACGCTTTACGTCGGTGTGACCAGCGACCTGGAAAAGCGTGTCTTCGAGCACAAGAAAAAGCTGCATGAGGGATTTTCGGCGACATACAACTGCGACCGGCTCGTGTGGTTTGAACGCTTTAGCGAAGTGGCTCAAGCGATTGCGCGTGAGAAACAGTTGAAACGATGGAGGCGCGAGAAGAAGGTCGTTCTCATTAAAGCGAACAACCCCACGTGGGTTGATTTGAGCGAAGGGTGGTACACGCGGGAGCAGTTGGCGTGAGCGAGGGTTGTGGTGGTGGGGGCATCCTGAGAAGCAGGTGCCCATTCGGCTTCGCTGAAAAGCAATTCGCTCGGGATGACACGCATGGGTGAGTGGGCCGCGAAGAGCAAAAGCAGGTCCCTCGGCTCCGCTGAAGAGCACTTCGCTCGGGATGACACGCATGGGTGGGTGGGCCGCGCTTCGCGCGGCCCACTGTGCTCGGGATGACAATGCAAAAAATGGGTTCGTGCTATCCCACCCTAAACGCAAAGCACGCGTTTAGGATGGGGCACCCATTTCTTGTGGTGGGTGAAGGTCGCGAAAAGCAACCGCAGGTCCTTCGACTCCGCTGAAAAACGCTTCGCTCGGGATGACACGCGTGGGCGCTAACGGCTACCAACCCATTTGGCGGCGACTGTGAGACGCTATCAAAATGAGGCCGTTCGCGTCCCTCTATTGAGGGGCACACTTCATCCCAGGGGCACGCCTCATCGCATCCATCGCCCGCGGAGGATCTTAATGGCGACAACCACGCAGCTCGCGCTTAGCCGCATCCGCGGAGGATATTGATGGCGACAACCACGCAGCTTGCGCTCAGCCGCACCCGCGGAGAAGACTAATGGCGACAACCACGCAGCTTGCGCCCAGCTGCACCCGTTCGAGATTCAAAACTATTCTCTGGATCTCTCTTGGGCTCACGGCGCTGTTTGTCTTTATCACTTCAGAAGTGTTTCTGGTCGCCGACTATCCCATGTACCACGCCTACCGTCTGCAGGTGATCGCGGACCGGCATCTCCTGATTCCGCATGTGCTCTGCGGCACGATCGCTCTGCTGGCCGGCCCCATCCAGTTCTCGTCGCGATTTCGCGAGCGCTACCTGAAAATCCATCGCGTGCTCGGACGCGTTTACGTCTTTTCAGTCTTTATCGGCGCGTTCACCGGGATCGCCCTCGCCGCCGGCCGGCCGGGATTGCCGGGAACCACTATGCAGGCCGCCGCGTGGATCGTCTGCACTACGGCGGCATTCATCACGGCGCGCAACCGTCAAATTATCCAGCATCGCCAGTGGATGGCCCGGTCTTATGCAGTGACATTTACCTTCGTCTCAAGCCGGGTGCTCAACCTGTGGCCACGCTACTGGAGCCATCTTGGCGACACGTTCGCCGCGGTCGGCGTTATCGCTTTCACGCTTGTGTCACTGCTGGTCGTTGACCTGGGACTGAACTGGCGCGAGCTCACGACTCGTCGTGCATGATGGCCGGACAGGAAGCCACGAGATTCTCAGGGAAGCCAGAGGATTTTCAGGGCATCGTGATAGACGCGAGCGAGGCCCATCTCGCCTTTGAGATGTGGGTTTCAAAAATAATGTCCTATTTCCCGAAACTGGCCCCCACAAGCTCTGAGCTGACGACAGGACCGTAACCACCCATCTGTCCAACCACCCTTATCACTACAGGCTTTTCACCCTCGAGGACCCACACCATCACATCTTTCGGCTGACGGCCGACCAGCTTCGCAAGCATACCCAGGATGCCACCCAACTCCGCATGAATGCGAAACACCGTCGCCTTAAGGGTCTGCCCTGACTTTTGAAACGGTTGCTCGCCCTCCGGCGAGATGAGGATCCGAATCAAACGCCCGCCGAAGACTGGCACGAGTATCCCCACCCGAAACGGCGCGGTATTGGGCGGCACATTCAGCAGCAACGTTCCAACGAAGCCATTCGCCAGATCATTGGGCAGGCCAATGTGCGTGCTCTCGACTTGCATCCTGCCATCCTGATCCGCTGTGCTGCTGGTCGCTGTGCCGGTAGCGGCTTCAACCGTAAAGTCGACGGGCGGATCAAAGAATGGCCCGCTCTGTATGTGATGGTTGCGTACCAGCCGAAACGTGCCCTGCTGCGTGTAGGTCGTGGTCTCATCGTCAATCGACCCATCCAGAAAGTGATAGGTCAGGCGCATCGTTACTTCATCGCCCTGCACGGTCTCAATAAACTCAGCCCGGGCGATGATCGTTCCAGTCTCGGAGCGCGCCACCATCGACGCGTGCCGCGGGAGCTGGATTTGTGCCACTGGAATTGGTTCTGCCGGCGCCGCGGTGGCCAAAGTGATTGCCAAAAAAGCGGCCACAAGGAAACTGCTTCGCACCATCCAAACCCTCGAACTAACGATCAGCTTTATGAGATGCCAATTTTGCGGGAAATGGCCCGCAACAAGAATGGGCGTCGCCCATTGACCGCCCCACACACAACCGTCCCAGCCGCCGATGCTGGCGCGGGTCGAATAGCATCTACTCGGCGAAGACGACGAAAGTGTCACGGACATCGTACTCGGATACGGCAGTGGCGATGCGGTTCAGGTAAGCCGTGATCATGCGCAATAGGTCCCCAGCCCGAATCATAGGGCCCGGATCATAGAGTCCGGATCATGGGGCCCGGATCATGGGGTTAGACGTCGAGTGTGTGCCCTGGGAAGCTGGACCAGGAAGAGGAGACAATCCAGCGACATTCGACTTTCCCATTAGGGGCGACGTTGCAGGCAACCATTATCTGATTGGCGATTTGGTTGGCCAATTTGGCGCAGTTGCGAGCGCTACACTAGAAGTCTCGCAGGCGCAAGAGATCGGGCAGAGGAGGCCGTGGCTCACCATCCTTGCCTTCGCCCCGTCAAACCCTTGAGCTAGTCCTTTTGGATTCCACACTGCACCACTACCCAATTGCAGCCTTGGGCTTGCAATAACTATCAGGCAATGCCCAACAGGAGCGGTACAGTTCCAGCGTATCGGGTCTGGAAAAGCGTATCGGGTCAGAAAAAGGAGATTCCAGTTAGAGCGTCCAATCTGAATCGGATTCCATTGCAAGACGAAGTTCTGATCCTCGGTGGAGGAGTAGCAGGCTGCGCCGCTTCGATCTTGCTTGCCCGCAAGGGGCGAGGCGTGACTTTGATTGAACGCGAGCCCACACCGCGCCATAAGGTATGCGGAGAGTTTCTAAGCGGCGAGGCCCTTGAGGACCTGCACGCGCTGGGCATCAACGCGGCCTCGCTTGGCGCCGTGCCGATCGATTCCGTTCGCCTGGCCGCTGCCGGACGCGCCGCGGAGGCTCCGTTGCCTTTTCCCGCGGCCTCACTCACGCGCAAGGCGCTGGATACAGCGCTGATCGCCGAAGCCATTGCCGCAGGGGTTCGCGTAGAGCGCGGGCGCAGTGTGCAGTCGCTCGGTCGGACGACAAGCAACGTGTGGCAAGCGACGCTCGACGACGGAACCACTTGTGAAGCTGCAACGGTTTTTCTCGCCACAGGCAAGCACGATCTGCGCGGTTATACGCGTCCCGAGGACCCGGAGCGATGGATCGCTTTCAAGATGTATTTTCGCCTGACGCACGCGCAGGCCTCTGAGCTGGGGCGCGCCTCTGAGCTGATGCTCTATCCCGGAGGCTATGGCGGAATCCAGCCAGTTGAGGGCGGCATTGCAAACCTTTGCTGGGTGGTGCAACAGCGGCATCTCGCTCGCGTGGGCAATCGCTGGGAGAATTCTCTCGCGAAGATGCAGCGGGACTGTCCACACCTCGCGATGAGGCTTGCCGGCGCGGAGCCGGTGCTAGCCAAGCCGATCGCGATCACTCATATTCCTTACGGTTACATCCGCCGCACAACGGAGAATGGGCTTTACTGCATCGGCGATCAGGCAGCGGTCATCCCCTCATTCACCGGTGATGGCATATCGATCGCGCTGCACACTGCACGTTGTGGTGTTGCTGCTTATCTTGCAGGCGAGCCGGCGCCGATCTTCCAGGCTAGACTCAGGTCCGCGCTGCGGGCCCAGATGCGCCTTGCCGAGTTTGCCGCCGATGGCTTGAACAACTCACTCTCGCGCGCTGTATTGCCGTTTTGCCTCAGAGTCTGGCCCGGCGTGATGCGCCTGACGGCAAGGCTGACACGCGTCACCCAGCCTGCCGCTGTTGCTCAGCCTGCAATCGCCGGCTAGTTCCTTTCATTAACAGGCTCAAATCCCACGATGCGAAAAAACACAGGTCGAGGCCCGGGTAACTCTTATTGCGAAGGTCGCACGTTTCGCGCAGCCGATAGCCAATTCCCAGGAGAGATGCAATGAAAGTTTTCGCAGCCTTTGCCCTTGCTGGCCTACTCGCTGGCCTACTCGCTCCGGGCGCGTTCGCGCAGCATCAGACCTTTGTCGTCAATCCCGATGGCAGCGAGGTCAGGATGACGCTGATTACAACCCACGAGGTTGTCAACGGCACCTTTCATGTTCAATCCGGATCAATTGAGTTTGATCGCAGCACGCCCAAGATGTCTGGTTCGGTCATTGTCTTCGCCGGGAGCGGCAAGACCGGCAATGACAATCGCGACAGGAAGATGAATAGGGACATCCTGGAGGTTGAACAGTACGCGACCGTTTCCTTTGAGCCGAAGACCTATTCGGGCGCCATTGCCTCTTCAGGCGACTCGATCATTCAGGTGACTGGAAACTTTAATCTTCTGGGTACGCCTCATGAAATCACCATCCCTATGCTGGTACGTCTCGATGGCACGAGCGCAAATGCCAAGGCGCATTTTGTGGTGCCTTACGTCGAATGGGGACTAAGGAATCCAAGTTTTATGATTTGGAAGGCGGACGACGATGTCGCGATCGACCTCGATCTTGCAGGCACACTTTCAAAGTAGCCTTTGGTTGTTGTCGCGGGGTGGTCTGAAGGCTTGTGGAGAGGGGTTCATCGGCGTGCGTGTGCGGAAAGCGTAAAAGGCGGGCTAGCCGAAATGCTTCGCCCAGGCGGCGACCCAACCCAGAGTGAGTTGCTGCCACGGTTTCCAGAAAAAGAGGGCCGAGGCAAGATACAAGGCCGCCAGCAGCGATGCAGCGCCGATCACAAAGGAGCGGATGAGGCGCCCGCGCCACCAGTCCCAGGCTGCCATGAGGACGATGAGCAGGACGTTGCCGTAGAAGACGTGGATGAAAAAGGCAGTCACGGACTGCAGCTCGCCTGGAATCAAGAACTCCGAGAAACGCGCGAAGCCCGGGTCGGCGAGCGCAACGGTCGACAGGATCATCATTCGCTTGTGCGCGGCGGGATTTTTGCGGAGCGCGATTCCCCAGGCGAGCAGAACGAGGAAGCCGCCGATGTCCACGAAGTTCACGGACAGGAACTGCGGGGGCAGGCCGTTGCTCGGAGTGTTTAGATTCGCCGCATCCGAAGCAAACGCCGCCCATGGTCCGAGGACGCCCATGAGGCACGCCCATCCCACAAGAAACCAGCCAAATTTCCGGTGCCAGTCCACGCGATGGCGCAACACCAATAGGACCTGTGCGGTGAGCAGCAGCATCCAGATGGTGAAGACCGTCGCGTGCACATAGAGGATCTTTGGCGCCGGAGGATTCTCATGCGCAAACCGAGAAAGGTCCACGCCGAAGCCGGCGATCATTCCCGCCCACAGAATGGCGAGCCACACGGCTGAAGGCGCACGGTCTTCGCGCGGGGGCCATGCGCCGCGGGTATGCAACATCATTCTTGGGGCGCGCAGTGCGGGTGCCGTCGCCACGGGAACCTCCGGTTGATGCTATGAAGGAAGATTGCCGGACGCAGCGGGGCGATGTCAACGAGAAATTGGGTGGGAAGGGCGGCTGCACACGCTGACCTCAGCGGTCGCTCGTTAGCGCGGCGGCGGCTGGTTGCGGTCATTTTGGTCGGCTTGGGGTAAGGTTCGGGTGTCGGGGAACTTCCACTTGCGAGCGATGAGGATGAACTTGACGAAGAGAAGAATGGCGACGACCCAGGATGCGCCGTAGACGGGCCAGAAATAACGGCTGTTCATGTTCATCACCAGGAGGGGAAAAGTGATGATGACGCACTCAAGCGCGCCGAATCCGAGAGAGAAGAAGAATTTGGACCAGCTCCAGCGGCCGGCGCGCTGCTCGGCGCGGATGCGAGCGATGACGATGACGCCGAGGACGATGACGAAGATGAGCCAAACCATTTATGCTGCGCCTCCTTGCGGCGATTCTGCAAAACCGATGATGGTTTGCGACGCCAGACGATGCTGGTCCGACGCGCCAGATTATTGCCCGGGGCTACTTGCCGGGCTGATTGGACGGCGCGGAGCGAGCGGCAAGGGCGGCAGCGCGATGCTTGATCCACCATTTGATTTCGTAAACGAATATCGCGATGGTCGCGATTCCGTCCATCACAAGGGTTGCAATGAGTACCCATTTGTATTGCGGATGGTTCTGGTAAAGGACGGCTGCGGGCACACCGGTGCCGTAGAGGAAAACCACGAATCCTATTGCGACAAGATAATCGCCGGCGGACAGTTTCATTCCCTGGCGATTGTAGTGACGCAGGACGACAAGGTCCCAGCCAATTTTGAAGAGCTCGCCCATCTGGTCATTTCTCCTGTTTCGCTCCGCGGCTCCTGTTTCGCTCCGCGGCTCCCGGTTTGAAGACTCGTCGTCGGGGCCATGATTTACGGCGGCGGCGATCGAGCGAATTGCGACTGTATGATTGCAAGCTATCAAGAAAAAGCCGATAGACTGGCGTGGACGGCAAGAAAATCTGTCCTCCGCCAACGGCCTATTCCGGCGTTCCGTTGCCGTGGACCTGCTGGGACTGCGTCCAGTTGCCCTGGAGGGAGCCATTTGGGTTTACTCCCGTACTGTTCGACTGGTAAAAGTGGGTTCCGTCGGTCCACGTTTGCGTAAAGGAGTTTGAAACTTTCGATGTGGTCCCGTCGGGGTTGAGCACGGTTTCCTGGTTGAGGGAGTAATCGACCCAATCGGAGGCAACCTCGCTTCGCGCATTCATCGAGTCGTAGGCGTTGTTCATCGCGCTCTCAAACTGCGACTCCTGCTGCTGCATGAAGGCTGCATGCTCGATCGCCGAGCGCAGCATGATCTGCTGGAACTGCTGGTAGATCATGTCGCTCTCCTGCTGCTCCTGGGCGGTTAATGCGGCCATGGCCCTGGCGCCCTGGCGCTGCTGGCGCAGTTGTGCTGCCTGCGTCCACTGCGGGGAGTTCACACCGTGCGGAAGATTGTTGGTATCGACCAATTGAACCAGCGCGTCGAGCTGGCCCTCGGGCGCCGAGAGCACGTCAACTCTGGCCCAGCATGTGCCGCCCGCGTAAGGGGAGCTGGTGTTGTCGACCACCGAGCACTCCACAGCCGTGCGCAGCCGCTCCTCGATCACGAACGACCCGTTAACCATCTCGATCCGAAGCGCGGCCGTGTCGGCTGTGTTCTGTGTCTGCAGGGTCGCCGGCGTGCGACTCTCCAATTGATTCTTCTGTGCCGCCAACCCCTGAGCCCATTGCGAATACGCCGAAGGCACCGGCATGGGCCCCATTACGTGAATGCCACCCTGCATTGTTCCGAGGTAGTACTGGAGGAATGCGGCGGCCGAGATTGGCGCGGAGATATTCGCGCACCCGCTGTTAAGCGTGCCTCTCAAGTTGGGGTGCCACTGCCATCCGACGACCGGCTCGATGCGCATCTGCATTAATCCATCGGGCGAATAGGCGCGGAAGACGGGCCAGGGCGAAAACGTGCATGAGCTGATCATGGTGATGCCCTGCAGCTTCCAGCCGGCGGGAATGGTGAGCGTGGCGGAGACGATGTTGTTGAGGGACGGATCTGTAATTTCTGCTGGTGTAAATTGATTGGGCAGGGGCGAGGCCGAGACGTATGTCGCAGGGCCGGGCTTGCCGCCGGATTGCGTGCTAGTGCGGCCTTCCCCGCCGGGAGCAGGCGAGGGCGCACTCTGAGACGGCTTGCAACCCGCCAACAGAAATGCAAGCGCGCTGAACAGAGCAACTTCGCGGCGTAATTTCTTCAACATGGGAAAAACTCCTTTTTACGTGCCGAGACACTGAATTCTATCGTGCGGGCGATGGTCTGCTACACAGGAAGGCGACATTCGCGGATAAAGTGCGTCAGAATCTCCGCCCAATGGGAATTGCGGGAGGGAACGGTGTTGGGGCAGTGCGGAATTATGCACCGGGCGCTTGCCTTGAAACGCCAATCATGACAACCTTATTAGAAGCGGGCCAGTTTCGAAGACCAGGAAGTACAAGTCAGGGAATACAAGTTAAGGAGTACGGGGATCCCCATGCCAATACAAACGACTGAGAAGATATGGCACAACGGCAATCTGATCCCGTGGGATCAGGCCAAGATTCATGTGATGAGCCACGTGATTCACTACGGGTCAAGCGTGTTTGAGGGTGTGCGCTGCTACGGGCAACCGCAGGGGTCGGGGGTTTTCCGGCTGCCGGAGCACATGCAGCGACTGCTGGACTCGGCGAAGATCTATCGCATGGAGATTCCGTTCACGCTGGAGGAACTTTGCGCGGGCGTGGTGGACACGATTGAGGCGAACGGCGTTGCGCCGTGCTACATTCGGCCGATTGCGCTGCGCGGGTATGGAGAGATTGGCGTGAGCCCGAAGGGGTCGCCGGTGGATGTGTATATCGCGAATTTTCCGTGGGCCAAATACCTCGCCGGACACGGCGGCTCGGATGTGTGCGTCTCAAGCTGGAATCGGTTGGCGCCGAACACGATGCCGGCGCTTGCGAAAGCAGGCGCGAATTACATGAACTCGCAGCTGATCCGGATGGAGGCCGAGGCGAACGGCTACCAGGAAGGGATCGCGCTGGACGTGAGTGGCTATGTGAGCGAGGGATCGGGCGAGAACATCTTTATTGTGCGCAACGGCGTGCTGTTTACTCCGCCGCTGGGTAGTTCGGCGCTGTCTGGGATTACGCGCGACAGCGTGCTGACGATCGCGCGCCACCTGGGATTCACGGTGACCGAGCAGGCGATTCCGCGCGAGCTGCTGTACATCGCGGACGAGGTGTTCTTCACCGGGACAGCCGCGGAGGTGCAGCCGATCCGGTCGATTGACCGCATTGTGATTGGCGACGGGAAGCCGGGCGAGATTACGAAGAAGATTGCGGACGAGTTCTTCGGGATCGCGAACGGGCTGAAGCCGGACAAGTTTGGCTGGCTGACGCCGGTGAAGGTGGACGCGAGCGAAGCGGTGACGGCGTAGAACGCAGGGAACAGGGAATAGAGAATAGAGAAACCAAAGCAATAGCAGAAACGAAGGCCCTTCGGCGTGTGTCGAGGGGCTTTCGGTATTTGCGGCGTTGTGCAGTTGGGCGGAAAAATGCGGCGGAGCGTGCTCGGCGGAGTTCGTTTGTTTTTTTGGACCAGTGCGTGGCAGTGGGTCAGTTTGGAGAAGCTTTCTCTCAGGAGGCTTTGCCTAAGAACTGCTTAGAACAGCCTTCGCAGAGAGGTCCCGGAAGCTCGGTGCGCCATGACGCTGATCGAAGCCGGAGTCATTGTGTCGCGAAGGAATCGCCTTCCATTCCGCGGTTGCCCAGTTCCGTGCTGGTCCAGCCGGCGGGTCCGGAGTTGCTGTAGGTGGCGGTCGTGCTGCCAATGTTTCTTGACATAAAGCAGAAGCCTTTCAATCCCGGCTTTTTGGGCGTCGCATGGGCTTCCCAGGCCATTCCGTTCACGGCGAGCGTGTAGGTGTAATTTGGGTCGGTCCTGTTGGGGTTGAACTTCAGGTGCTCAATGTTTTTTCCACTCGGGTACGTTCCCGCCAGAAGCTGATCCAATGGGCAAGTGTGCTGGATGTCGAGCTGGCATTCGTGCTCGATCTCTTCAATAGCGGAGAGGAACATGTAGGCGATCTGTTCTTCGCGCTTGAGTTGGATGGGGCCATTTGCATCTTCGATCTCGACCGTGGCTTTGGTGGCGAAGGGGCCTGAAGCTGCTGTGGGAGCGGCGAAGGTTGCCGGCGGGGCGCTCGCGGGAGCCGAAGATCCGTTCGCGCCGGAGGCAGCATAAATGGCTGCAACCTCCGTGGGCTTGAGGGCGCGATTCCAGAGGGCTACATCGTCGATGCCGCCGTGAAAGAATCGGCCGGTGAAGACGACACTTTCGCCGATGGTGAAGACATTCTTCTTGCCGGCCTCCCCGCCACCTTTATCGGTGGCGACGGCGTTGCCCTCCCAGTAGAGCACGCGGGTGTGGGTGGATGTGTCAAGTGTGGCAACAATCTGATGCCACTGGCCGATCAGCGAATCCGGTGGGGGAGTGTAGGAAAGATGGCCACCGGCGGCGGTATAAAACTTCAGGACATTGTCGGTTTCGAATTGCACGTCGAGATCGTTGCCACTCTCAGATTCGCCGGCGAGGTAGAAAAAGTGGCCGGCCTGCGAGGGCAATTCAGCCATGTTGACCCAGGCCATGATGCTCGCGGCGCCACCGACTCCACCGAATTGAGTTGTAGTGATGTAGGCGGTGTGTCCGTCGAGTTTGATGTAGCGGCCATTCGCGGTGACGACAGGGGCTCCGGAGACGGCAATGCCGGCAGAGCCAGTTGCCTTGTAAGTGGTGGCGCCGACCTGGCTTTGCCCGGAGGTGGAGTCGAGCCGGTAGAAGGCAATGGGCTGAGTGGAAGCGACCTCGGCAGGGAAGCCGGTTTGGGCTTGAAGTGCGACGGAGCCGACAGTGGCGATGACAGCCAATGCGACTGTTGCCGCTGTGCGGGTTTTCGTGGAAATGAACATGGAGTCGCGCCTTTCTCGTTCGTGTTCTGGATGGCTTGGCCTGATTGCAGCGCGCGTCAATTTGTAGCCGCTGAGCGTTGTTGCCGCTGGGCGCAGAACAGTCTAGTGCATGCTATTGCATGGAACCGACGATTTTCAATTTGATTCCGCAGATTCTGGAGATGACCGCCGGGGAGTCTGGTTGCGCGGATGCGTCGACCCGCTCGATTGCAGGGCAATAGACCTGGACTGACGCAGCAGAGTCCATTCTTCGCATCATGTGCACCCGGATCAAGCGTAGGCCACAATTGATCCGCAAACTTCCCACCACCGAACTTGTGGATTGGGCGAGCCTTCCCGCAATCAACTCGGAAGGTGACTCATTATGTTTAGAACTGTTCCACTTGGATCCACAACAAAAAAGCGGCGAACGCCCCAAGGCTCGTCAGTCAGTGGGTAGGCGATTTCAAGGCCGCGGTCCGTGGCATCGGCGTAGACTTTGTCAACATCCTCGACCTCTATGCTCACATTGGGGAGCAATGCTGAACTACCATCATCATGCAAGACACTGATCTGGGATGTCGGATTGCTTGGCGATACGAAGGTCGTGATGAAGCCCATGTCCATTCCGACATTGAAGCCCAAAAAGTCAACGTAAAACGCGCGGCTCTCATCCATCTGTTTGGATCTGATGTCCGGTACGACGCGCCCAATGTTCATAGGTTGACACTATCATAAAGTGGACTTCACTTCGCGATGACGAGATAGCCACGGGCTGCGGTATGGGGCTCGTGTCTGCTGATTCGCTTCGCGGTGGGTGGCCGAATTGCGTTCGCCAATTATGATGGAGCGAAGAGTTGAACAGGCGAGGCGCGGGGCGCGGAGCGCGATAGTGTAGTTCCGCAGCGCCAGGGGAAAGAGAGACAGCCGACCCGTGAAACCGGACATGAGAGTTTCGTTTGCCGGACTGGAGCTGACGAATCCGGTCATCGCCGCCAGCGGCACTTTTGGCTACGGCGTTGAGTTCGAGGAGATCGTCTCGCTGGAGAAGCTGGGCGCGATCGTGACCAAGGGGATCTCGCTGGAGCCGATGGCAGGCCACACGCCGCCGCGCATTGTGCAGACGGCTGCGGGAATGCTGAATGCGATCGGTTTGCAGAACGTGGGCGTGGAGGATTTTGTCGAGCGGAAGCTGCCGGCGATGAGCCGATACCCGAAGTGCAAGGTGATCGTGAATGTGTTCGGGCGCACGACGAATGAATATGTCGGCGTGATTGACCGGTTGAACGATGCGGAAGGAATTTCAGCCTACGAAATAAATGCGTCGTGCCCGAATGTGCACGCGGGCGGAATGGCGTTCGGAACCGATCCGTATTCGCTGGAAGAACTGGTTGAGCGGACGAAGAGAGTCGCTATTCATCCGCTGATCGTGAAGCTCTCGCCGAATGTGACATCCATTGGACACATGGCGCGCGTGGCTGCAGAAGCGGGCGCGGACGCGGTGAGCCTGGTGAATACGTTTCTGGCAATGTCCATCGATGCAGAAACGCGGCGGCCACGGCTCAGCAATATTTCGGGAGGGTTGTCGGGGCCAGCGATCAAGCCGATTGCGCTGCGCATGGTGTATGGCGTGGCGCGGGCGGTGGAGATTCCGATTCTGGGCATGGGTGGGATTGTGACGGCGGAGGATGCAGTGGAGTTTATGCTCGCGGGAGCGACGGCGGTGCAGGCGGGCACGGCGAGTTACGCAGATCCGCGGGCGACCGAGCGGCTGGCGAAGGGGATGGAAGCGTGGTGCAAGAGCCACGACGTGGAGAAGGTGGCGAGTTTGACGGGGGCATTGAAGACAGCCAATAGTCAGTAGCCGGTGCGCAGAACCTCTTGCTGCCGGGTTGATTAGAAAGAAAAGTTCGTTTGGAATGTGATGTTGCGCGTTCCAGGAGTGGGATTGCCGAATTGACCGCCAGCGAGGGTCTGCGTCTGGTTGAAGAGCGGCGAGAGCAGGACGCCGTTAGGCGTGCCTAGATTGACGATGTTGAAGATGTTGCCTATGGAGACGGCGAAGGTGAGATTGTAGCGGCGCGGCGCAGCTGCGTCGAGGCGGATGGAGGGACCACCGCCGCCGATGCCACGGTTGCTGACATTGCCGCCACCGGGCGTGAAGGTCTGGCCTTCGCCCGCGGTTTTGATTCTCGGCCCGATGCCCATGACTTTGCTGATGCGGACGTGAACAACAGCGTTGGCTGGTCCCAATCCCGCACCAAAAGGAACGATAGGCTCGTCTTTTCCGGCCGGGTCAGGGTCGAGGCAGCCGTATTGCGTAGTCACGACACCGGAATCGCCACAAGTGCCGTACGCAGGGCGCGCATTGAACTGGTTGTTACCGGTGAGGTCCTGGCCGATGGTGAGGTTAAAGGGCGTGCCGGACTGGGCGGCAACGAGAGCGGCGAAGACGATGCCATGGGGCGCAGTGTAGCTCTCAATCAACAGGAATTTATGACGGATGCCGAAGGTCGCGCGGCCGTAATCGAAGCCGGGATCCTGGGCGACGGAAGGGAAGGAGTTGACGCCCTGCGTGTCGCTTTTCGCTTCGTTGAGCACGTAGTTGCCGCTGACAGTGAACTTCTTGAGTTGCAGGGCCGAGGAGACGATGAGCTGATTCTGCCGATAGAAGCCGCCGGATTGGAACTGGTAGTTGTAAGCCGCGGGAGTGGGGCCGGTGATGGTGTAGTCCGAGGTGTCGAAGGTGGGCGCGGTGACGTTGTTGGTAAAGAATTGATGGACGCCCTGCGTGTAGAGGTAGCTGATGTTGCCGGTGATGTGTTTGGCGATTTGCCGATCGACGCCGATGCCGGCCTGCATGTCAAGAGCGGCGTGGAAGTGCTGATCGACGGAGTGGTGGGTGGGGATGGATGAGCTGTTGGCGATGAGTACAGAGGGCATCTCGGCGGCATTGGGGTTGTAGAAGCTTGGATTCGTGACGGTGTAGCTCTGCTGATTGATGCCGTTGTCGTGGATGGCAGAGAGAATGTAAGGCACGACGCCCGAATTGAAAGCCGTATTCATGATGAATCGGTTGAAAAACCACCCGTAGCCGACTCGAATGACGGTTTTTGGGGGCGTCTTGCCGGGATGACCAGGCGTCCAGGCGAAGGCAATGCGTGGGGCCCAGTCATCACGGTCGTGGATGCGGTTCTGGGCCTCATAGCGCAGACCGAGGCCGAGTAGAAAGCTACGGCTGACGTGCCAGTCGTCCTGAACAAAAAGCGAGGCGTCGAAAAGTAGTACGCGCGCCAGCGGATTTTCAATCACGGTGGCCGAGTATTGCGAGGGTGTGCCTGCCTTGTAGGCCGCGGCGGTGGAGAAGTAGTAGCTGCCGTTGCCGCCCGCGGTCGAGTAATCGGCAAAGCGGTAAGCTCGAGCGCGCCCGCCAAAGCGGAGCGTTTGCGCGCCGATGGTTGCGGTGCCGTAGTTCTGCAGCATGAAGACATCCTGATGGTCGTGCTGCGTGCCCAGACCGTTGCCGCCTGTGGTGAAGGCTCCCTGGAGCGTGACGGTTGGCGTTGGGAAACTGGACATCGCGTTGTTGAAGATGCGACGCCAAAGGAAGCGCGGCTCCATGAGCAGATGCGGGTTGATCACCCAGGTATCGCCGATCTGCAGTTCATTGGTCCAATTCGCTGCGTTCAAAGCCTGCTGCTGCAAATTCAGTGCGCCGACGTTAAGACTGTGCCCCGAGTAGTGGGTATATTGGTTGCGGACACTCATGAAATTATTCTTTGAAACCTGAAAATCGACGCGGGGGGTCAGCTCGAAGTAGTTCGATGGATCCGGAACGGCCTGGCTGAAGTTTAAAAGGGTCGAGGGGTCAAGCGCATCGACAATAGCCTGATTCTGACGAGTGATGGTGAAGGCGCTGAAGAAGTAAGAGGCGGTCCTTGTGATGGGGCCGCTGATATCGCCGGAATACGAATATTGATAGTAGCTGGGCTTGCCTGCGACGAATGGGTTGGCGGTGTTGAGCGCGGAGTCGGTGCCGAAGCTGCTTAGTGATCCTTTGAGCTTCGACGAGCCGGGTTTGGTGATGATCTCGACGCGGCCGTAACCGATGCGGTCGTACTCGGCGGAAAAAGGATTTTGATTGACGCGGATTTCAAGGATGGATGATTTGGGCGGAATCTGGCCGCCTTCAAAGCCGTCAATGTAGATTTGGCCGCCGTTGGGGCCTGCGGCTGGGCCGGCGAGCGCCTGCAATTCGTTTTGCAGTTCTGTCGGATCGTCGGAGAGCGCGTCGATGGCGCTGCCTTTGATGACGACCGCGCTCGCATTCTGCTCAGGGCTGATGCCGACGGATTGCGTCTCGCTCTGGACTTGGACTTCCTGCTTTTCAACCGCGATGGCGAGGGGAAGTTTCAACTCTTTTGCCTGGCCGGCGGTGAGAGTGACTGCTGGAATCGTGAGCGGCGCGAAGCCGTTGGCAGTGGCGGAGACAGTGTATGAGCCGGGAGCGATAGCACGGAAAGCGTACTCGCCGTCGGCGCTGGATGTGGCCTGGAGGGGTTGCGCGCCACCGGTCAGAGAGATGGCTGCGCCGGGGATCACCGCGCCGCTCGGGTCAGTGACCTGGCCGTGCAGCGTGGCGGTTTGTGCCGCGGCGGTAGCGGGCGGAATAAAGGCGGCAAGGAACGAGAAAAGCAGGGGAAGAAACCAAGGAAATCTCATCATGATTAGCAGCTCGTTAAGCGGAGGACCGGTCCGCCGGATAACTACGTGTTACATCCCGTAGTGTTACCAATAGTAACAGTTCATTGGCCGAGCCGTCAAGTGCAGTTGCTGGGGAAGTCGCGCGCCGCCGTTGTGAAACGAGTAAATTCTTAGACCGAGGGTTCGCGCTCAAAGTAAGCGCGCTCCAGGTAAGCGGGCGAAGTGGTTCTGTAGCCAAGACGAAGGAGTGCGACTAATTGCTAGCGAGAGACTACGAAATGCGGTTTGCGAAGGTTCCATACTTTAAGGCTTAGACACCGCGAGCCCTTCGAAGGTTCCCAATTGAAAGAATCAAACGCAAGCATTTTCATATGTTGTTCCGTGTTGTCGCGTGGTCCGGCAGGCAAAATCTGCGCGAGATCTGGCGTTACAAGCGCTTGATGAAGGCAAGGGCTTCGGCCAGTTGCGGGAAGCGGGATTCTTCGGCCTTGAATTCCGGTGGATGAACGCAACGGCGCAGACCGCGCGCTCTTACGGGGTGCTTGAGGTGAAGCATTTCGTGGTAGAGCAGATACTCGATGGCGTAGCGAGGGCTGGAGGGGCGGTCGAAGACGCGGCTGACGACGATGGTGTTGTGTGCGGCGTCATAGTGGCCGAGCGAGCGCTTGGCGTGATGCTCGCTCCATGTAAGCTCGGGGCGGCCGAGCAGGCCACCGAAAAAGCGCGTGTTGAGCGCGTCGAAGACTTCATCGAGGTTGAAGTAGCGGCCCTCGGGGCCGAAGAAACGCTTGCTGCCGCGAGCGTGGCGGATGAGCTCGGTTTGACGCGTGACGGGGGCAGAGGAGGCGAAGCGCTTGTAGCGCAGATTGTGCGCAGGGTCGATGGGCTTGCGGTAGAGCTTGGCGAGGAGAATGTGCGCGATGGCGTGGAGGACGGAGTCGGGCGCGCCTTCAAGAAGATCGGAGAGACTGGCGTAGATTTCGCCTTCACGAATGCGGATCGTGGTGTTTAGCGAAGTGAATCGCCGGAAGCGCACGTGGATGGGCGGCATGGGCGCACGCGGGCGAAGGGCGCGGTACTCGAGCTGAAAAATTAGGACAACGTCGGGGGACACGGAAAGCAGAATAGCAGGGAGCGGCCAATAGGGAGTAGCTCGCTACTTGCTAATTGCTGCGATCACTTTGGTTCGGCGCGGTCCTGGTTTTTCTCATCGGGATGGGCTTTGAAGTAGGCGTCCTGATCTGAAGTGATTTCCTTTGCCTCATCGGTGAGATCGCCGATGCTGTCGAGCGCCTCTTTGAGCGACAGCTCGAAGCCGGGCTCGCTGGGGAGTGCGTGCAGGACGCCTTGCCAGCGCGCGATGCCTTCGTTGAGTGGCTTGAGCGATTTTCGTATGTCGGCCTTGCGCTCCGAGTACATGTCAAGGTTGTCGCCGAGTTCGTCGATGAGGGCGGCGAAGTCCGCGAGCTCGCCGTCGATGCGCTTGGCACGAGCGGCTGTGTGCGCACGGGTGATGAGCCCCTTGATGGTGTCAGAGTGTTCGCTGAGAAACTTGACGTAAAGGACGACGCGGGCCGCTGGATCGACACCCTGTTCGGCGATCTGGTCCTGCTGCGCTTCGGTGAGCGGCTCGCGCTTATCTTTTTGCGCGGCGAGGGGCGCGGTGACGAGCAGCGAGACGGCGACCAGCGTTGTGACGACAAGCGAGATACGAGCGGCGGCGAAATTGCGCATGGCGGCGGTGCTCCGGCGGTGCAAATTAAGCATAAAGCGCGTCAGGCATAGGCGGTGAAGGCGAGGCCCGACAACGAGAATCGGGCGCGAAGCGGCCGGTGTAGCTCATTGGGGTGAGACGCAACGAGAGCACGAAGGTTTGTGCTCTCCCCGGTCTCAGGATCGAGACCGGGGGCACCCGCACCCGATCTTTTGTAGAGAGGAGAGACGAAAAGGCCTTGATCAGAAGGCAGAGGCGAATTGGGGAATCCAGACGGCGAGGGCGCAGGCGAACTACTTGCGGCTGAAGACCTGCATCATGGTTGCATTCTTGGCGTCAGTGACCTGAGCGAGGGTTTGCTCGACGAGAGGGCGATCGTCGACGCTGCTGGCCTGGACCATTTCGCTGAGCCGGAACCCGGCGTGGCTGAGCATGAGTTCGGCGTTCTTGAGGCGCTTGTCGTTATCGGTCACCGAGAGGTGGATCTTCTTAGCGATCCTCTGTATCTGCTGGAGCAGGCCGGTTGCCCTGGACACGTTGCCGGCGTGGTACTGGCTAATGCTCAGCTCCGTCATTTGCTGCACGAGCTGTGAGTAGAGGAAGCACTGCTCGCGCGGCTGGGCCTGGTTGGCTCGAGCCTCGAGGGCTTCAAGTGTCTGCTGGTCTGGTTGGGAACTGTCGGAAGGCGCGGCGCACGCATAGCCAACGTTCAAGCTGAATGCAAGGAACACGGCGATGGGAACCACAGTCCGCATGGGGAAGCTCCTCTAGCGCGGTTCTGCCCCCGAATTGCCCCTATAGTACGCACATCTCACAACGAACCGCAAGAGAATAAGATGCGGGATTTCGACGAGATGAAATCCAAAAGTACCGAAACGGGGTTGAGCCATTGCGGGCCGCGAGGGCAATAGACGCGCCTTTCAATGGCCAGCTGTTGTGCGAGGGGCTGGGGAGGGGTTGGTTCGAAGGCACTATT
The DNA here is from genome assembly GCA_003134815.1 of Acidobacteriaceae bacterium. Taxonomy (GTDB): domain Bacteria; phylum Acidobacteriota; class Terriglobia; order Terriglobales; family Acidobacteriaceae; genus Telmatobacter. The sequence continues at coordinate 5,282 of PLCO01000031.1, read as the reverse complement.
CTTTTGACAATTCAAAGACAATTCTGTTTTTCACGATTCTATTTCTCGAGGATTTGAAGCCGCTGATGGGCCTGCCATTCCTGGTTGGGAAACTTGCCGGCGGATGCGTCCAGGAAGCGGTGATAATAAGCGGCGGCCTGGGTCTTCTGGTGCAGGGAGTCATACGCGGTGGCCCAAAGGAAGAGAGTGGAGGGAATTTCCGGGAGGTAGCGAGAGCGCATGGCGAGGGCGTGCAAAGTGACGTCGGGATGGCCGGTCTTTGAAGCGGTAAAGGCCACGCCGCTCCAGGCGTCGGCGTTGGCCGGATCGATTTGCGTGGCCTTGTCGAAGACCGAGTAGGCCCGATCGAGCTGGCCCTGATGAACGAGATTCTGGGCGTGAGCGACGAGCAGACCAGCATCGTCGGGGGAAGCGGCGAGGAGTTGGAGAAAGAGCTGGTCGGAGCCGGCGAAGTCGGCAGCGTCAGCGAGGATGGCGGCCAACATGCGGGTAATGGCGGCGTCGCCGGGGTGGGCGGCGTGAAGCTTTTGCAAAAGCGGGAGAGCCTCCGCCTTGTCCTGATTGGCGAGCACGGTAGCGAGTTGGGCGGTGAGCGTGGGGTCGTCTGGATTTTTGGCGAGCGCGGCGCGAAGGAGGGTTTCGGCTCCGGGATAGTCCTTGCGCTCGATGAGCAGGTGAGCGAGGCCGGCGTTGGCCTGGGCTGAATCCGGGTCTTTATCGAGAACGCGGCGATAGGCGGCTGCCGCGGCTTCAGGCTGGCCGGTTTTCTCGGCGAGATCGGCGGCGAGTAGCGTGTCGGAGGTCGTCTCCGGCGAAAGCTTGAGGGCTTCAAGCAGGTCGTTCGAGGCCGCGGCGGGATTTGCGTCGCGATCGATGCGCGCCAATGCGCGCCAGGCACGGGCTTTGAGCGTGGGATCGGCGAGGCCGGGATCGACAGTGGTGGCGATGACCAGCTCTGGACGCGCCTCGGTGAGCCTATTTTGCCGGGCCAGGAGCAGGCCGAGCGAAATGTGGGCTTCAAACGAGTTGGGGTCGGCGACGATGGCGCGGCGATAGAGAGCGGACGCATCGTCTAGACGGTTTTGCGCGTCGGCAATGTAACCGGCGTCAAAGAGGGCGCGCGCGTCGCCGGGATGGGTGGCGAGATACGGGTCCAGTTTGGCCTGAGCGGAGTTCCAGTCAGAAGAAGCGATGGCGGCTTCGACGGCGGTGACCTCGGCGGGGAGTGGCTGGGGAGTTGGGGCAGAGGCGGTGGCTGGCGCAGGAGTTGAGCTCGCCGGAGGAGACGCGGAATAGGAGGATGACGAAGAGCTCTGTGCGAGGACCGGCGTTGAACGGAGAGCGGGAGCCGCGAGCAGGGCGAAAAAAGCGAAACGGAACACAAATTCCCTCATGGCATAGTGTAATTTGCGCGGGGTAGGCTTAAGGCTGGATTTAGCGGGTTGGAATCGCCCCGATGTAGGTGGATGTGTGAAGGTATGCTACGACATTTTGTCGAGAAGTTTGTTTCACCATGGCTGAGCGCTGGTAGTTGGAAGCGCATGAGGAGCTTCCGCTGGTTGCGCTAAGAATCCTTCATATCCTGAGGGAGGATCGTTCAACGTAGCTCATGAATTTGAATGCCTGATACCTGTTCGACAAGGCGTTCGCCCTTTCTGAGTCGGACCTTAGCGCCGTCATCCCGATTGCCTTCAAAATGAGCGCCCAGAACTTTGGTGTCCAGGGGGCGGCATCGATTTCGGCCACCTTCCCAGCGGCATCAAGGACCTTGCCCCACTTCTCCGCACGCATTGACTGGAGTTGGCGCTGAAACTCCCGATAATCCGGAATGAGGTCTGTTTTGATGAGGCTCTCGGCGAAGCGTGCTATTTCCGACAGCGAGGTACCGTCGTTCGCTTGCTCTTGGAGGCCCCTCGACAACTTCCAGAGATGCATGGTGAAGCCCTCTCGTGTGTCTTTCACTTTGTCCCTGAGCTCCAATATTTGAGTTGGGTGGAACGTACTAATCTTTGGGAGGAGATATCGGAACGTGGCAGCCGCCTCAAGGGCGACGAGAATATCCTGGGACGAGCGGCCATTTGCTAAGGCGAAGATCTGAGGGATCGAGATGTCGTTTCTTAGCAGATGTCTAGCGAGGTCGAGGCGGATAAGCGGAGCATTTCCACTTTCATACTTATCGACATGAATTGACAACAAGTCGGATATCTGAGTATCAACGGAAATGTCAAGGGCGTGCCTCTCCCTGTAAAGTTCGGTCCGCCTGACTTTGAGCACCCGGCATCTGTATTGCCGACTTCCTTTGTAGCCGAGCTTCGGATCCCAGGCGGTGACCAGGGCGTTCTGCTCCTCGATTACTTCTTCATTTCTGCCGAGTCGGTCGAAGGCAAAGCATCCTTGGCTTGAGCGGATTTTGAACTTTTCTCTGACGTTTTTACCAAGTGCCTTGCCGTCATGTACCATCCTTCCTGGGTTGTAGACCTCCGATGGGAATTCGACAAATGAGCGGGTCGTTTCTCTTTTGACAACTTTTTCTTCGTCAAGGCCGTCGATTGCAGGGAGACGGGATAGTACTCCCGCGTCGAATAGGGTCCCGTATCTGACCTCCCAGTCGGCGATGTCATTGGTGAGTTCATCCCTGACTCCGTTCTTCCCAACCAGCTCGCGGCTAGACCCGCGGCTGGTGTAGGGAAGGATTACACGGTCATAGAAGACGCACAGCGTCGCGGCCTCGGAGGTATCGCGAATGATCAGATCGCTGTTATACGCAACCTCGAATAGGTTTCCCATAGAATGTTGGGCACACTATAACATCTTCGGGAAGACTTCCGCCCCGGGGGATCGGGTTGCCGAGCAATTTATAATAAAAATGCACGGTTGCGTCCAGCGGCTCGCAGAGAGCACTGTGGCGCGGCCGAAATTCTGTTCGGTGCCTTCCCTTTGAACGATGCCATCATTATCCGCGGCGCGCGGACACACAACCTGAAAAATCTCTCCTGCGAGATACCACACGGAAAGCTGACGGTGATCAGCGGCGTGTCTGGCTCAGGCAAGAGTTCGTTGGCCTTCGACACCATTTATGCCGAGGGGCAGCGGCGGTATGTGGAGTCGCTTTCGGCGTACGCGCGGCAGTTTCTGGAACGGATTGAGAAGCCGGATGTCGACGAGATCGACGGAATGGCGCCGGCCATTGCCATCAAGCAGAAGAACACGACACGGAATCCGCGGTCGACAGTAGCGACGGCCACGGAGATTTACGATTACCTGCGCCTGTTGTATGCACGTTGCGGCGAGGTGCACTGTGTTTATTGCGACGGGCTGGTTAAGCGCGACTCGGTGGATGAAGCGGCCGAAGCTGTTCTTGCGCTTGGCGAGGGAACGCGGCTGAATGTGCTGTTTCCGGCGATGGGCGCGGCGACGCCGGCGGTGACGGAATACAAAACGGGAAGGGTTGCCGGGCGCGTCCCGAAATTGGCGGCGAAGCCGAAGTCGACCGGGAATGCAACCGACGGGCTGCATGCAGAGGTAGTGAAGGCGCGGTTGGCGGAGTTGCGCGCCGGCGGCTTCAACCGGCTATGGCAGCAGGGAAGGCTGTTTGAGTTCTCGACGCCGGAGTCACTGATCGATCTGGACCTGTCGGCTCCGGTGTTTATCCTTTTGGACCGGATTGTTGTGAGTGCTGAGAATCGTCCGCGGATTGTAGATGCGGTGGAGACGGCGTATCGCGAGGCCGGCGAGGTGATTTTTGAAGAGGCTGCGCGAGAGGAAACGACGGAACGCAGGCGGCTGCGGTTTTCCGGGGCGTATGAGTGTACGACCTGCCATCGGCCGGGGCGCGAGCCGGAGCCGCGGCTGTTCAGTTTCAACAATCCGTTTGGGGCGTGCCCGCGCTGCCAGGGATTTGGCAACACGGTTGACTACGATTTGGGTTTGGTGATTCCCGATCAGGGGCTGACTCTGCTCGACGGCGCGATCGATCCGTGGAACAGGCCGAAATATCGGCCGTGGTTTACAGATTTGAAGAAGTGCGCGGCAGAGCTGGGCGTGCCGATGGATGTGCCGTGGCGCGAAATGACCGAAGCAGCGCGCGAGACGGTGCTGCGCGGAAAACCCGCCCCGACGGGCAAGGACGCGTACGCGGGCGTGATGGGATTCTTTGCGCAGTTGGAGCGCAAGAAGTACAAGCTGCACGTGCGCGTGATGCTGAGCAAATATCGCGGCTACGCGGAGTGCCCGGATTGCCGTGGGCAGAGGTTGAGGGCGGAAGCGCGTGCTGTGCGCATCAGATCTGAAATGAGTGGGTCCGAAAAGAGCGGCGCCAAAAATATTTGCCAGGCGACGGCGCTGACGATTGCGCAGGCGAAGGAATTCTTCGAAGGGCTGAAGCTTTCGCCGATGCAGGAGGAGATTGCCGGTCCGATCTTGATCGAGGTGCGGCAGCGGTTGGGCTTTCTTGTTGCCGTTGGACTCGAATACCTGACGCTGGACCGGCTGGCGTCGACGCTGAGCGGCGGCGAGGCGCAGCGGATTCAACTGGCGACTTCGTTGGGATCGCGGCTGGTGGGCGCGCTTTACGTGCTGGATGAGCCGTCAATCGGATTGCACACGCGGGACACGGCGCGGCTGATTCATATTCTTGAGGAGCTGCGCGACCTGGGCAATACGATTCTGGTGGTGGAGCACGACGCAGATATTTTGCGCGCGGCGGATCATTTACTCGATCTGGGGCCGGGCGCGGGTGAGTTTGGCGGGAAGCTGCTGGCAGAAGGAGTGCTGGCGGAGATTGAAGCGAATCCGGCGTCGTTGACAGGAAGATATTTGAGCGGGAAGATTGCGATTCCCGTGCCAACGCGGAGGCGCGAGCCGGGGCGAGAGAAGCTGGTGTTGCGCGGGGCGCGAGCGAATAACCTGCACGGGCTGGATGTGGAGATTCCACTGGGAATGCTGGTGGCGGTGACGGGCGTTTCAGGGTCAGGGAAGTCGACGCTGGTGCATCAGGTGCTGTATCGCGCCGTGGCGCGGGCGCTGGGGCAGACCGATGGCGGAGACCCGTCTGGAGTTTTCACTTCGTTGAGCGGCGCGGAGCGGCTGAACGACGTGGTGCTGGTGGATCAGACGCCGATCGGGCGCACGCCGCGCTCGAATCCGATCACGTATATCAAGGGATTCGACCTGGTGCGCGAGTTGTTTGCCGCGCAGCCTGAGGCCAAACGGCTGTCGCTGACGCCGGGGCATTTCTCGTTTAACGTGCCGGGCGGGCGCTGCAACACCTGCGAGGGCGACGG
>PLCO01000032.1 GCA_003134815.1 Acidobacteriaceae bacterium | reverse complement strand
TAGAGAAGACTGCCGGCTGGGGGCCGTTTTGGGTTGAAATTGGGCCGCTTTGCGCACAAAAATCAAGAAAAATCGCAAAAAATCGACGCGGATTTTGAGGCATATTTGTTGATGTTAAAGGAGTTATGTTCATTTTTTGAGTTTCAAAGTGTATAAAATCACTGTCCCGCATCTTCCCGCCGCCGTCGCCTGTACCGGAAAGGCAGTGGCTGACAGCCAGCCAATAGCCAATAGCCAGTAGCCAATAGGCGAGAAGAAAGACGCCAAGGGAGCGGAGAGGCAGCGGAGTCGGCGGAGCTAGCGGAGTTAGCGGTGTTAAAGAGGCGGATCATGGAACGAGTAGGCGCCGGAAAGGCAGTGGTTAGTGGGTAGTGGTTAGTGGTTAGAAAAAGGGCAGGCCGGGTAGAGGTTAGTGGCAAGCAAGCGATTGTGGCCTGTATGTCGATCATGGAACGAGTATGCGCCAGGTGGGGTTAATTATCGGCAAAGGGAAGATGTGGAGAATCATGCGCTTAGAGATTTTCTGGCTTGACAGGGGACAGGCGTCGTAAGCGGTGCGTTCTCGGCGGGACAGGGCCGTTAGCAAAGGCGAGCCTTTAGTCTGCCTTGGCGTTTATCGGCGCTCGTCTGTCGGCTATGCTCGTCGTCCGAGTGCAGCCCAGCCCGTTAACTCTGAACTCGAACTTGGGTCGCAGTTCTGATATCCGAGAGTTGAACGTTGCGGGTTGCGAGGTGGTTTCTCAGCTCATTAAACACGGGTGCGTTCTTCCGGATATCAGAGATTGTAACCACAAGAGCAAATGCAACCCCAGCAGCGGGAAATGGCTCCTCGGACCGAGTCAAGCTTTCGAGGCACAGTCGCCAGTTCGACGATTTACCAGTACCGCGAGGGAACGCCCCACGGTATGCCTTGATTGGCCACCACTTCAACCCATGCCTAATCAATTCGTGCTCGAACGGAGCATCCTCGTTGATCTCAGGTAAGAATGACTGTGCCAAGCGCCCCACATATTTGCCTTCATGCTCTTGCCTCACATGTGCATCCACATTGATCCGGACGAATTCAGCTCCGAATTCCCTGTTGAGAACTGGCCGATAAACCAAAGTCATCCGGATTTCGCCTCTACATGAGCCCGTCGCCCCGTTTACTAAGCTCTTTGGCCACGCGAAGTCGAATTGCAACTCCCGACGTGCGTGCAGAGTGTCAGAAAAAACCAGCGTGATTGCGTGATCCTCGGTCTCGAGCATCGTTTCGCTTGCCTTTGGAACGCCAAATCCTGCGAATTGGCGGGCAATCTCTGTCAAGGCAGGATCAATCAAAGGCTTTGGGAGATCGCAGCCTTGAATCAGCATCGCAACCAGCATCTCGCGAGTGAGCGGGGATGTAACTCTGCTCTCGAGCATGGCGAGGGCCTTTGCGATCAGAGGAGTGGCGTAACTGGTGCCTTGGTCTGCGACGACCTGACCTGTTGCTCCCCAGGACAGCAGCCCGCTTTTTGTTCGCGAGTCGGGAAGTGAGCCTCCAAAATGGGCGACATCCGGCTTGACTCCAACGCGAAGACCCGGGCCCCTCCGGCTGTAGGCGGCCGGTGCGCCGTCGACGCGCCCTAAACAGCCAGGCGCATTGAGAGCACCTACCGCAATCGACCTGCTGCTTTCGCATGGCTGAAGGACTGTGTCGGGCGACGTCCTTGTGGCGAGTTGCTGGAGCGCGACTTGCGGATCGGCGGGCCATTCAGGACGACATTCCCCAGACCGGAGATTTCCAGCCGAGATGACAAACAGAACGTCGTGCTTATCCGCGATTCGATCCAAAAGGCTTGCAACGATGCCGTACCCGTCAGCCTGAACGGGCTCCAAGAGATTCAAGCTCATATTGAAGATTCGTACGCCGCGATCGCGTTTCGCCGTCTCGACTCCGCTCTCTAGCTCCAGGAGAAAATCGACGATTCCCTTAGGATAGTAAGTTTTAAAGACCGCGCTCTGATCCGGGTCCGGCAAGATGCCGATATCGAACAGGTCGCATCCGTCTGGTTCGCTGCATATCAATGGGCCGTTCAGAATTCGGGCGCCGACGAGAAGGCCTCCAATGAATGAGCCGTGGTCCCGTTTCTTGTGGTCTGGTGCGATTATTGTGTGTTCGCCGAGCGACCAAGTTGCGAGATGGCTGCCCAATCCACCGTCGATGATGCCGATCTTTGGGTAGTTAAAACTCTCGTCCCTTTGGGGAGCCGGCACGCCTTGGTCAACGGTCGCAGATGGCTGAATCCTTGTCGCCTCAATTATAGGCGGCAGCGAAACGCGGCGAACATACGGATGGTTGTCCAGTATTGAAAGGAGCGCCGAGTGATCTTCCCGTGATCCCTCGCGGTTCGTGTTCGGTGGACCTGAATTGGTTGGCCGGACGGCAAGAATGACGGATGGCCGACGATTCCGAGAGCCGTCAATATCTACCGGGAATGTCTCTATTGACAGTTGCCTATCCTCTGCAAGCGCCGAAATTCCATTCGTGACGCGCCGGATATAGTCCGAAACTAATTCGGGAAGGAATGTTTGGGGGGGAGCGAAGAGTTCCACGAAATATGCGCCTGAAGTTCGTGGGTCGCTCAGCCAACGAATCGCGTCTTCCAACGAAAACCGGCGCTTGTCGGAAGCGGTGGGAATCTCAATCGTCTCGATTGCTCCGACCTCACTTCTTTGGTCGGATGGCGAGATGTAGATGTTCCCCTTTTTGCTCGTCTTTCGAGTTGTGTGAGATTCGGCTGTTTTGACCTCATCACTGACCTCAACCATATCCTCAAGGGTCACATGGTAATAAAGCTCACCAAGGCTGGAGACGCCGATACAGGGGCGCTTTTCAGGAGGGAAAAGGGCACGATTGGGGCGATGGCTCTTCGCCCAAGCCTCACGCCTGAGGCTGACTTTCACAACTGCGGATCCGAGGCCAGATTGCTCAATTGCCGTCGCAATGGATTGAACCCTTTGAGACAACTTATCGCGATGGTCTACGAATTCCTGATCGTGGTCTTGGAAGAAATCCTTGGAAGGTCCGACCCTCCCTGGCTCAGGCGAAACGAAGTAGTCGCGAGTGTTTAGGATCACTTGAACAGGGTTATTCGGCATTTGCCATCGTCCTTTCCGCCAAGTTTTCCGCCTTCAGCCAGCGACTGATGGTGGCTTGGTCTTTGCCGAGAACGGCACCTACATCTTGTTGGGTCAATCCGATTTCCGGGCTCGACATGATCTCTCTTGCGATCTCTTGGGGAGAATCGGAGACCATCCTGATCCTTTGCTCTCGGCCCGCAGTCGCATTCGTTAGCGCGTATGCCCGTAGAGCGTCGATCAGCGTGGGGTCACCTTTCGAATGGATTGTCGTATACCGTTTCAGGCTCCGGACCATCGCCTCTAGATCACTTCCGGTTAGGCCTTCTGTGATCCACGAGAGGAAGCGAAGCATTACGGAATCGGTAGGGAGTGGTGCGAGATAGCGTTCGAGTATGAGTTCTCGTTCTCTGCGCTCGGGAACTGGGACCTTAATACGAACTTCGAACCTTCTCCACACGGCGGGGTCCAAGAGTCCTTCATGATTCGTAATAGCCAAAGTGAACCCGAAGGCGGTCCTCTTATCGATGTTCTGCAAAAGGGCGTTGACTACTCGCTTGATTTCGCCAACTTCCTGCGGATCATCGCGCAGCTTTGCGAGGGCATCAAATTCGTCGAGGAGGAGCAGGCATCGATACCGATTGGCGAAATCGAAGAGGGTGCCGATGTTGCGGGCAGTTGTGCCTAAGAACGAACTAATCAGTCCATCCAGGCGGGCGAGAATAACGGGCAATCCGAGGCGATCGCCCATATAGTATCCGAGTCTTGTTTTTCCAGTGCCCGGGTTTCCAAATAGCATGCAAGTCCGGGGCGGCGCAGCGCCGATTGCTTGTAACTCTTCAACGTGGGCCCATTCCTCAATGATTCTCTCGACCGCCTCGGTGAGGCTCTGCGGAAACACGGGAGAGATTGGACTCTCTGCTGGGAAATGGATTTCGCAGAGAGGTGCAGATGTCTCTCGGTCAGCCGGAGGTGCGACCTTGGGACTCAAATTCTCTCCCGGCAGGGCGGCAAACGATTGAACCAGCCGGCTCGGCTTCATCTTGGACTCCGATTCTTCTGACCTCAGAAGCTCCTCCAGAGCCTCGGCTTCACGGAGTTCCCCCTCGTTTCGGAGTGCCTTCACTAGTCGCTCCACTTGGTACCTGAAGGCGGGGCCAGACGTTCCAAGCCCTATGCGAGACATCGTCCTGATTATGCGGAGCAACTCGCTATTCTTGTCCATTTTTGCGGTGGCCATGCGTTGCATAGCTTCTATTATGCACAGATCGATGATAATATGCAATTGAAACTTGCTCCCTCGATCAGGATTGGCGGCGAAATGGTCGCCTAGGATGCGGGCGGGACCCACGTTGGCAGGTAGGGGCGGGTTTTCGACTCAGTTCGGCGCGCTAGCGCAGGGGAACAAGCCGACCGGGCTGAAGCCGGGGCTCGTTTGAGGGCTATTTCAGGAGCCTGAAGGCTCCTGCTTCCTCCGACGTAGAAAAAGAGCAAAATGGCGGGCTCTGACAACGCCCAGTATTTGATTTGCGTAAGAGGTTTTTTCCCGTAGAGTGTTCGTTGAAGAGAGAACAAGGTAAGGGCATGGCATTCTGCGGCAGTTGCGGGAACCAGTTAGCGAACGACGAGAGCTTTTGCACGAAGTGCGGAGCCGACCAGATGGCGACGGCAGGCGGCGCGCCAGCGCAAAGTAAACGCGCCGTCCGGGGCTGAAGCCGGGGTTCGTTTTGGGATCGTGATTCAGTGGCCTGAAGGCCGCTGCTCCCTCCGACGTGGAAAAAAAAGAAGCAGGTCCCCGTTCGACTCCGATCGCTGGTGCGATCTTCGCTCAGGGCAGGCTCTCGACTCCGCTGAAGAACGCTTCGCTCGGGATGACACGCGTGGGTGTGTGGGCCCCGCTTCGCGCGGCCCACTGTGCTCAGGATGACACGGTGTAGGGAAGGGTTCGTGCGATCCCACCCTAGCGAAGCTAGGATGAGGACGGGTTGGTGGTCGGAACGGCGCTTATCAGGACCTGTCGTGAATCAGGACCTGTCGTGAAATTGAAAATCACTCATTCCGAGACTCGTTGACGCTCAAAGCAAGGCCGGTCGATGGCCGGGTTGGGTTTGGGGGCCGGGTTGGGTTTGGCGGCCGGGTTGGGTTTGGCGCCGGTCCCCTAAGCAATGCGACGGGATCCGGAGTGGGTCGTCCCAGCAGGTAACCTTGCGCTTCATTCCCGCCCATGTCTTTGATCAGATTCAATTGCTCCGGTGTCTCAATTCCCTCGGCGATCACTTTCATCCCAAGATCGTGGGCCAGCGTCACCAGCGAACGCACCATTGCCCTTGTCTCGGGACGTTTGACCAACTCCTTTACGAAGGAGCGATCGATCTTCAAGGCGTCAAAGCCCAGCTCCGGCAAGTAGCTGAGGCAGGAATATCCCGTGCCGAAGTCATCTATCGCGAAGGTTATGCCTATACTTCGCAGGAGCTGAATCGATTTGGCGGCCCGGCTGACACCGACGAGCATCGCCGACTCGGTGAGTTCAATTTCCAGCAAATTCGGGTTGAGCCCGGTCCGTTTTAACGTTTCGAATACCTCGTCCACAAACGAGTCACGAGCGAACTGGACACTGGAGACGTTGACTGCCACCTGGATAGGGTGACCAGTAAGAGATTGCCAGGCGACGGCCTCAGTGCAAGCCCGCTCCATGATGTATGCGCCCAGCGCGACAATCTGGCCGCTCTCTTCAGCCACCGGAATGAACTTGGAAGGAGGAATAATCCCGAGTGTCGGGTGAGTCCATCTGGCAAGAGCTTCGAAGCGGACCAGCCGGCCCGAAGCAATGTCGAACTCCGGCTGGTAGTCAATCGTAATCCTTTCGTCCTCCAGCGCACGTCGAAGCTGATTCTCAAGTGTCACGCGTTCTTTGACAGAGTTGCCAAGATCCTGGGTGAAGAATGCGACCTGGTTCTTGCCGCTTCGCTTGGCGGCATACATCGCATTGTCAGCTTGTTGCAGCAAATCGATCTCGTCGCTTGCGAGGTCAGGGAAAGTGGAGATGCCAATGCTGGCGCCGATAGTGATCTCCTGCTCCTCAATTTGAAACGGCAGCGTGAGCGCCTGGAGCAGATTTTCCGCGACCGCCCGCGCTTCGTCCTTCTTCTGGAGGCCTTTCAATATGGCGGTAAACTCGTCGCCGCCGATGCGCGCCAGGGTGTCGGACTTGCGAAGCCGCAAGCCCAATCGCTCAGCCACCTGCACCAATAGAACGTCACCGATGGCGTGTCCGAGACTGTCGTTGACCAATTTGAATCCGTCGAGGTCGATGTAGATCAGCGCAAGCATGCTATTGTCGCACTTCGCCGCCGCAAGGCTTTGCGACAATTGATCGGATAGATGCCGCCGGTTCGGTAGTCGTGTCAGCTCATCCGTCAGTGCCTGTTGCTGCAGTTTGGCTTCAGCCTCTCGATTGGCTTCTTCCGATCTTTGCAGCTCCGAGAGCATTCCGTTGAATCCAACCACCAGTTGCGCGACTTCCTCACTGCCGCGAACCGACACCGTGGAATTGAACTCCTGGCTAGTGGAAACTTTCAGCATCGCATTGGAGAGATCTTCAATTGCTTTCGCCGTTTCACCGGCTTTCAACAAAGCGAGCTTTTGCGCACGCACTCTTTTGCGCAGCACGTTGACCCATAACAGGGCCAGCAGGATTGCGAGAGCGAAGGTTACCAGCACGAGGGACGCATTCTCGAGGTTCCAGAATGGCGCCGCCTTGACCACGACGACGTCGGAAGGAGATCTCAGCAGAATCTTGAAACTTGCAGGATGCTGCCGGAGAAGCACGTACAGTTTGTCCGGATCGACTTGAGTGGAACAGATTCCTGTTAGCCGCAGCACGCTGCCCTCTTTGGGAGGCCAGGCTGTTGCTCCCCAATCGTTCGTTTTCAGCTCCGCGACAAAGGTATGAAGACCGGACTGCAAGAGAAGACTCTTGCCCGAAGGACCGTCGATGGCGGCCAGCACTTTCCCTTCGATCGAAACAAGCTGCGAATCGTAATGTCCCTGCAAAATCGATTCGACGGTCGTACCCTTGGCTAAAGTCGTTCCCTTCTGATCGAGCGATTGAAACACGGCGTCTGTGATGACCGGTGAATACCTGCCCAGAAGCGACGGGTATCCAACCGCCTCAACAAGATCGCCAAGGTGAAGTGAAGCATGATCGCCCTGCACCTCGACTCCGCCGCTATCGTCTTGGACGTAGAAAGAGTCTGGCCCGGCCATGGTTACCCAGCCTTTTACCTTCAGGCGATGGCCGGATTTCACTCGATCGGAGTATTGGAGAAGTTCTGCGATCGGGGTAGGCGTCAAATCAAATGGATTCTGAACCGCCGGCTCGATCACCTGAATATCGTCTGGCGAAGTAACTAACAACTGGTACCCGACCAATTGGCGGCGAGAGTTGAAAACTGTTCCAAGGACGCCGCGGATACTGACCCTGGCGTCTACAAGCTGCCGCAACCGCTCAACATAAGAAGGCAGAAACGGGAAGTACACGTGGATCTGGCCAAAACTCGAATACAGTTCGAACGTAAAGAGATGCGGGTCTTCCTCTCCAACCTTGATGGGATGGATCACTCCCTCAAGCTCGACGAACTCTGCATCCCTCATTCCGCTGGCAGCCTCGATGGCTGTAACCGGCGCCGGAGAAGGCAGCGACGCCGCACTCTCATTCAGGAACTTCGGCGCAACAATGACCGGCGCAAAGTCACCTGCATTGGTCAGGCCCACGACAGTGACTTTCTCTCCGGCGTATAACTCCGAGCGGGCGCCAAAGTACTTAATGTAGATGCCACCGGTCGAGTCTTGCAGGAACAACTGGTTCCACGTCGCGTCGTTGTATGTGATGACACCGGTAATGCGTACAGGCAGGGCGAGACTGGCGCGCTCTTCCGGCAGTTCGCGGACTGCGGCTACTGTGTGTATTTCGCTAGCCCCGATGCCGGCTGTCTGGGTACTGGCGAACTGCGCCGGCGGGATCTCGGTTGCCTGCGCATTGAAAAGTTCGATTCCCGGGCCATCGCTCCTGGGAAATCCCGCCACCTCGACAGAAGCACCTACCGGTATGTTCGACGATGAAGACATCTGGCATTGAACCGCTCCCCAGCGGTCCTCCAGCAACAGCGCATCGGGCGAAAGCCTTGCGGCTACCAGGCCGCGCACACGGAGCCGGTGCCCAACCCTCGCAGTAGGATTGCTATAAATCTCCTGAATGGAGTAGAGCGGCGATTGTTGCGGGGCTGCCTCCTCAATGCGCACATCCTCGTTATTCCCTACCCATATCCGGCGAAAATTCACGACGCCGTGGCTGTCGCGAAGCTTTTCAGGAACCCCAATCACGCGCACTTCGGCATCGAGCAGTTGAGAAACCCTGGCATCGGGCCGCGGCAGAATCACATCGGTTTCGTCACGAATTCCCGCGATGGCAAGATGCGGCCGAGAAAGAGAGTCCGTACTGATGCCGCGAACGATCGCCGTCGTTTGAATCCGTGTGCCCGACTTTTCGCCGTCTGGCAGGTCGGCGGGCACCACGAAGGGAGGCTTTGGCAGAGACACGCGCCTCCCGACGGGACTGATCTTCACGTTTTCTAAATCAACACTGCCCGGTCCCAGAAAAGCGTCGTAGCTCGCGGTTTTTGTTGCCTCAACCGCAATGGTTTCTCCAGTTTCGATGGATTCACCGGTATTGACAGCCGGAATCCCAGGGGGCTCTTTGATGGCTACAGCCCCGGTGTCATCCTGAAGCCAAAAGCGCTTTCCTTCGGGATCGATCGCAGTTACTTCGCCTGCCAGATGGACAACGCTGCCGATCGGAATCCCCTGCAATTCCTGGATCGTATCGTGGGAGAAAACGAAGCGGAAGTGATGCCACGTTGCCCAGCAGGCAGCGCCAAGGGATATCGTGAGCACTGCAATGCTGAGTGGGTTGGCGCGGAGTCGTTTCATTCGCGAGACCAGCGGGTATGCGCACTGCAACGTCTACCAAGCGCGCCCGGCAGCGAATCCTCAATTTCCTTTATCGGCTTAAAGAACCTTAACTTGATTCTTACCATTTCTATCCGGACCTGGGCACGCGCGTTAAGCGTGCCGGGGTTACCCGGTCGCCGGAATGCGCCCGGTGGAAATGCGGTTCAAGGCAAGTGCCCGTCGTTGACCAAATTGGCAACCCGTAGTCCGCTCAAAACAAGAGGGAATCCAAGTGGGCCGCGCATCGAATGCGCCGCGCAATTTCACTGAGTAAATAGATTCAATTGCTTGATGCTAACGAGACAGGAATAGGCCACGCAATTGCACAAAGGCCGTAGTCTCGGGGACACCCGAAGGACTCGCGCCCCTTGGTTTGCCGAAATGGCGATCTGCTGTCGAATCAGGCAGATAAACTGTGAATCGTGATTCACCAAATGGAACGGGGAGCCGACGTTGCCTTGGCGGTTAGAAAGAGCAACCTTCCGAAAGCCGCCATAGAGGCTCTGAGCGGTTGACCGGCTATTCGGAAGTTACTCCTTGGGCAACAACTCGGAACGGGCCAGTCTCGTCTGGAAAAATGAGTACCGATGTCGGCAAGGGTCTTGCGATCTAGTGAGCGGGGGAGGATACGAAAAGCAAAAGCTGGTCCCTCGGCTCCGCTGAAGAACGCTTCGCTCGGGATGACACGGTAAGCATTTGGGTTCGTGCTATCCCACCCTAGCGAAGCTAGGATGGGGCACCCCATTCTTTTATGGTGGGGAGAGTGCGAAAGGCAGCCGCAGATCCTTCGGCTCCGCTGAAAAACGCTTCGCTCAGGATGACGCGGTTTTGTAATAACACCCAGTATTTGATTTGCGGGAGCGGTGTTTTCCCGTAAAGTGTTCGTTGAGGAGAGAACAAGGTAAGGGCATGGCATTCTGCGGCAGTTGCGGGAACCAGTTAGCGAACGACGAGCGCTTTTGCACGAAGTGCGGAGCCGACCACGGGGCGACGCCAGGCGGCCTGCCGGCAGCGGGGCCGGATGCGGCTGCAGCAGCGACGGTTTCTGCCGCAACGCCGGCAGCGACACCGCCGGCGACGCCTCCGCAATATTTTCCGTCAGCGGGCTTGGCTCCTGTAGCGGCCGTGCCGGCGGCGGGAATGCAAAGCCAGAACAAGATATGGGCTGTGGTGATTGGCGCGGCAGTGTTGTTTGGGCTCTATCATTTTTCCGGGCACTCTTTTGGGTCGCAGCAGCAGAGCGGGCCGATCAACCTGATCTTTGTGGTAAGCGAGGATTTGGCTTACCAATCTCAAGGGGATGTGAATCCCAACACGGCAAACCTGACCAGCCAGGGTCTAGAGCGGTCGCTGCTGATGGGCACGTACCTGCATCAGCTGGTGGTGGGGACCAGTGTAAACGGAATCTATGTGCTGGCGCCGGCGACCCATTTGCAAACCGCGAGCAGCTACCCGGATATGGCGGCTGCTGAGACCGTTGAGCAGTTCGCGCTGCTGACCCCGGTGACCATGTCTACCATCTACCCTGGGTACGGCAGTCCATTTACAACCACCGGCTACCCGATCAATGCCACTTCCCCATCGAACTCCTGCCCGAATTGCCAGGGCCTGGATTTCGGGGACCAGGGCGGCGACAACGAATCCCTGGTAAGCGGCATTCTTGCGGCAAGCGCCGCGGGCTCCTATGTCTTCTCAGCGCCGTGGGAGACCACCTACAGCCTGTTGGCACGGATCAGTCAAGCCAAGGGCTATAACCTGACTCTGCCGACGAGTTATCAGGGCGCCAATGCGATTTATGTGCTTTCGATCACGCCCGCGGGAAGCGCCAGCCTGGTGACGTATGACAGCAAAGCGAACCCGCCTTCAACCTACCCTACGCTGCCGCAGGTTCCGACCGGCGCATGCACGCAGCAGACGCCCTTCAACGTCGCGGTGACTGGCGGTGTTGGCGGAGCCCAAATTCCGGCGGGAACCAACACCAACGAAACTTTGTATATCGTTCGGCACGCAGAGGCGCATCCGCAAGGTGATTTTGACGACGGCAACTATGTGGGGGCGGGGCAATGGCGTGCGTTGGCTCTTCCGTTTGCGCTGCAGGGCAAGATTCATCCCACACAGGTCTATTCGGTGGACCCGGGTCAGCCTATACAGGGCTCACAAAGCTCCTCGGGAGTTTCCACCTGGTCGTATGTCAGGCCTTCGCTGACCGTTGAACCCTACGCAATCGCCTATAACTTGCCCTTTCGACTGGCCGAGGGCTTCGATTGGGATTCGGGCCAGGCAACCAGCAACTATTTCTTCAATGGCGGCGGATTGTCCAATTCGAGCGTATTGCTGGGGTGGGAGCACGATCGGATCCCGCTGACGGTGAATGCGCTGATCTCAAGCTATTTTCCGCAGGGCGGCGGACCTGCAGCGCTCGTCTGGCCCGACAGCGACTACGACACCGTGTGGACGGTGACGCTCGACGGCCAAGGGAACCTGAACGTGAACAACTCGCAGTGCGAAGGCATCCAATCCGCGGCGTTGCCGACTGCGGCCCCGCAATTTTGACGGCGTTTCCAGTCTGACCGCCTTTCGAGCGGCGGCATCGGCGGTGGCGGAGGGGACGATTCTTCCGGAAGCGCTTGAGTGAGATGCTGGCTGCGCATTCGGTCTAGGTCGATGGCGAAGCGCGCTGGGGCAGGGCCTGACGCGACTTTCGAGCGGCGATTTCTGCCGCAAGCAAATGACACTCGACCCGCCGGATGAAGACGTTGCCCGGATTGTCTTTATTGAGAATCTGGGAGTGCGTGAAGAAGCTGTGACCATCCATTTCCACGTTCAGGCCGCGCCGTAGACACTTCGGACAAACCTTCACCTCTCCGCCTTCGACTCTCGTACCCAATGGAAGAACTGTGTAGTCAGAGATCAAAGTCTCTCCTGTCCTAATCTTTGAATGCCCGTTGCGTTCAGGGGTTGGGGAATGCACGTTCACCTGCCGCTGTGACTCACAGACAGGCAGTATTCGGACTATAGGTGGCGTAGATGGGACTGGGAAGATCACTAAGAGGAACCCCTCATTACGTGGGTACCCGCGCGCGGTGACTAAGGTGGGAGGGGGGTGGGGGGCTTGAAGTAAATTGCCGTTCGCCCGGGGGACAGCGTGGCGGCGGACGAGCAGCTTTTTGAGATGAGAAGCATGCCGGTCCAGCACGCGGCGGTCAGGATGATACGGCGGGAGTTTGATCCTGCGGGCCGGACTGCAGGCTGCGCCGGGTGCGGCGCACGGCGAGGGCGATGGCGGCGAGCGCGAGGGCGAGAAAAAGGATGTGGCTGGGGAGGACGACCCATTTGGGGCAGGGGACGACGGGAGGCTGCATGAAGGCATGCACGCCGTAGAGGAGCGCTCCGCCGGCGCCGACGCTGAGGGTGTGCAGAGGCGTCCACGCGCTGCACCGCGAGAACAGGCCCATGCCGACGAGAAACACCAGGTCGACGGCAAGCATGAAGACGACGGCAGCCCAGTTCCACTTCCATAGAATCGGCGAGAAAAAGATGGCTGCGCCGAAAAGAAATGCGGCGACGCCGACGAGGAAAGCGGGGGGAACGGGGCTGGGATTGCGGCTTGGGCCAGGTTTCGGAATGAGGAAGGCAGCGGCGGCGAAGACGACGACGAAGAGAGCGGATACTAGAAACTGCGCGGTCGAGGCGCGGAACGGGTTGTGATGCAACGTGTAAACCGTGTTGTAAACGACGCCGATGGCGAAGAGGACGGCGGCAACGTAGAGGCCGACATTGCCGAGCCAGGGCGTGCGGGCGGCCGACTGACAGGGGCCGGCGGGCGAGGGGTAGAGGCCTTCGGCCAAGGCGATGGAGACGCCAATGCTCCAGAAGGGATGTACGTTGAGCATGAAAAGGGACCACCAGGCGCCGATTCCGAGTGAGGGAATCCAGGCATGGGAGAGGAGGTGCGCGTGCAGCCCGTAGATATCGGGGTTGAAGAGCGTTTGCGTCGTGAAGGCCTCCTCGATGATGGCGTAGGCAACGCCGAGAAGAAGGATGGTGGGCCAGCCGCGGCCGGTGCGGCGGGTGAGTTCGCGGATGAGCAGCGCGCCGCCGCCGTACATGGGCGCGAGGAGGATGAGCAGCGGAAGCCAGGTGGCCGGAAAATCGCCGAGCAGGAATTCGGCGACGAGCGGCGCGAGGAAAAAGAGCGTGACGGCGGCGGCGATGGAATGCTTGTTGGGTATTCCTGACGGGCTGGACATGGGCGGGTTGGACATGGACGCCTCAGTTCACCATAGTCGGGCCTGACGCAAGGTCAGAGTCAAGCAGAGAATTGGCTCGAGGGTTCGGGAATTGTAGTGGGCGCGTGGCGTGGAGGACCCGAAGCGGCTCGTGATTGCCAAAATTTTCAGCGGCACAATTCAATCGAGGTGGCGCCGAAGAGGAAATTCCGGCTAAGGCTGATCGAGTCCGTACAGCGCTCGAATATTCGATCGCATTTTGTGGCCGATTGCCCGGCCTAAAAATTTTGTTACGTTTTCGAAGCGCCGCAGGGATGCCGTTCTGTCTTCGAGATCGAGATCGAAAGCGGCCAGAATCTTGTCTTGTTGGTCCGCGGGCCAGTTTTGGTAATCATTCCACGCCTCGATATTGCCGGTCCTGACCGCCTCGTTGCCGCCGTGGGCAATTTCCGCTTGCTGCAGCCACCGTTTAGTGAGGGCCTGAGCTTTTTCGCTCGCCGGGTCCAGATCAAGGTCCGCTTCAATCTCGGCAAAGACTTGCCGCATCGCCAGCACATGTTTCTTGCGTTCTTCTGCTGGCGTCTCGCGGGCGATGCGTTCCTTATCGAGCCAGGCTTGATCGGTGTAATACTTCCGCATGAAGTTCTCTTGTGGCTGCATGTCGATTACCTCGATAATCTTTCTCAGAATCGATGCGTCGGTTGTTTGCCCCGATTGAATGACCTTTTCCGCTGCTTCGATTGCGACAACGGCTCGATCGATCAGCATTCGTTTTTCAGCTAAAGCTTCGCGCTGCATATGCAGGGAGTCAACGAGCGTCAGCGGCCCGTGTTTCAGCAGCAGCTTGATCTCCGCAAGCGGGATACCCAGGAACTTCAGCGCGGCAATCTGCTCCAGGCGTTCCAGGTCTTTGAGATCGTAGACGCGAAACCCGGAGCTCGTGCGCTGCGGCTTGAGCAAACCAATGCGATCGTAGTGGTGCAACGCTCGAACGGTTACTCCTGCCAACTTCGCGAATTCGCCAATCCGGTAGCTGGTGGTCATGATTCACCGACAGTCAGGACTCCCCGACACTCTGGGCTCTTGAAACCATAGTCGGGCCTGACGCAGGGTCAAGGTCAAGCGGTTTGTTGCAGTCTTCGGGAGTTCCGGGCCTAAAGGCCGGACAGTTGTTGCTCGGCGTTTTAGAAGCCTGAAGGCCTCTGCTCCTTCCAAACGGAGAACGGCCACCCCGGAGGGTGGCCATTCTTTGAAGCAGGGGCTAAAGCCCGCGCGTTTTTTTGAGGATCGGTTGCGGCATGGCTGAAGCCATGCCCTGATACAAAGCCAAACCGTTTAGCGTTCGCCCTTGCGCCAGTTGACAAGGTCGCCGAGCGTGGTGGTCGAGCTGGAGACCGGCTGTTTGTGCGGCTCTCGCCTTGAGTCCGATTTGGAGTCCGGCCTGGAGCTGGAGCTTTCGCGCGCAGGACGATCAGCTTCCTGACTGCTACCCGTGCGCAGGCTGAGGCCGACCTTTTTCTCCTCGACGTTGATCTTGATGATCTTGAAGTCGTTCTCAAGACCCTGCTCAAGCGGGGATTGACCGTCGACGGGATCGCCGGCCTCGGAGATGTGGCAGAGGCCTTCAACGCCCTCGGCAATTTCGACAAAAGCGCCGAACTGCGCGGTGCGCAGAATCTTGCCGTGAACGACGTCGCCGACGCGGTGAGTGGCGAAGAAGCTCTCCCAGACATCGGGCTGCAATTGCTTGATGCCCAGCGATAGGCGGCGGTTCTGCGGCTCGACGCCGAGAACGACTGCCTTGACCTTTTCGCCCTTCTTCACGATTTCAGACGGGTGCTTGACGCGCTTGGTCCAGCTCAGGTTTGAGACGTGGACGAGCCCGTCGATTCCATCTTCAATCTCAATGAATGCGCCGAAGTCAGTGAGGTTGCGGACGCGGCCTTCGACGATGGCGCCGATGGGATATTTGTCGGTGAGGCTTTCCCATGGATTCTCGAGAAGCTGCTTCATGCCGAGCGAGATGCGACGGTCGGCGGGGTTGACGCTGAGGACAACGGTGTCAACTTCGTCGCCAGGCTTGACGAGCTTTGATGGGTGCTTGAGGCGCTTGGACCAGGTCATCTCAGAGAGGTGAACCAGGCCTTCGATTCCTTGCTCAAGCTCAACGAACGCGCCGTAATCGGTGACGGAAAGGACGCGGCCGTGGACCTTGGCGCCGACGGGATAACGCTCCGTTGCGTCGAGCCAGGGATCGGGCGTGAGCTGCTTGAAGCCGAGCGAGACACGCTGTTTATCTTTGTCGAACTTGAGGACCTTGACCTGAATCTCGTCGCCGACGTTGACCAGATCGCGGGGATGAGTGAGGCGTCCCCAGCTCATATCGGTGATGTGGAGCAGGCCGTCGATGCCGCCGAGGTCAACAAACGCGCCGTAGTCGGTGAGGTTCTTGACGGTGCCGGTGAGGATGCCGTCTTCGGCGAGGTGCTCCATGGTGGCGGAGCGTTTGGAGTTCTGGTCTTCTTCCAGCAGCTCCTTGCGGCTGACGACGACGTTGCCGCGCTTTTTGTTGAGCTTGATGACGCGGACTTCAATCTGCTGGCCGAGATACGTGTCGAGATTGCGCACGGGGCGAATCTCAAGCTGCGAGCCGGGCAGAAAGGCCTTCATGCCGATGTCGACAGTGAGGCCGCCCTTGACGCGGCTGACGACGGTGCCGGTGACCGGCGTTTTGTCGCTGGCGGCCCTCTCAATGGTGTCCCACGCGCGCAGGCGCTGGGCCTTCTCATAGCTGACGAGGTAACCGCCATCAGGCTCCTCGCGCTCGATGACAACGTCAATAATGTCGCCGGGCTGGAACTTGACTGCTCCAGTGTGGTCGAGGACCTGCTCGAGAGGCACGAGGCCTTCAGACTTGAGGCCGACATCGACGACGAGATGTTTTTCTGTCTGCTTTTGGACTTTGCCGGAGACAACCTTGTCTCCGTAGGCCTCGACGGCGGCGGCTTCAGCAGCCTGCTCGCGCTCAAAGGCGGCCAGAGCTTCAGAGAAGTCGTCCGCTGGCTCGGTGTGCCCTGCGGCATGAGCCGCATTGGCTGGAACCGGCGCGGAGGCTTCGGGCGGAGCAAAGGTTGCGGCGGGCGCGACTGGAGATTCGGGCGCGGAGGCGGCAACGGCTTCATGCTCGATCGTGGCCGGGGTTTCCGGAGGTGCGGGCTGGTCAGATTTTGCGAGCAAGTCAGGCTCTGCGGCCTGTGAAGGTGTTGCGGCCTGAGCGACAGGCTCGGTTAGGTCATCGGCGTCCAGAGGGGATGATTCGACAACATCGGAAGTGTCGATATTGGAGGTGGCAGGGTTGGACGTGGATTCGAGCAACGGCTCATCAAGCTCCGTCGCAGGGTCAAGGGTTGGGGTTTCCAATTCGGTGTTCAGGGTTATGCTCTCGGTTTCAGGATTGAGGACGTTTGCCATTACAGCCAACTCCGGTTGCAGTGTGCTCCAGCGGCGGATGCGCCAGCCGCCAAGTGACTTTCCGCGCAACTCCGCGTTTCGGTCGCCCGTGGGCTTGTTGATTTGCCCTCGCGCTCCGTGACGAGCCGGTTGAGTGTTCCCAAAGGAAAAGCCGTCCCCAATGTTTTGCGCTGGGGTAAAACACGGCGGGTTTCCTTGGGAAACGCCGGCAGGCAACGGCAAGCTTGGGAGGGCGGCCGCAACTCACTGCTGGAATCCGCGCAGGAAGCTACAGCTTAAGTGTAGCAATGTCCGCAATCGAGCGTCAATCGAGTTGGTCAAAGTAAACGACTTAGGGAAATGAATTAACGGCAAACCGGGCAGGAAGACCCTTCTATACTGGATCGAATTGGCTGGATAGGACAGACTGGACTGGATCGGATTCAGATGGATCAACTTTGGACACCGTGGCGCTTTGCGTACATCACTTCAGCGGAGAGCCCGGCGCGGCGCGGCGTGCCCAACGCACTGGATGCGTGGCCCGGCGACCTGGGCTGCGTTTTCTGCAATCTGATTGCGGCTATCGACTATGCGATTGCGAACGGAATGGATTGCGAAAAGGCCGAGGCGGCAGGCGGCCTGGTTCTGCGCGCGAAGCACTGCTTTATTTGCCTGAATGCGTTTCCGTACACGTCGGGACACGTGCTGGTGATGCCCTACGCGCACCTTGACCGGCTGGCGGCGCTGCCCGCCGAGACTGCGCACGAGCTGATGGACCTGACGCAACAGACTGAACGAGTTCTCGACCGAGTCTACAATCCGCATGGGTTTAATTTTGGATTGAACGTTGGCCAGGCCGCTGGAGCCGGCGTGGCTGGGCATTTGCATCTTCATGCCATGCCGCGCTGGATCGGGGATACAAGCTTTACGACCACCGTGAGCGAGACACGCGTTCTGCCGGAGGATCTGACGACGACGTGGAAGCGGCTGCGTGAGGGGTTTGGAGAAGAGTAGGGACCTAGGGACCTAGGGACTAGGGACGCAGGGACTAAGGGACTCCGGCCAGTATTTGCTGCCAGCCATTATGATGGGTGAGCCGTGAAAACGGCGGCGACGAGGGACCGATGAAGAAATCGATGAAGAAATTGCTTTGTGTATGCGCTGCATTGGCGATAACGTTGAGCGCAGCGACGGCGATGGCCGCCGATGTGACGGGAAGCTGGACGGCAGAGGTGAAGGCTCCGGATGGCAGCAGCTTTCAGTTGACGTTCACTTTCAAGCAGGATGGGACCGCCCTGACCGGCACGGTGCTCGGAGCGGGAGGCGATCCCATGCCGATCAGCAACGGCAAAGTGGACGGAGACAAGTTCACTTTTGACGATTCGTTCAACGGCGTGACGATTCACCACGACTGCACAGTGGCGGGCGACTCGATCAAGATGACGACGAAGACCGATTCGCCGGATTTCCCGGGGATGGAGTTGACGCTGACGCGAGTGAAGAGTGTGCCGGCAGCGCCAGCGGCTCCGGCGCAACCAGCGACTCCGCCACAATAGGGACGGCCCCGTCCGGACAAGTTGGGACAGGAAATCTGGTGGATCAGCGAGTTAGCGCGCGGGTGCAAAATAGCGCACTAGTGGTGCCAATGGGCTAGGTTGAGCTGAAGGTAAGCCATGCGGCGCCGTTCTTGGTTTCGCTGAGCAGACGCAACTCCTTCACGAAGTCATCGACTGCATTCGCTTCAACCCCCGCAAAGAAGTGAGATGTTTGAGAAGCCTGAATCCAGGAGTTTTCCGGCTGGGATTCGTTCTTCGACTCAATTTCAACCTCGACAACCCCGTGACCGCTCAGGTCTCTACACGAGAATATGAGGCGAACAAAGCCACCCGCGAAACCTTCTCCAGGTGTTCCAAAACGCAGTTCACGGGTATCGGACGTATCTCTCGGAAATCCGTCAAGAATCACCGCTGCCTCCGCAAGGTGATCGAGCGAAACGTAAGGAAAGGCTGAGCCCGAGAATGCTGTGTTTGATGCGCTCACGCTGATTTCAAGTACATCCACGTCATACCAGCGGCACTTTAATTCCAATCCGGCGTTTCCCATGGTGATCGGCTTCATGAGCCGCTCTCTAAGTCTGAGCTGGTGCTGCTTCCGCTGTCCTCGGCTTCGGCCGCGAGCGCAACGCCACGCTCTTCGAGTCCAGCCTCTTCAAGTCCAGCCTCTTCGAGTAGCCTTTTGGGAATCTGCTTCTTCCCTTTAGCTGTCACTCCCAATTCCCGCAGCATCTCCACCTGCCTCACGAGATTGCCAGGTCCCGTCGAGAGCTGTCTGGCCGCCTCATCATAGGCTTGCCGCGCATCGTAGAGCGCCGCGCCGACGGACTCGAGATTTGTCACAAAGCCAACGAATTTGTCATAAAGCTCCGCGCCGCGCTTCATCACCTTTTCCACGTTTCGAATCTGCTGTTCCTGACGCCACAAATCCTTGACGATGCGAACCACAAACAGGACTGTTGTAGGCCCGGAAAGCAGAACCCCTTTTTCATAGGCGTCATGCCAGATCGATTCGTCATTTTGCAGCGCGATCAGAAATGCAGGTTCAATCGGCACGAACATCACAACAAAATCGGGCGATTGCAGTCCCGTGAGTCCTTGGTAGTTACGGCCGGATAATTCGGTGCAATGGTTGCGCACGCTGAGCAGGTGTTTCTTAATTGCCTCCGAGCGACTCTTTTCATCCTCGGCGTTCACGGAATCGTTGTAGGCATTGAGCGAAACTTTGGAATCAATAATCAGATGGCGTCCGCCCGGGAGCTTTACGACGACGTCGGTCTGTCGGCGTTGCGCCGGGCCTCCGTTTTCATCAATCTCGGTAAAGCTCTGCTGATAGCTGTAATGCAGCCCTTCCTGCAATCCCGACTTGTCGAGGATATTGCGCAAGATCGTCTCGCCCCAATTCCCCTGCGCCTTTGTGTCGCGCCGCAGAGCGGTGGCAAGGTTATGCGCTTCTTCAGTCAACTCCTTATTCAGGCTGCCGAGCGCGCCAATCAGCGTCTTCAGCTCTGTTACACCCGTCTTTGAGTCGCCTTGCGCCTGCTCCACCTTCTCGCGGAATTCCTTAATCTGAGCCTTGAGCGGCTCCAACAGCGTGCCCAGCTCTTTTTGGCTGCCTTCGGAGAAGGTCTTTGATTTTGCCTCAAGGATCTCCGCCGCCAACGCCTGAAACTGGTCGGAAAGAGCTTTCTTCGCGGTTTCGAGCAGCGCCAATTTTTCTGCAAGATTCTGGCGCTCGTTGCGCAAATCGGCCTCAAGCTCTTTCACCCTTGCTGCAAGGGTGCGCTCGGAGCTGGCCTTGGAATCGAGTTCCGAGCGCAAACCGTCAATGGTCTTTGCCCGCTCTGCGGCCACCGCCTCGAATCCGGCGCGCGCTGCCGATTCGGCCTGCGTTTGCGCCAGACCGCTACGAGCCTCGCCCAAATCGCGAGCCAACTCGGCGCTTCGCAGCTCCAACTGATTCTTTTCGCCTTTTGTGGAGTTGCTGCGCCACAAGTATCCCAGCAGAAATCCCACAACCGCGGCGATGATCCCAACCATCCAAAGCGGCATCGTTCTCTTCTATTCCTCTTCGCCAAATATACGCCCAACGGTTGTGCATTTTGCGGCGTTCAATGAATTCGGGGCGGCGGAATCCTTATTCCCTGTTTCTTCAAAGGTTTCCCCACAGACTGAAGCCTTTACACCTCCGGTTCCTGCCAGTAGACTTGAAGATTCGGGGCCATGCGCAGGATTATTGGCGCGGTGGTTGTCATTTCCCTGCGCGAGCCGGTATGGTAGGTTCGCGGGGCGGCAAGTTCAGAATCCCGAATCGTTTTCCTAAGTTCCCAATATCACGAGGAGAGGTACGCATGGCTGTTGATGAAAAAGTGAAGCAGATCATCGTCGAGCAGTTGCAGGTGGACGAAGCCGAAGTGACGCCCGGCGCCAGCTTCCAGGAAGACCTGGGCGCCGATTCGCTGGACGTGGTCGAACTGGTGATGCAGTTCGAAGAGGCGTTTGACATGGAGATTCCCGACGAGGACGCCGAGAAGATCAAGACGGTGAAGGACGCCATCGAGTACATCGAGAAGAATGCGAAAGGCGGCAAGTAAGCGTTGACCCAGGCAACCAACCGTAGAGTTGTAATCACAGGCCTGGGGCTGATTTGCGGTGTAGGCAACACCGCTCCCGAGGTTTGGCGGCAACTGCTGGCCGGTGCCAGCGGTGTGGCGCCGATCAAGGGGTTCGACGCTACCGGGTTCCCGGTGACCTTTGCAGCCGAGGTAAAGGACTTCGACCCGCTGCAATTCCTGGAAAAGAAGGAAG
The DNA here is from genome assembly GCA_003134815.1 of Acidobacteriaceae bacterium. Lineage (GTDB taxonomy): Bacteria > Acidobacteriota > Terriglobia > Terriglobales > Acidobacteriaceae > Telmatobacter. The sequence continues at coordinate 28,868 of PLCO01000032.1, read as the reverse complement.
CGCGCAAGATGGGGCGCTTCATCCACTACGCCTTTGGGGCAACCCACGAGGCGATGGAGCAGTCTGGCCTGAAGGTCACCCAGGAGAACGCCGAACGCGTGGGCGTGTTTATCGGCTCGGGCATCGGCGGATTCGAAGTGATCGAGCGCGAGCACACGATCCTGCTGAACGGCGGCCCGCGGAAGATGTCGCCCTTCTTTATTCCGGCGGCGATTGTGAACATGGCCGCGGGACAGATCAGCATTCGCTATGGCGCGCAAGGGCCGATTTCAGCCACGGCCACGGCCTGCGCTACGAGCGCCAACTCTATCGGTGATTCGGTGCGCATGATTCTGCACGGCGATGCCGACGCGATGATCGCGGGCGGCGCGGAGGCCGCGGTGACACCGATGGCGGTGGGCGGGTTCGCGGCCATGCGCGCGCTTTCAACCCGCAACGACGAACCGACGCGAGCAAGCCGGCCGTTCGACAAGGACCGCGACGGATTTGTGATCGGCGAGGGCGCGGGCATCGTGATTCTCGAGGAGCTGGAGTTCGCGAAGGCGCGCGGAGCGAAGATTCTGGCCGAAGTGATTGGCTATGGCATGAGCGCCGATGCGTATCACATGACCGGCATTGCGCCGCATGGCACAGGCGCGCAACGCAGCATGAGAGCCGCGCTGAAGGACGCGGGCATCCGCCCTGAAGAAGTGGGATACGTGAACGCGCACGCCACCAGCACGCCGGCGGGCGACGGCAACGAGTCGCTGGCGATTGAAGGAGTGTTTGGCGAGCACGCGCTGAGTCATAAATTGAAAATTTCCGGAACGAAGTCGATGACGGGACATTTGCTGGGCGGCGCGGGGGGCCTCGAAGCGGGCATCTCCGTGCTGGCGCTGGTGAATCAGGAGCTGCCGCCGACTATTAATCTTGAGAATCCCGACCCCGAGTGCCGGCTGGATTACGTGGCGAACAAACCGATCAAACATTCGTTCGATATTGCGCTGTCAAATTCGTTTGGGTTCGGCGGCATCAACGCCACGCTGATCATGCGGCGGTGGACGGAGTAAAAGCAGGGATTAGCCAATAGAGAATAGCCAATAGGGAAGAGGGAATAGTGGGCCTGGCGAAAGCCGGGCCTCTGTATTTTTGCGGTGAGATTTTGTGCGGCGGATTGAGCGAGAGAGAGGTCCGGATTTCTTGAGTCGGGTTTGTGCGCGGCGTTTTGGTGTCGCGTTTTGGTGTCGCGCTCAACGAAGCGCAAGCGACGGATTGGCGGAGAGGTCTTGCGGGGCGAAGTCCTTGGCCAGCAGACGCGGCCAGGCGGCGGTGGCGATCATGGCAGCGTTGTCAGTCGAGAGCGCGAGCGTAGGAAATGCGATTTGCAATCCGCGACGGGCTGCCTCGGCGGTGAAGCGGGCGCGAAGCTCGCTGTTGGCTGCGACTCCGCCGGTGACGAGGATGCGCGCGACGTTTTGCGAACCTGCCGCGGCGCTGAGCGACTCAGCTGCAGCAAAGGTCTTCTTCATCAGGTCGCCGATGACGGCGTGCTGAAAGCTTGCAATCAGATCCAAGGTGGGCTGCGGGCAGAGGGCGAGCGCCTCTTCGCGCGTTTGCGGCGGCCGAAAGTTAGCCAGTACGCGGCTGACGCGGGCCTTCGATTCGGCGCGAAGGCCGTGCAACTCAACGTAGCGCAGCACCGCAGTCTTGATTCCCGAGAAGGAAAAGAGAAAATGCGGGTCAAGGCGCGCGATGGGCGCGGTTTTTTCGCCTTTGGTGCGCGCGGGTTTGCCGCCGAGGTGAGCTTTCGTTTTGACCTGCGCGAAGGAGAACGGGACCGCTTGCGGGTTGCCGAATTTTGCAAGCGCGTCAATCCATGGGCCGCCGGGATAGCCGAGGCCGAGCAGTTTGGCGACTTTGTCGAATGCCTCTCCGGCGGCGTCGTCAACGGTGCGGCCGATGAGCGTGTAGGACCAGGAACCATTAGTCGGGCGCGCGAAGTAGAGATGAGTGTGACCGCCGGAGACGACGAGGGCGAGTGCTGATTCGGTGTTGGGGATTCCCTCAGGGGCTAAAGCCCGCGATTCTATTGATGCTTTAATGGCACGACTGAAGTCGTGCCCTGACACTTCGTGCTTCTCCTGAGGAGCTCGTTCAGGGCTTGTGTCGGCGAGGGATTGCGCGTCCGGTAATTGAGATTCTTGCGCGGCGGACTCGCGCTCCTGGAGGAGCACGGCGTGAATGTGGCCTTCGAGGTGATTCACAGCGATGAGGGGAAGGTTGTTGGCGAAGGCGAGAGCCTTGGCGTAGGTGATGCCGACCAAGAGCGCTCCGGCGAGGCCAGGGCCGGAGGTGACGGCGATGGCGTCCAGATCGGCGAGAATCACGTGGGCTTCAGCGAGGGCGGCGCGGACGACTGGGACAATGGCGCGAAGATGCTCGCGGCTGGCAAGCTCCGGGACAACGCCGCCGTATCGGGCGTGGGTGGCGATCTGCGAGGCGACAACGGAGGAAAGCGTGCGCGATCCGCGCTCGACAACGGCTGCGGCGGTTTCGTCGCAGGAGGTCTCGATGCCGAGGATGAGGCCGCGGGGCATAGTTCAAGTTTAGTCGGCGGAGGAGAGCGGGGTTAGCGGTGCTAGCGGAGTTAGCGGAGCTAGAGAAGCGGACAAGTCAGCGGGGCATCTGTCTTATTGGTGTGGCGAGCGAGAATAGAAATATCAACGATGGCGGGATCCACACAATTCGAAGCAGCGCTGAAGATTGTAGAGACGCTGCGCGCGCGAGGGTATGAGGCGTACCTCGCGGGGGGATGCGTGCGCGATCTGCTGCTCAAGCGCGAGCCGGCTGACTACGACGTGGCCACGAGCGCAACGCCGGATGTAGTGCTGGAGATGTTCCCGCGGACGTTTGCCGTGGGGGCGCATTTTGGGGTTGTGCTCGTCGCGCCTGAGGATGGAGATGCCGAATTTGTAACCGAAGTCGCGACGTTTCGTTCGGACCTGGCGTATTCAGACGGACGGCATCCCGATGCGGTGCGGTATACGAAGACCGCCGAAGAAGATGTGCAGCGGCGCGATTTTACGATCAACGGGCTGTTGCTTGATCCACTACGTGGAGGCAAACCTTTGGTTGAGAATCTCGGGGATCCGAAGCTCCTGCGCGGGGCAGTTCTCGATTATGTGGGCGGGCTGGCGGACCTGGATGCGGGGGTAGTGCGCGCGATCGGTCGTGCGGAAAAGCGATTTGAAGAAGATCATCTGCGCATGCTGCGCGGGGTGCGGTTTGCGGCGCGATTTGAGTTCGAGCTGGAAGCGGAGACGAAGCGGGCGATTCGGTCGCTGGCTTCAAGAATTCACGCTGTGAGCCGTGAGCGGGTGCGCGACGAGCTGACAGAGATGCTGACGGAGGGCCATGCGCGGCGGGCCTTCGAATTGCTGGATGAGACGGGGCTGCTGAACGAGGTGCTGCCGGAAGTGGCGCGGATGAAGGGCGTCGAGCAGCCGCCGCAGTTCCATCCCGAGGGCGATGTGTGGGTGCACACGCTGATGCTGCTGGAGCAAATGAAAGCCGGGTGCAGCGAGACTCTTGCATGGGGAGCACTGCTGCACGATGTAGGCAAACCGCCGACTTTCCGGCGGGCTCCGGATCGAATTCGTTTCGATGGGCATGTGGAGATCGGCGTGGCGATGGGCGCGGAGATCTGCAGGCGATTCCGTTTCTCGAATGACGATTCGCGGCAGGTGCTGGCGCTCGTTGAGAATCACATGCGGTTCATGGATGCACAGCGGATGAAGACTTCGACGCTGAAGCGGTTCTTCCGGCTGGAACGATTTGACGAGCACCTGGCGCTGCACCGGATGGATTGCATGGCCGCGAGCGGCCACCTTGAGAACTGGGAGTTTGCGCGCGAGCGTTTGTCTGCGATGCCGGAAGAAGAGGTGCGACCGAAGCCGCTGATCACGGGGCGCGAGCTGATCGCTGCGGGCTATCCGCCGGGCGCGCGCTTCAAGGAGATGCTGCGCGCCGCCGAAGATGCGCAATTGGAGGGAGCGATTGCGACAGCGGAGGAAGCGCTGAAGCTGGTGCGAGAGAGATTTCCCCTGGCCGCGAATTGATGATGGACGGTTGAAAATTTACACCTAGAACCTCATGCGCAGGCCGATCTCAATCTGCCGTTCGCGATAGAAGTCAGTGGCGTTGATGTCGAGCGGGTGGCCAAAGGCGGGAGTGGGGAGGCCGGTTGTGGAGTTCGTTTTGAGTCCGGTGAGGAAGTTCAGCGTGGGAGGCGATGTGGAGCTGCCGGACTCGATATAGTAGCCGGTGGTTTCGATTCCGGTGACGTTCTGGTGGTTGAAGAGATTGAAGCTTTCGGCAAGCACTTCCAACTGGCGGCGTTCGCCGATGTCAAAGTGTTTGGCGATGCGCAGGTCGGCCTTCCAGGTGTTGGGGTAGCGGAAGGTGTTACGGCCGATGTTGTAGACCTGGCCGCCGTTGCCAAGGCCGTAGACGCGGTTGTCGCCTCCTGATCCGTTCATGCCGGGTCGCAAACCCACGATGGGGTAGCCGGAGCTGCCGGGGCTGTTTTGGGTTTCCTTGGGCAGAGAGCCGGTGACGTGCATGGTGTAGGGCAGGCCGCTGCGGAACTGCCCGATGCCGGAGAGCATCCAGCCGTTGGCGATGTGGCCAGCGAAGCTGTGCAGTTTCCAGGGCGCCTCATAGATCAACATAACGGCCGCCGAGTGGCGCACGTCTTGATTGCTGGTTCCATATTCCGGCCTGGGGCCTAGTCCGTACTTCAGGCCGAGGTCGGCCGGGTTCGCGTCCAGCGGGCTCTCGTTCGGGTTCCAGTCCATGGCGTGCGCGTAGGTGTAGTGGGCGTGCAGGCTTAGGCCGCGGCTGCTATCGCGCGTGATCTTTACCGTCGCCGCCTCATAGGTGGAATTGGCTTTGCTCGTGAACTGGTCGACCTCCTGATAGTTCGAGTTGAGCCATCCGGCAACGCCTGTGTTTACGCTGGAAGCATAAAACGGAACCGTGATCCGTGCGGCCTTGATTGGACCCAGGCCGAGATTGCCGCACGCGCCATTGCCGGCACCCGAAGGAGCTTGGTCACACACGGTGTAGGTGATGGTTTGCGTCGTTGGCGCAAGATTCGCGTCGATGGAAACGGGAAGACGGCGGCCGAGCGAGAGCATGGCTTCGGCTGTGAGCTCGATGTGGCCGGGCAGCGGTTCTTCAATCGATGCGATGGCCTGATGGACTTCAGGATTGCGGAAGTTGGGCGCGAACTCGACGACGCTGGGCTTGATTACACTCGCTGGCTGTCCCTGCAGCACGTAGGGGAAGAAAGGAGCGTTGCTGGTTCCGTCTATGGAGGTATAGCCGTCGGTGGGCCGCATAAAGAAGCTCAGATCGCCGTTGAAGGAGCCGGTTTGGGTAAGCGCGGTCTCGATGGTGGCGTTTGCGACGCGGCCGTAATACATGCCATAGCCGAGGCGAATCACCGGCCAGCGGCTTTTGGCGTTTCCGATGGCGAAGCTGATGCGCGGACCCCAATTATTGCCGAGATCGGGCATCTCGCCGGCTTGCGGCAGGCCGGAGTTGGCGAGCGCGGCGAGCGGCGGCGGCATCTGCTCACGCTCCCAGCGCAAGCCGGCCGAAAAGACGGCGAGTTTTCCCGTTTGCCATTGCGCGGTGACGTAACCCGCCCAGTCGTTGGTGCTCAAGTTCCAATTAGTGGGCCCGATCATCTGCGAGTAGTGGGAGTAGCAGGGCAGCGCGCCGAGGCCCATGAGCTGGCCGTTTGAGGCCTGCCAAACCTTACCTGTCGGGTCGCAGTTGTGCTGATCGAAATGGTTCGTACTTGCATTCCATCCCGATGGGTTCGGGCCGAACTTCTGAAAGGCCAGTGCATCGGAGATAAAGTTTTCCACCTTGGAGTAGGTATACGTCCCCGTTTGGTTGCGCAACAGGCTGATCGCGTCGGCATTGTGGTCGAGCTCAAAGCCCGCCTTGACCAGCAGGCGGTTGTGGACCCAGTCGAGCATTTCTTGCCCGTCAAAAAGGCGTTCGTCGGGGTAGCTGCCCTGGCCGAACCGTGCGGGATTGCCGATGGTGAAACCGTAGCGCGAGTCGACGACGATTTGCGGCAACTGGCCGTAGGCGTTCGCAGTGAGAAACGTCTTCTCGAATGCAGATGGCGCATCGGGCTTTGCGCTGTGGATGGCACGGCCAGCAGAGCCCTGCGTGACGGTCAGAAGGTTCGGCGTGAGATACGCTTCCCAGCGAGCGAGGAGCCACTGATGGCTGGTCTGGCTGGAGCCGAAGCTGTGGCTGCCGTAGGTTTCTGAGACGCGGGAGAGACCGCCGCCGGGAGCGTTCAAGTCCGCGCCGGTGCCTTCGAGCGTGAAGTGATGGCGTTCAGCGGCCTGCCAATCGATGCGGGCAAAGCCGACCCAATGCGCGGAGGTGCGCGGCGCGGGGCCGAGCAGGCCGGCCAGCGTCTCCAGCATCTGCGAATATGCCGTCAGTCCTTCGACCGCCGGATTCGCGCTGCTCAAGTCAAGCTGCGCGCTCAATAACTGCAACCGGGCGGCCGAAGGCGTGGCAAAAAAGCCAGTTGGAGCACATGGGGAGGTTTCACATGGCGGCTGCAAATAAGGATGTTTCACCATCGCCAGTCCCGGATCGTTGCGGTGGTTGCTGTCGAGGGCGGCGAACCAAAAGAGCTTGTCGCGCCGAATGCGGCTGCCCGCGCCGACGCCCCAAACGATCTCATGGTCTGGCGGCGTGTATGACTCCGGCGATCCGCTTTGCCCGCTCGAATATTGGAAATTATCAAAGACCGGGAACAGAGTGGTATTAAACGGCGCGAGCGGCGCGAACTCCGAAGTCTGCGTGACCCATTGCGTGAACGGATTCTGCGCGCCCCATGTGTTCTGGCGGTCGAAGAGGAATCCCTGACCGTGAAAGGCGTTGCCGCCGCTCTCGGTGCGAATGGTGGTGCGTCCTCCGGCGGAGCGCATACCTTCGGCTTCCACGTTGCCCGCGGCTGTGGTTACCTCGCGGATTGCAGCTTCGCTCACACCGAGGCCGCGACCTCCGCTCCAGGATCCACCGCTTTGGGACCGATTTCCCGATTGACTCGTCGAGTTTTGCGAGTCGTCGCCAGAGGCGCCGCGCGTGGCGGAACCGGCGGCGACGCCGAAGGCCAGGCGCGTGTTGGCGCCATCGACTGTCACTTCAGCCGATTCCTGCGAGCCGCGGAAAGAGGCTTGCGATGAGCCCGCCGAAGGGCTGGCGGCGGGGGTGTCGAGCAGGAACTCCTGCCATCGACGGCCGCTTGCGGGCAGGGCCTGAAGTTGAGAGGCATTCATCGTGGTGGAGACGGCAGGCGTGACGGGGTCCGGCGGTTGTGCGGCAGCGACGGCTGCCGCAACCGGAGGCAGACTCAACAATGCGGCGGGGAGGAGGCTGGCGGGAACCGCGGCGGCAAGAATCGGTGCGGAACTGGTGTTGAGCGGGAACGGGCGCTGCGGCGCTGCGGCGAGGGCAAGTTGCAAGGTGACGGATTGCGTTTCGAGTTGCGTTTCAAGGGCGGCGCGTTCCGGCAAAACAGGGAGGTGATTCTCTGGTTGTGCGCGTTGAGGAGTGGATGGCGCGGTTGTCGCGAGCAAAGAGGGAACGATGGTGGATTTAGATGGCGCTTGAGTTGGGGCATTCGACGATTTTGCGGTGGGCGTCGAAACTCTAGTAGGAGGTGCGGGCTCAGTGAGGGATTGAGACGGAGTTGGCGTGGGACTCGACGGCTGGGTTGAGGGTCGAGCGGCGTCTGGAGCTGCGAACCATGGTAGGAGAAGTCGACTGAGTGGCTGGTCAGGTATGGAGGCGATGAGTTGCGGACTCGGTGCGACGAGAGCGGGTCGTGGTAAGGCTAGCGGATTGTTCGGCGCGACGGTTGACGGAGTCGATGCAAGTGAGGGCGCGAGCGGCGGCGCAACTGGTGCCGTGAATGACGGTGGGGGTGAGGACAACGTTATGGACAGAGCGGGAACACGCGACATTGGCTCTGTCGATGTTGGCTCTGTCGAAGCCGTTGACGCAGAGACCGCAGGAGGGCCTGCAATCTGCGGCGGCGCGGCGGCTTGCAGCAGTGTTGGAGGGACGGGTTCAAAGTTCATCGCTGCCTGCACGCGGGATTCAATGCCGCCGGTGACGAGAATTTCTTCGAGGCGGCCGTGGCCGAGTTGGGCAGCGTCGGCATCCAGCGTGTAGTTGCCTGCATCGAGGGAGGCGAAGCGGAAGGCGCCGTTCTTTGCCGTGGTGGTGTGGGCTTCAGCGCCCGTGGCCTGGTTGCGCAGGACAACGCTGACGCCGGCGAGCGGCGCGGAATGGAGATTGGTGAGGCGTCCGGCGAGTGAACCCGTTTGAGGAGATTGGATTTCGACAATGCGCTGCGGCGGAGGGACAATGCGCTGCGGCGGGGGAACGAGATGCGGCGGCGGAGAATCGGTTGAATCCGATTGAGCAGACGCCACCGTGCGGGCGCCCATGCACAGCGCTCCCAACAACAACCACGGAATCCAGTTCTGCCTTGCTTGTGGCATGACCTGCGCAGCCCGGGCAGATGCTGGGTTCTAGAAAGGGAGAAAGGAACAGGAGAAAGATCCAATGAGGAAGCCGGTCCGCTCTGGGGCGGGGTCCGAGTGCGGGCGGAACGAAATTTCTATCTTTCGCCGCCCAAAATGGGACTAGGAGAAGATTGTCAGCGATTGTATGCCTGAAACGGGACGCGGAGAAGTAATCTGCGTCACAATTGCACACTTTTTTTTGCGACGGGCCAGGTTTTGCGGCGGGAGCGTGCGGCTGACCGGCTCTTCTGACCGGCTCTGTAGACTGTGAAGAGAGAGACTGCAAAGGCAGCGCTTTGATGAAGTTCGCACTCACCTGAGGCGGCGAGCAAGAACCAGGCTGTCCGGCGAGTAGCATGATCGGCGACAAACATGTTTATTGATGAAGCCAAAATTCGGGTGAAGGCCGGAGACGGCGGCAACGGCTGCATGGCCTTTCGGCGGGAGAAGTTCGTACCGCGCGGGGGACCGTCAGGCGGGGACGGCGGGCGCGGCGGCGATGTGGTGATGGAGTCGAGCCAGCGGCACAATACGCTGATCCGCTTCCGCTACAACCCGGAGCACAAGGCGCAGCGCGGCGAGCACGGCATGGGCTCGAACTGCACCGGGCTGGATGGGCGGTCGATTACGCTGCAGGTGCCGGTTGGAACTTTGCTTTACGACACTGAGACGGGCGAGCTGGTGCATGACTTCCAGGAGCCGGACGAACGCCTTGTGGTCGCGAAAGGCGGGCGCGGGGGCCGTGGCAATCAGCATTTTGCCACGAGCACGCATCAGGCTCCGCGCGAGCACGAGCTGGGGCGAGCGGGCGAGGAACGCAGCTATCGGCTCGAACTAAAACTGCTGGCCGATGTGGGGTTGGTGGGACTTCCGAACGCAGGCAAGTCGACGCTGATCTCGCGCATCTCGGCAGCGCGGCCCAAGATTGCCGATTATCCGTTTACAACATTGCAGCCGAATCTGGGCGTGGTGACAGTGGGCGAGGAGCCGGATGAGGAATCGTTTGTGGTGGCCGATATGCCGGGGCTGATCGAGGGCGCGCACCTTGGATCGGGGCTGGGCACGCAGTTCCTGCGCCACATTGAGCGCACGCGGGTGCTGGCGCATCTGGTGGATGTGTCGGACGCGTCGGGAAGGCCCGATCCGGTGGAAGACTTCAAGCTCATTAACAATGAGCTGGCCAGCTTTACTTCTAAAGGGCAAGAGGCGGACGAGCATCCCGAGCACCCGCTGGCCGAAAAGCCGATGATCGTTGTGGCGACAAAGATCGACGCGGCGAACCCGGAGAAGTTGAAAAAGCTGGCGGCGCACGCCAAGCGAAAAAAGCTCGAGTTCCATGCTGTCTCGGCGGTGACGGGCGAGGGAATCGACGATCTGAAGTGGGCGCTGGCCAAGCGAGTGCGCGCAGGCGCGGCATAGGATCGGCGATTCGATTTTCAGGTCGGCGATTCGTTTTTTCGTGCCATCAAGTTTCATGGCGAATTCCTTCGCCGGCTGACCGCCTTTTGATGCGATCAATTTCTTGATCAGGAACTGGTTTATTAATTTTCTTGTTTCTGTCCGTCGGGTTCCTGGCGGCGCGTTTTTACCTGCGTCGGTATTTTTTCCCTCAACTCAGGGAGCAGTTTTTACCGGCGCGGCGCATGAGCGGCGGCGAATCTGTAGTGCCTTCAGCCGCTTGCGGTTTGGACCTCCGGATGCAGCCAACTCCGCACCTGGGCCGTAACGAGAACGGGCTTAGGCAAATCCACCCCCGGAGGTTCTCGTTATGCGTTCCATTAAGCACAACCTTTTTGACCTGTCCATCCTCGGCGCGATGGCATTGGCGTTTGCCTTGGCATGGGGAAGCCCGTTTATTGCCGGCGGCTCTGCCCATGCGCAAGACCAGGCGCAGCCGAAACAGCAACCCGACCAGGCGCAGCCGCCGCAAACCCAACCAGACCAGAACCAGGCCAAATCTGGAACTTTTACCGGCACCGTCGTAAAGGACGGCTCAGATTACATGCTGCGTGATTCATCCGGCTCGATCTTCAAGCTGGACGACTCGCAGCGCGCCAAGCCGTTCGAAGGCAAAACGGTGAAGGTGACCGGCCAGCTCGATGAGCAGGCAAAAGTGATCCACGTCGAGAGCATTGATGGCGCGGAGGCGTAAACGGGCGCGGATCGCTTACGTCGTGCGCAGAGACCAGAAACACAACTGAAGCAAGAAGGGCGGAGGGAGAGGCTGACATTGTCTCTTCTTCCGTTCTGCGATTTTGGTGACGCAGACGGCGATCGGGATCTAGTGACAGGAAGGCTGATCCTGAAACGCGTGACTTTCAGTCATGGCGACAAAGTTTTGCGCGCAACTCAGAATCTGATCTTCAAGAGGAGTGCTGTGGAAGGTGTCCGGCGATATGAACGAGGCCGCTTTGCGGGTCGCGACATACTGATCGCTCAGGGTTTGCATGTTGTTAAGTTCGGCTGAGAGCAGCGGGTATGCGCTGCGGTCGTCGTCAGTGGATGCGGCGGCGGAGGCGAGAGACAGGTTCTTCTCTGCCAGCCGATGATGCGTGGAGATCCAGTCTTCCGACAGCGGAGAGTTACTCTGGACCGCGTTCACGATGGCGATTCGCCATTCGCGGATCACTCCCATCTCTTCAATGCCCGCCTCGGTGAAAGCTCTTGAGAACCCGGGCTTTGCAGGGGGCGTGGATGCCTGCTCCGTTGCATCCGAGGGATGCAAGGTAAGGATCGTCCGGTTGTCTTTGAACGAGAGTGTCCCTCCTGTCAAACGCGCAAGTGTCTCAATTTCGACGTACGACTTGCCATTGACCTGAAGAAGCTGGGTTTCGCCGGCGTGTCCCGCGATGGTGAATGTGGAACCGGTTTTTGGTGCTTGAGCGTTAGCATGCAGGGGCAACGTCAAAATAGCGGTCAACAGGGTCGCGGTCAACACGGCCGCAATCGACACTGCGGCATTTAGGGCGCTGATCAATTTCATTGGATTTCCCTCGGGTTCATAGGATTTTCCTCGGGTTCATGAGTTTTCCCTCAGGTTCATGGGTTTTCCTTCGGGCATCACCTCTTAGTTTCCCAGTACCCGGCTCCGCATACTGATCAATCTTGGGCATAATGGGCGGGGGCGTGGCTGGCGGGAGCGTGGATTGTGGCGGGATTTTGAAGCACTACCCGGAAAGCGAGCGCGGCGGGCTTGCGGTGATCTCGCCTGGGGAGTATCTGGATCGATTTCGGCCATCGCGGGGGTATTGCGTCGTCTAGATTGGGGCTCGTTACGTGCGCCCGCGGTCGAATGTGCCGCAATCCACCATCTGGAAGCTGCCTGGTGCTGCCGAGTCGATTGCCGCGACGATTCGGGCCACATGCTCGCGGATGATGGGCAACTGAATTGCAGAAAGCGCCACCACAGCCAATCGCCGCCCGGTGAGATTCTGCTCAAGGTGGAGAGTTGTGTCTCCGGTCAGGAGAACCTGGATTCCATGTTCTTCCGCAGTCTGGAGGAGATCGCCGTTCTTCAGTCCCGCCCAGCCCATGAAGGCCACGGTCACGACCTCGTGAGGGGCGAGCAGGTTTCGCAGGGCGTGGTCTAGGTTCTCGTCGAGCAGAACCCTCACAGAACTGGTTCTCCGCGCCGCGCGTGGGCAAACTCGATCAGGCGGCGGATCTGGCCGACTGAGAGCGAGGGGAATCCTTCGGCGAGCTCGTCAATCGACTCGCCCAGATCGTAGCTGTCCACGATGGCGTCAGGCAGGATACGGGTGCCGCGCACCACGGGCCGCCCGGAAACCTTGCCGGGAACCCGCTCGATCAGCTCGCATTGCGTCCAGTCGAATTCGCCGGTGTGTGCCGTGGCCATCGCGCCCTCCTCAAGTTCATGGTAGCGCAATTTCAGATGGGAGGGATAGACCGGAGCGTGGCTGGTGACTGGGATACCTGAAGCACTACCAGAAGAGCGGGCGCGGTGGGGTGCGGTGATCTCGCCGGGGGAGTATTTGGAGGGGCTGGGAGCGCCCTAGCCCAAAGTTGCGCGGCAATTTGCCCTCGATCCGCGCGCCTCGCAGGATTGGGAGCAGGGGCGGCGGCGTCTGGATCGCGCGGCGCGAGCTTATCTGATATGTGATTGCCCAGCACCCGGAAGCGGTGGTGGAGGCGCTGGCGAGCTGAGGGTTGGAGTGCCAGGTGGCGCGCCGAAGTAGATGCCGAGGAAGGCCCCAGGGTGGCCTGCCCGGGCTAGGTCATGGGTGTGCACACGAAACACTAAGCAACTCAGCGAGCTTCACCTTCAGTAGGCTTTTTCGCTTCCCGAATAGCTTGTCAAAATCGCTCAATTCAAGCGAGACATTGGGGATGTGATGGCTGCGAAGATACGCCTTTCGATCTGCTTCCATCGGATACTCCCTTTTTAGCCAGACTGAAAAAGGAGTTGCGCACTTGCCTTGGTTCTCCCTGCCTTCGAGCAACTGGAGGTTGGGGAGAGCATCTCGCTGTGCCTGCCAGTCCCCAATCTCATCGTCATTGATCTTAAGTTTCCGAAGAGCGACAGTACTAAAGCCTGCGTGCGGATGAATGTGATCTTGGTGGAACTGAACCTGACTGAATTTCAGATGCGAGCTGAGCAGTGAGAGGAGAGCAAAACTGCGAGGACCCTTTGTCGAAAGTAACAATTCGTCCAACGTGTCCTCATTGATCGCAATACTCTTCCCTCCCGGCAGGCGAACTCTCTTCTCCAGCTTCGCCAACTCGAAGGTATCCCCGACATCAACCATCCCCTCCATAGCCTTACGGATACTGGAAAGGACTTGGTCACCGGAACTGCTGTAGACGCCGGTCAGAATGCTCTTGACTAGCAGTAGCCGTAGGTCCGCCTTGCTTGCCTTGGTGTCGCAGCCCCGCTTGATTGCGTAGGCGATGGGGATAACTGCGTTGACGGAAGTCAGTGTGGAACCTTCGAAACCCCACTCGACGAGCATGTCCACGGAACGATCAATAGCGGCCGTGATCGGTTTCCAGTTGTTCACAATCAACTTAACATTACCCGCTTTGAACGACGCTACGCGCAGTCGCACGGGACATTCGGCGAGCACGAGGCACGCCCGCATAATGAAATCCGTGTCGAACCGAAACCCGTTTCCTTTCTCGTTGAGCTTTTTCAAGAAATCTTCGATGGCACCCCGTCCGGGTTCCCAGTGCGCGACGATCGTCGAAAAGAGCAGATCAGTCTTCGCCAACGGAGTACCTGCGCTGTTTACACGCACAAAGATGTCTAGAACCTCGTCGAGATTTTGGTTTTTCAGCGGGAAATAATTTATGATTGGCTTCGTGTTGAGTCGTTCGAAGAGCCTTTGGAGAATGTTCAGCGCTCGCTCCTCGATCACCTCAGAAACTTCTGCATCATCGGGAATCCTCTTCTTCTTTGCTGTCCAATACTTATTTACATCTGCCAAACCCTTACACTCAAGGAGGTCCTTTACAAGACACCAGCACCTCGTGGGTTTGGTTTCTCTTGCTTCCTCAGGTGTTAGGAAGCGGAACTCATAAATATATTCCTCGTCCTCTTCTTCTACTTCAGGCTTAAAAACATTGAGAAAGAATTGCCGCACCGGATAAGCGTTTGGGTTGTTTTCCCAGACTCGAGGGCGCTTGAAGGCGTAGGTACCTTGAAGAGCTACATACATCGAATTCAACCGTTGCTGACCGTCCAAAACACCAACTAGCTCATCTGGGAGATGTGGCTTTGCCGCGAGCGAGTTCTTCCAATTATCACGTTCGTGATATTCTCGTATGAATTCGTAATAGGAATAGTCGTTTTGCTTGGCCTCTTCCACCATCCAGAACAAAAATGTGCCTATCGGATAGTCCCGCATAATCGAATCGAACAATTGCTCGATTTGAGGAGCACCCCACACAAATTTTCGTTGTATGGCGGGTAGGTAGAGCTTTTTTGCGCCGATACGTTCCATTGCTTCTTTGACTGTCCAGTGGAGGTATTCCATTGCATCCTTTCAATTTCATCAAAAACAGGCGCTTCTATTTTGGGGAATCATCGAGTTTCCCGACAATTTGCAGTGTGCCTAGGTCACGACTTTGAGGCTTGGAAGACCACTAACCCTGTGCGAGCGGCTGCCGCACCGCGCGTGCCTACTCTTCCTCTTCGTCAACCGGCCGTTTGGCGTTGGCGAGGATTTTGTCGGCGACCAACTGCGGGACTATGTCGTAGTGGTCGACTTCCATGTGATAGCTGCCTTTGCCCTGGGTCATGGAGGTGAGCAAGGTGCCGTAGGTGAGCATCTCGGCCATTGGGACCTGGGCGCTGATGACCGTGGTGCGGCCCTTGGTCTCCATTCCGGCCACGCGGCCGCGGCGGCCGTTGAGGTCGCCCATGAGGGTTCCGGCGAACTCGTCGGGCGCTTCGATTTCGACCTTCATAACCGGCTCAAGCAGGCAGGGCTTGCATTGCTCCATGGCTTTTTTGAAGGCCAGGCGGCCGGCGGTCTTGAACGACAGCTCGTTGGAATCGACATCGTGATAAGAGCCGTCAAAGACGGTGACTTTGAAATCGACGACGGGGTAGCCGGCGAGATAGCCGCGCGCGGCCGTCTCGACGATGCCCTTTTCAATGGCAGGGATGAAGTTGCGCGGAATTGCGCCGCCGAAAACTTCATTGCCGAACTCGAAGCCGCCGCCGCGAGGCAGAGGCTCCATGCGGATTTTGCAATCGCCAAACTGGCCGTGACCGCCGGACTGCTTTTTGTGCCGGCCATGGGCCTCCGCGCGCCCGCGTATTGTCTCAAGGTAGGGAACCTTGGGAGCTTTGAGCGTGACCTCGGCGTGGTAGCGCTTTTTGAGGCGGTTGACGATGGCCTCGATGTGCGGCTGGCCCGCGCCTGCGATGAGGAACTCGTTGGTCTGCGGATCGCGGTAAAAGCGAATGAGCAGGTCCTCTTCCATGAGCTTGTGGATGGCGGGCGCAAGCTTATCCTCGTCGGCGCGCGATTTTGGCTCGATGGCGTAGGTCATGGCGGGCTCGGGAGGCGCGGCCATATCGACCTGAAAGTCGGCGCCTTTTGCCCCAAGCGTGTCGCCGGTAAGCGTGTCGCGAAGCTTGCCCACTGCGCCGAGATCGCCTGCGTGCAGCTCGGTGACTTCGACAGGCTTGCGGCCCTGCATGATGCTCAGGTGCGAAAGTTTCTCCTGGCCGCGGCGCGTGTAGTTCTCAAGCGTCGCGTCGTTTTTGATAACGCCGCTGATGACTTTGAAGAAGCTGATGCGGCCGGCGAAGGGGTCGGACATGGTTTTGAAGACGATCGCGCCTGCTGGACCGGAGTCGTCGATTTTGCGGACGACGGCTGGTGCGTCGGCAGCTGCGCCGGGAGTTTTGCCGGCGAGAGGCTCTCGCTCAGTTGGCGCAGGCGTGTAGGCCTTGATGAAGTCGAGAAGATGATCGAGGGCCATGTTGGAAAGGCCGCTTGAAAAAAGCACGGGAAAGATGCGGTCTTCGCGAATGGCCTCGTGCAGCGCGGTGATGAGGTGCTCCTCGGGGATAGTGCCCTTCTCGAAGTACTCCTCCATCAGCTCGTCCTTGCCTTCGGCAACGAGTTCGACGAGAGCTTCATGGCGCGCCTTGGCATCGGCAGCGAGCGAGGCGGGAATTTCAGCAGAGACTTTGCCGCGGCCATCGCCGCCGGGCGTGTAGGTGTATGCCTGCATGGTCACGAGGTCGACCACGCCGTGAAAGCCCTGCGCGTCAGAGATGGGCAACTGCACCGGAACACAGGTGCGTCCCCAGCGGTTCTGCAGATCGTCGATCAGGGCGCTTAGTCCGCCGCCGCCACCGGCCTTTGGATGGTCCATTTGATTGACGAGAACGACGCGGGGAACATTGGCTTCCTCAGCAAAGCGCCAGACGCGCTCCGTAACAGGCTCGACGCCGGATTGGGCGTTAATAACGACGATGGCGGATTCAACGGGGAAAAGCGCGGCGCGGGCTTCGTGGGTGAACATGTGGAAGCCGGGCGTGTCAACAAGATTGACCTTGATGCCCTGCCACTCGGCAAAGGCGACGGCATTTTGCATGGTGATGCGGCGGGCGACTTCTTCTTCGTCGTAAGCGGTGGCGGCCGTGCCGTCTTCAACGCGGCCCTGGGTGGGCGTCATTTTTGCGGCATGCAGCAGAGCGGCAATGAGCGTGGTTTTGCCGCAGTGCGCATGCCCCACTACAGCTACGTTGCGGATCTCACTTCCCTGATACGATTTCATGGGCTTCTCCTTCTTGAAGGCGCGCTTCCGGCGGGATTTAGAGGGAGAAAAGCATGGTCCGCGACGCGCGTCTTTCTCGAAAGACGGATGCTATCACAGCGAGAGTGTGAACGTCCTGTGACGGGAAGTACAGGGACGTAGGGACCAGGGCCGCATGAGATCAAGGGTTATTGACGAATCATAGTCGGCGGGGAGCTGCGGCGCGGACGACGCCTTATGATCGTAAAGTGGTTTGCGGGATATGCGGAGCGCGAAAGGGCATCGTTATGAAGTCAAGGATTTTGGGTTGCGCAAAGATTTGGGGCTGTTTTGTTGCGGCGGGAGTTTTGGTTTTGGCGGGCGGCGGTTTGCAGGCGCAGGCCGGGAGCGCGGGTGGAAACGGCGCTCCGGCAACTGGAAGCGGCGCGCCGGCAGCGGCGACAGGGCAGACTCCGACGGCTGCGCCGGCCGCCGCGGCGGGACAGACTCCGACGGCTGCGCCAGCGCCGCCGGCAATGCCGGGATGGATGATGCCTGCGCCGCATGAGAATGCGCCACTGGGCAAGTTCGAGCGATTCCCGGGCGACGGCGAGGGCGCGTACAAGACGGGACACTATCGCGATTTATTTGCCGAGCAGGGGCACACGGCGGCGGAGACTCACGCAAAGATCGAAAAGGCTTTCCAGCAGCTCTTCCATGGCGACGGGCAGGAAGAGCGTGTCTACTTTGAGACCGGAGTGAATGAGAACGGGACGCTGGCGTACGTAACCGACTGGGCCAACAACGACGCGCGGACTGAGGGCATGAGCTACGGCATGATGATCTGCGTTGAGCTCGGCAAGAAGCGCGAGTTTGACGCGCTGTGGAACTGGGCGCATACCTATATGTTGATCACCGATCCGAAGAATCCGTCGGTGGGGTACTTTGCGTGGTCGATGAATACGGATGGAACACCGCGCTCGACGGGCCCCGCGCCGGACGGGGAAGAGTACTACACGATGGCGCTCTACTTTGCCGCGCGGCGATGGGGAAATGGAACGGGGATTTACAACTACCAGGCGGAGGCGGACAAAATCCTGCGCGGTATGAGGCATCATCCCGTGCTCACGGGGACAGGGCCGTTTCGCATTCACCCAGAAGACGCGCCGTTCGTGCAGCCGGATCATCCGTGGCCGAGCCCGAACGCTCACCGGATGGAGGCTGAGGCGAAGGCGGCGGGGCGGCCGTGGCCGCCGCAGTTCCGTTTTCCGCGCGGGCAGCAACAGGAAAGCACTGGGCCGATGGTGGACGAGGCCCACAACATGATCAAGTTTGTGCCCAGCTGGCCGGATGGAAACACGGACGCTTCCTATCACCTGCCGGCGTTCTACGAATTGTGGGCGCGTTGGGGGCCGGTGGAGGATCGCGCATTTTGGGCAACGGCGGCGGATGTGAGCCGCGACCTGTTCAATCGCGTAACGGGGCCGGAGACGGGATTGACGCCGGACCGGAGCAACTTTGACGGATCGCCGGTAGTGGGGCGCGACGGAACTCCGGTACCGTTTATGGCCGACTCGTGGCGCAGCGTGAGCAACTGGAGCGTGGACTATTCGTGGTGGCACAAGGACGCGCGCGAGACTGCGCTGAGCGATCGCGTGCAGAAGTTTTTTGCAAGCCAGGGCATCGACAAGATTGTGGACCGGTACACGCTGGATGGGAAACCGCTGACCGAGCACCACTCGACCGGGCCGATTTCAACCGCGGCGGTGGGCAGCCTGGCCGCAGATGGGCCCGAGGCGAAGGCGTTTGTGGATGCGCTGTGGAATATGCCGGTTCCGAGCGGCGAGGCGCGCTACTACGACGGGCTGCTGTATCTGTTTAGCATGATGCACTGCAGCGGAGAGTTCAGGATTATCACAAATGCTGCTTCTGGCCATTAATCCGTTGTCTGTTGGGATCGGGACCGAGATTTGCTATCCTGACCCGCATGTTGAAAGGAATGCGCCGGGTCCACATCGCGCTTGAGGTTGTCGGTGGCCTCGCAATTGCCGGGGCGTTGGGATGGCTCGCGATCTATGCAATCTCTTGGCCTTTTAGACACTTCACTGATGGAGACTGTAGCCCTGACACCGAGCAGCGTATGGTCAGTTCTCCCGACGGGCAGCATACGGTTAAGAGCTTCCACCGCTCGTGCGGTAGCACGTATGACTTTTATTTCGCTTATCTGAGCACTAGTAATCCCAATCCCGGATATGAATACGAACCCATCTTAGAGTTAAAGAATGTAGCCGCCGGTCAAGCCTCTATCGCATGGGAAGGGTCTGACCAACTGACAGTGACCTATCCAAATTCGGCAGAAGTAGTGGATGCCTCCGCCAAAACATTCGGCGTAACAATCGTGTTGCACCCGATAGAGGCTGGAACAAACACTGGCGCGAAATAAATCGTTGGGATTGTTTGGCCGGGCGCTGTGTTGCGATTGCTGCGAAGGGGTACGTGGACCCCTGCGCGGCCTGTGGTACATTGTGCTCACGGTTTCCCTTTCTTCATTCCCCTATTTTTCTTGCCGAAAACTGAGATTCGCACGAGGTGAGCGCCCATGGCCGCTGCCGGTTCCGCGCACGAGGTATATGTGACGCCGGGAGCGCCGACGGATGAAGAATCGCGCCTGAATCAGATTGGCGAATCGGCAATTCGGAAGGCGAGCCTGCGGCTGCTTCCAGTGATTGCGGTGGGCTACGGGCTGTCCTACATGGACCGCATTAACATCAGCTTTGCCTCGCTGCAAATGAACCGGGACCTGCACTTCAGCGCGTCAGTCTACGGATTTGGCGCGGGACTTTTCTTCATCGGGTATGCACTTTGCGAGGTGCCGTCGAACTTGATGCTGCTGCGATTCGGCGCCAAGCGCTGGCTGGCGCGGATCATGTTTACTTGGGGATTGCTTGCGGCAGCGATGCTATTCGTGCGCACGCCGCTCGAGTTCAACGTGCTGCGATTCCTGCTGGGCATGGCGGAGGCGGGATTCTATCCCGGGGTGATTTATTACCTGATGTTGTGGTTTCCGGCGCGGATGAGAGCGCGGGCAGTGAGCCGATTTTACGTCTCCCTTCCGCTGAGCTCGGTGGTGATGGGTTCGGTGGCCGGTTGGTTGCTGGGCCTTGGTGGGAAATTTGGACTCTCAGGTTGGCAATGGCTCTTTCTCCTGGAGGGACTGCCGGCGGCGGCATTCAGCCTGGTGATTCTGAAAATGCTGCCTGACAATCCAGCCAAAGCAGCCTGGCTGACCTCGGATGAGAAGGCGTGGTTGCAAGGCCAACTCAAAACTGACGGCGAAAAAGCACACCTGGGGCATAACGCCGGAGTGGCGCAAGCGCTGCTTGAGCCGAAGGTGTGGATGATCGGTGCCTACTTCTTTTTCGCGCTCACCACCAGTTATGCGTACAGTTTTTCCGCGCCGGCGATTCTGCAGGGCGTGACGGGTTGGAGCGTTACGAACGTGGGGTATTTAGTGGCGTGCATTGGGTTGGCAGGCGCGGCGGGAATGCTCCTGAACAGCGCGCACTCCGATCGCAGCGGCGAGCGGGCGTTGCACTGCATTGTTCCCTGCATGGTGATGGCTGCCGGATTTTTGACGGCGAGCTATGCGAAGGAGCCATGGCTGGTGGTTGTCGCGCTCGCCGCAAGTTTCACCGCGTTCATGTCGATGCTGGGACCGTCCAATGCCGTTCCCATGCAGTTTCTGGCCGGGCGCGCGGCGGCAGCAGGCCTTGCGGCGATGAATACGATCACGATGTTCGCCGGATTCGTGGGACCGAACTGGATGGGCGTGATGAAGGACCGCACAGGGAGCTACGACGTGGGAATGAGGGGACTGGTGTTGCCTTCTCTGCTGGCGGCGGGAACGATGTATTTGTTGACGCGAAACCTGGCGCGGCGGCCGGTTGGGGCCGGGGCGGAATTGGCGGAGGAAGTGGTGTGACGGGCGGGCGGTTGAGCCGCGCGAAATGCTGCTGAGAGTTCTGGCTAAGGAGCTACCGCGGCCGGCAGAATGTCTTCGACGTCGACCCACTGCGTGGGGTAGTTGCCGGTGTAGCAGGCGGTGCAGTAGCCGGTTTTCTTTTCATCGCCCACAGAGGCCAGCAGGCCGTCAAGCGACAAGTACGCCAGCGAATCGGCCTCGATATATTGGCGAATCTCTTCGACAGAGTTGTTAGCGGCGATGAGCTCGCTTTTTGACGGCGTGTCGACGCCGTAAAAGCAGGGCGAAATGGTTGGCGGACAACTGATGCGGAGATGGACCTCGGTTGCGCCGGCGCCACGAACCATGCGGACGATTTTTCTTGAAGTGGTCCCGCGGATGATGGAGTCGTCAATAAGGATGACGCGCTTGCCGGCGAGCAGATTGTGTACGGGGTTGAGCTTGAGGCGGACGCCGAAATCGCGCACGCGCTGCTCGGGCTCAATAAACGTGCGGCCGACGTAGTGGTTGCGGATGAGGCCCATGCGGAACGGCAGGCCTGCTTCTTCCGCGTAGCCGAGCGCGGCGGTTACGCCGGAGTCGGGCACGGGAACAACGACGTCGGCGGCGACGCCGGACTCGCGAGCCAGCTGGCGGCCCATCTGATCGCGCGACTCCTGCACCCAGCGGCCGAAGATCCGCGAGTCAGGGCGGGCGAAGTAGACATGCTCGAAGACGCAGCTCGATTGCGGCAGACCGGTTGCGAACTGGCGGCTGGTGACCCCGTCCTGCGAGACCATGACGAGTTCGCCGGGAAGAATGTCGCGAACAAATTCGGCGCGGAGCAGATCGAAGGCGCAGGATTCGCTGGCAAAGACGATGACATCCGCACCGCCCTCGGGATTTTTCATGCGGCCCATAGAGAGCGGACGGAAGCCGCGCGGATCGCGTGCGGCGAAGATGCGGTCGCGGGTCATCATGACGATGGAGAATGCGCCCTCGACCTGCGAGAGCGAGTCGGCGATTGCATCAACGAGCGAGCCGGCGCGGGAGTGGGCGATGAGCTGAACGATGATTTCTGAGTCGGAGGTTGTCTGGAAATATGCGCCGTCGCGCTCGAGGCTGGCGCGGAGATTGCCGAGGTGGACCAGGTTGCCATTGTGGGCAATGGCGATTAGGCCCTTGGTGGAGTCGACGCGGATGGGCTGCGCGTTGAGCAGCGCTGAGTCGCCGGTGGTGGAGTAGCGCGTGTGGCCGATGGCCAGATGGCCGGGGAGCTTTTCGAGAACGTCGTCGGTAAAGATTTCCGAAACCAGGCCCATGCCCTTGATGTTGGCGAGGTGCGAGCCGTCGGCGGTGGCGATGCCTGCGGATTCCTGGCCGCGATGCTGCAGGGCATAGAGCGCAAGATAGGCTTCGCGCGCGGCGTGCGGATGGCCGTAGATGGCGACGACGCCGCATTCTTCGTGGAGCTTGTCGGCTTCGCGAAGAGGGGTCTGTGGACAGTGATCAGTGATCAGTTCGTTGGCGCGCAAGGATTCGGAAAGGTCGGGTTCCCCGCAGACCCCCTGAAACAGCAACCGGCTCATGCGGTGACCTCGCCATGGAGATTGGCTTCCAGGGCGGAGGCCCAGAGGGTGCGAAGCTCAGCGAGCGATGCGGAGATGAACGATTCGCCGTCGACGGAGATTTCGATTCGGCTTCCGCCAGCGGTCCCGATGCGGGCGGCGAAGTAATTGTGCTGGCCGGCGATGGCGTCGATCTCGGAGAGATTCTTCTGGTCAGTGGTGACGATGATGGTGGAGGCGGGCTCGGCGAAGAGGCCAAAGAGAGGGTGCGCGAGAAGGGATGGGTCCTGCTCGACGGTAACGCCAATGCCTTTTGTGAATGCGGCCTGTGCGAGAGCTACCGCGATACCGCCGTCGGAGATGTCGCAAGCGGAATGAATGAGCTTGCGCCACGATAGGATGGCGAGCATGTCGTGCAGGCTGGCCTCGGCGTCGAGGTCAAGCGAAGGAGGAGTGCCCCAGAGGCTGCCGAGAACGGCTTTGGAAAATTCGGAGGAGCCGAAGGCGGCAAGATTTGCCGCAACATCGGCGTCGGACGCATCGGCCTGCTCGCGGTCTCTTGGTTCGCGCTCGAGCGCGGGCAGCGGATATTGGCTGATAGGCGGAGGATTGAGCGGAACCTTGAGTTTCGGGTTCGGCTCTTCGTCGCGCGGAATTGGCCAGAGCAGAACGATGGCGTCTTTTTCGCGCTGGAAGTGAGCAGGAACGGCTTTGGTTACGTCGTCGAGAATGCCGACGATGCCGAGGACCGGCGTGGGATAAATGCCTTCGCCGCGGGTCTCGTTGTAAAGTGAAACGTTGCCGCCGGTGATGGGCGTGCCCAACGCGGTGCAGGCTTCAGCGATGCCGTCGATGGCGGCGGAAAGCTGCGCCATGATTTCGGGTTTTTCTGGATTGCCGAAGTTGAGGCAGTTGGTGGCGGCCACGGGCGTTGCGCCGGTCATCGCGACTTTGCGCGCTGCCTCAGCGACGGCGTGCATGGCGCCGAGTTTAGGATCGAGATATGCCCAGCGGCCGCTACCGTCGAGGGCCATGGCCAAGCCAATTTCTTTGTTTGGGCTGCCGGCGTCACCAGGCTTGCCTGTTCCCTTAATCCGCATCACGCCGGCTTCGCCGCCGGGGCCGATCGCGGTGTTGGTTTGAACCATGCTGTCGTATTGCTCATAGACCCAGCGTTTGGAGCAGACGTTCGAACTGGCGAGAAGTTTTTTGAGGTCGGCGGTGTAGTCGCGGTCTTTGGATAACTCTTCGAGAGCCCCGGCGGGAGGGTCGAGCGGGACAGGCGCTTTCCATGTGCCGATGGGGCGATGATAAAGCGGCGCATCGTCGGTGAGCGATTGATTGGGAATATCGGCGACGAGCTCGCCGTGGTGGCGGATGCGGAGGCGCGGCTCTGGCTCTACTGTGCCAACGATGACCGCGTCGAGACCCCACTTCGCGAAGACACGCAGGACTTCGTCTTCGCGGCCTTTTTCGGCGACCAGCAACATGCGCTCCTGGCTTTCGGAGAGCATGATCTCGTAGGCGCTCATGTCGGTTTCGCGCTGCGGCACGCGGTCAAGCTCGACGTCTAGGCCGACGCCGCCGCGCCCGCCCATCTCGCAGGTGGAGCAGGTCAATCCTGCAGCCCCCATGTCCTGAATGCCGACGATGGCGCCGGTCTGCATGGCTTCAAGGCAGGCTTCGAGCAGAAGTTTTTCCATGAACGGGTCGCCGACCTGGACGTTGGGACGCTTGGCCTCGGTGCCCTCGTGGAATTCTTCGCTGGCCATGGTTGCGCCGTGGATGCCGTCGCGGCCGGTCTTTGCGCCGACATAAATGACGGGATTGCCGGTGCCGCTGGCCTTGGCGTAGAAGATTTCATCTTTGCGCACGAGGCCCAGGGCGAAAGCGTTGACGAGCGGATTGCCGGAGTAGCACGGCTCGAATTTGGTTTCGCCGCCAAGATTGGGCACGCCGAAGCAGTTGCCGTAACCGGCGACGCCGCTGACAACGCCTTCAAGGATGGAGTGATTCTTATGGACGGTCTCGCGGTCGGCCTCGCCGGGCTCAATCGGCCCGAAGCGTAGCGAGTCCATTACGGCGAGCGGACGCGCGCCCATGGTGAAGATGTCGCGCAGAATGCCGCCGACGCCGGTGGCCGCACCCTGATGAGGCTCAATGTAGCTGGGGTGGTTGTGCGATTCGATTTTGAAGGCGCAGGCCCAGCCGTCGCCCACGTCGATGATGCCCGCGTTCTCACCGGGGCCTTGAACGACGCGATCGCTTTTGGTCGGCAGGCGCTTCAAGTGCACGCGGCTGGATTTGTAGGAACAATGCTCGCTCCACATCACGCTGTAGATGCCGAGCTCGGTAAGCGAGGGAGTGCGGCCAAGCGCCGCGAGAATGCGCTCGTACTCCTCCGCGGTGATGCTGTGTTGAGCAAGCATCTGCGGAGTGATTGTGACTGGAGCTGGAACGACGGCAGGGGCGGCGCTGGTCATCGTTGATGCCTTCATTCTCGCACAGGGGTTCGAGCGCGAGCCGCCGAGCAAATGTGGAAAGGCGGGCGGTGCGGCCGACGCCTTCAGCCGGGCCGCGACAGAAAGCACCTGCGGCGCGGCAGGCGCCTTCGGCCGGGCCACGCAGATGAAAGTTGTGGCGTGATCTATGCGGAACTCAGATGGGTGCGGCGGGCGCGGCGGATGTGGCGAACCAGATAAAGGCTATGCGATACTTTGGGAGCGGTCCCCACCCAAGGCCGGGATGGCGGAATTGGCAGACGCAGCGGACTCAAAATCCGCCGATCGCAAGGTCGTGGGGGTTCGACCCCCCCTCCCGGCACCAAGCAAACCACTCTCAATTCAGCCGTTTGCGGCCATGTTCGTGCTGTGCACGCTGACTCGTGCGCGCAGCTCGTAGGCTCGCGCGGTTTAGCGCTGGCGGCCGGGCAGGATGAAGTGCTGTGAGCAGCGCGGCTCATAAGAATCGCCGGGCATTTTGATGGGGCTGTCGAAGGCCGCGGGCTTGCCATCGATCAGGCGCTGCGAGTAAAGTGCGCGTGCTCCGCAACTGCAGTAGGCCATGCACTCCGTAATGCTGCCGCCGTAGGCGTTCACCAGCCAGGTGAGGTTGAGCATTTCGCCGAAAGGCATGGCGCGGAAGTCGAGATCGAGCCCGGCGACGAGAACATCGTGGCCTGAGTCGAGCAGCTGCTTGACGAAGAGAAAAAGCTGATCGACAAATTGGCCTTCGTCGATGGCGATGCATTCCACGCGCTTGCCGATCTTCTGCTCGGTGTCGCGGATTGCGCTGAGCACCTCCCACGGGTCGCTGGCGCGGAACTCGATTGCGCTCATTTTGCCGCCGCCGTTGGGATTACGGCTTTCCACCACGCCCGGACCGCCTTTGGTGTCGTCGCTGGGCTTGAGCACCAGAACGTGCTGCTTGGCGTACTGGCGGCGCATTTCGGCGCGGCGCAGTAGCTCGGCTGTCTTGTTACTGCGCATGGGCCCCATCATCAGTTCGAGCTTGCCTTGCACGTGCACATCTCCTTCGATCGCGAATGAAGCGGTCCGCGCGCGGCAAAACATGACGATGCGTGCGGTAATTCATCATCATAACGCGGCGGAGAGTGCGAATTCTGGGGCGAGACGGCTCGGATCGGGACCGATTTTCCTCTGAGCCGCGAAAGAGCGAGGAGCGGAATCAAATAACCGCGGGCGCTGCGAATGAACTTGTGCGAATTATCTGGCGACTGCCCTCAGTTCGGCGTCCACCGCTGCCTTCATCACGCCGCAGTCGCCGAAGAAGTGGACCAGATCGCCAGAGAGGGTTGCAGGTTCGCCGGAAGGGGCAACGCTCATTTCTGCGGGGCGACGCGAAGAAGCCAGATCAACAGAGCGCGGCGGAACGGACGTCATGCGCAGCGCGCCGCCGCCTTGCGCATCGAGGATGAGCGTAGTGAGCTTGCGCGCCAGCGGCAGCGGGAAGCTTTCCGCAATAAAAACCAGCTTGCCGCGCGTGGTGATGACGACCGGGCCCTCGTCGGTGGTGTAGACCTGCTGCTCTGATCGGCCATCGGCAGCAGGGGAGAGACTGGCGGAGGCCTGCAACTGAACGCTGGAATACTTGCGAGCGAGGTTCTTCGCGTAGAGCCCGGCGAAAACCTGCGCGGAGTCGGCGCTCTTCCAAACCGACAGATAAAAGAGGCCGATGGATTTTGTGCTGGCCTGCTCCGCGGGTGTGGTCGCGGATCGCAACTGGCCGGCCCAGTAGAGACCGCCGTCCCATGCCGGAGTCAGATCGCGCGAAGAGTTATCGCCGCCGAAGAGTTCGGTGATGATGTGCACGTCCAGCTCGCCGATCTGGCCAATGTCATAGGCCGCGTAGAGCGGGTCAACAAGCGGATGAATGTTGGGCAGCAGGGGAATGGCCGGGATTTGTTTTTGCTCATACACGCGCGGGTTGATGATCTCCCAGCTCGATGTGGGCGGGCGATCGAGCGCGCCGGCAAAGGCTGCCGCCTGGCCTTTGTCCATCCATATGTCCTGCTCAAAGCTGAGGCCCTCGCGATAAGGAAAGAGCATCGACTCCGAGAGCAGCAGCGGCGCACGGGACATCACGGGCGAGTCCTCGTTGGAGCCTGTATCCGACTTAAACTTGTCCAGCACTTCGGGGTCTTTGACGAGGCTCATGCCAAGCGGCTTTAGGTTGTAGTCGATCATTACCGCGGTGGCTTGGCCCTCCGCGACGGCATCGCGCGCGGTGTCCATTTCGTCGCGGGCAAGGTGATCCTGATCGCCGGCCGCGTCGTGCGAGACGTCGTCGGGCGTCTGGTCGTCCCACTTCTCCAGGTCGGAGTGCTGATCCTGCAGAGCGTGGGTCAGCTCGTGAGCCATTACAGTTTTTTGCTCATCGGGATCGACCCAATCGAGAATGTTGACGGTCTTGGTTTTTGAGTCGTAATAGGCTTCGATTTGTTCTTTCAACAGCGCCAGCAGAAAAGGCTTGAGCTCGAAGTCGCGGTCGAGCAGGCCGAATTTCTTGAGCACGACCTCGTCGCGCTGCAGGCGCTTGGCGCCCTCGTCTTCATTGAATTTTTCTTCGAGATAACTTTCTACGGCGGTCCGGGTGGTAAGTGTTCGTTTGACGGTGCTTTTGACGGGCAGGCCGGTCTCATCGGAGGAGAATTTGATGAGCTCGTCGACAAGGGCGAAAAGCTGCTGGGCCTGCTCGGGAGTGATCTTGCCCGTGAACCTGGCGCCTTGGTTGGCCGTGGAAGGCTTTGCGGCAGCGGTAGGCGGCGCAGGCTGAGGCGCGGGAGCTGACTGCTGCGGCCAGGCGGCAGTGGCGGACGCCGCCAGGCAAAGCAGGAGAGCCGAAACTCCCCATCGCCCGATTTGGACCGTTTTCTTGTGCCGCTCTCTCATCAATTTTACCTATGGGTCTCCCCGCGGGCCTCGCGGCGGAATTGACTGCGACTCCGGATTCCCGGGCCGCGATTCCAGCTTCTCACTTCAAGGCTATAATCAGGATGCGGCTTGGCGCCAAGTATCGAGAGAAAAACCTGCGCCGAACTACGGAAGAACTCCCCATGCCCGAGACCGATCTCGCCCAAAACCTGCAGGCCAGCGCGCTGGCCGCCATGCTTGAATCCGCGCGCACACCACACGAGCTAACTGTTTACCGGGGGGTGCTTACCCCTCGAGAGTTGGACGCGCCGGAGGTGGAAACGGCGGCGCTGGTCTCCGGGGCTGCGATTCACGATCTGGGCTGGATGCGCCGCGTGGACGTGCGCGGGGCCGACCGTTTTCGCTGGCTGAGCGGGATGGTGACCAACACGGTGAACGATTTGTTCCCCAACACCGGCGCCTGGAATCTGGTATTGAACGCGCAAGGGCACATCCAGGGCGACCTGACCGTGTGGCGAGGCGGCGAAGAGGTTTCGCCGCAGCGGCGAAAAGCATCTGCCGCGGATTCCCGGAGCAGCGACCCGCTTCGGGGAACGCCATTTGCGGGCGAGTCCGGGCTGGAGCTGGAGATTGCGGCCGATCAATTTGAAAAGCTGCTGGCGCATCTGAACAAGTTCATCGTCATGGACGACGTGGAGCTGGTTCCGCTTGGAGATGAACAGGTGGGAGAAGCCGGCTCGGAGACGGCAATCGGCCTGACCGGACCGCAGGCCGGAGAGGTGCTGGAACGCGTGGGCCTACCGGTAATCACGAGCGCCATGGCGGGAACCAGCGTGGAGTGGAACGGATGGGACGTGAAGATCCGGCGCGGCTACGGCGTGCTGGCGCAGCACTACGAGTTCTGGCTGCCGTCGGCCGGGCTGACGAAATTATGGGGGTGCCTGCGCACGGGTGGAGCTACGCCCGTCGGTTGCGCATCGCTCGAGGCGCTTCGTGTGGCCGAGGCGATTCCCGCATATGGGATCGACATGGTGGAGCGCGATCTGCCGCAGGAAACTTCACAGATGCGCGCGCTGCACTTTGCCAAGGGCTGCTACCTGGGCCAGGAGATTGTGGAGCG